>MIAK01000042.1:0-30674 GCA_001829085.1 Sphingomonadales bacterium RIFCSPLOWO2_12_FULL_63_15 | reverse complement strand
GGCATGAAATCACGCCGGATAATTATGAATCAGACACTCAGATAATCCAACGGGTGATGGTGGCGGAGTAGGGCAATCACGACCCTTCCAAGACATTCAGCGGCCGAATTTCGCTCCTCAGGATCGGACAGTCAGCTAATCTCACACTACACTTCAAGACTGACCGGTTATAGCCTTGCAGCTTCGAGGCACCAGATCGCGCGACGCGCACATTGGCTTGGCTCGCTGATCGAGCCGCTAAACCCACTTATCCGCCGTTCAAATGCCTTTGACCGATTCTGACGAACGGGCATCTTTTCATATTGAAAGTTTCCTTATCGTCGGCGGTAACGCTACTTGCATCGGGGCACCGACCTGACGACCTGTCCGAGTAAAGGAAACAATGAATGAGCACAGATCACTCGTTGCTCGCAATCTACAGCAATCCCGAAGATAGTGATCGTCTGAGACTGGATCGTGAGCGTCGATCGCTGTCGCGAGTTCTGGACAGTGTCGGCTTTGCCCCGACCCAGCTAACCATTCTCGATGCGGCGTCGTTGGACGATGTACTTGCCGCAGTAACAAAGCGACCATATTCTATCATTCATTTCTCGGGACACGGCGAGCGCTCAGGCGTCTTCGTCGAAGGAGACGATCCCGAGCATGGTCAAGTCGCCGATGCGGCGCGCCTTGAACAGGTTCTTCAAGCGGGGCGGCCGCATTTGAAGCTCGCGGTATTCCTTTCCTGTTTCTCGGCTTCATTCGCAGATCAGCTCATCGCCCACGTGTCACATATTGTAGCGGTGACCGGGCCTGCGGATGACGAAAGGTGCATCCGCTTTGTCGAATGCTTCTACGGCAGGCTTTTGGCGGGGGACGACCCCGACCGAGCTTACTCTACCGCCAGCATTAGAGTTGCGGGTCTCAATGTCGTCATTCTCCGCCGCGCACTCCGTTCGGGCACGAGCAAAGCTTTGGTGCGATCTTATTCATTCGACACTCATCCAACACTATACGTAGACATGTCAGGCGCCGTCGCCGACATTAAGCGACTTGGACTCGCTGACTCAGACATCCTCTCGCTCATGTCTCGCAAAATCTACTATCATAGTTGGGCGTTTAGATATCCGAGAGCCAATGCAATTTTCTCAGTGGGGGATCTATTCGGATCGTTTTCTTGGGAAAATACTGAAGACTGCATTTCGTGCGATAAGTTGTACCGCTTAAAGCATGACGCTCCTGAAGATCTATCGGAAGCATTTGCCATGCTGTTGATTGATTATAGTGATAGATATGTCGCAAATTTTCGGAGTCCAATGGCGCCGTACGAGCCAAGTTATCATGAAAAAATTGGTCATGGTTTAACGAAAATGATAGAAACTTGCAGTTATTTTTTTGGTGAAGATCCAAGCAGCCCTGGCAAGCCAACTGAATATGAATGGATGGCTCTTCGGTCGACGCGATCGGACCTGTTTCGCGAACACGTGCCAGGGGTTTTCAAAGCGTCGAAGGCAGTCTGTCGCGCAAATCTCGCATCGGCTGAGCGTAAATTTCGGGCGAAGGAGTTCGGTCACTGCGTTGCTCACCTCGAGGCCGCACTGAGCAGCCTTCACGACCTGATGAATGAAGTTGGGAAGAAAATACTGGAGTAGTGAAGCACCACAACGTTTGTGCCCATGCTCCATCCGTTGACCCGTCGCCAATTTTGCTCAGCCGGTTGCGCCTACCTGCGGGTTCGGCCGTCCTGCGTCTTGTAGCTGATCGAATCCGACCAAGGCTGCAGCACCTCCGAGGGAATCGCGAACGTGACCGGAAGCGACACGCCTTCGCTGTCGAGGCCGCTGGTCACCATGCCGAGGACCTTGCCCGTCGACGGTTCCGCGACCACGCCGCCGCTGATCCCGCCGAGGCTAACGGAGCTGATCTGCAGCAGCCGACTCTCACCCTGCTGGATCGCGGGGATGATCGCGCTGATGATGCCTTCGAAAAACGACGGCTGCACGAGGCCGCGGTTGGTCGCCGAGGCGAAGAACAGGTCTCTGCCGAGCGGGAATCCCCCGATTACAACACGGTCACCGACACCGAGCCGAGTAGAGTCGCCCCACGTCACCTTCGGGACGAGGTATGGGGCTTCCTCCGAGTGGATTGCCGGCGAGATGAGCATTCCGACGTCGATCAGCGGGTTTCCGGCATCCGTCCGGGGATCTATAAAATTGAATTGCGCCGCCACGGGATACGGTCGCTGCGCCTCTTGGTCGCCGAGACGCGAGTTCGCGTAGTAATATGCCTGGCGCTCCTGTACCCGCAGCGTCTTGCAGACGTGCCAGCATGTCAGGAGCTTGCCATCGCCGACCTGGAAGGCCGTGCCCTGGATGTCCATGATCCAGTCCTCGTGGTTCGGATCCTGAATCGGCATAGAGAGCGACAGGTCGCCGGTCGGGACGCCCTCCTTGTTACCGACGGGCACTATCGACTGCGCGAGCCGCGCCAGCGGGGACCGGCGGCCCCGGTATGCCCACGGGATGCGAGCGAACGCCTCCTGTGAATTGGCTGGCCTTTTCGACTTCGTCATCGCGCACACCTGCAGTTGGGGAGCCCATGGATAGACGGAAACTGACGGCATTCGCAAACCGCACGGCTGCCTTTAGCCAGAAGTTGGTGCGGGCTGACGTTGACCGCGGGCATGTGTAGCCTCATTGTCTGGAGGATCGAGGGTGGTAGGGGACAGGCGGAGGATGCGTGCAGCGGTCGTCATCGGTGTGGATGCGGTTGGAGGAGGGCTTCCCAGGCTGCAGGCGGCCGCCAGGGGAGCGGAGGAGGTTGCGGAGTGGCTCAGGCGAAGCGATTACCTGGTAACGCTCTTCACCGACCAAAAGGCGCCGGTGGAGCGGAGCCAAGTGTTTCGCGCGGTCGCAGGCCTGGTCGATGCGGGGACGGTGGAGCGGCTGGTCGTCTACTTCGCCGGCCATGGCTTCCTTAAAGGGCCGGTCGAAGAGTTCTGGCTACTGAGCGGCGCCCCCTCGGACGCATCGGAGGCAGTCAACCTAGTCGCTTCCGGAAACATGGCCCGCTACCGTGGCATTCCGGAAATCGTCTTCATCAGCGACGCCTGCAGGGTCGCGCCGATTAGCGGCGTCCACAGCGGTATCGCGGGCGCTTCGATATTCCCGAACCTGGCGCCCAGTTCAAGGACGGCTGAGATCGACTACTTTTACGCCACCCGTCCGGGCGACCCTGCGTTCGAGCGCCCGGGCACGGAGGCTCAGGCGGCGCACGGCCTTTTCACCCAGGAATTGCTGGAGGCGCACATCGACGCCCCGGAGGAGGCGTTGCTGAGGATCGGCAACAGAGAGTATGTGCGCAACGATTGGCTGCGCGGCGTACTGGTCGACCGTTTGAACGCACGTGCCGAGGGTATCTCCCTGAAGCTGACGCAGTCACCCGACGTGCAGGTCCAGATCCGGCAGGGCTGCGTCGCGCTGAACGAAGTGTCGGGCCGGGGCCTTGGAGGTCAGCAGCAGGCCACTGGGCAGCCGTCGGCTACCGGATCGGACAAGTTCTTCAAACTGGAGCGGACGGAACCCAAACCAATCAGGAATGTCCCGCGGGACCGAGGGAGGCGTCCGGCCGTCGTCGGCTCGACGCGGACGGCGGATGGTCGCGCTGGGACGTCGACCGGATTGGCAAGGGGGCGCGCGCCGTCGAGGCAGTGGATCGTCGGGGAGGCGGCCAAGGGCACCGAGCAGTACCAGGAACGTCGTCGCATCATCGGCGCGACGAGGCCGCGGCGCGGGTCCGTCCTCGGACAGGAATATGAGCCGAGCCTTAAGTGCGTGGGCGATGCCTTCGAGGACATCATTCCCTCGCCCGGGCTGGACTTCACAGGTTGGATCGACCCCGACGGCGACGCCGTCCTTTTCGACTTAAAGGGCCGGGCGTCGCAGGTGGCAGTGCGCTTCGCCGACGGGAGCGGCATGCTCCTGCCCGTGTTGCGCGAGTTCGCCTGCGAGGTCGTGCGCCACGAGGGGCGTACGCTTGCCGTCACTTACAGTTGGCTTCCATATCTCGAGGAGGGCGTGAAGGAGTTGCGCGCGGAGGTCCTCGCCGCCGCGACGCTGGGGTTGCTCGATACGACGCGGGAGACGGCAAGCGAGCTGGCGCGTCGTCTGCGTCGCCTGAAGCGCTTCGACCCGATGCTCGGCCTTGTGTCCGCGCTGGCCTACGTGCTCGCGGGTGACCCTGGCGGAGCGGCGTCTGTCCGCGAACACATGCGGCGCGACCTCGGGATCGATCTGTTTGACGCATGGCTGCTTGGGGGCAGCGGCGACGGTCGGGTGCCGCTGTTCCCTACGCTGCCGCTTCTGTCGCAAAGCTGGTCGCTTTTGGACATCTTCGGGGCGGAGGTTCCGGAGGCCTTGCGGCGACTCGAGCGTGTGCCCGGCTTTTGGACGGTCTTTGAACGGTCGGCGATGGAGAAGGTTGCGCAACTGGTCCGCGCGAGTTGAGGGGATAGGCGATGGCGAAGGCAAGGCTGATTTTGGTTCATGGGCGCGCCCAGCAGGGCAAGTCGGAGCGGGCGCTAATCGAAGAGTGGATGACGCCGCTCCGAGACACCTTGGGTGCCCGAGCCACGTGTCTCGACGACGTTGAGGTGCGGGCGCCCTTCTACGGCGACAGGCTCATGGAGCTGCTTGCGCAGTTGGGTGAACCGGAGCCGGGCGACATCATCGTGCGGGGTCCGCAGCTGTACGACGCCGAGGCCGACTACCGCGCCTTCCTCGGCGCTTATCTCGATGAGATCCGCACCCAAGAGGGGGTCAGCGAGGAGCAGGTAGTCGCCGAGGCGGGGATCGCCGCCCTAGAGCGCGGCCCGCAGAACTGGCCGTGGGTGCTTGCCATCATCCGGACCTTGGACAAGATCCCGGGCATCGATGGCGACATGATTGAGCGCGTGCTGCGCGACGTCTGGATATACTTGGAACGTCGCACCGTCCGGAAGGAAATCGACGCTATCGTGGCGCCGGCGTTCGACACCGAGCTGCCCGTGGTCTGCGTTGCCCATTCGCTGGGGACCGTGGTCGCATACCACATCCTCCGAGATCGCAGGCATGGGGCTGTCGCGCACCTGACGACGGTCGGTTCGCCGCTAGGACTGAAGATCTGCCGCGAGGCGCTGGCCCCCATCGCCCACCCTAAAGTGGTCGGCAGCTGGCACAACGCGCGGGACAGGCGCGACGTCGTGGCGCTTTACCCGCTGGATGCCAGCCACTTCCCGATTGAGCCGACGGTGGCAAACTACGACGGCGTCTGGAACAGGACGCCGAACGCGCACGGAATCAGCGGCTACGTCAACGACCACAGGGTCGTCGACGTGCTCCATCGGGCGCTCGTCGCCCTATAAGGGTGCGCGTCGCTTCCAAAAGATGATAGGCGCCAATTGGCACAACCTCGGTCAATTGATGACCCTGTCCGTGCAAGTCTGGGATGTCCAGTCTCGCCGAGAGCCATCCTTCAAGGAGCGGTCGGGAGGAACGACGGCTTCGTCCCAAGGCAGGTCGCTGTACCCATCCATTCAACTCGGTGAACGAAGGACCGCTTTCAGGGAATGGAACGGGACCATCGAGCGGCCGCTTTGTCGGCTGCTGCGATTACCAAACAGATGCGTCAGAATGTCCGGTTTACCTTTTTAGCGCTCCGAAGCGGACAGCCCGCAGAGTCCCAATGCAAGCCACTGAGGTAAGCGTAGCAATCAGACTGCGTTCCAGATTTGTTGCCATGCAGCAAATTCCGACGGACGAACTAGGTATCGCGCGAAATTGCCCTCATGCAAGCCTAGCAACTCCGTTTCTGCGACCTCGGCAAACTGGTCCTGATCGGCCGTTGGGATGAATTCACGAGACGTCGTGACCAGATGCGCGCGCGTTGCCTGTCGGCTCAAGGCGCCGCGCACAACATCCCGAACGACATCGCGCAACTGTTCCCGATAGCGCAGGCGGAAGGGGTCTGGCTCACCCATTGATTGACGAACGGCGGCGTAGCGCGCTGCGGATCGCTGATAGGCCCAAAGGAATACGTCGCGCAGCAATGTTATGTCGTTGCGTTCATAGACGCCAAGCGTGGCACGCGTGTAAAGGTCGCCTGGAACCTCGGTGAACGACAATGGCGCAAGGTTCGCCCGGATCATGGGTATATTGGCGGCGAGGCGTGATACGCGTTTGTTCACATCGTCAAAGGGCTGAAGGTATGGAAGCTGCACCATCATGAAAAAGGCCTGCTCGAATGGATCGTCGATGGCCGCCGCTGTGGCAAGGATTTGATCGAAGCACTCCTCGATGAGACCCGGACCTTCCAGTGGATGAAAAGTTGAACCGTCTATCCCTACGATGATGTGGCGCAGTCGCCCCACCGCCGTCGGGTCAGCTAACAGATTGTTCGCCAATAACGCATGCAGGTTGAGTATCGTATAGCGATTGAACCCGACATCGTTGGCGTTGGCGACGAGAAACTCGATCGCATCCTTATGATTGAGGATCATCTGCGCTTCGCGCGGTCCGCGCCCCTCGGCGGCTTCCCCGAAATCCAGCAGCCGCCGCGTATCGAGCAGCGAATATGTGTTGCCTTCGAGACGGCTGGAATTCCATGCAAGGTCGATAAGCAGCCTGTTCAATATCTGCTTCGCGTAGGTTCCTGCCGCTGCGGCCTCAATCTGCGGCTTGCCGATTGTAGCCAGATGATCGCGCTGCTGCTGGGTCAGATAGAAGGTTTCGTTGGGCCGGTAACGATCCAGGAAGCTGCGTTCATAGCCGACCGGTTGTCGCACCGCGACGGGCTGGCGCACATAGGCAAGGACAGCGCTGCCTTCAGGTGATATCGGGACGATGTCGGCTGGGTCAGGCTGGGCGATGATCTCATCACCATGGTGATATCGGGCTGCACGCCCGTCGCCGGTAAGGCGTAGCCGACCCGCGTCAACCAATGCGCGAAGACGATATTGGAGGGTACGACGGGCACCAGGTTCCGCGAGCGCGCCAGTGATCTGCGCTGCTGACGCACCATCCGGGAATTGGGCCACAGCGGCCTCGATCGCTTGTAGGTCAGCTTCGGGTATCGGTCGTGCCACATAACTTCCTTAGTTGCGCAAAAGATAAATCTCGCAACTATAAGAGTCAATGCGCAACTAATCGCGGTTGTGCGCAATTCCGCGGGAATTCGCGCAAGCTTGCAAGCGCCGGCCTGCCTCTGTTTGAAAGGCAGAGTGGGCAGGCCTTGGGATCGGCCCCTTTTGTCATGTTGCTCTCATGCGCTTTGCGAAGATTGGAGCATGGGTGCCTTCCGACCAACCTTTCAGCAATTATCCAAGGGGAGGAGAGGGGGAGGGTGAATGCTCTCATTTTGGGAGTGATTTTTATCTGCGGAACCCCGGGCGTGATAGTATCGACCAGAAGGAGCATCGCATGAGCGGAACGGATGACAAACCCATTCCAGGTGAACCGCCGCAGACCCCAGATCTGGTAAAGCCTGAAGCAGCACATTGGCTCTGGCGGCCATGGTATGCCAAGTCATGGTGGACAGCAGCTACAATATTCTGGTTGATTGCGTTTTTCGGGCCCAATCTCTCTCTCAATGCAGAACATATCACCCCCATCATCCTGCTTTTCCATCCATTCTTGATCGTGCCAGTGCTGGGTTTTGGTTTTTCCCGCGCGTGGATACGCTATCATTTTGAGGTGAAGGCGGAGCACGAGCCAGATTCGAGTGCTCGCCGCGTACACCAGTTTCCTCGAATGGATCCTACCGACCCAACCGATTCAAGTTTTTATGGTCATCCGGGCAATCCCTTGAGTGAAGCCTGGCGGAATGAGCATGTAAGGGGCATCTACTAACGCTCGCCGGAACTTGGCTCCCCATCGTCGACGCCATTTTCACGATCCCCACTGAAACGACCGCTTTTGAGAATTTGGCTTTGTTCCATCGACGTTAGCGGCGCAGTGATATCCATAGTTCCTCGACCCGCACTGGCTTGGTCAAGATAGCGGCTGCGAATTCCTGCTTCACCAAGGATCTGGCGTTCCAGCTCGGTTGTGAACGCACGTTCTGGTTTGGCGGATTTTGATGCAATCTTTTCCGCAGATTCGATGGCATTACGCACATCGTAATTGACGATGTCGATACCCGCTCTTGCGTCGGTGGCTCCCACACCCGCGTCGGACGTTTCCATGCCTATGCGACCATCAAATGTGCCGCGTGTGCGATCGCCGCCGCTCTGTCCGCGGCCGCCACTTTCAGTAGATCCCCCCAAATTTGCTCCGAATGACGTGCGATTGGTAACCTGGTGGCTGGCACTGCGCGACAATGACCGCGTCCATCCCGTTTGCGCCATGATAGCCTGGACATCACGTTGAAGCGTATCGGCAACCTGCGGTTTCAATTGCCATTCGCCTTTGCGATTCATCTCGAACCCGCCGCGCAGCCAGTTAGCCATCATGGCATGGCCTTCCGCCCCTCCGCCCAGGAAATGCTCGACCGTATCTGGCCCAGCCTGTTTGCCTGCCTCGAACCGCGTACTGGTGTCCGAGCGCGCCGACTGGCTGAATCCGGTGCTGCTCGATACCAACAGGTCGTTATGGGCAAAACTCAGCCGCGCCCGCCCACCCTTTGCAATCGCGCCGAGCTGGCTTTCGTTGATGAGGCCCGCCTGCCACATCTGCGCAGCGGTCTGCGGCGTCAGATTGAGGTTGAGGTCGCCATTCTGATCCATCGCGATCTGCCTTTTGGTAAGGTCGACACCATTTTCGCGCAGCAATCCTTGCATCCGGGTCAGCCTCTCATTCTCGACGATGCGGCCAAGCCGTTCGTTGCGCGCCCGATCGGCGATGCCCGCCGCGCCGCCCTCGGCCATGTCGACCTGGTTCCCGGCGGTACGGCTGAGCGCCTGGATGAAGCTGTCGAGCCGCGCGGCCTCGCGCACCGAAGCCCCTGCCGCAGCCGCCCCTTGCGCAAACCCAAAATTCTCGCTCTGCCGCCGCTGTTCGCCAATGCGCGCGGCCGAGCGCGTGCCTTCCGGGCCAATTTCGCGCTGTGCGTCGAGCTTTCCCGACCGCTCGGCAAAATCATAACCCGCCGCTTCCCGCGTCCGTCCATAGACGCTGGTGCCTTCACGCGCGGCCTCCGCGGTCGCCCCATCGGCTGTTCCCACCTGGGTGGCGGCATTATAGCTTTCCAGTGCATGCATGACCTGCGCCTCATTGCGCCCGGTCGCACGCGAAAGCTGGGTGATGGCACTCGAGCGTGCTTCTCCAGACAGCGCGTTGATGAAGGATACACGCCGTCCGGTTTCGTCGATCGACAGGCCAAGCATAGAGGCTGCTTCTCTTTGCCCCGCATTGCTGCCCGTCCGCCAGCCCTGCTCGGTTGCCACATTGCCACGCTCCACCTGGGTGACATGGTCCCCGGCATAGTCACGGCGACCTTCCATCGCGCCGACCGTCACCTGCGCTGCGGTCAGGTCATTGCGCAACATCTGCTCCTGATCGAAAGCATTGGCGCTGAGCTTGGCGAAAGTCGGATCAGCAGCAGCCTGCCCGATCAGGGTCGAAGCCTTGAGCGCTGCGTCCTTCGTATCATAGCCGTTGCGCTCAAAATGGCGCTGGGTGCCAGACAACATCATGTCATAGGCGCGATTGTCGCCGAAGGCCTTCCACTGCACCATATTCTGGGCGAACGCCGCAAACGCCCGCTCGCCCGATTGCCCTTCGCCAAAATAGCTGGTGCCAAGCGCCCGCAACGCATCCTTCTGGGCAAAGTCATGAATAGCGCCGGTCGTGGCGCTGGCGCGAACCGCTTGTGCCGTCGCGGGATCGGCAAGGTTGCGCCCGACAAGCGCTGGCGACAGCCCGCCCAACTCTCGCGCCGCATCAATGCCGCCCAGCGCCATCGCGCTGCTTCCAGCGAGCCCACTGCCATGATCACCGATCACGCTGCCCGCTGAACCAAAGGCGCGGTTGCCGCCAAAGGTTGAGCGCTCACCAAAGTCCCCGAAGCTCGATGCTGCCCCGCGCCGGGCCATCGTCCCGCTAGCCGATGCCTGCGATTCCAGCGCCGAGGCAAACCCTTCCCGCGTCATAAGGGGTGCGGCCGCCGCGCTGCCCTGGCCCTGTGCCTGCAACGCGCCACCGGTGAAGGAAGAGAAGACATTGCCCGAAAAGCGGAACACCGTGAACACGAATGCGCCGGCAAGGCCAGCAGCAGCCGTGCGAAACGTCCCGAATATCGCCAGCGCCTTCATCGCCGAAGAGGGGGCGAGCATCCAGGCATTGACGGCTACATGGTTGGACCGCATTTCGGCCAGCACCCCCATCGCCCGGCCCAGGGTGAGCTGATAGATGCCCGCATCGATCACGCCCCACATGGCAACGAATACGAACAGTCCGAGCGCAAAACTGGCTACCCGAAGATTGATGGGGGTAAGGATGAACAGCAGCGCAATCGGCATCATGAAGAGCATGATGCCAAAGACCGTCGCACGAATGGTCGGCATCCACTGATTGGCGACCGACATGGTCGAAAGCCCGCTTGAAACAACTGCCCGGTTCGCCATGACCCGCGCGGCCGTCGCTGGACTATCCTCAAACAGTACCTCGCCCACGCTGTTGCCCAGCAATATGTCACTCATGAACGCCTGGAGCGTGAGCGGCGTCCCCATCATCACCTCGCCCATTTGCCCAAGCCGGGTGCGGCAGCGGGTGAGCTGACTGGCGTCTGCCACATCATAGCCCGTGCTCTGGCACACTTGGCGGGAATAATCCTCGAACAAGGTGGAGTCATTGAGACGCGACTCGATATGATCCCAGCTTTCCTGGCACGACATGGTCGTGCCCGCCTTGTCGGCCGATGTGAACACTGTGCTGAACGTCGCTGGTCCTGCCATGGCGGCGAAGGCTGCGGGAAGGTCGGTCGTCCCGCGGAACAGCTGGTCGTCATCCACGCCATAGGCAGGCGATATGCGGGCAACCGGATAGCATTGCCGGACATAATCCTTGATCGTGGCATCGAGAAAACTGTCGGTCATTGGCCCGCGCGGTGACACTGCGTTCAAGAACAGGTCGAAGGAATGACCGCCAGCGCCAAATTCCAGCTTGGCATTAGGATCAAGACTATTGTCATCGATGGTTTCCGCAAGCGCCCGTTCCATTAAATTGGTGACGCCTGCGACCAGGACGATCAGGTTGGGCACGTCGCCGACCGCCTGATAGGCATTGCGCACCCGGTCATAGACGTGGACGGTACCGGTCGTGGCGATCAGCCCGACAAAGAGGCCAACACCCATCAGCATCTGGAAGCCGAACCCGACAAGGCCCATGCCCTGGCCACGAATGGAGGCCAGCACGACGCCGAGCGCTAAACCTACGACTGCGCAGATCAGAACCAGCGTTTTATAGCGCGGGTCGCCAAAGATCATCGATACCAGACGGAACGCATCGACCGTTTCAGCAAAGCCATCATAGGTGTGGAAACTCGATTCCAGCGCAAACGCCTGCGTGGAACCAAGCAGAAGGGGCAGGGCGGACAGGGCGCGAACAAGGCGACGCATCGGTGGAGCCTTTCCTGGATGTTCAGCGATTGGTGCCGGAAACGGTGCCGGTCGCCTCGCGCGCGTCGCGATCGCGGGTGCGTAGCAGGCTTGCATAATTGGCCGAGAGATTGGCCTGTGCGAGCGCTGCCATATAGCTTTGCCGCATCTGCGCGCGCTGGCGCAGCACTTCGTCGCGCAGGTCGCGCAGCTGCTCCATGCCCTTGGTGAGGATGCGGGTCTGGCAGATATTGGCATTCGTGCCATCGGCTGCGCCTGCCACGTTCGCCCCCCGCTCGGCATTTGACACCGCGAAGTCGATCGAGCGGGTGAGATCGTTGAGCATCTGATATGCAAGCGTCAGCGCAACAAGTTCGTCCGTGTCGGCAATTACGCTGTCGGACACGCCCTGGCGCACCCCCCATTCGAGCAGGCGATAGACCGGCAAGGTGCGCACATTGGCGACAAATTGTCGTTCCTCGGCGGACAGCGCGGCGCGTGTGCGGATTTTCGTGGCAATTGAGTTCATCCGCGCCTGCGCCAGTTCGAGCGCGCCCTTGCCGCCGTCTGCGGCGCAGTCTGTGGCGGTGGGCGGTATGGCGAGCGCCCGGCTCTGGACTTTGCCGGCCAGAAAATCCTGCGAACTCTGGCTGTCCTGATGCGGGCAGGCTGGGATGGCCGAGAAGATCGGCACCTTGTCGGACGCGTCCCAGCGCATATAGACGTCGCCGACCCGCGCGCGCATGACGCCTGCCCAGTCGCCTGCACCCACGCGCGTGGCTGCATGCGACAGCAGCGAACCGGTACGAAAGATGTCGGTTACCTCGGCCGGACAATTGGCCAGCGCGTCCTTCAAATCTTCGGTCGGATTATTCTGGTTTGCCTGGATCTTCTCGCGGCTTTGCTGATAGCTTTTGGCAAAGCCCTGTTTCACCGATTTATAGCCGGTCATTTCCTCGATGATGCCCGACATATTGTCATCGCCTTTGGCGATCTGGACCATGCGATTGGCGAGGCGGCAGTCATTGACCTGGATGGAATTGAGGAAATTGGTCGCAGCCTCCATCTTCGAGATGATATTACCCATTTTTTCGTCGAGCGTTTCGAGCAGATATTGAAACGCGACGGCGGGCGCGGCCTGGAGAATGCTTTCCAGCTTCTGCACCAGATAGTCCGGGTCAAGGAAGGACATGCCGCCCAGGAACATGTCGATGCCGCCACAGCCTGCCTTCACCTTGGGCAGGGTCAGCGACATAAGATAATCGTCATGGACATCGACGCGCCCGGACATGCCGCCAGCGGTCACATAGCCGCGCGTCTGGTCCTCAAACGAACCGGGCGCGGTGTAGGTCACATTGTCGAACCAGCTTTCCGCCCAGCCCTGGGCATAGGCAGGAGTGGTCGCGCCGCAGGTGGCGAGAAGGGCGCAGGCCGTCAGCGAGAGGCGTTGGGGGAATGCGGGCATGGCGGGCTTCCTTGAGAATGAGCAGACAAGGAGGCGTCCGCCCGCCAGCGGCACGCCTTCGCGAGATTGAGATAAATATGGTTGGAGCCCCTCAACGCGATGACCCCGACTGTGCTGGTGGAGCGCCTACGATTCCTGTAAATTTCGCCATGGCGCGCAGGCCCACGGCGGGGCGAACGCCGGTCAGCATTTTGGCGGCGAGATAGGCGTTGCGCGCGAGATTTTGCGGCTGGTCGGTGCCGATCGCTATCGGGATGATGCGATTGGGGTCGCTGAGCGGTCGGACCCAGGCGACCGGGTGGCCGACCCATGGAAGCCCAAGGCGACCCGATCGCAGCAGGGCTTCCTGGCCGCTGATGGTACGGACCTGCCAACGATAGGTGTGTGAGAAGCGGCCAAGCTTGGCCCATAGATCGTCGCAGGGGAGACAGGCTGGGGTGGTGGTCATCTCGATGATGTAAAGTGGGGCTTGTTGTCCCAGCGTTGCTGCAAAATCGGCGGGGAAATCCCGCGTCACCGGCACCCGTGCCAGCCATGTCTGCATGGCGGCGCTGGTAGCAACTGGATGGATGGCCGCGCGCATGGCGTCGTCGCGCGAAGGCGAACGGGCTTGCGCCGCTGTCCATGGCGCGATGATCGCCGCCAGGATGAACGGGACGCGCCGCCACTTCATGGCTCAAGCATCCCACCGGTCGCCAAAACTTGTCCCTCGACGCTGCTCGTCGAAACTGGCCCATTGGCAAGCGCATCGAAAAAGCCGTCCTCTTCACCTGCACCGGTGAGAAACTGCTCTGGCCGAATATCGCCCGACAGCAGGCGTACGGCCTGATAGGCGGTCTGGGTGAGATTGGGATAGGCTTCGACCCCGGTGGCGATCACCATGCGCTGCGCGCTGCCGCGCCGGATGACCATTGTGGTCGGCGTTACCTCGACCCCATAGCGCTGGGCAATCTCTGGCCGCCGGTCGAGTTCCTGGAGCGTTACCTGCCAGCCCATCTCGTCCTGGAACCGCTGAACCACGGGCCATTGCACCCGGCAATAGCCACAACTGGCGCGCGAGAACATGACGAGGGCAAAGTCCCGGGCCTGCGCGCGCAGATAGGCGCGGCGCACACTATCCTTTTGCGCCAACATCTGGTCGCGCGCATCGCTCACCATCGGATTGGCGGATTTGGCGTTCAGTTCAGGATGCTGGAGCATGGCGATCTGGGTGACGCCGGCGAAGGCGCGCGCCTTGCGCCGGGCAAAATCCTGCAAGCGCCAGAAATCGGACACGGCTTCGACGCTCAGCACGGTTGCGGCATAGTCGCGCTGTTCCTCGATCAGTTCGCGTATTTTGGGCGGGGTCCAGCGCGCCAGTTCTGTCATCGGCGGGATGACGGGTTTATTCAAGACGTCGGGTTCGACCTTGTCGTCGCTTGCTTTTGGCGCTGGCGCATACCACCAATAGCCCTGCTTCAAGGCCGGGATGGATGGCGTTGCTGTTGCAGGCTTCGACGTGCTGGTGGAGCGCTGTGCATATACAGGTTGGGGGAGCAAAAGGACGGCCCACAGGGCGGCCGTGACAGGGCGCATCATAGCAGCTTCTCCATCCGGATAAGGCGCGAGATGGCTACCGGACCATAATAACGGCTGTCGAACCCGCTCGCATGGGCTGAACCGACATAGATATGCCCCGCAGCAATGCGCTGCGCTTCCGGTGTCCAGTGGCTAAGCCGCTGACCATTATGCCCCACCGCCTTGCTGATGCCGAGCAGATGTCCATTGCAATAATAACGGCCATCCCAAGCACCCGGCGTCATTGAAGGCGTCTCGACGATTTCTATCCGGTCACCGGGAAAACAGAGCGCATATTTGGTGACATCGACTGGCGCGGGTCCGGCCAGCGGATGGACGAGTTTGAACGAGACCAGATCGCCGCGGTGGATAGGCCCCGGCGCTTTGCGCACGACCCAGGCGTCGATCGAAGGCGACATGATGAGCGTCAGTTGCGGCAGCGCCCATGCGGTGACGGCCGCGATCGGTAGGATGATCGCGCAGGCTCTGGCAAGTCGGCGGGATCGGACGGATTGATCAGCTTGGGCTGCTCCCAGCGCTAGCGCGGCCTCGTTTGGCAGCGCGCGCAGCCGTGGCGCGATACCTCTAGCGGTGTTCCAGGCGAGCCTGAACATCGGCGACCTCCCTGGCTCCGCCCAGACGGGCATATTCTTCCAGCAATCCCGACAGTGCCGCATCGCCATAGATGATGTGCTGGCTTTGCGGGCTGCTCTCCTCGCGTTCACAATAGGGCTGGGTCGGATCGGCAGGGATGAGACCCAGCGCGGGTACGCGTACGATCCCGTGCTGGCGGAACACCAACGGATCGACGATGATCTGCACATTGCGCATCGCGCAGGCCGGGCCTTCGCAACCCGGGTCGATCCGCAGAATTTGGGCGCTCAGCTTTGCCATCGGCGCGACCTGCGACAGTCCGCCGGGCATGCCGCGAAAGGCGATCACACCGCCGACGCGCTCAAGCTGGGCAGCATAGGTACGTAAGATCGCAACAGGCATGGAGGATGAGGCAAAGAGCAGCGGAGCCCTGCCTGATTGTGCGGGCGGCGCTATGACAGCTGCTACCGCCTGCATGTCCAGCGCTTCGAGGCCCAAAGCCTGTGCCAGGCGTTTTGCGGCAATTTCGCGTTCGGCAGCTAAGCCTGCCTTGCCTTTGTCGAGAGCCGCGCGCGCCCGTGCATCCATGACCTGCGATGCGCCATGTTTTCGTAACCCCTCAAATGCCCGCCGCCGCTGTTCATCGGGAAGTGCGGGAAGTTGTGTCGGCCCGGCGGTGGTATCGGGCTTGCGTCTGGCGATACTCTCCTTCAGCCGGTCCATGGCAACAGCGCCTTGCGCTTGCGCCTGGTCGCGCGCGTTTGGCGTGAATGGTTTATCCTGCCCCATAGCGGGCATAGCGATCAGCATCAGTCCCGCCGCGCTCCAGGCGCGTTCAGGGATTGACCGTCTGCAGATACGCATCGATCCTGTCCTCCATATCGATCTGAATATCGCTCTGTGCGCGCGCCTCGATGTCGGCATAATAGTCCGACAGATCCATCCGCGAGAAATCGAGCGCCTGAAATTCCTGGGGGGTAAAGCCCCGGCAATAGGGTTGTTTTGCGGTTCCCCAGCCCAGAGCATTAAAGCTTTTAAGCTGAGGTCGGCCCTGTTCCTGAATGATCCGGCCAAGCTTGCTGTTGAAGCAGCAATGCCCTTTGGCCTTCTGTACGCAGACGCCAAGGATGCTGGATGCGCAATAGGTGCCGACCTCATGGCACATGCCTGAGCCCCTTAGCATGCCCACTTCCATATCCTGTTGGTCACAGCCCGAGAGCAGGAAATCCATCATGACATTGATGGCAAGGCTGATCGCGATCGAGGTGGGATCAATGCCGATGATGATTGCATTGGCCCCGGCGCTGGCCGCCTGACTGGCTGACGCCCCTGCCTTGAACGCGGTATAGGCCGCTTTCATGCCGGTCCAGACGCCTTTGGCGACGGCGATCTTGGTGCCGATCGAAGAGAGGGACGATCCCATGCCGTCCTTGACGATCTTACCCTGATCCTTGCAGCAATTGGAAAAGCTGGTGTTGAGGCCGGCGGGACGGCAGCGCACAGCACGGCCCGAAAATATCTCGATCATGCCCAGGCAATTGCCGTCGGCATCGACAACACCGTCATTTGACGCGCCAGGATCATCGACCAGCGGCTCCTCAACCACCACCGCTCCGCCGACAACGGGCGTGCAGGAATGGGGCGAACAGCCGGGCGTTCCGCCATCGACCGGCGTGAGGCAGGCATATTGGCTTCCCAGCGGACAGCTGTAAGTGCCGCCAGCATCCTCGACACAGCTTGCCTGCTGAATGGGGCATAGCGCGCCACTACCCGTCGTTTCGTCGCATATTGCGGTTTCACCGGGATCGGCGGCATCGCCATTGCCATTGAGGTCGGCCGCGCAAATCTGTTGGGCAGTCGCGCCGGACGGAGCAGCAAACAGGCTGGCGGTCATCACCCATGCGGCGATAGCGAGCCCGGCATGACGAGTTAAGCGCATCACCGGGCCTCCGCGCTGCAGACAAGGTCGGCACCAGACAGACGAACCGTCTGCAT
The DNA here is from genome assembly GCA_001829085.1 of Sphingomonadales bacterium RIFCSPLOWO2_12_FULL_63_15. GTDB lineage: Bacteria > Pseudomonadota > Alphaproteobacteria > Sphingomonadales > Sphingomonadaceae > Sphingobium. The sequence continues at coordinate 13,515 of MIAK01000042.1, read as the reverse complement.
CATGACGACGGCCTCGGGAAAATCATCGAGGCAGCCACAGGCCGAGATCAGTTCTTCGCCTTCGCCCAGCGGACAGGCGTTGTTAGTTGTGCAACTGTGAAAAAAGATGTCCCACCCGGCCGGATCATTCTGTCTGGCGCCCACGATCCCATCGACTGCGACATCGCTATTGGCTTTGGGCGCGCGGGTCTTGCAGATGGGTTCGCACGTAGCGACCGATCCCCGGTCGGGCATGGTGAAGGGCCGGGTCGATGTGGCGACCGTCCCATCATCGGTAATCGTGCGATCGGCGAGCAGGGTCTTCGTGGAATGGTCGATGATATAGGCGCCACGGGTGAGATCGGGCTGCGGGGCGCTGCCTAAATCGATCGTGCAGGCATACCGCCGACTGCGTTCGAAGAAGTCGCGTGTATATTGGACAGAACAGTCCCCGGTGCCGAATAGCCTGGTGGAGGGCAGGGGCTTCAGGCCGGTATGGACGCCATTGCGGAATGTCGTGACCCCATCGACCGTCTCGCTGTCGAGATGACAGGCCGGATCGGCGGCGTAGCCTGAGCACAGATCCATCAGCTGTTCGCTGATCTCGCAGGCAGTATCGACCTGGACTTCGAGCGTGACATAGCCCCAATTGCCCTCGCCGCCGCCGCGCACGCGGGCTCCCACGATCATGGCCCCTGCCTTAAGCTGAGCGGTCACATCGATGGTGGTATGCTCAACCCAGGGATCGTCGCTGATCCGACAGTCGCCTGACGGCAGCGCCTCGCCCGGCCAGGGTCGCTTACCGGCGGAACCGATAATCTGGCCATTGACCCGCGCCTGTACCCAGTCGTCCGCGCCCATCTCGACGATGCGCGCCGACAGGATCCGGTCAGGCGCGGTGGGGTCGAAGGTGGCGCTATGGATGGGCGGACTATTGCCACAATTGCCCGGTCCCCGGATCTGGTAGCGGCGGCACCCCGCGCCGCAACTGGTGACCGACGCAATCGAGCCGCCAACGCCCATAATGTCGTCATAGTCCCAGGACTTGACCGCAATGTCGCGGGTGATCGTGCAGGCGCGGATTTCCTGGGCCTTGCCGCTGCCGATCGCGGAACCGGCAAGCGCCTGAAACAGGCTGCTGGCTTTTGCTGTATTATAGGCGTCGCCCTGTATCGCGGCAGGATCGCTCCGATAGGTGGTGGCGGTGACCGACGGATTGGCGGTGCATGCGGTCATCTGCGCGCCGGTATATCGGATGACCGGGCCGTCGATTTGTGCCTGGGCGATGCCTATGCGCGGATCGGCGGTGGTGAGCGCGCCTACCACCCCGCCGCCCAGATCTTTCAGGACTGAAGCCATATTGCCCCAGACCAGATTGTCGCCGCAGCTATTGTTGACGCAATAGCAGCCTGCCAGTGCGGTGAGCTCGACCTGGGCCAGCCTGACCTCGCCAGCGCCGCCGACGGTCCACTGGAAATTGCGACACTGGTCCCAGCTTGCCTGATTGCAGGCAATGACGCCATTGGCGCAGATGCCTGAAATCGGCATGGGCACATTGAGCATCTCGTCGAACGTGCCGTCCAGATTCTTGTCGCGCGTCAGGCGCAGGCTCGTGATATCGCCACCGGGCCCAGGTTGGGCCAATATTTCCAGCGCCGTGGCCGATTTCTGACAGGCAAGGCTGGGCGTGAACTGCTGGCTATTGTCGATGGTTGCGATCGGCTGTCCACCAAGGCCTGGGGTCAGAAAGTGGCTCTGCAACGCATCGCTGTCGCTGCTCTTGTTGCGGGAGGCTTGCGCGGCGGTGCGTGCCCGCTCCTCCATCGTCTGCGCCAGAACATTGCTGGTAAGGCAGGCTAGAGCACAACCGCCAGCGAGGATCAGGCCCCGCTTCATGGGCACACCTTTAAGCAGGCCCAAATAAGGTGGGTGGTCAGCACGGTCGCTGCGACGACAGGACGGAGAGGGGCATTGTCCGTTATCGCATGGGGTTTTGCGGCCGTGCTGACCAAAGGTGGAGCGACACCGTCGGGAGACGACGCCATCGCTCCGTCCTCGCACCGTGCGGGACCGCAACCACGGCTGTGGCGGGCAGGCGCGGAACAAGCCCGCACCGGTGCGAGGGAGGGGAAAGGAATGCTGCTCATGGGGTCGAGATTCCGGCGCAGCAGATGACCTTCTCAAACAGCATGAATTGGGCATTGTCTTTGCCCGGCGCATGTTTGGCGCTCGACCAGAGCGCGCCGGGACGCCCGATATTGACGCATTTGCCGCCTTTGACCGGCTCCATAAGCTGCAGCTTGTAGCGACTCTTGGTCCAGATCGGCTGCGGTTTGAACGAACAGCCATCAGGCGACGAAATGGTCAGCGCGCCAAGCCGCCCCATCATGAAGGTACCGCGCGCGGCCAATCCCGCCCAGGCCTCGACGCTGTCATCGAAATGGATGTCGCCTGCGATCGGATAGGTCGCGCCCCAGCTGCCCATGCACCAGAAAAGCGGATCGATGACCTTGCCCGCTGCCGCCGCGGCGCTGTCGGCCATGCAGGCAAGGCCCGCTGCGGGGTTGCCAAAGAGGATCCCTTCAGGTTGAATGATCGCGCTAAGTGTGCCTGACTGCCAGGTTGGCAGGACCTCGGTAATCATCGCGACATCGAACCCTTCATCTTCGATGCAAGGCAGGTCTGTGAACATGTCGAGCATCTTCCAGACCGGCGCGATATAATAGTGCATCTGCGCGAACATCGTGCGACTATTGGTGCCGTCGGCGATTGAGGACTGGCTGCCTTGGAGCTTGCCGCCGGTCGGCATGAGATCGGCACCCAGCGCCATCATGCAGCCTGGTTCTGTCACGACATCGACCATGCGATTGGGAGACCAGAAGCTGACCTTCACCCCTAACCAGAAGCTGGCCCCCTTTCGGCAGGCGCATAAGGGTTTTGAGGCCGACTGGGCATCGAGTGCTTTGTCGAGCTTGTCAAAACTGCCGACCCGGACGCCGCCGATGGTGATCGGGAAGATGCAGTTCCAGCGGACCTTGGTTACGGGATTGAAGATCGTGCCTGCCTCGCATTTGGAGGCGAGGGCCGGTGTCGCTGGCGAAAGCAGGGCGATCGCCATGCCAATCGCGGCCGAACGCAAAAGGGTGCAGGCGCGGATCATCGGCTTGCCTTTGCGCCAGCACGAGTACCAACCCGCACTTCCTGCAACTCAAGGCGCTGCCCCATCTGGCGCACAATGACCGGCGCGTGGGTCAGGCCGAGCCGCTCTTTCACCCTATCCTCCAGGATGAACAGCGCGCGGCCATGCCGCTCCCCCAGCGTAATAGCGTCCGCGTCGCCAGCAATACCGGACGCCAGCAGGATGAAATCGGTCAGCGCGGCATGATCGAGCGCCCATGGAAGGTCGCGCGGGGTGACGATCACCAGCCTTTGGGGCAACGACACATAGGTCAGCGGGTTGAAGGTGAACCCTTTGGGGTAAAGTAATCTGCCATCGGGAAGGCGGATCTCCTGATCGAGGGTGTAGAAGGGCACGACGTAGCGCGTGCGATCCTGTATAACCGTGGCCAGAGGGGCGGACTGCATCGCCGACCAACCGGAACGCGGCCCGAAGCTGGCTGCCATATTGGCAGGCTGGCGCGCGGCCTGGGCTTCGATTTCAGCCAGCGCATCGGGCTCGGCGATCGGCCAGGTCCGTCCGATCGTAGCGCTATTGGCCAGTGCCGCGGCAGGGAAAGCCGTTGCGATTAGCATGATGGCCGCCCGGCAGCGCGCTCGGCCAGCGAAATCCGACAGCATGCGCTTCATCGCCCTGCCTCCCGCATGGCGGCGGTGGCGTGGCCGCGCCGGGGTCGCCAGACCTCTCCATCACCGCCGCTTCCACCATGAACAGCGCTTGCAAGAGCGAACAGGGCAAGCATCGCGGTGCCGCCCAAGATAAGCCGGAGCGGCATATCGATGATGCTTGTCGACCAAGCGAGGAGCCCTGCCTCAATGATGAGCAGCAAATGCGCGCCGATCATCAACCGGATCGCGGTCTGGCAGGGCCGGGGCGAGAATATCCCGTTCATGGCCGCCGCCATGGCAGGATCGCATCGCTGCGCCGTGACCGCCATTGGCGGGTCCTGGACAAAAGCTTGCCCATTAAGCCGGTCAGCAAAATGAGCAGGATGCCCGTACTCAGGCACGTCGCACCAATCAAAAGCGCGCCGCGCGCAATGATCGCGGTGGGCTGGTGGAGAACCAGCCCGGTGACGATCACCATCGTGGTGAGAAGCACGGTTTCCACGATCATCAGCCGGAACCGCCAGCGTACCGCCTCAGCCTCGGCGCGGATCGCAACCCGCGCCTCGATCATGCGCTCGATCTCGGCATCCTTGCCAAATCCGAGCGGCAATTGGTCTGGATGGGGGGCTGTCCGGCGCATCAGACAATCTCCTCGCCGGATCGGGAAGGCAATATCTGCGCCGGATCGACGCCTGCCAGTTCGCACACGGCTTCCAACGGACTGCGCCCCGCCCGGATCAATGCGTCGAATGCGGCCACCTCATTGGGGGCTGACGTATTGATCCAGTAGGAGAAGGGATCGACCACGAGGCGGGCCACGCCAAGGCCCAGCGGGGAGTCGATGAAGACCTCGCTATAATGGGGCTTGTTGTTGCGGACCGACTTCAACAGATCGAGCACGAACTCGGAATAATCGAGTATCTTATTCTCTACCGCCTGGGCATAGGTCGATCCCTGCAGCAGGAAACGGGTGGCGGCATTTTCCAGGATCACTTGGCCCGTGCCACCAAAGAGCAGCAGGTCATTGAGCGACTGGAGCACCACTCCGAAACTGCCCTGATATTTGCGCGCCCGCCTGTAGCCCTGGCCGAACGCTTCGGCGAGCCGGGAGAGATCCTGGCCTTCGCTCCGCGTCATGAACTGGGCGGCTTCATCGCACAGGACAAAGCGGGGCCGGTCGCGTGCCGAAAGATACAGCTCCTGCGTGACTGCATTCACCACCACCATGACGATGACGTTGAACAGGTCCGGCATGGATTTGAGCCGTTCGAGCTCCAGCACGACAAATTCGTCGTGGCTGATGTCGCAGGTGGACGGCCCGTTGAAAAAATGGCCGTACGCGCCTTCGCTGCCAAAATCGCGCAGATTGAAGGCAAGTTCGCGCGCGACGGGAACCAGATGATCGACCCGGTCGAGATCGGAAGTCGCAAATTGCGGATAGGCGCCAAGCCATGCGCGGACCGCATCAATGCCTTCCTCGGCATGGCCTTCATCAATCGTCCACTGGACCGCGGATTTGAGCAGATTCCATTCCGAGGTCGAGACGCCCTTGCGGGTAGCGGCATTGGCCATTTCTGCGACGATGGCGACCGCCATGGAAATGGCCGACTGGCGGTCGTCGCCATCGAGCGCAAACCCCATGTCGAAGGGATTGAGAACCAGGCGCTCCTCGCCAATGTCGATATAGCGCCCTGAGCAGAGCGTGCAGAGTTTGCGATAGCTCCCGCCAATATCGATGATGCGGATCAGCGCGCCTTGCGCATAATATTGTTGGCACAGGTTATTGAGGAGGAAACTCTTGCCTGCGCCACTCTCGGCCGAAACAATGAAATTATAATTGTTGATGCGCGGATCGAACAGATCGAGCGTGATGAGCTGGCCCTTGCGCCCGGTATAAAGCAGCGCCGGGCGGCCGCCGCCACGAAAGTCACTCTGCACCGGGGCCAGGAGCACCGCGGCTTTGACCGGCATGCGAAAGTCGCGTTCCAGCAGGCGCATCATGCGTTTCTCCGGATAAAGCCCAAAGGGCAGGCTCATCGGCAGCAGGACCGGATTGAGATAGCTCTCCTCCTGCATCATCCAGGGAAGCGGTTCGCTCTCCCACAGGCGCTTGGCGCGTGCCGCCATTTCGCGCGCCTGGGCGCTGTCGCGACCAAACACCCAGACCATCGGGATGACCGAGAGGAAGCGACTATTACCTGCTTCGTCCAGCACCCAGCCAATTTCCTCGATCTGCTTGCCGACCTCGACCGCGAAACTGCCTGCGGCCTTTTGTGCAGACAAAATCTGGGCGCGTTTGTGAATTTCAAACTGGCTATGATCAAAGAGGATGTTGAGCGTGATGAGGAAGGGACCACCAATCTGATCGCTATCTTCGGCAGCGCCGCGCATGCCCCCCAGCAGCCGGTTGGCGCGCTCTGCGGTGATACGTCGCGCGGGGGCCCGCGGCGTCAGGCAGCGCGCGACCTGGCGCCCCAGAAAGACCTCCGACCCGTCGAACAGCAGATCGGGTCCGGCATCGATGATCTGCTTGCGGATAGGGGGAGCGGGATGACCATTGCTGCCATCGGCAAATATGCCAGGTGCAGTCGCGAAGAGACCGTTGAATATCCTGCGATAGAAGCGCACCAGTTCTTCTGGCGGCAACCTGCGGATGCCAAGCTTGGACAGCTGCTCTTCGACCTGCCGTCGCAGATCCGAGCCCAGTTTCACCCGCGTCTTGATCGAGAGAAATAGCCGAAAATTGCGGACGGGAATGCCGTGCAGCGCGTCCAACCCCTGGGTACCGGCGCGCATATAGTCGGCGGTGCGCTGCGCCGAGGCCTGGATCAGCGGATCGGGCCGGGTCTTCAGATCCAGGAAAGCGTCAAGCGCGTCATCGATCAGCGGATCGGCAAAGCCGTGGAGCTGAAGAACCGTGCCATCGGGAAAATGGACGTTGAGCAAACCCAAAAGCGCCTGATGGACATGGGCAAACATATAGGCCGATGGCACAAGTTCCCAGGCGTGGCCCCAGCCATCATCGATGCACAGGAACGCCTCTTCCTGCGCGTCCCAGGCGACCATCGGCAGGAAATCGGAATAGGCGTCGCGCGCAACCGCGCGGTGCAACGCCGAGATTGTCAGGCCGCCGCCATGGCGCGCGCCAAGCGGGCTCAAGGCTTTGCCTCCACAGGCAAAGCAGGCACGTCGGCCGCTTCGCCTTGGCTGGCGCGATCACCTGACGGCCGCTCGCGTATCTGTTCGAGTATGGGGACGCGCGCTGCAGGTTGGACGGGATTGACGAGATAATCGCCGACCACCCATTGGGGTCGCTCGAGAATGGCATAAACATAGCGCGGCATGTAGAGCCGGTCGGGCCGCTCGCGGTCGGCATAGGGCAGGATCAGCGTGCGGACCGTGCGCCCTGGCCGGAGCATCGGCGTAATCGGCGCTTCGACCAGACCCTGGAGCTCTCGATACACGCTGTCGCGATAGCGGTTGAAGGGAGCAGCACCGCTGTTTTTGCGCTTGCTCGCACCGCTGTTGGCAGGACTATTGGCCTTGTCACGCAGCATCGCCTTGTCGTTGGTCACCACCGGGTCGGAGCGCGACGGCATATCGGCGATCGCGTCGGCATAGGCTTTGTCCGGGTGGATGCACTGGCCATGGTCGCTATTCTTGCAGCTGAACTTTTCGCTATAGGGCGACATCAGCGATCCGACAGTGGTGCAGGCGGGCAGCAGCAACACTGCGCCCGTCAGGAGGATGCGGCGTCCGGGGCAGCCCGACGCACGAGGCAATGGCGGCGTGTTCCCATTATTTTCGTTCAGGATCGACATCAGAATTTGCTCCCCGCTGTGGGTTTGATTTCTAGGGTCACGCCCTCCTGGATGACGACCACCACATCTTTGGCTGCGCCGACCTCGACGATGGGTCCGGCCTGGCGGGCGAGATCGAGATAGAAGTCGGTGAGCTTGTCGGAGGATTTGGAGAGGCCGCCTGCCAGCCCGCTTTTGGCGGCATCGCCCGCATCGAGCGATCGCACCGATCCGAGGGCTGAGGTCGAGAGATCGCCAAAGCTGGTCTCGACTGAACTGGCAAAGCCGCTGACGGTGCCGGCGATGAAGGTGCGTGCCAGCGCAGCGCCGGCGCGTGTCACGACTTTGCCTGACAGACCCTTCTTGCCATCGGTATCGACGAAAAAGCCTTTGACGGGCATGTCGACCACCGAATGTTCGTCGAAATCGACGCAGGACAGAGAGACCAGCTGGACCTCGACCCGCTCTTTGGCGAGGCTGCCCGTCGCATTGCCGATGACAAAACAGCCGGCCAGATTGGCTTTGACATCATTGGGCAGGACGGCGGGGGCCTGGACGCGGGCGATCAGGGGCTCCGGATTGGATGTCGCGTCCCTGCTCGCCAGCGCGTCGATCCCGGTGAGCAGTCGCGCCTTCATGAAACCAGGCGGCAAATAGATCGTCCGGGTCTTTTTTCGCGATGCCGACGGCGTTCCCTCCTTTCCCGTTACGGCCGAAAGCGTGGCGGTCGCCGCGCCGATCGCGCCGATGGTCTTTTCCACCGGTGGCGCTGGAGGCGCCGGCGGTGCGATTGGTGGGGCAGGGGGCGGAATATCGCCCAGCGCGCTGTCCAGTTCTGCATTGCCCGGAGGGTCTGGAAAAGCGGGCGCGCTGCCTGGCAAGGCGGAGGGAAGGTCTTCGCCGTCCGACAAAGAGCCCGGTGGCTTGCTGCCGGGGATGACCTTGCCCTCTTCAATCGCGGTGATGCGATCGCCAAGCAATGTCTGGCCGTCGAGAATCTTGCGGACATCGCCGCGCAGCTTGGTTTCGAGGCTGTCACCGCGAAGGCCTGCGCCCATATCAAGCTTGGAGGCAGCAGGGATGACCGGCTGATCAGCCGATGAACTGCCAGAAGCGGTGTATAGGCCATAGCCGAGCACCGCGACAGTGGCGGCAAGGCCTGCCTGTTTGGCCCGCAGCTTCTGGCTCGCTGACATGGCGGCCCAATGGATCTTGAGGTCGAGCAGGGCGGGACCGCGAGAGATAGTCGGGCCAGGTTCGGGGGGTGCGATCTGGGAGGCGTCTGTTTCGTAAGGCTTGTCGACTTCGCTGGCCTGCGGTTTGAATGGGGCCGCGCGGCTGCGGCTGCGTGGCGGAACTTTCTCGCTCACAGCCCCTCTCCCCGACGCACAATGATGACCCGTGCTGTTTCACCAGCCTTAAGATCCAGTCTGTCGGCGGTGACCGAGAATATCCGTGTGCCCAGTGCTGAATCGAGGAACATCCACCCGAATCGCAAAGGGCTTGAGGCATGACAGGGCATCGTTCGCGGACGTACCGGCTGCGCTTGTCGGAAGAGGGGACAGACCAGTTCCTTGCCCAGCACCACCGTCTCGCCCAGATCGCCAGGAGCTTCATTCCCTATGGCGCAACCCTGGGCGTTGCTGTGATGCTCATGGAAAAGGTCGAAACCGACGCGCTCGTAGCAGAGCTGGCAATGCCATCGCTCAAGCGCCTGGCAGGCAAATGCGAGCATTTTGTCGGTGCAACCGCTGCGCTCAATGGCGCGACGGGATCCATCCTCAATCGGCTCGCGGAATCGGATTTGATCGGCGTCCGTCCCTCTGTCGGAGCATTGCACAATCTGGCGATCATGCTGATGGAAAGCTGTGAAGATTATGAGCTGGCAAAGGCGTGGCAGCGCGTGCAGGCGGGCATCGCAAAAAAATAGCAGGGTCGACCGACAGCGAGAGATCTGATCCGATCAGGACAATTGCGGCACTGGAACGCCATGTCTGCCTATCCCGAGCGCAACGGCGCTAAGGGGGAAATCGATAGTCTCAAAATGGAAACGAATATATTTGACGCATTGCGTCATCCACGCGAATCTGCGGTCGTTGGAACGTGCATGGACGCTTTGAGACGCGATCAGGGAGGACCTGATGATCTCATCTCAAGGTGGCGCCTTTGAAGAGGGGGCGTCGATACTGGCCGAGGTCAAGTCGATCTCTGGTCGCCGCATTGAAGAACGGCGCAGGCGCCATCGTATAACCCAACAGCAACTTGCCGCCGATGTCGGGATCGGCGTGCGCTGGCTGCGCGAAATCGAAGCGGGCAACCCGAAGTCCCGTTTCGACGATCATGTCGCCTGCACGCACGCCCTTGGCCTTTCGGCGGCGCATCTCCTCATTCCCATGCTGTTTCTGGAGCATCATATGCACTTTCCACGCCATTTTTTCCTCGATGACATGTATGAACTCGAAGCCCGCTGCATAGAATTCATATCTGGCCTGAGCTTGAGGACCTTTCTCCGCCCGACGGGTGGTGGGCAAAATGGCCCGGTAGACTCAGGCTCTGCAGCATAGGTGCGCCATGGCACCTGACGCCTATACGGCCGCCCGGGTTCACCGTGAGATCAAGCAACTGATCATGGCAGGCAAGTTTCAACCGGGCCTGCCATTGGTCGCCCACACCCTTGCCGACAGGTTCGGGACCAGTATTTCTCCGGTCCGCGATGCCTTGAACCGCCTGGTCGGCGAGAGACTTGTCGACATGCAGGGCGGTGGCGGCTTCGCGCTTCCGACCATAAGCCGGCGCAGCGCCTTTCATCTCTATAGTTGGCATGCCGACATTGTGCGCCTGATCGTGAAGGTGATGATCCGTTTCGATGAAATTGGTGCTCCGCCCGTCGCCCTTGTTACCAAAAGAGCAGATGGCGCAGCCATCGCGGCCGCTGCGGCCGAGTTCTTCTCCTTGCTGGCAGGCTGTTCACCCAATGGCGAGCATCTCGACGCCATCATCCAGGCCGGAGAGCGACTCGCCGTCCTGCGGCTCCATGAGGGGGGGATCGGACGGCAGGGTGAAGAACTCGCGACGCTCTGGAATGTCACCCGTTCGGGCAACAGAAATGCGACGCGTATCGCGATGTGGCAATATCACCGTCGACGTCTGTTACACGCTGATGAGATTTCATTGGCTGCCACCAGAGGAGTGAGGATTTAGCAACAGCGCTAAATGAACGGCTTAACAAGCCGAAGACTAAACGACTGTGAGTCGATTGACGGATCAAGCTTATAAGCTCTCAGAATGGGAGCATATAAGATCGGATATATGTCATCTGCCGCCTACCATTATGGACGCCGCAAATAGTGCGGCTTTGTGATGGAGATGAACATGACGAACATCATCGAACATGACGAACTGGTCGTCGATCTGGGCGCTGCCTCGGTCGAGACCAAGGGTGCCGGCGTCGGCAACGCCGACAGTCTGGGCACCGAAATCCGGCAAATGGGCATTGCCGACGACTGATCGTGGAAAGGCGCGCATCCCTGGCGATGCGCGCCTTTCTTCTCGCCACTCAGCAATAGGTGCGAGCATGGCTTACAGGCTTCGCAATGGTCTTCATTTTTGCGTGTCCGAAGGTCGCACGATATTCTTCGATGTGCCCGGCGACCGTTATTTCGCGCTCAAACCGGAATGGGACAGCGCCTTTCAAAAATTCTCGCAGGATGAAAAGCCCGTGCCTGAACTCGCGGAGCTGGAGCGCGCGCGCATTCTCATCCCCTGCGATGGCGCCTGCGCGCCAATCCGTCCGGCTGCTATCGAAAGGGCAACCAGGGATATCTGTTTCAAACCGTCATCGCCCTTTGTCCGCTATGCGATGCGATGCATCCTCTGCCAGCTTCGTGCAATTGTGTGGCTGCGCCTGTCCAGTTTCGAGGTGATTATCAACCGACTTGGGACGCGCCGTCTGGCCACTACCGCCAACCGCGTGGAGGATTTCATTGCTTTGAGCCAGGCATTTGCTGCGACTGCGCCATTGCGCCCCCGGCATCGCCATTGCCTCTCAAGCTCGATCGCCTATGTCGATATGGTCCGTGCATCTGGCATGGCCGCGACATTGGTGATGGGCGTAAGTGCCCAACCTTTCTCTGCGCATTGCTGGGTGCAGTCCGGCGATACCGTCCTCAATGACCGACTTGAGAATATCCGACCCTTCCAGCCAATTTTTTGCGTCTGATGCTGCGTCAGTTTCTCATATTTTCGAGTTCGGCGCAGGTTGCGCTCGACGGGCTGATCCAGCGAGCGCAGAGCGCGACCGGCCTGCGTCACGCCATCCAGCAGCAAGGGCTCGCGATCCTTGCCCGGTCGATCGAGGATGTTCTGACCATACCGGGTGGCGGGGGGTATATCCTTGGCACCCTGTTTGAAAAATATGGGCCTGCCCGCAGAATAGCACCAGACGATGCGCTAGCGATCGAGTCTTTGGCGCAATCTGATCCCATAGGTTCGCTGCGTGACCGCTTTTGGGGTGGATATGTCGCCCTGCTTGCCGATGGCGGCGGTTTCACAATGATGCGGGATCCCTCCGGCGCGATGCCCGGCTATATTATCCCGGTATCGGGTGGCTGGGCAGCGGCGTCCGACGTATCTCTCTTCGTGTCCGCCGGTCTTTTGAAGCCGACAATCGCGTGGGATGAAATACCGCGCTATCTCGCCGCGAAAGATTTGCCCGCTGCAACGACGGCGATCCAACTTGTTCGGGAAATTTTGCCGGGAACCTATGAGCGTCTTACGGAGGGGCAGAGCAGTGCAACTAGCTTCTGGTCACCCTGGGACCATATATCGCCGGTAGAGCGGCCTGGCGCGGCGGCGATGGAGGAGCGCCTAAAGCGGACTGTAGATCATTGCGTTGCATCATGGGCGTCAACGACAGGCTCTGCGCTTTTGACCCTGTCGGGTGGCCTTGATTCCTCAATTGTCGCTTCAGCTTTGGGAACGAGCAAACGGCCCTTTAGCTGTGTCACCATCAGCACCGGGGATGGGCTTGGGAATGAACGGGACTATGCCCATGCTATGGCCAGCGCTGTCGGTGCTTCGCTGATCGAGGCGCACTATGATTTGGCCGACATCGACCTTTCCGTGTCGAGCGCCAGGCATTTTCCCAAGCCGATTGGCCTGATCCATGAAACCGCCTTTCACGCCGCCGCGATGCGTGTGGCAGGGGTGGTGGGAGTTGACGCAATCTACACCGGCAGTGGCGGCGACAATGTCTTTTACAACAGCAATTCGCTGCGCCCGCTGCTGGATTGCATAAGAGGACGTGGCCTTGGTGCCGACGCCTTGCGAACATTGCACGATATTGCCGGGAAATTGGAGATATCGGCATGGACGGTTTTGTGCCACGCCGTGTGTCAATATCGACAGCTAAAACGCCCCTATGCGTGGCAGTATAATCTCCAATTCATGACTCGTGAGGCCCGGCAAGACATAATGTCCCGGCCCCTATCCCATCCGTGGCTTGAAGAGCAGGATGGCGCGCGCGCAGGCAAGGTAGGGCATGTCGCTTTTCTGCTGCGCATCCAGAATCACATTGAGGGCTATCTGCGCGCCTTCGACATGCCGCTCATAAATCCGCTCATCTCCCAGCCCATTGTCGAACTGGCGCTTGCAATACCAGGCTGGCACATGGTCGAGGGCGGCCGTGACCGCGCCGTCGCACGCAAGGCCTATCATGATGCATTGCCGCCGATCATCCGGGACCGGCGGCGCAAGGGCAGCCCAAGCAGTTTTGCAATCGCTCTTCTCCGCAGCAAAAGGAAGGAAGTCCGCGACCGCCTGATGGACGGCGAGCTGGTCGCGCGGGGCATGGTTGATGCCGACACTCTAGCCCGCCTTATTCACCAAAAGTGTCCTGAAGGGTTGGCGGGAGTGGCGTAAGCCTCTGATCTGAATTAGGAACTGGGTGTCT
>MIAK01000041.1:0-59547 GCA_001829085.1 Sphingomonadales bacterium RIFCSPLOWO2_12_FULL_63_15 | reverse complement strand
CTGAGGCGCCTGACCTGCGCGAAGCAACGCCCTTCGACAGGCTCAGGGCGAACGGACGATCGAACAGAGGAGGGATAACCCTCCCAACCCAAATCATGGAGGATGGATGCCCGATATCGACAGGCGTGCGGCGCTTACCGCCACTGGTCTCGTTGCACTGGGAGCCGCCCTCCCCGCGCCCGCCGTCGCGCAATCGCCGCTGGCGCTCGGTGCCGGAAAGTCCGGCCCGCCGCTCAAAACGGGCCATCTGCGCATGGGCACGGGGACCGGCCCCGATGGCACGATCGGCCTCACCAACCTGACCCTCATCCGCGACGGCCAGCCTTGGCTGCCGGTGATGGGTGAATTTCATTTCACCCGCTTCCCGGCGCGCTATTGGGCGGAGGAACTGCGCAAGATGAAGGCGGCGGGCATCACCATCGTCGCCAGTTACATATTGTGGAACCATGTCGAACTGTCCCCGGGCGAGATCGACTGGACCGGCGACCGCGACATTCGTCGCTTCATCCAGCTTTGCGACGCCGAGGGATTGCTCTTTTTCCTGCGGCCCGGACCTTGGGGGCATGCCGAAGCGCGCTTTGGCGGCATCCCCGACTGGATCGTGGCAGGCACGCACCCACGCAGCAATGATGCCGCTTATCTGGCGGAGGTCGAACGCTTCTGGCGCAGTCTTCATCACCAGGTGAAGGGCCTTTTCTGGAAGGATGGCGGCCCGATCGTCGGCATGCAGATCGAGAATGAATATAATCTCGATGGGCCGGGACAGGGCCGCGCCCATATCGCGATGCTCAAAACCATGGCGCAGAAGATCGGCTATGACGTGCCGCTATATACGGTCACGGGCTGGGACCAGACGCTCTATCCCAAAGGCGAGGTCGTTCCCGTCCATGGCGGCTATCCTGACGAACCCTGGTCGGCCAAAACCACCGCGCTGCCGCCCAAGGAAAATTACCTGTTCCGTTTCGATAGCCGGGTGAGCGGTGACCTTGGCGCGCAGACCCGGAGCAATCGCCGGGGCGACGCCGACAGCGACATGGCAGATACACCATTCCTGGGCGCGGAATATGGTGGCGGCGTGCCAGTCATGTATCGCCGCCGACCGCTGCTCGACCCCAAGGACGTGGCTGCCGCCGTCACCACCCAGGTCGGGTCGGGCGTCAATCTGCTGGGCTATTATATGTTCCACGGCGGGGCAAACCCGCTCGCGCAGGGTCGCACCCTGGAAGAGACCCAGCGGTCGGGCGGCTATAATGACTGTCCGATCATCGGCTATGATTTTCAGGCGCCGATCGGCCAATATGGTGAGGTGAACCCGGTCAACGCCGCGCTGCGACCGCTGCATTATTTCCTTGGGCAATATGGCGATCGGCTCGCACCCATGGCCGTTCAGGCCCCTGCCAGGCTACCCAGCGACAAAAACGACCTGCACACCCTGCGCTGGTCGGTCCGGTCGCAGGGGGAGAGCGGTTTCCTGTTCGTCAACAACCATGTCCGCCAATATGCCACCCCTGCCCATCGCGGCGTGCAGTTCACTGTCCAACTGACCAGTGGCCCGGTCGTCCTGCCGTCGCGGCCGGTCACGATTGCAACAGGCGACTATTTCTTCTGGCCGATCGGCCTGGACTTGGACGGCGTGTTGCTCAGCTGGGCCACCGCCCAGCCCGTCACTCGACTGGCCGATGCGGATGGCCCGATCCATGTGTTGATCGCCACTGCGCCAGGGTCCGTCGAACTCGCCTTCCCTTCGGGCACACGCCTGTCCGCGCCATCGCGCACAGAAGGTCCGCACGTCATCGCCGATGTCCCGCCTGCCCCGGACCGGCTGCTGACCGTGACCGGAGCCGATGGCCGCAAGGTTCGGTTGCTTCTGCTCGATCAGATGTCCGCGCGCAGCCTGTGGGTTGGCGATCTGTCGGGCCAGCGCCGCCTCGTCCTGACACCGGCCGACACGATGTTCGGAACAGACAGCCTGACCCTGCGCCAGCGCGGCGATCCCGCCTTCCGCTATCGCATGCTGCCCGGTCGAGCGGGCACGGCAACGGCGAAAGGCCCGGCATCCAGAGCAATTCCCTTTACCCGGAGCCGCACCCCCGGCACGGCACCGCCCATCGTAATCGGCGGCCCCGCCAACGCCGCGATGCAGCCCCTGCCCGAAGCGCATCGCGCGGCCGCCGCCTTTACCTTCACGCCGCCAAGGGATGCGCTGGCAGCGGGCGACGCCTTTTTGGAAATCGATTGGCGTGGCGACATAGGTCGCCTGTTCGACGGTATGGATATGCTGGACGATGCCTTTTGGGACGGCCGCGTCTGGCGCATCGGCCTTAAGCGCTTTGCCGAACGGTTGGGACGACCATGGACACTGACCATCCTGCCGCTGCGTGCCGACGCGCCCATCTACCTGGACGATAGCGCCCGCGCGAAATTGCCCAAAGCGGACCAGGTCGCGGACCTGCTCACCCTTCGCCTCGTCCCCGAATATCAGTTGGAGATCCGCGCATGACCGCTCTTACCCGCCGCGCCACGCTTGGCCTCGCCGCGCTGCCGTTGCTGACCACGCCTGCATTGGCAGCGCCTAAAAAGACCGGCGCACGGCCCGGTCCCTTCCTGATCGGCGCGGACATCAGCTGGATTCCCGAAGATGAGGCCGCCGGCGCGCGCTATTTCGTGAAGGATCAGCAGAAGGACCCCATCCTCCTGTTGCGGGACGCGGGGTTCAACGCCATTCGCCTGCGCATCTTCGTCGATCCGGCAAAAGGCTATTCGAAGCGGGAACCAGACAAGGCGTGGGCCGGGCTGGAACAGACCGTCAAACTCGGCCGCCGCGTCCGCGAGGCGGGCCTGTATCTGGTCCTGAGCTTCCATTATAGCGACACTTGGGCTGACCCGGAGCATCAGGGCGTGCCCGCTGCCTGGGCAGGCTATGACCTTCCTGGCCTAGCCAAAGCTGTCAATACCCATACGCATGACACGCTTGTCGCGATGCGCGAGGGTGGCGCGCCGGTCGATATGGCGGTGATCGGCAACGAAACCACTTTTGGTATATTATGGCCCCATGGCCGGGTGAAGCTGTCCACCCCCACCGGCAATCCTGTTACCGATGCCAACCATGCCAAGGTCGGCCAAGTCGGGGGCTTCGATGCTTTCGCCGCCTTGTTGCGCGCTGGCATAGCGGGGGCGCGCCGCGCCGAACCGACCATCACCATCCAGTTACATAATCATCTGGGGCGTCATTGGGGCATCGTGCGCGAATGGACCGACGCGCTGGTGGCACGCAATGTCGATTTCGACGTCATCGGCTTTTCCGCCTATCAGCAGCAGCGACAGGGCGACTGGGCCAACAGCTTCGACCAGTTCCTCAAACGCTATCCGGGCAAAGGGCTGCTGGTCGCCGAATATTCCAGTCGCAAGCGCTATATCAACGATCTGGTCCACGCCCTGCCGGATACGCGCGGTTGGGGGACGTTCATCTGGGAACCGACCCGGCATCAGGAAGCAATATTCGACCGCAATGGCGAGAATGCGGGCGAAGGCCCCAAACCCGACCTGCTGAGCCAAGGCATCAACAGCGCCGAAGCCCCCGGCGGCCTTACCACCGCTGCGCCAGTTCCTAAGCCCCAACCGACAGGACCGATGGGCGTTGGCGGTGACTATATCGCCAATCCCCTGCTCGATCTCTATGGTCGGATGGCGCAGGATTATCGACCGTGAACCGCCGCGACTTCACGCTGGGCGCTGGGGCGCTGGCGCTCACTGCTTGCGCCACGCGCCCAGTGGTCGGGGCCGATCCGTTGGCCTTCGCCTATTTCACGACCGGGAAGGGCGAGGCGGATGGCCTGAAACTGGCTACCAGCGACGATGGCTTCACCTTTCGCCCGTTGGCGGGCGGGCGCAGCCTGCTGGTGCCGCAAGTCGGCGAAAAAAGGCTGTTGCGCGATCCCTTCCTGTTTCGGGACGGCGCCCTCTATCATCTGCTGTGGACCACCGCCTGGGAGGGTGTGACGATCGGCCATGCCACCAGTCGCGACCTCGTCCACTGGTCGCCGCAGCAGGCTATTCCGGTCATGGCGACCATAGCCGGTACGCGCAATTGCTGGGCACCCGAAGCCGTCTATGATCCGCGCGCGCGGCATTGGCTGCTCTTCTGGTCCAGCACGGTCACCGGCCGCTACCGCGAAACCGAAGGCACGTCGGAATCAGGGTACAACCATCGCCTCTGGGCCACCACTACGCGCGACTTCACGACCTTTTCCCCGCCGCAACCGCTTTATGATCCCGGTTTCAGCGTGATCGACGGCAGTTTTGCGCACGCGCCGGACGGTAGCCTGCAACTGATCGTCAAGGATGAGACGGTGTCGCCACCGCGCAAATGGTTGCGCAGCGCGCCCGCCCACAGTCCGTCCGGTCCCTTTGGCGCGCTGTCCTCCCCTTTCTCCCCCGCCTGGGTCGAAGGGCCGATGACCGCGCGCATCGGCGATGCGCTGGTCTGCTATTACGACATTTACAAGGAAGGCCGCTGGGGCGCGGCGATGACCCGCGACATGGCGACATGGCAAGATGTCAGCGATCGGCTGGCACTGCCAACAGGCGCGCGCCACGGCTCGCTGCTTCGCGTGCCGCACGGGGTGATAGATGCGATCGAGAAGGCTTTCACGCCGTCGCAAAAGCCTTGAGCGCACGCAGGTCGCGGGTGATCCATTTGGCGTCGCGAGCGAACATCTCATCATCCATGCCGGGCTGACGGAACAGCGTCAGCATCACTTCCGCCCCATGGCCATTGGCGATGATGCGCAAGGGGACATGGATTTCCGTGCCGTTCCCGGTCTCGACATAATGATCCATCACGCCGAACGCATTATGCGGCGTGAAGCGGATGGCCACTGGACCTTCCGGGCCATCGGCCAACCACCGATCGCCGTCCTGGCGAAGATTGGATTCGGCAAGGCCGGAAGCCCATTTGGGGAAGATTTCCGGCCGCCAGATACGGTCGTAGAGCGCCTGCCAATCCCGGTCGATCGATATGCTGTAGGTGCGTGCAGGCAGCATGAGGCCTCTCCATCCTGGGTCCAAAGTCGAGGTCCGATAGCGCGATAGAGCCACGCTGTCACCGATTGGTCGTGCGAGAAGGGGCCAGTCTGCACGGCATTTTTACAGGATTTTCATGGATGAGGCCACGAACCCCCATCGATAGTTCACGCGCATAGCGGCCATCGTCGGCTCCGATGAAAAGGAGTCTTTCATGACGTTCGACTTTGCCCTTGCTGGTCTGGTGGCGTTGGGCCTGCTGGGCTATCTGACCGCCGTGCTGATCAGGCCGGAGCGCTTCTGATGGCCGGCACCTCGCTGTTCGAGCGCGCGATGCTGCTGCCTGCGGTGCGCGATGCGTTCATCAAGCTCGATCCCCGAACGCTGGTGCGCAATCCGGTGATGTTCACCACGGCCATCGTGGCGCTGGTGGCGACGGTCATCCTGCTGCGCCACATGATCGTCGGTACGGGCGATCTGGCGTTCGAGGCGCAACTCATATTCTGGCTATGGCTGACCGTGTTGTTCGGCAATTTCGCCGAAGCGCTGGCAGAGGGGCGTGGCAAGGCGCAGGCGCAAAGCCTGCGCGCGACCAAGGACCAGCTTGTCGCGCTGCGCATCGGCAAGAATGGCGCGACCGAGGAAGTGCCCGCCACGCAGTTGCGGCAAGGCGATGTGGTGCTGGTCACGCAAGGCAGACAGATCCCGGCCGATGGCGAAGTCGTGGCCGGCGTCGCCTCCGTCAACGAAGCCGCGATCACCGGCGAAAGTGCGCCGGTGATCCGCGAGGCAGGCGGGGACCGGTCGGCCGTGACGGCTGGCACGACCGTCCTGTCCGACGAAATCCGGGTCAAGGTGACGGCGGAGCCGGGCAGCGGCTTTCTCGATCGCATGATCGCACTGGTCGAAGGCGCAAGCCGCCAGAAGACGCCCAATGAGATTGCGCTGACGATCCTGCTCACCGGACTGACGCTGATCTTCCTCGTCGCGGTGGGGACGCTCCCGGCCTTTGCCGCTTATGCGGGCGGCGTGCTCTCCGTGCCGGTGCTGATCGCGTTGTTCGTCGCGCTGATCCCCACCACAATATCGGGGTTGCTGTCTGCCATCGGCATTGCGGGCATGGACCGGCTGATCCGTTTCAACGTGCTGGCCAAATCGGGCCGGGCGGTCGAGGCGGCGGGCGACATCGGCACATTGCTGCTCGACAAAACCGGCACGATCACCATCGGCGACCGACAGGCGAGCGAGTTCGTACCGCTGCCGGGCGTGGCGCAGGCGGATCTGATCGCCGCGGCGCGGATGGCCAGCCTGTCCGACACCACGCCTGAAGGCCGGTCGATCGTGACGCTGGCGGGGAACGGCGACGCCCTGCCCGCCGACGCGGTGCCGGTGGGCTTCACCGCGCAAACGCGGGTGAGCGGGATCGACCTGCCGAGGCGGCGCATCCGCAAGGGCGCTGTCGATGCGGTCCTCAAGCTGGGCAACTTCCCCGAAGACATCGTCCGCGCGCTCAGGAAAATTACCGATCGCATCGCGCAGGCGGGCGGCACGCCGCTGGCGGTTGTAGAGAATGGCCGACTGCTGGGTGCGGTGCATCTCAAGGATGTGATCAAAGCGGGCATCCGCGAACGCTTTGGCGAATTACGGCGCATGGGCATCCGCACGGTCATGATCACCGGTGACAATCCGCTGACGGCAGCCGCAATCGCGGCGGAAGCCGGGGTCGATGACTTTCTGGCCGAAGCAACGCCGGAGGATAAGCTCGCCTATATCCGCAAGGAGCAGGCGGAGGGCAAGCTGGTCGCCATGTGCGGCGATGGTACCAATGACGCGCCTGCGCTGGCCCAGTCCGACGTCGGTGTCGCGATGAATACCGGCACGCAGGCAGCGCGCGAGGCAGGCAATATGGTCGATCTGGATAGCGATCCGACCAAGTTGATCGAGGTGGTGGGCATCGGCAAGCAGCTGTTGATGACGCGCGGGGCGCTCACCACATTCTCGATCGCTAACGATATCGCGAAATATTTTGCGATCCTGCCCGCCATTTTCGTGGTGCTGTACCCGTCGCTTGGCGTGCTCAACCTGATGGGGCTGGCCAGCCCGTCGAGCGCCATCCTCTCGGCGATCATCTTCAATGCGCTCATCATTCCGCTGCTGGTGCCGCTGGCGCTCCGGGGCGTGGCGTATCGCCCCATGCCTGCGGCCAGCCAGTTGCTCAACAATCTGGGTATCTACGGCGCAGGCGGCGTGATCGCCCCCTTCATCGGCATCAAGCTCATCGACCTCGCCGTCGCCGGCCTCGGCCTGGTTTGAGCGGGAAAGGACCAGATCATGTTCACAGCCATTCTCACCATCATCCTGATCGTCGGCGGCGCGGCGCTGCTATCCTGGCCGCTGGGCCACTATATGGCGGCGCTCTTTTCGGGGCGCTTCGCGCGCGCCGATGGCCTGTTCGTGCGGGTCGCGGGACGTGCGGCGCAGCAGGACTGGAAACAATATTCAATCGCGCTGCTGGCCTTCAACGCCCTGATGTTCGTGTTCGTTTTTGCACTTCTGGCGACGCAACATTGGCTGCCGCTCAATCCCGATGGGCAGAGCGCCGCGTCGCTCGACCTGGTATTCAATACGGCGGCGTCCTTCACCACCAACACCAATTTGCAGCATTATTCCGGTGAAAGCAGCTGGAGCTATCTGGCCCAGCTTGGCGGGCTGATGTGGCTGCAATTCGTGTCGGCCGCCACCGGGATCGCGGCCCTTGCAGCCCTTGCCCGCGGGATTGCCGGGCAAGCAAGCATGGGCAATTTCTTCCTCGACCTGCAACGCGCGACCTTTTGCGTGCTTTTGCCGCTGGCGATCCTCGTCGCGCTGATGCTGGCGCTGAACGGCGTCCCGATGACCTTCGAAGGCGCGGCCCATGCTACGACGCTGGAGGGCGTAGCGCAGACGATCGCACGCGGGCCTGCAGCAGCTTTCGTGGCGATCAAGCAATTGGGCACCAATGGCGGCGGTTTCTTTGGTCCCAACTCGACGCACCCGTTGGAAAATCCGAACTTCTGGTCGAACGGCTTTTCGATGATTGCCATCATCACCATTCCCATGGCCTGTGTGTGGATGTTCGGGCGGATCATCGGGCGGATGAAACATGCCGGCGTGATTTTCGCTGTCATGCTCGCCTTCCTACTGTTGAAGATTGGCGGATCAGTCGCCTTCGAGGCCGCGCCGACCCAGGCCTTCGTCCATCTGCCGGTGATGCAGGATGTCGGCAATCTGGAGGGCAAGGAATTGCGCCTTGGTGCCACGACCGGGCCGCTCTGGGCGGTGCTGACCACGTCGACCAGCAATGGATCGGTCGCGGCCATGCATGACAGCCTTAACCCCCTCACCGGCCTGATGCCGATGATCGGCATGTGGCTCAACGCCACCTTTGGCGGGGTCGGCGTGGGCATGATCAACATGTTCCTCTACATCGTCGTGGCGGTCTTCATTGCCGGGATGATGGTGGGGCGGACGCCCGAATATCTGGGGCACAAGGTCGAGGGCGGGGAAATGCGGCTCGCCATATTAGCACTGTTCAGCCACGCCCTGCTCATATTGGGCGGCACCGCCCTGTTCGCGGCGACCGCCTGGGGACAGGCGACGCTGCACAATGTCGGCGCGCATGGCTTTTCCGAAATTCTCTACGAATTCAGCTCTGCGGGGGCGAATAACGGGTCAGGATTCGAAGGGTTGGGCGATAATACGGTGCCCTGGAACATCGCCACCGGGCTGATCATGCTGATCGGACGCTATCTGCCGATCATCGTGCCGTTGGCGATCGTCGGATCGCTGATGGCCAAGAAGCGCAGCGCCGAAAGCGCGGGCACGCTGAGCGTGGGGGGCGGCAGTTTCGGCATCATGCTGGTGATCACCATCCTGATCTTCGGCGCGCTGACCTTCCTCCCCGCCGCCGCGCTCGGCCCGATCGCCGAACATGTGACATTGATGCGCTAAGCGGCCTCTTGGTCGAAAGGATTATACGCAATGGCCTATCTTATTCCCTCGCTCCGCCTGTGGCTGGTGACGCTGCTTGTCTGCGTTGTCGGCTACACGCTGTTCGTTCTTGCCTTCGCGCAGAGCGTCGCGCCGTTCCGGGCCAATGGATCGATCATCATAGTCGATGGCCGGGCGGTCGGCAGCGAACTGGTGGCGCAGAATTTCACGTCCGACCGCTATTTCTGGCCACGTCCGTCCGCCGCAGATTATGATGCCATGGGCGCGGCGGGTAGCAACCTGTCGCCGACCAGCGAGACGCTGGCCAAGCGGGCCGCCGACACCGTCGCGCGCTATGGGGCAACGGCCGCCAATCCAGTACCGGCCGATCTGGTGGCGGCGTCCGGCGGCGGTCTGGACCCACACATCTCGCGCGCCGGGGCGCTGTATCAGGTGCAGCGTGTGGCGCGCGCGCGGGGCATCGATCCAGCGGCGGTGGCACGGCTGGTCGATGACAAGGGGATCGTGCCTGGTGGCCCCTTCGCGCCTGACCCGATCGTCAATGTGCTGCAACTCAATCTGGCGCTGGATCGCCTGAAGCCATAGAGCAGGTCCAGCGATGACCCAGTCCACCCCCTCCACCGATGCCGACCATTATCTGCGGCTGGCGCGCCAGGAGCAACAAGGGCGTCTGACCGTCTATCTGGGTGCTGCGCCGGGCGTGGGTAAGACCTATCGCATGTTGCAGGATGCGGCGCGGCGACAGGCGGAGGGGGTAGATGTCGTTGTCGGCGTGGCGGAAACCCATGGCCGCAGCGAGACGGCCCTACTGCTGGGACCGCTGCACATATTGCCGCGCCGCCGCGTCGATCATCAGGGCCATGCGCTGGACGAGTTTGACATCGACGGCGCGATTGCGCGGCATCCGGGGCTGATTTTAGTCGATGAACTGGCGCACAGCAATGCGCCGGGTAGCCGACACCCCAAGCGGTGGCAGGATGTGGAGGAATTGCTGGCGGCGGGCATCGATGTCGCCACCACGGTCAATATCCAGCATATCGAAAGCCTCAATGATGTCGTGGCGGGCTTCACCCATATCCGCGTGCGGGAAACCGTGCCCGACCAGATACTGGACGATGCCGAACTGATTATCGTCGATTTGCCGCCCGATGCCCTGATCGAGCGACTGGCGGCGGGCAAAATCTATCTGCCCGACACGGCGGGCCGGGCGCTCTCCAACTTCTTCACGCCGACCAAGCTGGCGGCGTTGCGCGAACTGGCGCTGCGCTTTGCCGCCCGCAGCGTCGACCGGCGCCTGAGCGATCAGTTGCGCACCGCAGGCGACGAGGGCGATTTCGTCGCGGGCGAGCGGCTGATGGTCGCGGTCAGCCCCGGCAAAGGCGGGGCGCAGGTCGTCCGCCATGCCAGGCGGATGGCCGATATATTTCATGCGCCCTGGACCGCCGTGGTGGCGGAAAGTGGCCGGGCGCGCGCGATCGTCGGCGCGCAGCGCGAGCAGTTGGCCGACAATCTGGCGCTGGCAGCGTCGCTCGGTGCATCGCTGATGACGGTAGCGGCTGATCATGTCGGGGATGCGCTGGTCGATCAGGCCCGGCAATTGCGGGCGAGCCAGATCGTGATCGGCAAGAGCCGCCGGTCGCGCTGGTTCGAATGGCGGCATGGGTCGATCGCCCAGGACGTGATCCGCAAGGCGCAGGGCGTTGCGGTGCATGTCGTACCGCTCACCGATGCGGATGAGAGGCCGGACAGGCCGCGCGAAGCCGCCTTTGCCCGCGACGATATGGTGGCGTTTGCGATCGTCGTTGCGACCGTTGCCCTGCTGCGGCTGGCCCAGCCCTGGCTGCCGTTCGGCGCGATCGACCTGCTGTTGTTGATTCCCGTCATCCTGTCCGCCACGGTGCTGCGGCTGCGCGCGGGTCTCTGGTCGGCGGTCTGGGCCGCGCTCTGCTATAATTTCTTCTTCATCCCGCCCCTCCATAGCCTGACCATCGACGATCCCCAGAATGTCATCACCTTTGCCGTGTTGGCGCTTGTCGCGGCCGTGGTCGGCTGGCTTGCCGGGCGCATCCGGCGGCAGGCCGAGACGAGCGCCGGGGTGGCACGCCTGAATGCGTCGCTTGCGCGCTTTGCGGGCTTGATGGGGGGACTGTCGGAGAAGGAGGAGACGGCGCGGGTAGCTTGCCGCGAAATCGGCAGTCTGCTCGATGTCGAAGCGGTCATCGTCACGATCGAGGATGAGAATATCATGGTGCGCGGCAATGACGCCTATCGCCGGATCGACATGATCGACGAAGCCGCGGTCCGCTGGGCACTGGAACAGGGTATTGCGACGGGACGCGATACGGGCACGTTGAACGCATCCGATTGGCAATTCCATCCGCTCAGGACATCGCTTGGCACCATGGGCGCGCTGGGACTGGCGCGGCCCTCGCAGGAGCGGATCATCCGGCCCGATGACGCGGTCATGCTCGCTTCGCTGGTGGACCAGACCGCGCTGGCCCATGAACGCATCGTGCTGGAGGGTCAGGCGCGGCAGGTGGATGCCTTGCGCGAGCGGGACCGCCTGCGCGGCGCGTTGCTGGGCAGCATCGCGCATGACCTGCGCACGCCGCTGACGGCCGTAATCGCCGCCACCGAAGCGATCCCGGCGGAAGGGGCGTTCGCGGACGAGATTCGTATCGCCCGCTCGGAATCGCGGCGGTTGCAGCGCTTTCTCGACGATCTGCTGGAAGCATCCCGGATCGAACATGGCGCGATCGAACCGCGATGGGAGAGTGTCGACCTGACCGATGTTATCACCGACGTCCTGCGGGCGCTACGTCAGGACGAGGCAGGTGCGCGGGTCACGACGCGAATCGACGGCGATTGCCCGTTCGTGTCCAGCGATCCGCTACTGTTGCGCCATGTGCTGATCAACCTCATCGACAATGCACTGAAATTTTCGCCTGTAACGACGCAGGTGGAGGTCGAATTGCTCTGCCGTGACGGCGATGTCCTGTGCCGCGTGCTGGATTCCGGCTCTGGCCTGCCCGCCGATACCGACGCTTTGTTCGATCGCTTCCACCGGCTGGAGGGGAGCGACCGGGTCGGTGGATCGGGCCTTGGCCTGTGGATCGCCAAGAATTTTACCGAAGCAGTCGGCGGGACGATAACGGCTGGCAACCGGGCGGGTGGGGGCGCGATGTTCGAGGTCATATTGCCGGGGCGCCCCAAGGATGAAGCGGAAGGACGCGCTGCCGATGCATAAGGATGTGCTGATCGTCGAGGATGAGCCCGCGATCCGGCGCTTGCTGATGGGCGCGCTTGATCGGACGGGGCTGACCTATGCCGAGGCATCGACCGCCGCCGAAGCATTGCGTCTGGCGGCCGTTCAGCCCCATCCGCTGGTGGCGCTGCTCGACCTTGGCTTGCCCGACCGGGACGGGTTGGAGATCATCCCGCAACTGGTGGAGGCCGGATTGGCGGTCATCGTGCTGACCGCTCGCGATGCCACCGACGAAAAGGTGGCGGCGCTGGACCTGGGCGCCGATGATTTCGTGACCAAGCCCTTCGACAGCGCCGAGCTTCTGGCGCGCATACGGTCGGCGCTCCGGCGCAAGACGGGTAACCGCGCCGACCCGCAACGGCGCGCGTTCGAGGGCGGGATGATCGATCGTGAAGCCCATGCCGTGATGATCGGTGGCGCGGCGGTGGCGCTGACCCCGCGCGAGTTCGACCTGCTCTGGGCGCTATGCGAAAAGCCCGGCCGCGTCCTGACGCACAGGGCGTTGCTCGAAACCGTCTGGGGGCTGGCCCATCGCGACGATGTCGATTACCTCCGCGTCGCCATTCGCGCCCTGCGCAAGAAGGTCGAAACGGATCCGTCGCGTCCGAAGCTGATCATCAATGAACCCGGTGTCGGCTACCGCCTGGCAGGGTCGGCACAAAGGGTCGCGTGAAGCGGAAGCCTTTTCGGTTCGGCGCACCGGTAGGATACTGTTAACATTCTTGCGCCCATGATGGCGTATGGAGAGACGCGCCAAGAATGGAACGCATCGCCGAATTTCGGCATTCAGCGCGGCAGGTGAGAGTAGCCTGCCGGACGCCGTATATCGCGACCTCGTCTCCACGCTCTTTGCCATGGCGATGCCGATCATCGGCTTCGGCATCCTCTACGCCCTTGTCGGCACGCTGATCTTTCTCAAATGGCAGGATGGCGTGATAGCCGTTCTGACCGGTATTGCCATTGTGATCACCATGGCGCGTGTCTGGCTCATAAGAGCCTATAATCGCGCGGGAAGCACTACGCAGGATATCCCAGCGCTGAAGGCATGGGAGAGACGCTATGCGTTTTTGACCTATATATTCGCGCTATTGCTGGCGGCGCTCCACATACGTGCCTTGTCCGCGCACGAGCCGCTCGTGCATATCGCAACGATCAGCCTCATCTTCACCTTTGGTGCGGGAATCGTATCGCGCAACGCCTCTCGCCCCAAGTTATGCGTCATGAGCTTGTCGCTGGTGGTTCTGCCGACGGCGATTGCTATGCTAATCCATGCCACGCGCGAATATGGCCAATTGCTACACGCCGAATTTTTTGCCCTGCAAGCCCTGCTGCTGGTCACGGTCGCGCTGATGAGCTTGCAGTCGGTGCGGCATCTCTATGCGTCGTCCGTCGAACATCTGACCACCAAACATGATCTGGCGACGCTTGCGCGCTTCGATCCGCTCACCGGCCTGCCCAACCGCCTGTTGTTGCGGGAGACTTTTCAAACCAACGTGCAATCGTCGGAGATTGGCGACCAGATGGCAGTCCATTATCTGGATCTCGACGGCTTCAAGGCGATCAACGATCGATATGGCCATCCCGCTGGTGACGCGGTGCTGCGGGAGGTCGCCCGGCGGCTGCAGAGCATGATCCGGACAGAGGATGTGGCGTGCCGTCTGGGTGGCGACGAATTTCTGCTGCTCCAAGGCCATGTGCGGCATCAGGACCAGGCCGACCTGCTTGCCCGGCGCATCATCAAGCAGTTGAGCGAGCCCTATCTGGTCGATGAGATAGAAATGCGCATCACTGTCAGCGTCGGCATCGCGATGGCCCCCGAATTCGGCCTGGAACTGGAGCGGCTGATGGCCTTTGCCGATACCGCCCTTTACCGATCCAAGGCCAAGGGGAAGGCGCAGGTGCATTTTTGTACGGCAGAGGATTTGCGACAATCCGGGCAGGCCGTAGCCTGAGCGCGGCTTAAAGCGCCTTTGTTGATACGAGCGTCACGCCGACAACATGCCCCGCCCCGCCACGATAAGGAATGGCGGTGGTCGGCAACCCCATGGCCGACAATATCTGGTTAATATCCCGGCCGAAATCGGTATAGACCAGCGACAGGCTGTCCGCACCCGATCCATGATAGACCGGCGGTAACAGCATGATGTCCTCCGGCCCGCTGGTGTCCACGCGCGGGCGCGTGAGCGGCGGCGGCGGCATGCCGATCGGCACGGTCCATATGTGCATTCCACCTGGACGCAGAATGCGATGGACTTCGGCAAAGGCCAGCATTGGCTTGCGGATATGTTCGAACATGTCGGACGTGATGACGACATCGAAACTGTCATCGGCGAAGGAGGTCGCCATCAGATCCTGACAGGTCAATGCCCCGCGCCGCGTTCCGCTGGGTACGTCCGGTTCATAGAAGGATTGTTCGTAGCGGCGCGCGCGGCCCAGCCAGCGGCGCAATGGCCCTGAAAAGCCAGCTTCGAATATGTCCAGTTTCGGCAATAGGTCCGACGCTGCCAGCGCGGCCAACGTGTCGAAACGGCCGCCACCCAAGCGATCGACTAGGGTTTTGGCCTGTTCGCGATAGCGCAATGTGGCCCGGCAATCATGACAAGCCAGCGTTTCCCGTTCGCTGGCGTGGGTGCGGCGGAACAGCCCTTCCCATCCGCATAGATTGCAGCGGTCCGCCATTTCATAAACGGCAAAGCCGGGTCTGCCGATCGCGTCCAGCCGCGCCTGCAAGGCAGGTGCCACGGCCCAGGCCGCCGGCTCTGAGCCCGCGCTAGCCAGTTCGTGCGCATTGACGATATTGCCGGAATTCTGGTCCAATCCGCGCACGAGCGATGACGGCAAGGCCGCCGCATCCGCGGGCTGATGGATGTCGATATGGCTGTCGCGCACCCCGAAGCCGCCATTGAAGATCAGCGAGGGCAGAATATCCGTCGATCGAAGCGTCAGATCGACACGGACAGACCGGACATTGGAAAGCAGCATGGCGCATTCCGTCCATGTATCAGCATCGACATCAGCGGTAATCGCCTCGATCGGCGCATCCCGGCGACCAAGCAGGGACAACGCACGCCGCACCTTGCTGGCACGGAGCCTGATCTCACCTGTACATGCGCTTTCTCCGGCTTCGCTACGCTCGATAGTGATCGCACTGCCGTTCACATCGTCGATGTCGGCATCGATCGAAAACCCATCGCAATCGATCAGATGGATGGCGGGCGCGGCGGCGCGGTGGGCGATGTTGCGGGCTTTTACCGTCAATCGAAGCTGGTCGCACCGGGTAAATGTCGCGGCCTGCTGGCCTGCGTCCTTAACGATCAGGTCGGTAATGGTGAATCGTTGGCATCCGTCCGCCCGCAAGCCGCTTCCCTGCACGCCGACGATGCGGACGCCGTCCAACACGCAATCATCCGCAGCGACCGTCAGCAATGACGTAGCCCGATGCCCGCTCCCGGTCAGCGCTAACGACTGAAGCTGGCTTCCATCGCCCCGCATCGTGAGGCCATGACGCGGATCGGTGAAATGCAGGATGGGTAGGAGCCCGTCCGCTCCCAATAGAGTGATCGCATGATCCAGCAGAATGTCCTGCGCCAGATCATAGCGCGGCGCGTCGAGCATGATGTGCGCACCGGGCGGTGCTTGTGCAAGCAGAGCCACCAGGGCTGCCGTGTCGGCGGCACGAAGGTCCGTCATCGAGTGGCGAACCTACGTCTGGCCACCCGGCTCATAGCTTCCGGTAGGCGCGCCGATGCTCCACGTCGCGATAGCCCAGGGGTATCTGTTCGAAACCGGCATCGGGGTCGATCAGCAGGCTGCATATCATCTCGACATGCGACAATTCGATCTGCTCCTCGCTATAATCCGCCAGCACGGATGGATTATGCGAGGGTCGCATCGTCGGCGATTTCGCGATGGTCCAGTCATAATCGTCGAGCAGCAAATAGCCGCCTGGCTTGAGCAGTTCCTTGCAACAGACCGCTGCCAACGTATCATATTGATAAAGATGTCCGCCATCCAGATAGATGAAGTCGAACATGCCTTCGGGCCGGTCGATGCGCGCGCGCCGCGTCAGCATTGCGAGCGTCCAGCCATAGCTGTCGAAGGTGCGCCGCGAGTTGCCGACAATCTCGACATTGCGATAGCCGATGTCGGCAAGGTCAGCGCGCAATTCCTGCACGCGGCTGTCGAAATCGAACAGCCATAGCGTGCCGCGATGATCCATCGCGCGCGCCAAGGCCAGCGACGTCGCGCCGATGCCGATCCCGACTTCCGCGATAAGCGGGTCGGCATGGGTCGCCAGAACGCGGGTCGCCAATTCGACCGCCTCCGCGCAGGGGCGTGAAATGGCTTGATAGCGGGGCTCTGCGTGCTGCTCCAACATGGCTTATGTTCCCGTCCATCGGCCAACAAGGCGGTTTACCAACGCGATAGGCCATAGTAGCTCTGTCCTCAAGACATGGGAGGCTTGGCCGCGTGACCGATGCAAATAATTCGCCGCCGGACAGTTCCGGCGCAGGCCCGCGCGTCGCGCTTTATGGAACATTCGACGTCCTCAACTATGGCGACCTGTTGTTTCCGCTGCTGCTGCGCGATCGGCTGGGCATCCCCGAAGAGGATTTTCACGCTTATTCCCCGCGTGGCGGCAAACCGGCCTGGGACGACACCGTCCCCTGCCTGCCGATCGAGACCGCAGCCGATTATTCGGCGGACCTGCATGTCATCGGGGGCGGCAACATCATCCATGCGACCAGCACGCCGTTGCCCGACTATGCCGAAACGCGCTTCGGCGCGCAGGGCAGCTATGCGGCGTTGTGGCTGGGCGCGGGGCTGATCGCTGCACAGACGGGCGGACGGATCGCCTGGAATGCACCCGGCCTGCCCCACCCCCTGCTGCGTGGACCGGTGCGAACCTTGAGCGACGCCATCCTGGCCGCTAGCGCACAGGTGACCGTGCGGGACGAGGCAAGCCGCAATTTCCTGGGAAAATCGGGCGATGCATCCGTCCAGATTTTGCCAGATACCGCGCTTGACCTCGCTGCGCTCTGGCCTGCAGCGGACTTGCGCGCCATCGCCGAGACGGCCTTTGCGCGGCGCGGCATGGCGGTGCCCGATCGCTGGGTGGCGGTGCATGTGAACAGCCGCTATCTCGACGCGGATGAGGCCGAGCAGGGAAGGCAAGTGGCAGCGCTGGCCGACCGGCTGAACGCTGTGCCGGTACTCATCGCGATCGGACCCTGCCATGGTGACGATCAATTGGCCCAGCGCGTCGGCGCATTGCTGCCGATACCAGTGCTGGTTCTGGATCAGCCCGAAGGTCTGAAGGAAATTGCGGCTCTGATCGCCCATGCCGCCTGCTATGTCGGTTCCTCCATGCACGGGCTGATCACGGCGCTTGCCTATGAAAAGCCAGCGCTCGTCATTGCCCGGCCACGCATGGTCAAGTTCGCCGGTTTTCTGGAGCAACTCGGCATGACGGAGCGGCTGAGCCACAGCTGGGCCGAAGCGTTGGGCAAAACGGCCCTGATGGCCCCATTGCAAGAGCAAGAGCGGAGCGCAATCAATACCGCGCGCGCGCGGATAGCCGATCATTGGGCGCAATTGCGGGCGCTGTTGCACGAGCCCATGAGCGAACGCGAAACGCAAGCCATGGACAGGCTGCGCGACTGGATCGCCGACCGCCCCGAAGGGCAGCGCGACTGGCAAAGCTTTGTGGCCGTCCTGCCCGCCCCTCCCTCCCAAGCGGCATCGCCGATCAGCAAGCCGTTCCATTGCAATATCTGTGGCGGCAAGACGGTGCGGCCTAACCGCCGACAAGCGGACGACCTGGTCGGCCACGATCATATCTGCGTCGGTTGCAACGGGACGGCCCGGCATCGCGCCATGCGCCAGGTGTTGGAGGTGCTCCGGTCGGACCCGGCCTTGCGCACCATGGGATTGCAATATGGGCGGCATCGCGTCGCGGCGGGCGGCTGGTTTGCGCAATTCGACCTGATTGCACCAACGCATGAAGGCTCTACGCTGGTGGCCCCGCCCGCCGACAAACGCTATGCTATGATCTTGTGCCTGGACATGCTGGAACAGGTGGCGGACATTCAGGCGACCTTGATGCAATTGCGGGCGGCGTTGGCCGATGATGGCGTGCTGCTGCTATCCTTTCGCACCGTGCCGACGCGGCAAACCACGCTGGAATGGGGATTTCCGCGGGGCGACGATCATGGTCGCCTGCGCGCTTTTGGCACCGATATCCTGGCGCGTCTCGGCACTTATCTGCCAGATGCTTTCCTGACGTTCGCTTGGCCATCGGACCCCTATTCGGACACGGAAACCGTGCTGTGCATCGCGACGGGTACGCAGGCACGGCATGACTGGATACAGGCCAGCGCCATCGCCGAAATGGCCCGATCAACCGACGGTCTTGCTGATCGACTATAGTATCGTCCAATCTCGACCAGTTCCTGCGACACCGTCCAAATCGGACTTCAATATTGACCCGGTTTGGATTAGCCATTGTCATGGCCATTGAAGGCAGGGGGTACACGGGGGGCCGATGTTACACCGGGCAGACAAAAAAGCTGATGGTGTGACCGCATCGCTCCTGCGCGATGAGATTGCCGCACTGGAGGCGCTGACGAGAGCGGCGGGCGACGACGATAGGTCGATCGATCGCCGCATATCTCTGGCGCGCGGGCGCTGGCCCGATGATCTGCGCCTGCGTCTTATCGAAGGCGGCTGGCTGGAAAAGACAGGCCGAGTAGAAGAGGCCGTGGCGGCCTTCCAGACGGCGCGCGACGATCATCCCGCCAACCCCTGGCCTGCGGTGCGACTGGTCGAACTCTTCCTGCGCCGCCAAAGGCCTGACGATGCCCGCATGCTGTTTCGTGAGGCCGTGTGGGCAGGTAGCGCGCCAGAACAGACGCGAACCGGGCTGCTGTCTCGCATCATCATGACCCTGGTCGATCCGGATCTACGGCGCGCCTATCTCGAAACCCTGCTGCGGTCGCACCCGGATGATCGCTTCATCCTGCTGAAACTCGCCGCCATCCGCTTTCGCCAGCAGGATCGAAGCGGAACCGAAACATTGTTCGACAAGGCACGCGCCTGGGGACCGCTGACCGATGAAAGCCGATTGATCGAGCTGGAGCTGCATCTGGCGGCGGCACGGTTCGAAGAGGCCTATGCCCTGTCCGTCCAGTTGATGGAGCGCAACCCCGACCGGGTCGAGTTCGCCCGCCGCGCGATCCAGGCGGCCATTTTCACTGGGCGGATCGAGGGCGTGATCGCGCTGCTCGACGCGGCACTGACACGCTGGCCGGACGATTGGCTGTTGCTGTTCCGCTATAATCGCTGCCCTTTGTCCGATAGCGTGGACAAGCGGCTGTTCGCGCTGTTGCGCGCGCGCACATCGGAACAGGCGAGCAATCCGCGCTGGTTGTTCCAATATGCGATAGCCGCCCTGCGGCACGATGCTGTGGCCGATGCGCGGGCGATCATCGATCGTTTGGCGACGCAGGATGCCGTCGCCCATATGGCCGGGCCGTTGCGCACCGCCATGGCCGCGCATCCTGCTGCGACCTGGGACAATAAGCGCGCGGTTCGCCATGGTTGTGACCTCGACGTTCAAATTCTGCCCATGGCAGGTGCGCAGGCGACAATCCTGTTGTTTGCCAGTGTCGTTGGGGGGCTGGGCTATCTGCCTTTTGGACTGGCCGACGGATTGCTGCGCCAGCGCCCCGTGAACATCCTCTATCTGCGCGATCGCAACCATCGCAGTTTCACCAGCGGCATCGCATCGCTCGGCCCGGATCATGATGCCATGATCGAAGCGTTGCACCGGCTGACCGAGGATTTGGGCGTGCCGGTCATCACCATCGGATCGTCCATCGCCGGGGTCGCGGCCATTCGGTGCGCCGCCATGATGGGAAGCCATGCCGCCATATCCTTTGCCGGGCCGGTCAATCTGGGGCTGGATGCCGCCGAAGACGCGCCGGTTGCGGCCAATGGCACGCGCGCTTCGCTGTTTTCGACCTTTACGAGCGCGGATATGGACTTGGTGGGCCTCATCCGGTCCGTGCCGCAAACCCATGTGCATCAGGTCTTCGGCGCCGCGCACGCCCCCGATGCGGAGGCGGCACGCTGTCTGGATGGTCTCGACAATGTCACCCTCTATCCGATCGCGGACTGCGCCGACCATTTTGCGATCGAACATGCCATCGCCAACGGCGTGTTATTCACCGTGCTCGACAAGGCATTGGCCACCATAGGAGGCGGGATATGAGCGCGCGGCGCACCATCCTCATATCCGGCATGTTCGATATGAACAATTATGGCGACCTGCTGTTTCCCCTGGTGGCGCGCGCGCGCCTGGCCGATGCGGGTTATGATGTGGTGGCGGTATCACCGACCGGCAGGCAGGCCGACTTCCCCGACGCCCTGCCGACCATCGACATTGGCGAGATGTTGTCGGGATCGATCGCCCCGGCCGGGATATTGATCGGCGGCGGCTATATGATCCACGCCAATTCTCTGGCCTTTCTGGATCATTATGGCGATCCGTCGCTTGGCAATTGGGCAGGCGCTGGCCTTTGGTTGGGGGCGACGCTGGCGGCGGCGCTGCGCGACATTCCCATCGCCTGGAACGCGCCCGGCGTGCCGCATCCCTTTTCCAGTCGACAAAGGCGCGTGATCGACGCCGCCCGCCATGCCGCATCCTATGTTTCTGTGCGGGACGAAGGCAGCCGCCATCTGCTCGCTCCTGCGACGGAAGACGCCAGTATCGCGATCGTACCGGACCCCATTGCTGATCTGCCGCGGCTGTGGTCACGGGCCGATCTTGCCGACCCATTCCGGCAATTGCTGGCACGCAAGGGGATGGCACCCGACACACAATTGCTGGCCATCCATATCCGCAATCGGTCGGTCGCGGGCGTGGATCGCCAGGCGCTTGGATCGGCGCTGCGCCAGTTCGCTGAGGCACGACGGATGGTACCGATGCTGGTGGCCGTCGGGCAGAACCATGACGACCCGACGGTCGCGCGCCAATTCGCTGACTCGCTCGGCGCGCCGTGCCTAATGCTCGACGACCCGCTCAGCCTGCAGGAAATCAGTGGCGCAATTGCCCATAGCGCGCTCTATATCGGGGCGTCCCTGCATGGCTATGTCGCCGCCAGTGCCTATGGCGTGCCTGGCATTCTGGTCGGCCGTCCGAGCTATAATAAATTTTCAGGCTTTCTGGCCCATTGCGGGCGGCCACAGGATCTCGCGCGCACCTGGGAGGAGGCTTTGACGATGGCATCGACGAAGGGCCAACGCCAGGATGGCAGCCTGCTGCCCGCATCGATCGCCGATGCCCTGGACCGCCATTGGGCGAGAATCACCGCTGCCTTCGACGCGCCTGTGGAGCGGCGGGAAGCAAGGCGCGACTTCACCCTGACCTGGATGCGCGACATGATCGCGAACGATGGGCCGGGCTGGGCGCTCCAACCCATTCTCAATCGCCGGATGCGCACCCA
This sequence comes from Sphingomonadales bacterium RIFCSPLOWO2_12_FULL_63_15, assembly GCA_001829085.1. Lineage (GTDB taxonomy): Bacteria > Pseudomonadota > Alphaproteobacteria > Sphingomonadales > Sphingomonadaceae > Sphingobium. The sequence continues at coordinate 37,764 of MIAK01000041.1, read as the reverse complement.
GCCCGCTGCGGCGGGCGGCCTGTTCGACCTGTCCCCTATTGCAAAGGAACACCCATGAACCAACGCCTGCCATGTGACCGCGATACGCTGCGTGCCTGGATGGTCGCCTATATCGGCGGCGTCCTGTCCCTGCCCGAACAGGTGCCAACCGATCAGACATTCGATGCCTATGGCTTCGACAGTGTGGAAGCGGTGGTGATGGCCGGCGTGATGGAGGAAGAGTTCGGCGTGCAGGTCGATCCGGTCCAACTGTTCGAAAATCCCAGCATCGACAAATTTGTTGCTGCTTTTGCCAGCGATGGGGGCGGCAACATCGCGGGTGCGGAGCAACGCGATTGACGCAACCCGCCGTCTCGATCGTGCTGGTAAGCTATAATATGCGGCGGGAACTGCCCCGCACGCTGTTGTCGCTATGCCCGCCCTATCAGACGGACATCGCGCGCGCCGATATCGAGATCATCCTGATGGATAATGGTTCCGACCAGCCACCAACCCTGGCGGACGTGGCTCATCTGAACGCCGATATTCGCATCGTGCAACAGGCCCAGCCCAGCGTGTCGCCAGTGTCGGCGATCAACCATGGGCTCTCGCTTGCCCGCGCACCGCTTATCGGGGTGTGGATTGACGGCGCACGACTGGCGTCGCCCGGATTGATCGCCGCCTGCCGTTTGGCAGCGACGCTGCATCCCCGGCCCGTGGTCGCGACGCTCAACTATCAATTGGGACCGACCCTGCAGTTCGAAAGCGTGCGTCATGGCTATGATCGCCAGGCCGAGGATCACTTGCTCCATACGATCGACTGGCCGCAGGCGGGCTATCGCCTGTTCGACGTCGCGACGAGCGAATTGCGCGGTGGCCCGGAGGGGCCGATGCTGGAGAGCAATGCGCTGTTCCTGCCCCGGCCGCTATGGGACGAACTGAGTGGCTATGACCCGGCGTTCGTCGAGCCAGGCGGCGGCGTGGTCAATCCCGACACCTATTTACGGGCCTGTGCCCTGCCCGATGTGCAACAGATCCGCATAGTGGGCGAAGGGACGTTCCATCAGATTCATGGCGGCGTGTCGACCAGCACCCCGGAAAGCGCGATGGCGGTACTCCAGACGGGCAGTCGCCTGTATCGGCAACGGCGCGGTCGCCCGCTGGCCACGATGCGCGATCCGGGCTGGCTCTATGATGCACAGAGCCGATCCGTCATCCAGTCGCCGATCGGCGCGCGCGCATGACGGCGCATCGCATCGATGAGGCCGCCATCGCCCGCTATCGGCGCGACGGTTTTCTCGCGCCCCTGCCTGTGATGGACGAGGCCGCGATGGCCGCTCAACTTGCCCAGGTCGATGCGTTGGCTGCGCTGCGCGCGGGCAGGATCGCGCCCGGCCATAATGTGAAGGTGCATCTTCTCGCCCCTTTCCTCTGGGACATGGTCCATCATCCCGCCATTCTCGACCCCGTAGAGCAGTTGCTGGGGCCGGACCTTCTCTGCTGGGCAGCGGGCTTTTTCGACAAGGCACCAGGCACGCCGCAACATGTGACCTGGCATCAGGATGCGACCTATTGGGGCTTGTCGGCGCCCCAGGCACTGACCACCTGGATCGCCTTCACCCCTTCCCTGCCGGACAATGGCTGCATGCGCGTCAGTCCCGGCAGCCATCGGACGCCCCTGGTGCATGTCGATACCCGCGACAATGACGTTATGTTGCCGGGACGCGAAGCGATCGCCGAGGAGGTGGACGAGAGCAAGGCGGTGGACATTGAACTGCGCCCCGGCGAAATGTCGCTGCACGACGTCATGCTGGTACACGGCTCGCGAGCGAACATGTCGACGCAGCGCCGTTGCGGTTTCGCCATCCGCTATATTCCGGCCCACCTCCGATCCATCGGCCCAGTACGCGCTTCCGCCACATTGGTACGAGGGCGGGACCATGGTCATTTCGATCTGGAACAGGCGCCCGAAGCCCCCTACCATCCGGCTGCGCTTGACCGATATTCTGGCGTGCTGCGTCGATGGATGCGCAATGTCCTGCCTAATATGGGGGGTCAGTCTTGAGCTTGGCCGTCGCCCAGACCTTGCCTGCCCTGCTGGAACAGCATGCGGCAACCCGTGGGGATCACAGCGCCATCCGGTTCCTGCAACGGGGCGAAGCGATCACCGAGCATGCATGCTATGCCGACCTGCATGTAGCAGTATCGACCATGGCGGGTCAGTTGTACCAGGCGGGCCTTGCCGGTACGCCGGTCGTCCTGGCCCTGCCACCGGGCCTGTCTTTCGTCATAACGTTGCTGGCATGCTTGCGCGCGGGTGCCATCGCGGTACCGATCCCCTTCCCACCGGCCGGCGACGAGGCGCGGCGGAGGCTGGCCCTGATGGTCGCCGATCTGGGCGCGGGCAGCGTGATCGGCCCCACTGACCACGGCATCGACATGGGCGCGCTGCGCCCGATCGAGCCGGCGGCCATGACTGGAGACGTTGCGGATGTGCCCTTCCCCGATCCCGATGCGGCGGCCGTCATCCAATATAGTTCGGGTTCCACCCAGGCACCGCGCGGGATCGTCATCAGCCATCGCAACATCATGGCCAATCAGGCGATGATCGGACAGATGTTCGGTAGCGGACCGGACATCGTGGCCGTCAACTGGCTTCCCCCGCATCACGACATGGGGTTGTTCGGCGCGCTCCTGCATCCGCTCTATGCGGGGGGCACTGCCGTGCTGATGCCGCCCTTCGCCTTTATCCAGAAGCCGCTCCGCTGGCTGAAGGCGATCAGCGACCATCGAGGCACGACCGCTGGCGGACCCAATTTCGGCTATGACCTGTGCGTTCGTCGCATCACGCCGGAGCAGGCAGGGACGCTCGATCTGTCGACATTGAAAGTCGCATTTTGCGGGGCGGAGCCGGTACGATTACGCAGCCTGAACGCCTTTGCCGACCGCCTGGCACCGGCACGGTTCGATCCGGCTGCCTTTCTGCCTTGCTATGGTTTGGCCGAAGCCACGCTTTTGGCGACTTCGACCCGATGGAACGATGGCGCGCCGGTTGCAGTCCCTGGCGCGGGTCGTGCCCATGTCTCCTGTGGATGGGCACCCGACGACGCGCAGGTCAGGATTTGCGATCCGCAGGATGGACGCCCGCTCCCCGATGGCGAACGCGGCGAAATCTGCATCGCCGGACCGCATGTCGCCATGGGTCTTTGGTCAGGGCGGGAGGGCCGCGTGGTGCCATTGCCCGAATTGCGCGAGGAGGATGATGGGACAGGCTGGCTTCCTACCGGAGATGTCGGGATGTGGGGGGCTGCTGGCCTGGTGATATTGGACCGGATCAAGGATTGCATCATCGTCCATGGCCGCAATATCCATGCCGCCGACGCCGAAGCCGCCGCGCTGGACGTGGATGGACCGCCACTGCTGGCGGTAGCGGCCGTCGGCATCACCGTCGAGGATGAGGAGCAACTGCTGCTACTGTGCGAAGTCGCGCGGAACCGCAGCAGCGCGATGGATCGCAAGGAATGGGCCAGTGTCTTGGCGCAGCAGGTTGGTGAACGGTGCTGCCTGATGCCGCAGATCGTCTTTGTCGGCAGCGGCACCCTACCGCGTACGACCAGCGGCAAAATCCGACGGCAGGCGGCGCGCGCCGCCTATCAGGCGGGTGAGATCAAGGCGCTGGTTGAGGGGGATATGTGATGGGGAAAGGCCTGACCGATGCCCAGATCGATGCTTTTCGTCGCGACGGCGTCGTCTTCCCCGTTCGCCTGTATCCGCAAACCGAAGCCGCGCAATTTCGTTCCGCACTGGAAGCGATCGAGGCGAGCCGTGCCGGGCGGCTGCCGCCTGCGCTGAACGCCAAGCCGCACCTGCTGATCCCCTGGCTATGGGATATGGTCCATAATCCAGGCCTGCTCGACGCGATCGAGGACCTTCTGGGGGCGGACCTGCTATGCTGGGGCAGCAGTTTCATCATCAAGGAGGGCCACAGCCCCCGCCATGTCACCTGGCATCAGGACCAGACACATTGGGGCCTCAATGCACCGCGCGCGGTGACAGCCTGGCTGGCGCTGAGCGACAGCGGCCCCGACAATGGCGGCGTGCAGATAATTCCAGGCAGCCATGCACAGATATTGCCCCATCGCGACAGCGGCGACCGGCTGAACATGCTGGGTCGCCGCGAAGAGGTGATCGGCGGCGTGGATCAGCGGTCGGCGATCGACGTCAGGCTGCGCCCGGGCGAAATGTCGTTGCATGATCCGCTCATCGTCCATGGATCGCCACCCAACCAGTCCAGCGAGCGGCGTATCGGCTTTGCGATGCGCTATATTCCCGCCACGGTGGCGCAGCGCAGCGGCGCGCGCAATTTCGCAACCTTGGTCCGTGGCCGGGACCATGGCCATTTCCAGTTGGAGCAGGCACCCGCCGCGCCCTTCCACCCCGATGCGCTGCGCCATCATGGCGAATCGATCCGGCATGGGATGGCCGTGATATTCGACAAGGGCGATCATCAACCCGGCCCCTCTGCACCCAAAGGCCTTGAGGGATGACCTCGATCACCGATCCCGATGGGGCGATTATGCCCGCCATGCCGCCCTTCCGCAGCGAAGGGAACGGCCCGTGGGTTATCACGCGCCACGCGGATGCCAGCCTGATATTGCGATCGCCTGCTTTTCGCATGGCGTCACCGCTGCAGCGGGTCGAGCGGATCGCCGCGCGTGCCAGGCGGGATTATTCGGACTTGCTGGCCCTCATGGAGCAGACGCTGTTGTTCCAGGATGGCCCATCGCATCTGGCCAACCGGCAATCCGTGCGCCGGATCGTACAGCAGAGCATGGCGCGATGGCCAGCGTCCGCCATTCTGGCGGAAGCCCGGCGCATCGCAGCTTCGGTGCCGTCTGGCGGCGCGATCGACGCGGTTGTGCATTTGGCTGATCCCCTCCCCTCGCTGATCCTGGCGTCGATGCTGGGTTTGCCGGTCGATCAGGCCATGGCCTTGCGCGCGGACGCGATGCTGGTGACGCGGGCTTGGTCGCATGCCTGTGGTTTGCGGGACTATGATGCCTGCCAGGATGCTGCCCGTCGCTTGCGCCGCGAACTCCGCAGCAGCTTGCAGCGGGATAGCGTTGAGACAGGCGATGCGTCTTTCGATCTGATCGCTTTCCTGCTGGTCGCCGGGGCGGATTCCATCGCGGGCACGATCAGCGCGGCTCTGGAGCTATTGGCGCGCAACCCGGCATGGCAGGCGCGCCTACAGTCGGAACCGACGCTGATGCCCGGATTCATTCGCGAAACACTGCGTCTTGCCGGGCCGTTGCGCCGTCTCAACCGGCGCGTGGCCCAGGCAGCGGTCGATATTGGGGGCGTGTCGATCGCACCGGGCGATCTGGTGTTGCTGCGGATCGACAGTGCCCACCGGGACGCCGAAGCATTCGCCTACCCCGACCAAATCGATCCCGGCCGGAAAAATGCGCCGTTGCTCGCCTTCGGCGGCGGCGCGCATATGTGCCAGGGGCCATTGCTTGGCGCGATGGAGGCCGAAATGATGGTAACCGCCATCATCGACCGCTTCCAGATACGCCCGGCCGCGGCGCGCGGTGCCTTGCTCGATCATGATGATTGGCGTGTGTTCGCGCACCTGCCCCTCATACTGACCCCTGTTGCGGCGGAGCAATGATGACCGATCCGACCTCTCCCCAAGCCCCGGTTCAAGACATAATGAATGACGCGCCGACACATGCCTGCGATATTGCGAACGAGACGTTCGACGACTGGTTGCCGGACAGCGACCCGGACAATGATGGCGCATTTTGCGGTGCCTGGCATGTCGAATATAAGAAGAACAGCCGCTTTGCGCTAACCCCTGCGCTGCAAGGCGACCGGCCCAGTGGGGTGGCGGTGACGCTTCATGACGGCGCGTCCTGGCTGCGGATCTGGCAACAATTGCCGCACCAGTCGGATGAGGCGCAGGCGGATTATGCCCTGGCGCTCAGCGCACCGGCCGAGGGCGGGGACGGGGTGCCTATCCTCAAATGGGTGGTGTTGCTGAGCATCGACGCGAAGGGGCAGCGAGTGCTGCACAAGACGTTGGTGCAGGGGCCGATCAGACTTGTTCCGGGATCGCGAATCGTTCGCAATTTTTTCACGGCGGGGAGCGTCGATGGTCGTCCGCTGCTGTTGGCGATGGATTTCGCCGATGGACCGGGGACATTGGCGATTGCATCCCTGTCCATCCATCCCCGTGGCCCTTTGCCGAACCAGCCTGCCTTGGCCAAACGGCCCGAACGGGTGTGCGTCATATCCTGGGACATGGCGCATAATCCGGTCGGTCGCGCCTTCCTGCTCGCCGATATGGCCGCTCGCAATCATAGCGTCGAACTGGTGGGACCGATCTTTAAAACCTATGGGACCAGCATCTGGCCACCAATCGCCGACGCCCTGTTGCCGATGCGCAGCTTTCCGGCGAGCGATATGGCGAGCTTCCTGCGCGGGGCGGCGGAGATGGCGCGCAACACGCGCTGCGACATCGTCCATGTCGGCAAGCCCCGCCTGCCGAGTCTGTTGCGGGGCCATCTGATTAGTCAGGCGAATAATTGCCCGATGATCGTCGATGTCGATGATCATGAACTGGCCTTCGTCAAGGACCGGACACCGGCCGATTGGGACGAAGTGCTGGCGGCAGCGGAAGCGGACGCTTCGGGCTTTGCCATACCGCATAGCGACCTGTGGACGCGCTTTGGCGAAACGCTGCTGGCGGAAGCCGATTATGTCACCGTCTCCAATATCGCGCTGCAGCGCCGTTTCGGCGGCGCGGTGCTACGCCATGCGCGTGACGAGACGTTGTTCGATCCGGCCCGTTATGATCGCGACCAGACGCGCGGCGAGTTCGGCTATGGCGCGCAGGATCGCGTCATCCTGTTCCTGGGAACGCCGCGCGCCCACAAGGGCTTGCTGGATGTCGCCGAAGCGCTGCGCCGGGTGCAAGACCCCCGGCTGGCGCTGTGCGTCATCGGACGCATTGGCGACAAGGCGCTGAGCGAGACGCTGGCGACGTACACGGATATCCGCCTGGCGCTGCATCCCGATCAACCTTGGGATCGCTTGCCCGAACTCGTCAACATGGCCGATGCCGTCGTGATCCTGCAAGACCCGGACCACCCGATCGCTGCCTATCAATTGCCCGCCAAACTGACCGATGCGCTGGCCATGGGCGTGCCCGTGCTCGCCCGCACCGTGCCGCCTTTGGAGGATATCGCCCTGGCGCGCGCCTATCTGCCCGTGCCGAACGATGCGGCGTTGGATGCTGCCCTGCGCGATGTGGCGGCGGACCGGATTGCGTCGCAGGGACAGGCGGGACGCACCTATTTCCTGACCGAGATGAGCTATGCCGTGAATGCGGCGCGCCTCGACCTGGCCTATCGCGCCGCACAGGCAGCGCGCCCGGCCGCCAAGCCGCTGCTGGACCGGACGCTCAAGCTGCTGTCGCGCAAGACCGGCATTGCGCTTGGTCCATCGGCACGCCGCCCACCGCTCAGACGCGACGACGCCCCGCGCGACATGATCTTCCTGTGGAAGCAGAATGACTCCGACATCTATGGCCGCCGTCCTGACATGCTGGCCAAATATATGCTGGAGACGGGCAAGGTGCGGCGCATCATCCATCTCGACGCGCCGATTGCTCTGCAGGAACTGGAACAGCAAAGCGAGGCGGCGCAGCAGCAGGCCGCGCATCAAGGCAGGCAGATTTACGAAACCGTAAAAAAGCGGGTACTGCGCCAGGCCGACACAGCGGACTTTCTGCGCCGCACCTTCCTGCATCGCGGTCGCGCGGCATCGGGCGAAGCCTTCGGGCAAGCCTTGCCACCCCCCGAAGCCTATGCCGATTTCCTGCGCGCTTTACGCGAAGAGGCGGCGGTGCAGGATGGGCCGTTGCTATGGGTCTCGCCGCTCGTGTTCGACTATCCGCTGGTGATGGAGGTGTTCAAGCCCAGGCTGGTCATCGCCGACCTGATCGATGACCAGCGCACCTTCCCCGGATTGAGCGCGGCCTATCGCCAGCGCGTCGAAGAAGGCTATGAAGCGATATTGCGGGATGCCGACATGGTGTTCAGCAATTGCGAGCCCATAAGGAAGGTGTTCGCGCCGCTGCGCACGGACATTCATCTGGTGCCTAACGGGTGCGAACGGCTGGACGGCGAGGTTGAAGCGCATGCTGCGCTGCGCGACCTGCCGCGCCCCATCATCGGCTATGTCGGTAATCTACGCGACCGGGTGAACTGGCCGTTGATCGAGCGGATCGCGCAAGCCTACCCCGATGGCAGCATCGTACTGGTCGGATCGGCGCATGGCCGACCGGAAGTGGCCGCGATCGCCGAACGTCACGCCAATATCCATATGCTGGGCGTCAGGCCTTATGAAGAAGCCTTGCAGATCATGCGTGGCTTCGACGTCGCGATCATGCCGCATCTGCAAAATGCGCTGAGCGATCGGATGAACCCGCTCAAACTCTATGTCTATTTCGCCTCCGGCCTGCCGATCGTCGCATCGGCCGTCGCCAACATCGATGAACTGGCACCCTATATCGCGGTCGCCGATACGGATGATCAGTTCATGGCCCAGCTCAAGGCGGTGCTGAACGGGTGGATTCCACCGGTCAACCCGGCGCTACGCGACTATCTGGTCAGCAAGATGTCATGGCAGGCGCGGATCAACGCGATCTGGCGGGTACTTGAAGGCGAGTGACGCGCCGTGGCGCCGCCTACCGAGAGCGGCGGACTGGGTTGATCGCGAAGGCCCCTAGCAAGGCGAAGAGGCAGCCGACGATATAGATGGCGGCGTAATTTTTGCCGCTCGCGCTGCCGATGGCGAGGATGATGGGGGCGATGGCCGGGGCCAGGGACTGGGGCAGGGAGTTGGCGATCTGGAAGACGCTCATATCCTTGGCGCGGTCTTCCTCGCTTGGCAAAATCGCTGCGAGCAAAGCCAGATCGACGGCGAAATAGAGCCCCTTGCCGATCCCCGCCAGGGCAACGCCGACCAGAAATTGCGACACGGATGGCGCAAGCGCGATCACCAGAAAACCGGTGGCTTCCAGCGCAGCGGCAACGAAGATCAGCGGCTTGCGGCGGCCGGTCCAGTCCGTGATGAAGCCACCGACCAGCGAGATGGCGATGGTGGCTGATGCGATGATCGCCATCGACTTGACCATCACCTGCGTCGCGTCCGACCGACTGAGCGACAGCTGGTCGGTCAGGAAGAAGAGCTGATAGGTCAGCAGGAACGACCAGGCCATCATGATGAGGAAGCGGCTGCCAAAGGCCCAGCTGAAATCCCAGTCACGGAACGGCGCGAAAATGGAGCGCAGCATGATGAGCGGATTCATCTTGCTGTCGCTGCTGACCGCCGGACGATCGGGCAGGATGACGCATAGGGTCAAGACGCTGGCGACCGTGATGCCAAAGGGCACCAGGAACATCAGCAGGTCCGACGATTGCGTATATTGCGTGATCCAACTCCCGACAAAGGTGCCTGCGGTCGATGTCATGCCGAGCATACCGGCAACGCGGCCCTGCATGTGGAACGGGATGATGTCGGGCAGGATCGGCAGGCAAGCGGCTTGCATGGCATTGAATCCGGCCTGACAGATGACCCAGCCAATACCCAGCAGCAGCAGATTGGGCGCAGTGCCGAGGATGGTCAGTCCCAATCCGCTGACCAACAGGCCACCGACCAGCCAGGGGCGACGACGGCCGAAGCGGCTGCGCGTGCGGTCCGACAGCGCACCGCAGATCGGCGTGATGACGAGCGCGACGAAGCCGCCGATGGCGAGGATGATGCCAAGCCAGCGGCCCTTTTCGGCTTCCCCCGCAATTTCACTGACGCGCAGCGCGATGGTGATAACGACCGGCGTCAGCAGGGCGATCCAGATGCCGAACTGGGCCAGCACATAGATGGCGATGAAGCCGAGCGACACCGGCGGACGCCCCTGATGCACGGTCGGTTGACCGATCATGGCCGATAGGCCTTGCCCGCGGCATCGGCTTTCTGCTTGGCGGGCGTATCGGCGAACAGGTCGTTCATCTTCGACGGCAGGTTGGGCTTAACATACCAGTCGGCTGGAAAATCGGCGGCGCGTGCGCCATCGATCTTGCGATGGACCAGGCCCGAACTGGTCTTGCGGGTGTAAGGGACGACATGCTCGCCCTTGCTGTTGCCGAGTTGGTCGAACAACGCCTTGCGCAAAGTAATCTTGGTGTCGAGCCAAGCCGGATCTTCGATCAGATTATGCATCTCGTCCGGGTCCGTCTTGAGGTCGTACAGTTCCTCCATATCCCAGACGCCATGATATTGGATATATTTCACCCGGTCCCGCTCGATCGCGAAGGTCGTGGGAGTCTGCGGGAAGCTCCATTCCCAATAATATTCATAGACGAAATCGCCGGGATTCCAGGCCTTCTCGTCGATCTTGCCTTCGGCCACGGGGAGGAAACTCTTGCCCTCCATCTGCTGCGGCTTGTCGACATGGGCGATGTCGAGGAAGGTCGGCGCGAGGTCGAGGTTGCGCACGACCGCCGGATTGGTGACGCCCTTTGGCACCATGCCCGGTGCCCAGACGATCATCGGCACGCGGACCGAGGGCTCATAGGCGTTGCGCTTGTCGATCAGGCCATGTTCGCCGATCATGAAGCCATTGTCGGAATAGAAAACGACCATGGTATTCTTGTCGAGCTTGTTCTTCTTGAGGTAAGCCATGATCCGCCCCAGACTGTCATCGACGGGGCTGAGCGTGCGATAATAGTCGCGGACCTGCTCGGTCATGGGATTGTCGGTATGATAGGGGAAGTCCGCACCGTGCCAGCTGTTGCGCTGGTTCTGCACCCACAGCGGCTTGCCTGCATTATTTTCCGGCGTGTTCGCCATGCTGGCGAGCAGTTTGATGTCGAGCTTGCTGTACTGGTTCTTGTAGCGTTCGGGCGGTAGCGGGTCGCTATGGACGGCCTTGTGGCTTAAATAGAGGAAGAAGGGCTTGGACGTGTCGCGCCCCTTTTCCAGCCAGTTCATGGCATAATCGGTCAGTTCGTCGGTGATGTAGCCGGTGCGCTTCACCGCCGTTCCATCGACGTTGAGCATTTGCCGATCGCCCGCCGCGAGCCGTTCGGGTGAGAGCAATTCGGTCGGGAAATAGGTCCCCTGCCCCTTGAAGCTGACCCATTTGTCGAAGCCTTCGCGCGGGGCATCAGTGTCGAAACCCATATGCCATTTGCCGAAGAAGCCGGTCTGATAGCCTGCCTGTTGGAGATATTTGGGGAAGAAGGTCAGTCCTTCCTCCGAACTATTATTATTGTCGACCACGCCATGGTTGCGCGCGGTCTGGCCGGTCAGGATCGTCGCGCGGCTGGGCGAGCAGAGCGAGGAGGTGACAACGGCGTTGGGGAAATAGACGCCATTTTTGGCCAGCGCGTCGATATTCGGCGTCTGAAGGCCGGGCGTCAGAAAGCCCATCGCATCATAGCGCAGGTCATCGACCAGCACGAAGATCATGTTGGTCGGCTTTTGCGGCGCATTGACGGGCTTTGCCAGCACGCCCGGTCCTAACAAGGTGCAAGCGGCAAGGGCGGCGGCGCGCAGCGCGCGGCGGGCGTTCTTCATGAGCGGTTTTCCTTCTTGTCGCGGATGATGCAGCGAAAGCCGATATGGCTGGTCGAACTATCCACCGCCTGCGGATGGCGGGCAGCCGGGCGATAGCGCTGGCAATAATTGGGCGCGCAGAGATGGGAGCCACCCTTGAGCACCTTGCGCGGGATCGGCGCATCGGGGTTGGTGGGGTCCAGGCTGCCGCGTTTGGTGCCGCCGCGCGGATTGGCGGGAACACAGCAACTGCCCTTGGCCTTGCGCTCGATCCGGGGCTGAGCGAACCAGTCGGTCGTCCATTCCCACACATTACCGATCATATCGAACAGGCCATGGCCGTTGGCGGGATAGGTGCCGACCGGCGATGTCCGCTCATAGCCATCGTCCAGCGTGTTGGCGAAGGGGAAAGCGCCCTGCCAATAATTGGCCAACATCGCGCCGCCCGGTGCCAGTTCGTCACCCCAGGCGAAGTCCGCTCCATCCAGGCCGCCGCGCGCGGCATATTCCCATTCCGCTTCGGTCGGCAGCGATTTTCCTGCCCATTTTGCATAGGCCTCCGCATCCTCGAACGCGACGTGGACGACCGGATGATCCTCCAGCCCGTCGAGGCTGCTGTCGGGGCCATGGGGGTGCCGCCAGTCGGTGCCGAAGCTGAAATACCACCATTGGCTGTAGTCGGCCAGATCCACCGGGCCGCGCGTGCGTTGGAACAACAACGATCCCGGCAGCGCCGAGGCCGGGTCCATGCCGGGATAGTCTTTGGGGTCCGGCGCAATCTCGGCCAGCGTGACGTGGCCGGTCGCGGCCACGAAGCGCGCGAAATCGCGGTTCGTTACCGGGGTCTCGTCGATCCAGAAGCCATCCACCTGAACCCGGCGGACGGGTGCTTCTTCGGGATAGAAACGGTCCGACCCCATCTGAAACGCGCCGCCGGGCACATGGCGCATGCCGTCGGTCATTGGTCGCCGCCCACCACGATCCCCGCGCCGCGCGGATAGGCGGGGGGTGGGCCATCATCGGAAAGATCGGGACGCTGCGCTTCCACATCGGCCATCGACCGGGGCAGCGAGAAAGGCAAGCGGCCCTGTGCCTTGGCGCGGCCCGCGACCACGTCCAGCACGGCGGCATCGCTCGCGCCGAACGTGACGATCACGGCGCGGGCCAGGGGTTCGATCGCGGCCAGGATGGCCGGGCGGTCCATTTCGACGGCAACGATCGTGGGGACGTGGGCGGCGGCGTGCGCGATCGCCTGCACATCCTTGTCTTCCGGGCGAAAGTCCAGCCGTCCTTCATGCTGGCGGGAGCCGAAGAAATGATGGGGGTGCAAGGTTTCGAACGGCGTCGCGGTGCGCACCAGCGCGACCTGCGCCTGTGCAGGATCGTCCACCACGACGAAGCCAGCAGCACGGGCCGCAACCGGATCGACGCCGTGCAGCCAGATGCGCTGGCCCGGCGCCACCGGCAGGGTCGCGCGATCGTTGCGCAACAGCACCTGGCTGGCGCGCTGGACCGCATCGGCTTGACGCTGGGCCTCAGGATTGCCGACGATCCGTGCGGCCGCCCGTTCATCGACATAGGGGTTGTCGAACAGCCCCTGTTGGAACTTGAGGCGCAACACGCGGCGGGCGGACTCGTCGATCCGCTGGACGCTGACCTGCCCTTTGGTGACGGCGTCGAGGATCGGCGCGGGGTCGTCGGCGCCGCCGAACTGGTCGATGCCAGCCTCTATGCCCTTGGCGAAACGGGCCGTCTTGTCCGCTTGCTCTATGCCCCAAGGCATGCCGATCGATGCGGGTGTCTGCGGGTTGGCGGCGTTGGGCGCGACGCAGGCCTGCGGACAATCGCGGGTGATCGACCAGTCCGATACGATCAGCCCGGCAAAACCCTTATCGCCGCGGAGCAGGCCGGACAGCAATTGCTTGTTGAAGCCGCCGCCCACAGGCTCGATCGGCTGCCCTGCGACTTTTGGCCCCTGGACGATGACATAGGTCGGCATGACGCCAGCGCTGCGCGCGGCCAGTGCGCCATCAAAGGCGCGGATATGATCGGCGAAGGAAGCGTCGGTCAGGGTAGCATGGCGGCCATAGACATTATGTCCGTCAAACCCCTCCGGCTGGGCGCCATAGCCGACCCAATGTTTGACGACGGTGGCGACGCCCTGCGCGGTGACGCCCTCGGTCCCCTGCTGGAACCCTTCGACATAGGCACCCGCGAGGCGCGACACCGTGTCGGGGTCGGACCCGAAGGTCGCCGAAAAGCGCGCCCAGCGCGGTTCGGTGGCAAGGTCAGCCTGGGGCGACAGGGCCATGTGGATGCCAACGGCGCGATATTCGGCGCGGGCGATATCGCCGAAGCGACGCATGACGGCCGGGTCGTTCAGCGCTGCAAAGCCGAGCATATCGGGCCAGAGCGAAAAGCCGCCGCCGGTCGTACTGGCCCCCAAGGTCGCCTGAAAATGGTGGCGCGGGTCAGTGCTAATCGTTGCTGGAATGCCGAGGCGTCCGGCCTCCGCCAGTTTCTGTATCGCATTATTCTGCGCCGCCAATTGGGCAGGCGGCACTACGAGGCGGGTGATGAAGCTGGATATTTGGCGATCCCGCATAAGGCGGGTGGTCGCGGCCTGGTCATAGGCCTGTCCGGCGAAGCCGATCAACGATCCTGGCGTCGGCAACGTTCCGTGCAGCATCAGACCAGCTTTTTCCGGGAGCGTCATACGCGCCAGCAGATCCTCGACCCGCTGATCGATCGGGACATGCTTGTCCTCATAAGGATCAAGCCGACCATTATGATTGAGGTCGCGCCAGCCTGACGGCGGCGCAGCAGCCGCACTGAGCGTAAAAAGCGCGACGGACGTCGCCAGCCATTTGCCCAAGCCTACCATCGCAACTGCCCTTTCCCGCAAAACGCATCGACCGGGCTGACCCCTGTAAAAGCGGCCTCCCCCACCAGCCGTTCGACCAGCGCCGTCTGAATATCGGGCAGCGAAGCGTAGGCATTGATATAGGTAGAGAAGTTCGGCGCGTCATACAGATAATAGGGTTGCCCAAAGGAGACGAGCAGCGTCGGGATTTCCCGGTTGAACTGGATCATCGCGTTGCGGGGACCAGCGTGAAGCTTGGCGAAATCGAGGAAGATATGGCCGAGGCCCGGTGTCGCTTCCTGGCCGATGAGATAGAGGATGAGGTCGGTGTCATCCGGCGTCGGCATGGCTTCGGCGTCGAAATGCCGGACCGCAAAGCCCCGTTGTTCAAGGCCCTGTACCAGCGGGGTGAAGTCGCGGTCCGGTGCGCCCGCGAAAAAGCTCGTGCCCGCGTCCGATATCACAACGACGCGCTGGTGGTGCGCCGGGCTGATCGGTAGCAGCGCATCGCGATCCTTGACCAGAGTGAGGCTGTCCGCAACGGCGCGCCGCGCGACGTCCAGATGGTCGGGACGGCGCAAGGCTTCGCGCACCTGCGGCAAAGGCGCGATCCGTTCGTCCAGCGTCATACGGTGCAGACCCAATTTCGCCTTGAGCGACAGGCAGCGGGTGACCGCTTCATGCAGACGACGCTCCGACAGGCAGCCTTCACGTAGCCCCTTGAGCATCAGGGCCATGTCCTGCGCCGGATCGCGGCTGAACAGGAACATGTCGCAGCCATTTTCGATGATGGCCGGCACGGCTTCGGCGCGCCCCATCCAACTGGTGATGCCACCCATGACGGTGGCATCGGACAGGATCAAACCCTCAAAACCGAGCTGCCCGCGCAACAACTCTTCGTTCAAAAGGCGCGACACCGACGCCGGTTCAAAGGCCTGCGCACCCGCGCGCGGCAATTTGTCCCGTATATAGGCGGGCAGCGCGATATGGGCGGACATGATCGTCATCACGCCATCGTCGATCAGCGCGCGGAAGATGCGGCCGAAGGTCGCTTCCCATTCCGCGAGGTCCATGTCGTTGACACTGGTGACCAAATGCTGGTCGCGATCGTCCAGTCCGTCGCCCGGCCAATGTTTGGCGCAGGCGGCAACGCCCTGTGCCTGTAGCGCGCGGATATAGGCCTTGGCTTGATCCAGAATGCGGTCGGGGTCGGAACCGTAGGAGCGCGTGCCGACGACGGGGTTGCGGAACGCCCGGTTGATATCGACGACCGGCGTGAAGGACCAGTTATAACCAAGCGCGCGGCTTTCCTGGCCGACGATAGTCGCGAGTTGGGTACTCAGCGCAATATCGTCGCACGCGGCGATGCCCATTTGGTTGGGAATGGCGGTGGTGAAGGGGTAGCTGACGGTCCCGCCTTCGATATCGCCCGACAGGATGAGCGGCACGTCGGACCGCTTCACCGCGTCGCGCGCCGCCGCCCAGGCCGCATCCAGATCGCGCGTCGGGAAGCGGTGAATACCACCGGGCGCGTGCGCGAGCAGTTCGTCGGTTTCCGCCACACTGTCATGGCGCGAGGAGAGGATGAACAGCTGCCCGATCTGCGCCTCGACGCTCAGGGCGTCGCGCGTGCGCTCGACCCAGCGTGTGTCCTCAGGTGACAGGGCAAGCGGAGAGGTGCGTTGCGCTACATCGGTCGACAGGGATTCACGGCCAATATTCATGCGGGCGAACCTTGCGGGTTCTTCATCGGTTCAGCTCCCACCAACAACAGGGGCGCGACGGCGATCTCGCCGCCGCGCCGTCGGATCAGAACTTCACGCCGAGGGTGGCGCCGAAGTAGCGGTCCGCGTCCTTGTTGAAGGTGCCCACGAGGTCGGTATTGCCGCCCAGGAACGACGTATGGCCGATGCTGGTGAGGTAGTTTTCGTCAAACAGGTTCTTGACGAACAGGGTCAGGCTGTAACGACCATCGATCTGCTTCACGCCGATGCTGGCATCGACCAGCGTATAAGCAGGTTGTTCCAGCAACGGATCCTGCTCGACCGAGAAGTTCATCGCGCTCTGGAAATTGACGCCGACCTGCGCAAAGCCCGAAAGATTCGTACCTGCAATGTCCGCCTCATAGCGAGGAGCGAAGCTGATTTTCCAACGCGGGCTGACCGGCAGCGTCGCGCCGCGCAGGTTCTGGATCGGCGTGACACCCGCGACCGGGCGATAGCAGATGTTGGTCGGCATGCCCGACAGGACCGGCGCGGCAGCGTTGAACTGCTGCGGACAATTGAGACCGTCAATATCGATGGTGGCGTGGGAGTAGGTGACGGCGCCGGTCAGGCTGAAGCGATCGTCGGGACGGACGGTGGCTTCGATTTCAAAGCCCTTGGTTTGCGACTTGCCAGCGTTAGTGGGCGCGAATTGCGTGACGCCCGCGGCGATGTCCGAACGGTTGGCCTGAACCTGAAGATTGGAATAGTCAGCCAGGAACAGGGCGGTGCTGACGCTCAGGACGCCATCTGCCGTGCGTCCCTTGAAGCCGACTTCATAGGCATTGACATGTTCGGGTTCGAGCACGGTCTGATCGGCGAGATTGGCCGAAATCTCGATATCATAACCCAGCCCCTTATAGCCGCGCGTATAGCTGGCATAGACCTGCGCATCCCGGCTGAATTCATATTGCAGGCCCGCCTTGCCGGTCACTGCCGTATCGTCCGCCGTGACCGATCCGCTGACAGGCGCATTGCCGGGCATGACGGCATCGCCGGGGACTAGCGGCGCGATACGGCTACCGCTGTTGGTGCCCTTCTCATATTGCAGGCGCAGGCCACCAATGGCCTTGAGACCGCCGGTGATGCGATATTCGACCTGACCAAAGGCAGCGACACTGTCCTGCTTCAAGCGGATGTTGCTGGCCGAAGACTGGTAGATGGTGTTTTCGGGCGCACATGGCTGACCGAAGGTGCCAGCCGTGCAGCGCGCGCGACGACGGTCGAAAGGCCGCTTGATGTCGGAATGCATGTAGAAAACGCCAGCGACATAGTTGAAATTGCCGCTGTCATTATTGGCGATCCGCAGTTCCTGACTGAAAGCACCAATATCAAGGGCACCGCCGTTGCGGTTCCAATTGGAGTAGGCGGCCGAGGCACCAACGAAGAGCGGAACATCGCTGTTGATGCGCTCGATCGGCTGGTTCACTTCCAGATAATAATCCTGATAGGCGGTAATGGAGGTCAGGGTCGCGGCGCCCAGATCCCAATCCGCCTGCAGCGAATAGGTCTGCTGGTCGCTGTTGGAAGAGGTGACCGTCTCATCATTGAGCGTGCGGTTTTCGCGGGTCGCATTGATCGGACCGACCAGCGTCTGCAGGTTGGGATTGTTGATCGCGATCCAGGTCGATGCACAGCAATCCGCTTCGGTCTTGCGATATTCGCCTGTGAAGAGCAGGTTCAGATTCTCGGTCGCGTCCCATTCCAGCTTGCCGCGCACGCCCCAGGATTTGGAGCCATTGTCCCAGCTGTCAGTGGCGATGTTGCGGGCAACGCCGCGCACGTCGTTGTAGAAGCCGGTGACGCGGGCGCGGAGCGTGTCGCTGATCGGGCCGGACACGGTGCCGCGGGCGCGATATTCGTCATGCTCGGCGATGGTCACTTCGCCGCGACCTTCAAATTCGCGCGAGGGGCGCGCGGTCGTGACGCTGATGACGCCAGCGGTCGCGTTCTTCCCGAACAACGTGCCCTGCGGCCCGCGCAGCACTTCGATACGCTCGATATCGGCGAGGTCGGTAAAGCCCTGCGTCTGGCGCACGGCGACGACGCCATCGACAACGGTGGACACGGAGGATTCGACACCCTGCCCGAACAGGGCAGTGCCGATGCCGCGGATACGGAAGCTGCTGTTGGTGGGCGTTGCACCCTGCTGGAAGGTCAGCGAGGGCACGGCCTGCACCAGCGAAGCGCTGTCGTTGATCTGGCGGTTGGACAGGGCATCGGCCGAAACGGCGGTAACCGCGAGCGGCACATCCTGCAGCCGCTCGGCGCGCTTTTGCGCGGTGACGACGATGTCGGTGCCGGCATTATTGTCGTCGGCTGCGGCGATCGCTGCATCTTGCGCGAAGGCGGGAGTCATGTTGGCGGCGGCGAGCGTCGCAATCAGCCCGATCATGGACGAGCCGGACAGACGTTGAACGACCTTAGAAGCTTTCATAGTACCTCCCCTTTATGCCTGTCGGATTGATTTCCGACGTTTGCAAACAAACAATATGGGCTATGCGACCCGAAGCGCCCATTGATCTTGTAGCGCTACATGTTGCCTTCCGACCCTTGAGTCAAACAAATATGTAGCGCTACATATTTTTCCGGGCGGGGTTGTCGCTTTTCCGACACAGGGCGCGCCCGTGCAGGCGATTCATGGATTGAAGCGCAGGCGCGTTAAGCTATGGAAGAGTATGGGTTTGGGAAAAAGATGACAAGACGGCCGAGCAAGACGATCACCATCAAGACCGTCGCCGAACTCGCAGGCGTGTCGCCCATGAGCGTGTCGAACGTTCTCAACAACCGGCACAAGGTGCGCGAAAGCACGCGGCAGGCGGTGATGGACGCCGTCAAGACGCTCAACTATTCCCTCAACCCTGCGGCCAAGTCGCTGGCAGGCTCCGGCATGACCCGCATCGGCCTGATGTATCGCAATATCGAAAATGCGTTTCTCAGCTCGATCCTGATCGGCAGCCTGGAAACCACCAACCGTATGGGCGCGCAACTCTTGTTGCAGCCGCTCGAAGTGGGCGACGCCGGGGAAGTGGCGGCGGGTATTCAGACCCTTATCAGCAACGGTGCGAATGCCATCCTGATCGCCCCGCCCTATTGCGAGATTGCCAATAGCCATGGCCTGACCAAAGATGCGCCAGTGCCGATCGTGGCGCTTTCCCCCGGCGACGATCTCACTGACGAATATTGCATCCGCATCGATGATTTTGCGGCGGCGCGCGACATGACGCGCTATCTTATCAGCCTCGGCCATAAGGATATCGGCTTCATTCGCGGCGCCAGGCATCATCTGATCAGCAGGACGCGGCGGGACGGCTATATCGCCGCGTTGCAAGAGGCCGGCATCGCTCTACGCCCCGAACTGATCGCTGATGGCGATATGAGTTTCGAATCCGGGCTGGACGCCGCGCAGACGCTTCTGAGCCTGGCCCCCCGGCCCACCGCCATTTTCGCCAGCAACGACGATGTCGCGGCGGCCGTTACGTCGCTGGCGCATCGGCAGGGGCTGGATGTCCCGCACGACCTGTCGGTCGCGGGTTTCGATGACACCCCGATTGCGGTGAAGATCTGGCCTGCTTTGACGACGGTTCGCCATCCAGGGGCAAGGATCGCGTCGGAGGCGGCGACGCTGGGCATCATGCTGGCACGCGGAGGAGATGCCCCAGCAAAAAGCGCGACCCACCTCGACTATATGCTCGCCGTCCGCGAATCGACCGCGCCGCCGCGTCGGTCGGAGGATCATTAGATCATCGGACTGACCAAAAGTAAGGACAGCGCAGTTATGAGATGGGGCCTGTGACGATGTCCTGCCCGCGTTCAAAGCAGTGGACGGCGAACTGGGCGTGCAGAAGCCCATAGGCTGGAACCGCGTCAACGCGCGGAGGGTTGATGCCTTGGACCGACGGGAGATGATCATGGCTGCACGACCCTATTGGAAAGGCCAGATCCGGCTCGCGCTTGTGTCCATCCCTGTCGAAATCTATTCCGCGACCAGAAGTGGCGCGACGATCGCCTTCAACCAGATCCACGAGCCGTCGGGCAAGCGGATCAAATATGAAAAGGTCGTGCCCGGCATCGGGCCGATCGATCTCGACGACATCGTCAAAGGCTTTGAATATGCCAAGGGCGAATATGTGCTGCTGGACGAGAAGGACATCGAAGGCGTCAAGCTGGAGAGCAAGAAGACGCTTGAGTTGACCCAGTTTGTCGATGCGCACGACATCGACATGATCTATTTCGAAAAACCCTATTATGTCGTGCCCGCCGACGATCTGGCGGAGGAAGCCTTCATCGTCCTGCGGGAAGCGCTGCGGCGCAGCCGGAAGGTTGGCCTTGGCCAACTGGCGATGCGCGGCCGGGAATATGTCGTCAGCATCAAGGCGTGCGGGCGCGGCATGGTGATGGAGACGTTGCGCTACGCCGATGAAGTCAACAAGGCCGCCAGCTATTTCCGCGAGATTGGCGATGACGAGCCGGATGAAGAATTGCTCGAACTCGCCACGACCTTGATCGACAAGAAAACAGGCAAATTCGACGCGAGCGATTTTCACGATCGCTATGTCGATGCGTTGAAAGAACTGATCGAACATATGAAGAAGGGCAAAACGCTCAACATCGATAATGACGATGACGCCAACGCCGATCCACGCGGCAGCAATGTCGTGGATCTTATGGCAGCGCTCAAGAAATCCATCGGCCCGGCCAGCAAGGCGAAGAAACCAGCGGGCAAGGCAGCGGCCAAAAGCGGCGCGAAGTCGGCAGGCAAAACATCCGCCAAGAAGCGGGCATGACCCGATTGAGATACCCTCGGAACGAGTCGCCACGTCTGTGGATTGACGGGCAAAGGGACGGATCGAACCGGCATGGCCAAGGCGCAGGACAAATCTCCAAAGGACAGCCTGGCGCTCTATCGGGCCAAGCGCGATTTTGCGCGCACGGCCGAGCCTGCCGGTGCGGAGTTTCCGACGACCGGCAACGGCTTTGTCGTCCAGAAACATGCAGCGTCGCGGCTGCATTATGATTTCCGACTGGAACTGGATGGCGTGCTGGTCAGCTGGGCCGTCACCCGTGGGCCGAGCGCCAATCCCGACGACAAGCGTCTGGCCGTGCGGACCGAAGATCACCCGCTCGATTATGCGCGGTTCGAAGGCCTGATCCCCAAAGGCGAATATGGCGGCGGCACCGTCATGCTGTGGGACAATGGCACATGGGAACCTGTGGCGGGTAAAGACCCCAGCAAGACGCTGCCCGAGGGGCATCTCCATTTCATCCTCCACGGCCGTCGGATGCAGGGCGAATGGATCTTGTTCCGGCTCAAGCCACGCGGGAAGGAGCGCGGCGAAAACTGGATATTGCGCAAGGTCAATGACGGCTTCGCCGGTGGGTCGGACGATCTGGTCAGTCACCATCTCACCAGCATCGATAGCGGCCGCACGATGGAGGAGATCGCCGCCAGGAAACCCGTTTCCAAGGGCAAAGCCGCAAAGGCGAAAGCGGCCGTACGCGGAAAAGCGAAGGGCGATGCTCCGCCGCCGTTTCGGCCGGTACAGTTGGCGACGCTGGTCGATCATGTGCCAGCGGGCAATCATTGGCTGCATGAGCTGAAATATGATGGCTATCGCACGCTGTTGGCCATGAGCGGCGACGATGGCCGCGCTTATACGCGATCGGGCCTCGACTGGTCCGATCGCTTTGCCGGATTGATCGCTGACGCGACAAAACTGGACGCATCCAGCGCCCTCATCGACGGCGAGGCCGTGGTGATCCTGCCCGATGGCTGCACCAGCTTTCAGGGTTTGCAGGCCGCGCTCAAGGAGGATCCGGGCCAGATCGACTATATGGCGTTCGACCTGCTGGCATTGAATGGCGAGGATTTGACCAGGCGGCCGTTGCTTGAACGCAAGGCGATGCTCGCCACGCTGATCGGCGACGGGGTGGGGCATATTCGTTATTCCGACCACATTGTCGGGCGCGGCGAGCAACTGTTCGAGCGCTTTTGCGGCGCGGGGCTTGAAGGCGTCATCTCCAAGCGGGTGGATGCGCGCTATTCCGGCGCGCGATCGGGAAGCTGGGTCAAGACCAAGTGCATCCGGCGTCAGGAATTCGTGATTGTGGGCTGGTTACCCTCGGACAAGCAGCGCGGGTTCCGCTCGCTGCTGCTCGGCGTCCATGACAAGGGCGTGCTGCGGTTCGCCGGGAAGGTCGGCACGGGCTTTTCGGCAGATGAGATGGCGCGGCTGCTGGCCTTGATGGCACCGCTGGCCCGGAAGACGCCGACGGTCGAGGCCCCACGCGCGGCGGTGCGCGAGGCGCGCTGGATTACACCGAAACTGGTCGCCGAGGTCGCCTTTGCCGAGTTTACCGACGAAGGCGTGCTGCGCCATTCCAGCTATCTGGGTCTGCGTGAGGACAAGAAGCCGGAAGCCGTCGTGCTGGAGGTCGAAGCACCGGTCGGACAGGCGACGCAGCCCGCCGCGACCAGCGGGGTCAAGATCAGCAATCGCGATCGGGTGATCTTTCCGGAAGGCAAGCTCACCAAGGGCGAACTGGCCGACTATTATGAAGCGGTGGCGAATATCATGCTGCCCTGGGCAGGTAGTCGGCCGATCAGCCTCGTGCGCTGTCCGCAGGGCCGCGACAAGAAATGCTTTTTCCAGAAACATGATGCTGGCAGCTTCGGCGACGACGTCAAACAAGTCGGCATCTTGGAAAAGGACGGCCATGAGGAACCCTATCTCTTTGTTGATACGCCCGCGGGGCTGCTGACCTGCGTTCAAATGGGGACGATCGAATTTCACGGCTGGGGCGCCAGGATCGAGGATGTCGAGAAGCCCGACCGGCTTGTGTTCGATCTTGATCCCGACGAGGGGTTGGCGTTCAAGGATGTGGTGTCAGCGGCCTTCCACCTTCAGGATATGCTGGCGCAGATGGGGCTCGTGACCTTTCCGATGGTGACGGGTGGCAAGGGGGTGCATGTGATCGCGCCGCTGACCCCCAGCGCGGAATGGCCGCAGGTCAAGGATTTCGCGCATCGGTTTGCCACCGCTTTGTCGCAGGCTGACCCCGACCGGTTCACCGCCGCACTCGCCAAGGCGAAGCGGACGGGCAAGATCTTCATCGACTATTTGCGCAACCAGCGCGGCGCGACGGCCGTCATGCCCTATAGCGCGCGATCGCGGCCGTTCGCACCGATCGCCGTGCCGATCAGCTGGGAGGAACTGCGCACGCTCGATGGCCCAGACCATTGGCACATCGGGGATGCAAGCGAGATGGTGAAACGCGCGGCTTCGAAGGATCTGATCCATTGGGGTAGAGCCGATCAGATTCTGCCCGACCTATAGATTGGGTCGGGCAGAATGTTCAAAATTCAATCGATGCCGACGCTTTGAAGGTGCGCGGCATGCCCTGCAACAGATCCGGACGGAAGCTGTCGAACGCGGACGCCCAATAACGCCGGTTGGCAATATTATCGACGCCCGCGCGCAGCGTTAGCGGGCTGTCGCCCAGCAGCGAGACATGGCGCAGGCCGAGGTCAAACCGTGTCCAGCTACGCAGGAACAGCGTGTTATCAAGGTTGGCGGCCTGCTTTCCCGTATGCACCGCCCGGCCCGTAACGGTGAATGCCGGGGCGAACGGCAGATCCCATTCGACATTGGCGTTGAGCATATATTCGGGAACGCCGGTAGGCTTATTGCCTTCATTGACCCCACCTTGGGTCCGGCGCAGCTCGGCGCCGATCACCGATCCGCCAGCGATCAGGCGCAAGCCCTCCAACGGCTCCGCGTCGATGCTCAATTCTATACCGCGGTGCCGCTGCGTACCGAACGGGCCATAGACAAGAAAGCCCGGCTGCGCCGTGTCGAGCGTATAGATAGCGATGTCGCGATCGATCTGGAATAAGGCCAGGCTGGCGTTCAGCTTGCCAAGCGCAACCTTGCCACCCAATTCATATTGCGTGGATAGAAAGGGGGGAAGCGTCTCACCGCCATTGCTGACGGGCAGGACGCCGGTGCCGGTATTGGCGCTGACCCCTGCAGTGGCGCCGGGCACCAACGCCTCTATCCGGTTGGCGTAGAATGACACGCCGTTGACGGGCTTGAAGACGAGACCGAGGACCGGCGTCACGGCATCTTCATCATAGCGGCCGGTCAAGCCACCGGCAGCGATTGGTCCCGTGGCGTTTGCGGCATAGGATTTGCTGCCGATCATCTGCAGCCGCAGTCCGGCGGTGATCTGCAGCCGGTCGTTCCAGAAACCGATGGTGTCGGACACGAACAGACTGCTCAATTTCTGCCGGTTGATCGGGAACGGATCGTCAATGTCGCCACCTGCGAAGGTGACCACATCGGGACGCGGGACAGCGACGGGATCATAGATATTGGTCGCCACTGGCGGGGCCGCATAGAATAAATAGGCATTGCGGTTGACCAGCCAGTTGATCGATCCGCCGACATTGACCTCATGCGTCCAGAGGCGCGATGCCAGCTTGGCGCGCAGACCTACGGTAGCCGCCTCGTTGTTATCCGTGCGCGGGATATAGGAACCCTGTGCCGTGGCCGCGCCGGTTGCTGCGTCGGTCAGTCTTATGGTCTGATAGAAGCCGCGCTCCGACCCGTCGCGCGCGCCGAATGATGCATAGAGCATCGCATTGTCGGCAATGTCATATTCGGCCCTGAATTGCCCGAAGATATCGCGCAGCGTGCTATTCTGCCATGGCTGACCATAATTGGTCGATGACCCCGGCACGGCAGGAATGATATTGCCGACCACCAGCTTGGGCCGCTGGTGCGCCACCCTTACACGCTGGTAGACGATGTCGAGCGCGAGCCGCAGCGGGCCATTGTCATAGTCGATGGCGCCGCCCAATAGGTAGGAGCTGCGAAATTCATCGTCGATTGCCACATCGCCCCGTCGCGCCGTGCCGTTGATCCGCACGCCCCATTCGTCGTTCGCCCCATAGCGACGGCTGACGTCGAACGCGCCGCCAATATGCTCTGGCCCGGTATAGTTGACGGTCAGCCGATTGAGATCACGCGCGCCCGCACGCTTGGGCATCAGGTTGACGCTGCCGCCGATGCCGCTGCCGCCCGGCGCGGCACCGTTGATGAAGGCGCTGGAGCCGTTCAGCACCTGAACCGACTGGGCGAGTTCGGGCGCGACCAACTGACGCGGCGCTATGCCATAAAGGCCACCGAACCCGACATCGTCACCGCTCAGAGCAAAGCCGCGGATGACGAACAGTTCGCCCGCAATCCCAAAGCCCAGCGTCGTGCGGATCGAGGGATCATTTTCCAAGACCTGGCCGAGTGTCTGCGGCTGCTGGTTAAGGATCAGCGCCTCATTATAGGTCTTGATGCTGAACGGCGTGTCTTGCGCAGCCTTGTCGCCGAATATGCCGACATTACCCCCGCGCAACACAGCCGTCTGGTTCTGCTTCTGCGCGGTAACGATGATGGCACTGTCCTGCGCGAAGGCGGGCACAGCGAAGGTCGCGAGCGATGCGCCGATCATCAGGCGCGAAAATTTGGACGTCACAATGGTATCCCCCAGGATAAAAGATCGAAAGATGGGCTGAATCAGCGTCTATGTTTCCGCATCGCCCAGACGACCGCGAGAGGCGGGACCAGGAGAGCCGCCCAAGACAACCAATCCGCCGCGCCGTCACCGGCCAGCGCAGACACCAGCCCGACCAGACTCAGTAGCGCGATGATCAGCGGCGCCGCGAAAATATGGCGAAGCGACCGGACATGATTTCGGGACTTGCCAGTCATTCCGCTGCCGCCACGAGGCCACCGCTCTCGACCTCTCGGACATGCGCGTCAGCGCCCGCACGCCGCTTGCCCAGCCACAGCAGCAAGCCGGTCCACAGGACATAGAGGGTGAAAAGGTCAAAGATCGCCCAGAGAATCTTGAGCGGAAGCGCACCATAGTCGCCAAAATGCAGGGGTTGCGAATAGGATAGCGCAACCATGTACCAGGGCATTTGGCGGATGTCGGTCAGCACGCCGCTTTCGCCATCGACCAGCGCTGGCGTCAGCACATGTTCGGTCAGCTTCGTCGTGCCCTGCAGGAAAACGGCATAATGATGCTTGCTGCTGAACCCGCCCCCAGGGAAGGCGATGAATTGCGGGTTATTGCCAGGGCGCGCCGCCCGTACCGCCGCCATGGCTTTGTCGATTGACCCGTATCGCGACGGTGGCAACGGTGGCTGGCCCGCATAGGTGCGGGTCATTTCGGCAAGTTCGCCCATCTGCCACATCTGGCGCAGCGGCGTCGCGGCGGCATTGATCACGCCGGTCAGCCCGACGACGCCCATCCAGGCCAGAGCAACGATGCCCAACAGATTGTGATAGTCGATCTGCCGCAGCCGCCGACTACGGCTCACGCGCAGGGTGCCGAAGTCCAGCTTGCGCATGAAGGGCGCGTAGAGAACCGTCCCTGACAGCAGCGCGATGAAAAACAGGAAGCCCATGGCACCCAGGAAAAGCATGCCGGGCAGACCCAGAAACATGTCGGTATGCAGTTGGAGCAGAAAATGCATCACGCCTTCCTCGCTCTCCCGACCCGTCACTTCCCCGGTCGCGCGATCAAGAACGTGAATGGTCATGTCCGCACCACTGCTGTCCGGCTGCGGGGCCGTGGTGATGGTCATCAGCGGCGTGTCATTGTCGAACGCCATGAATACCGGAACTTGGCCCGGTGCATTTGCCAAAACCGTCCCCAGCAAAGCATCAAGCGATTTCAAGCCGGGCGCATCGCTGGATGAAGGCGGTCCCGCTACCGCCATGCTGTCGGGTTCGCCTGACAGCGCGTCGATTTCATCGTGAAAGATCAGCGGCAGTCCGGTGACGCACAGCATCAGCAGGAACAGCGTGCAGATGAGGCTGGTCCATTTATGAACGAGATACCACACGCGGATTGTGCCGCGGGTCATTATAGAGCGCCCCTTGCTTAGTAATGCGAATTATTCGCGATAAATCGGGACGTGCAAACATTCAAGGGCAAATAGGTCTATGATCGGATTGAAAGCCGCTACCCCAAGGGGAATTGGACAAGTTGAATTTGATCGCTGAGGGCAAGCGCTGCGCGCGCCTTCATCAATGGCTGAATAGGGAGGATCGCACCATCCTGACATGACAGATCGGGCGCGCGGAAGGCACCATGGAAATATACAGCGTTTATCGAACATTTCGAAACCGTGGCGCGGCACAAGAAAATATATTTTATGGAAAAGCCCCGCATTGTTCAGTTGTGAGGCCGTCATCCCACATGCTCACTTTGCAGTCAGTTTCTGGGCCTAAGGGGCGTTGAAGCGCACCTCCTGGCGGTTGCCGTTATAGACAACCGTTCGTTCGGCAGGGGGTAAAGCGGCTACCAAAGAGTTCGCTTGTCCTATGACGGTGACCTTAAGCTGACGCTGTTTTGTCATCGCAGGGAAAGACCCGCGCCGTTGACTGATTGTCAGCGTCCGTTTCGCATCATCCCAGTCGAGATCAAAGCGTGCCGACTGCCCCTTTTCATAGGCATAAGTCTCGTTGTCGTCCTCATAGAGCGTGAAACGCCCACTTGCCCCCGCATAAATGCGCACATCATAGGGCGCGTCCGGCTTTTCGGTCGCATATTGCATCACCGGCCCCATCGGCACGATTGATCCAGCCCGGACGTAGAGTGGCATGATGTCGAGCGGCGCTTCGCGCGACACCGTTTCGCCCCCGCCATGACGGTGGTTGGTCCAGAAATCATACCAGTCCGTCCCTGCTGGCAAATAGGTACGCATCGTCAAGTCACGCGGCGCATTGATTGCGGCTTTATCGCGCTGCAGTTCGCTCGGCGTCCGCCATATGAAGCGGAACACCCGCCCACCTTCGGGATGGAAAAACTCCAGCCGCACGGGAAGCGCCTCGCCCTTTTTCAGCGTCCGCTTCACCGTCCGCGTGCGCGTCGCGCTGCGGTTCCATTCGTCGATCACCACCTTGCCGCCCAGATACAGCCGCATCCCGTCATTGCCGTTCAGCCCGATCTCATGCTCGCCATCCTCCGGCGCGATCAGTGTGCCGTTCCACCGGGCGGAAAAATGGCTGAGCGATGTGAGGCCCGGCGGCATTTCGGCCAGCGGTGGGTCGGGCCATGTGTGGTCGATCTTCGCGTCCACACTCTTGCCACGCGGCGTCTCGAAATTCTCGCCCGCGAAATATTGGACATCCAGCCCCGCTTTGCCGTCAGCCGAGCGCAAATGCTGCGCTGGCACCATCGTCGGCAGCGACGGCAGGATATTATACATCGCCCGCGTCACCGGATGCACCAGCAACGATGATCCGAACATGAAACTGTCGTTGATGTTACGCACCGCCGGATCGTCCGGGAAATCCATCACAAGCGGTCGCATCAGCGTTGAGCGATCCGCC
This sequence comes from Sphingomonadales bacterium RIFCSPLOWO2_12_FULL_63_15, assembly GCA_001829085.1. GTDB lineage: Bacteria > Pseudomonadota > Alphaproteobacteria > Sphingomonadales > Sphingomonadaceae > Sphingobium. The sequence goes on along the minus strand of MIAK01000041.1, from coordinate 9,133 downwards.
GTCACCTGCGCGCTCAGGCTATAGATATAGGGCAACAACCGATAGCGCAGGTTCACCGTGTCGAGCAGCGTCTTGTACACCGGCGGGTCCAGCGTCTTGAAGATATAGGGTTCGCGCTCCACGTTCGTCCCATGCACGCGCATGATCGGGTTGAACGCGGCATATTGGAACCAGCGCGCAAACAATTCGCGCCACGCCGGATTCTTCTCGCCACCGGGAAAATCGCTGACGAAGAACCCGCCGGTATCCTGCGTCCAATAGGGATTGCCCGTGACCGTCACATTGACGCCGCCTGCCACCTGCTGCGCGAATGTCTGCCAACTGGCATAGATGTCGCCCGACCATGACACCGCGCCCGTGCGCTGCGCCCCCGCCCAGGCCGATCGCGTCAGCGTGAAGACGCGCTTGTCGCTAATAGCGCGCTGCCCCTCATAGGTGCCTTGCGTCGTCAACAGCGAATAGGGGTTCAGGTAACGAGTGAAATCGCCCATCGCATTATGGCCCAGCGCCTTGGTGTCGCGCACATTGTCGACCGGGTTCCACATGGCGGAACTCACCTCGACCTCCGTCCCGTCCATCCACAGCGCGTCCACGCCCTTGTCGAGGAGGCCGGACTTGATATGTTTGAAATAAATCTCCCGGCCCTTGGCGCTATAGGCGTCATAGACCCGCGCCTTTTTGGAAATCCAGTGCAGCGGCTTGAAGCGAAGGCCATATTGGTCGAGTTCGCGCGCCAGCGCCGTGTCATTGCCCACCGATGGCCAGATCGACACCATCAGCTTCATGTTGAGATCATGGATCGTCCGGCTCATCCCCGCCGGGTCGGGGAAGCGTTCGGGGTTCCAGATCATGCCTGACCATGTGCCGTCGCGGTCGCTGCCCCAATATTGCCAGTCCTGCACGATATAATCGAGCGGGAAGCCTTCCTTGCGAAAGGTCTTGGCCACCTCCACGATACGGTCCTGCGTGGGGTAACGCTCCTTGCTCATGAACAGGCCGAACGCCTGTTTGGGAACCATCGGCGCGTCGCCAGTCAGCCAGCGATAGGCACCCACGACGCTATCGAGCGTATCCTTGGCCGCCGGATCGCCCGCCATGAAATAATAATCCACGCCGCCCGGCGCGCTTTCCGCCCACAACCGCGCGCCCTGTGCATCATCCTTGAACCGCATCTGGGAGTAGGTGTCCCACAAAATGCCGTATCGCTGCGTCGACACCATCACCGGGATGATGATGCCGACATTGGTCTGGACCAGCAGCAATTCCTTGTTCCGGCGATTGACCTCATCATCGGCGGTGAAGCCGAACCCGTAAATCCCCTCATCGGGTTGCAGCGTGAAGCTATTTTCCACTTCATAGGTCGGCGCGTCGGAGATAGTGCGCTTCTCGATCGACTGCGGTGCCTCCGCCTTTTCGCGCGTCAGCAATCGTCCCGACGGATCATGATAGGTCAGCGCGCCGCTGCCCTTGTCGATGCTCACGCGCAATTTCTGCCCGACCAGTTCCAGCGTGTCGGCCGTCTCGCGTACGGTAAAGGGCACCGCTTCAGGCTCGCGAATGACGACCAGGCTGCGCTGGGTCCAATAGGATGCGCCCAGATTGGCGTTCACCCGCACGACCGTCGGGGAATAGAAGATCACCGACTTGGTGACGCCGTTCAGCCGAAACTGAACCCCGCTGCGCAGCTTTTGAAAATGGAACGCCGCATCATCCGCCGGAACCAGCGCCTGCATCTGTCCCAACTCGTCCAGTCCGGTCGGCGGCGGCGCGGCCCGTGCCGATACCGGCGCCAATGCCAATATGGCCGCAACCGTACCCATCCAATATGGCGACATCCGCCCTCTCCTCATTTCGTTCGTCATTATGCGACCGTTCATCGTGCGAAACGCCAATAGTCGAAATCGAGCAGCGAGCGTTCGTCATCGCCCTTACCCTTGAACAGGATGAACAGGTCGCGGACGCCGGTCGCGCCGGACACCTCCGTCGATTGCTCCTGCCACTGCCCCGCCGCGCCGGTCGCCCCAACCGTCAGCGTGCCGATCACCGGCCCGGTCAGGCCGTCCACCCGCAATTCGATCTGCGCGCCGGGCAGCGCGTTGGCGACGCTGGCCACGAACGTCCTGGCCCCATCATTACCAAAATCCACGCCTGCAACTTTGATATAGCTGCGGTTCGTGGTGCGCGTGACGATCATGCCGCCCGCATCCCCGGCCTCCGTCAGTACGCCCGGTGCCCAATCATAGGGCCGGTCCCGGTCGCGCTTGATCCGTGACGTCCAGGCGATCGTCTCGGCTTCCACTCTACTGTACGGATCGACCGGCGCAATTTGCGCTGCGCCCTTCGTGTCCCACCAGGGCTGTTTGGGGATGGTGCCGTCGGCATTATAGGTGAAGCTGGTGACGTTGATCGCCCGCCGCTCATGATGGATCAGCGTCATGTCGAAATTCAGCTCATAATGAAATCCGAACAGATAGGATTTGCCCTTATAGTCGACGATGCCGGGATGGTTGCCGGTCGAGCGCTGGCTGGGGTCCATGATCTTGCCCTTGTGGACCCACGGCCCGGTCGGCCCCTTGCTCATTGCATAGCCGATCCCTTCGGGGCAGCAGGTCGATGCATAGGCCATGTAATAATGACCCGCCCGTTTATAGAACCACGGCCCTTCTTGATAATCGGCTGGCTGGGCAACCTTCTGAATTTCGCCGGAATAGGACACCATGTCCTTGTTCAGCTTGACATACCACAGGCTGGGATTGCCCCAGTAGAGATAGGCTTGCCCGTCGTCGTCGATCCACACGGTCGGGTCGATATAGCCATTGCCCGGCGCGATCAGCGGCTTGCCGATCGCATCCTTGAACGGACCTTCCGGTCTGTCCGCTACGGCGACGGCGATCACATTCTTGGGCGATCCGGCCACGCTGATCGGCGCATAGAGGTAGAATTTGCCATCGCGTTCGATCACCTGCGGCGCCCAGGCGTCGTTGCTCTGCACCGCCCAGGGGAATGTCTTGAGCGAGGCGACGACGCCCCGGTCGGTCCAATTGACCATGTCGGTCGAACTATACAGCCGCCAGTCGAGCATCTTGAACCCGTCGGCATCATCCTCGTCATGGCTGGCGTAGAGATACACCACGCCATCATGCACGAACGGAGCCGGGTCCGCGGTAAAGCGGGTCTGGATGATAGGATTGTCGGCCTGTGCAGCAGACCAGGGCAATATCACCGCCAGCGACATGATAGCGAGAAATGGGCGAACTGATTGCATGGATAAGGATCCCATTTGCAGAAGCGAAGAAGCAGTCCTGATCGACCTGGGCTGGCGCATCGCTTCAAGCGTCAAAGAAGCCAGTATCCCCGCGTTATCATGGCGTAACCGACAACACAGTGACCGACTTTGGCGGCAGCATTACCTGTAGGCGTCCCCCGTTTACCCGTGCGGAGATTGGTCGCGGCGCGACAGTGTCCGGCTTGTCAAAGCTGTTGATCGCATCAACCCGATCGGCAGTCAGCACTGTCCCCGATGCAGCGCCGACACGAATACCCGCTATCTGCGCATCTATCTCGGCAGGCTTGGAGGGATCGACGTTCGTCAGCGCGATCCAAAGCTTCCCGTCCGTGCCCCGCGCTGCAATCGCGTCTATGCGCGGAACACGCACATCCCCGAAGCTGTAAGTCCCGGCATCGAAATCTATCGGCAGTCGCGTCGCGTTCTGGAAGGGCACATACATTTTGAAGAGATGATAGGTGGGCGTCAGCACCATCCTGGGCCCATCGGTCAAGATCATTGCCTGAAGAACATTCACCATCTGGGCGATCGCCGTCATGCGAACGCGGTCTGCGTGGCGCGTGAACATGTTGAGGCTGATCGAAGCTATGATGGCATCGCGGATCGAGTTCTGCTGATGCAGGAAACCGTCCCGGCTACCGGGCAGCTTGGCAAGCCATACGCCCCATTCATCGATGACCAGCGGGACTTTCTTGGCCGGATCATATTTGTCCATGACCGCCGAATGGACCCGGATCATATCCTCCATTTTCAGCGTATCCTTGATGAGCATGGCATATTCACGCTCGCCAAAGTCGATGCTTGAAAAGGATGGAGGCCAACTCATCCAAGTGTAGTTATGCATCGAGAGACCTTCGATGCTCCAACTCCAGTCATGGCCTTTCCATGCCTTCATGACGGCTTCGGTATAGGCCGTATCCATCGATCCTGGGCCAACGGCTATCCGCTGCATCGGATCTGTGCCCGCGACCGAGCCGCCAGCGGGGTTGTCCGTGCCTTGCTGCTGGATATTGAGGTTGCGTGTGAAGCGAGCGTAGCGCTTCATCTCATCGACATAATAGTCCGCGCTATAGGCACCGCCGCAACTCCAGCTTTCATTGCCGATACCCAGAAACTTGACGCGGTACGGTTCGCGGTGCCCGTTGGCGGCACGCTCCGCACCTGCCGTCGTACCCGGATCAGCGGTCATATAGGCCATCCAGTCGGCCGCCTCCTTGACACTGCCTGATCCCATATTGACGGAAATATAGGCTTCCGATTCGATCTGATTGAGAAAGTCGAAAAATTCGTCAGTGCCGAAGTCGTTCTTTTCCAGGGCATTGCCCCAACTGCCGTTTACGGTGACTGCGCGCTTGGCCCGTGGCCCGACGCCATCGCGCCAGTGATACTCGTCGGCGAAGCAGCCTCCAGGCCAACGAACGCTTGGGACTTTCAAGGCCTTCAGCGCGCTCACGACATCGCTGCGCATACCCCGAACATTGGGAATCGATGAACCCTCACCGACCCAAACGCCGCCATAAATGCCGGTCCCCAAATTTTCGGCAAACTGGCCAAATATGTTGCGATCGATTTTCGGACCAGTGCCATCCGCCGCCACACTCATCTTTATCGGAGTAGGCTGAGCCAGCAGCGGAGAAGCTACGACGGAAATGGCCAACGCTATTGCATGTTTGACGATCATATTCCGCATACCCTCCAAGCCAGTCACTCTGTTTGAGACGCGCCATCCCGTCATACAGAATTTAACTCATACAATTGCTATCAGCTATCTCCCTTTGTCAACACAGCCTATCCACCCGCCACCAGGCTCTTAGAGTTTCAGATTGCCGCGAGTGCTACGCTCTATCGCGTGACACTTCTTGCACTGGCTCGCAGCGTCGTGGTGTGCTTGAGGTAGGTGGCATCAATCATCCTTTGATCCGGCTTGCCGCCATTCGCGGCCAAGGCGACAGAGATCTTGTTGAATACGCCCATGCGGCGCCAGCGGATAAACCGGTTCCAGATCGTCTTGGCTGGACCATATCCGGCAGGGGCATCGCGCCAGCGCAAGCCATTGCGGATCCCGAGGATGATGCCACTGATAATCCGCCAGTCGTCGCCCCGGGTCGCCACGCGCGACAACGGAAAATGCGACTCGATCCGACGCATCGGCGCCTCCGACAACCAGATCGCATAGCTCACGACAACGCCGCCTCACGCCGCCATTGAATCTGGGGGGAGGCTGTCGACATCGCCAATCTTCAGGCTCGCCTCCGATACGTCAGTCCCGCAGCATAGACGGTGGTCAGCGCGGCACGAGACTTCGATGACGGCACCGCTTAAAGAAAGCGTACCACCTTATCTTGGCTCAAGATCATCGGCAACTTGCGAGGCGTGCGCACAAGGGCGATCCGCTCAGCCCGCCTGGGTTCAAACTCGTCACACGCTTCGCAAGCGATTTAATAGGTCCTGAACCTAGTTAAGCCATGAACTTACCAATTCTGTAAAGGGCGACACATGCCCTTAATGTCTGTATCCCGCCCGATAATGGAGAGGATATAGGGGGTCGACGCTGTCTGCCGGCTTGTCGGAGCGCTGCGCGGCGACGGCCGCCATGGAAGAGGGTAATTCAAATGGAAGAAGGCCCTCCGCCTTGGACACACCCGTCAGCACATCGAAGAGCGCCGCATCGGATGCACCGAAGCTGCCGAGCAGCACCGCCGACTTGTCCTTGAACGGGGTGAGGATCGCAGGCCGGTCAAGATAGACATCGACCACGACTGGCAGCGTCTTCGACAGCTGCCGGAAAGCCACGAGATCGGGATGTTCATCGGAGAAAGCAAGGCTGCCTTCATGCTGGATGGAGCCGAAGAAATAGTTGGGATGGAGCGTCTGGAACGGTGCAGCGGTGCGGATCACAGCAAATTCGGCATCCTCGGGCTTGTCGACGACGATCAGGCCTGCGGCATGGGCTGCCTCTGCATTGGCACCGCGCAGGAAGACCCGCTTGCCTCTCATGTCGAGTGGCTTGCGCGCTTCGAGCAGCACCATGGCCCGCGCCTGCGCCGCGCGCGCCGCCTGCTTGTCGGCTGCCATGCCAACGGTTTGGCCCGCCGCCGCTTCATCCACGAACGGATTGTCGAACAGGCCCAGTGAGAAGGTCTGCTTGAGGATGCGGACCACCGCGCGATCGATCTGCGCCTCGTTGACGAGCCCCTTATTGACAGCATCGATGATCGGCTGGGGGCTCATTACACCGCCAAACTGGTCTACACCGGCATTGATCGCCTTGGCGAAACGCTCCGGCTTGCTGAGCTGCTCCACACCCCATGCTGTCGAAACCCCTTCGAAGCTAGGGCGCTGACCCTTGGGAAAGCCATTCATGCAGATGTCACCGCAATCTTCCGTGATGGCCCAGTCGGAAAGAACAACGCCGTCGAAGCCATAGCGCTTGCGCAGCAGGTCGGTGATCAGCACCTGGCTGTAGGCTGCGCCGGTTTCCTCGACCCGTTTGCCATCGATTGTCAGGCCCTGGATCACCGCATAAGAGGGCATGACCGACGAAGGCTGCGCCGTGAAGGCCATCTCGAATGGCTTGAGGTGCAGCGAGAACGTCTGCTCATCCATCACCGCATAGCGACCATAGCGATTGTGAGCGTCCCAGCCATCCTTACCCGCGCTGTAGCCAGCAAAATGCTTCAAGACCGCCGCAACGCCGCCAGGCACGATACCGCTGGCACTGCCCTGCACGCCACGAATATAGGCCGTCACGAGGTCGCCGGCGCGCGCCGGGTCCTCGCCCAGCGTGCCATTGTTGCGCGGCCAGCGTGGTTCGGTGGAGATATCGGCCTGCGGTCCCAGTAGCAGTTGGAAGCCGACCGCACGCAGGTCACGCCGCACCACATCGCCGAATGTCTCGATCAGCCTGGCATCGCCGATTGCAGCGAAACCGAGCGATTCGGGCCACTGGCTGAAATCCCCGGCGCCAACGCTGGCCCCTGCTGTTTCCTGGAAGTGGTGGCGCGGGTCCGTGGCCATGACTGCGGGAATGCCAAGCCGTCCCTCTTCCATGATCGCCTGGATCTCATTATGTGCCCGCGCGAGATCCTGGGCACCAAGCACCAGCATGGAATTGAATGTGGTGACGTTGCCACCTTTGTTAACCCCCAGCAAAACCTGCAAATCATAGCCGGTCGCGGGCTGACCAAATGGTGCGTTGCCGTACGCGTTTGCAACGACCATTTGGCCAACCTTTTCTGCGAGCGACATATGCTTAACCAGGTCGCTTGCACGATCTTCGGGTGACAACCGCCAGTCTTCATAGCGATCAAGCGAACCATTTCGATTGAGATCTCGGAAAATCAGTTCCTGCACCTCGATTAGCGGAACGGCTCGTCCGGCAACGGAAATCTGGGTCGGGCGAGCATTCAGGTTAGGCGACATCAAGAAGAGCATGGCAACGCCAGCCCGGCCGACCCTTTTTACAATATCCATCTCTGCTCTCCCTATCCGGTCAGGCCGCTGCTTTGCCGCTCTGGCCACATGGTCGTCGCTCCTGGCAGATACAAAGCGGGGGAAGGACAAATTCGTCAATCAAACGCGCGTTGCGGTTAGATCGACGCCCTCCCCTGCCTAGCCGAAGCTTAGTAATCGATGCGCAGGGACAAGCCGACCTGACGAACCGAATTGAGGCCAAAGCGCTGATTGTACGTCAGCACGTCGTCATTCGCTTCACCGGAATCTGTCGCAATGTTGCTAGGAATAATCTCGTTGAAGCAGTTGTTGCAGAAAATGCTCGCGCGCAAACGGTCACCGATATTCACACCGCCACTGAAGCCGAACGTATCGACCGGGCCAAGCTCGGCGCCCGGAGCCCTGTTGATCCGATAGTTGACGCTAGAGCGGTGATACCAATTGGCCTGCACAAAAGGCGTAACAGAGCCAATTGCTGCAAATTCGTAGATCGCCTGGACGGACGTTGTGAATTTGGGCGAAAGCGGGAGTGACATGCCCGCTGCATCAAATGTATTGTCGACGGCGCAACTCGGATCTGGCTGCCCAAGATAGCATTCCGCACCGGCAAAGCTCTTATATTTAGCATCGAGCAAACTGGCCGAAGTGTTAATGGTCAAACCGTCCGTCGGACGCAGATTCAACGTCGCTTCCACGCCCTTGGACTCTACTTTGGCGGCATTCTGGACCACGAACGTCCGCAGATCGTTATTGAACGACTGGACCTGGAAATTGTCGAACTTTGTAAAGAAAGCCGATGCGTTGAATGTCACGCGGCGATCGAGGAACGTGCTCTTGAAACCAACTTCGAAGGAATCCGATGTCTCGGCGTCGATCGGCCGCACCGTTGCGCCGCCGGCCCCATCAGCGATCGCGGTCGTGTTAAAGCCAGGACCTTTGTAGCCGCGGCCATAAAAGCCGTAGAACATCAGATCGGGTGTCGGCTCATATTGCGCGCCAACCTTATAGCTGAAGTTCGTGTTCGACGTGTCTGCCGTGTACCGCCCAGGGATGATACCGAAGTTGATGAATGTCGTTGCGAGACCCTGCGTCACATCAAGGCTGACTTCGTCGCGCGTGACACGTGCGCCGCCATAAATCTGCAAAGTATCGGTCAGATCGTAATTGAGCTGGCCGAAGGCTGCATAACTTTCAGTGTCCAGCCGTGCCTGATAGGCGCGCCCGACCGCGAAATCTCGCTTCGTGGTGCCGCAACTGGCCGCAACAGACTCGCCGACGCAGAATGGTTGGCCTCTCAGAGCCTGATTCATAATTATCCGATGAAATTTCATAGTCTTGCGATGCGCCGCGCGAATAGCTGGATAGAAGCTATGAACAGCCACGCAGTTGCCGATG
>MIAK01000040.1:25599-33003 GCA_001829085.1 Sphingomonadales bacterium RIFCSPLOWO2_12_FULL_63_15 | reverse complement strand
GCAGCGAAATCCCTCGTCCTGATCACATACAGGCTGGCACCGAAAAACGCGGACCGCCGAAGCGAACAACGTCACGAATAATCCGGGCTAGGCGAACTGATGGCTGTCAGGTTACTTATCAAAAAAAGCAGCAAGGTCGTAAAGCTACGCGTATGATATGGACGAGGCAATGTCCGCTTCTAAGCACAGAAAATTGCGGACGAACGACGAGAAGCGGCGCATAGCCGGACGCCCAACAAAAAAGGGCCGCCCCTTCGGGCGACCCTTTTTCTATCCTCTCCCCATAACAGGGACAGTCAGGAGGCCGTTTAGTCGGCCTTCGTCTGGAGGTTGACGGCGGCGTATTTGCCGCGGCGGTCTACTTCCAGTTCGAAGTCTAGACGGTCGCCTTCGTTGAGGGCGGCCATGCCGGCGCGTTCGACGGCGCTGATGTGGACGAAGGCGTCGGGCTGGCCATCATCGCGCTGAATGAAGCCGAAGCCCTTCATCGCGTTGAAGAATTTGACCGTGCCGCTGGAGCGTTCGCCGGTCAGCTGACGCTGGGGGCCACCACGTTCCGCACCGCCGCCGAAGCCGCCGGGGGCTGCACCGAAACCACCTGCGCGGGGTTCGCGCGGTTCGCGCGGCGGGCCGCGATCAGTGACGGGGAGCGGTTCGCCGTCGATGACCAGATCGGTCGCCGATACCTTGCCACCACGGTCGACCAGGGTGAAGCCGAGCTGCTGCCCTTCGGCAAGACCGGTCAGGCCAGCCTGTTCCACGGCGCTGATGTGGACGAACACGTCTTCGCCGCCATCGTCACGAACGATGAAGCCAAAGCCCTTTTGCCCGTTGAAGAATTTGACGACGCCCTTGCCTTCGCCAACGACCTGCGCGGGCATGCCGCCCCGGCCGCCACCGCCGCCGAAACCACCGCCGCCGCCGCCGAAGCCGCCACCGCGCGGTGCGCCGCCGCCGAAGCCGCCGCGATCACCACCGCCAGCGCCACCGCCGAAGCCGCCACGATCACCACCGAAACCGCCGCCGCCGCCGAAGCGGTCACCGCCGCCGCCGAAGCCGCCGCCAAAACCACCGCGACCACCGCCGCCGCCACCGGCACCCTGATCGTAGAAATTGTCGTCGCCGAAACCGTCGCGCTTGTCCTTGCCGCGCCCGCCGCGGCGACCTCTGTCAAAACTCATGCCCTGTTAGTCACTTTCGCTTCGCCCCAAGACCATTCGGACACGCATGTCGGGCGAATGACATGCAAAATCCACCGCAAAGGCGGGTTTGGGAATCACTATATCAAATTTTCAGGGGAGCGCGAACGATTTTAACAGGAGCGGTCCCGTTCCGTTCCTTTTGCGCAAACCACTGTGCTTTGCGGGTAATATTCCCCTTCTTTCCGCCGCCGCAAAGCGTCGATTGCGATATGCCCGCTTTACCCATAGAGGGAGGATATGACCGTCCATTTCCATGAAGAAGATCTGCCCGCTGGCGTGCTTGCCCCCGGCCCGATCGCCGTCGATACCGAAACCATGGGGCTGATCACCCCGCGCGACCGTTTGTGCGTCGTCCAGATAAGCGATGGCCAGGGCGACGAGCATCTGGTGCGGTTCAAGCCAGGCAGCGACTATGCCGCGCCGAACCTGCGCGCGGTGCTGGCCGACCCTGAGCGGCTCAAACTCTATCATTTCGGGCGGTTCGATATTGCCGCCATCCAGCATTATCTGGGCGTGGTGGCAGCCCCCGTCTATTGCACCAAGATCGCGTCGCGGCTGATCCGCACCTATACCGACCGTCATGGCTTGAAAGAACTGGTGCGCGAATTGCTGGGCCAGGACATCAGCAAGCAGCAGCAGTCGAGCGACTGGGGCAATCCGGTACTGAGCGACGCGCAGAAGGATTATGCGGCGTCCGACGTGCGCTATCTGCATGCGTTGCGCGCCGAGCTGGACAAAAGGCTGGTGCGCGAAGGGCGGATGGAATTGGCGCAGGCCTGTTTCGACTTCCTGCCGCATCGCGCCGCGCTCGACCTGGCCGGGTGGCCGGAGATCGACATTTTCGCGCATATGTAAGGAAGTCGAAGCGCCGTGTCCGTCCAGGCCGATCAGCAACGCGATGTGCGCCGCCAATGGGCGCAGCCGGGGGGCAGCCATGACCGCATGGTCAAGCTGCTCAAAAACTGGCTGCCCGTGGCCGTCGGCGTGCTGAGCGCGCTGCTGGCGACGGCGCCCTTTACCGGCGGGGACAAGGTGAGCTTCGTCCTCGACAAGAATAAGGTCGATGTGGCGAAGGAGCGGATGCGGGTGACCGAGGCGCTCTATCGTGGCGAGGACAGCAAGGGGCAGCCCTTTTCGCTGCGCGCGGGGTCGGCGGTGCAGAAAAGCTCGCGCGAGCCGATCGTGGATCTGAACGCCATGTCGGCACGCATCCTGCTGTCCGATGGCCCCGCCGTGCTGAGCGCGCAGAAGGGCCGCTATGATATGGACAGCGAGCGGGTCGGCATCGAGGGGCCGGTGCAGTTCGAGGCGGCGGGCGGATACAGGCTGACCACCCGCGATGTCGGCATCGACCTCAAATCGCGGCGGATGCAGAGCGCGGGCCGGGTCGACGGGCGCATCCCGATCGGCACGTTCAGCGCCGACCATCTGGAAGCGGACCTGGGCGCGCGGACGGTGACGTTGAATGGCCGGGCGAACTTGCGTATCGAACAAAATGGTCTCAAAGGGCGCAACTGATGACACGCTCCTTCCTTTTGCTGACGATCGGTGCCGTGGGCGCCGCCGGGATGATGATCGCTGGCGCAGGCGCGCAGGTGATGCAGAATCATGACAGCAATGCGCCCGTCAATTTCAACGCCGACCGGATCGAGGTGCAGGACCGCGCCGACCGCGTGGTGGTGTCGGGCAATGTCGAAGTGACGCAGGCGGGCATGACGCTGAACGCGGCGCGCATGACGGTGGCCTATCGCAACCAGCCGGGCAGCGGCACGAGCGGCGTGGAGATCGACCGGATCGACGCGTCGGGCAATGTCGTGGTGACCAAGGGCGACCAGACCGCGCGCGGCAATGTCGCCATCTATGACCTGAACAGCAAGCTGATCACGATGCTGGGCAATGTCGCGCTGACGCAGGGCGGCAATCGGCTGACCGGTGGGCGGTTGTTGATGGACCTCAATAGCGGGCGATCAACAGTGGACGGGCGCTCTTCGGGCGGCGCGGCGGGATCGACGACGAGTCCGAGCGGGCGCGTGTCGGGCACCTTCACCGTGCCGCAGCGGAAGAATTGACGCCCGCCGAGCGGGCTGTGCGCGACCGGGTGCTGGGTCGGGTAGAGGTCGAGGCGTTGCGGGCGGGGGCGTTGCCGCTGCACCTTATCGATTGCGATCTGGAGGGGGCGGACCTGAGTGGGCTGGCCTTGCCCGGCTGGACGTTCGAGACGTGCCAGTTGCGGCGCGTAGATTGGACCGGGGCGCGGCTGGAGGGGGCGATGTGGCGATCCTGTCGTGGGGCGTTCGCGAATTTCGTGGGCGCGGATTTGAACGAGGCGCGCTTTGCCGCCTGCGACCTCAACAACAGCCAGTGGCGCGGGGCGCGGTTGGGCGCGGCTGTGTTCGAACGGTGCAAGCTGACCGGGGCCGACCTGTCGGAGATCAAGGCGTTCGACCTGCGCTTTGACGAGACGCTGCTGATCAACGCCAAATTGCCCGGCTTTTCCTTTCGCAAGCAAGTGCTGCAACGCATCGATTTCAGCGCGGCGGACCTGCGCAAATGCGATTTTCGCGATGCCCGGTTCGAGGAGTGCAGCCTGCGCGAGGCGCATCTGGCCGATGCGCGATTTGATGGCGCCGATTTGCGCGGCGCGGACCTGGGCGGATTGCGGCTGAACGATGCCAGCCGCTTTCGCGGCGCGACGATCTCGCGCGCGCAGGCGAGCCAGTTGCTAGGCGAACTGGGGCTGAAGGTTCTGTAAGGCCGCGCAAAAACAAGCCCGGCGCTCTTGCGAGGCACCGGGCAGGATCAGGGTCTATGGCTGGGAGCCGACCCGATAGGATGCTGCGTCAGCCCTTCTTTTCGGGCGGCAGGGTGATCTTCACATCCTCGCCATTCTGGCCAGGGAAGTTGGTGAACATCGCGTCGATCAGGTTCGGAACCAAATAGGTCAGCTTGTTGGACAGCGACTGGGCGCTCGCCTTGCCTTCGAACAGGCGGCGATTGTCGGCCGCGCGGTCGATCTTCATGCTGAGGTCGCTGGTGTAGACGGTGTAGCTGGACACGTCGTTGAAACCGCCGCCGCCGAACAGCCAGGGATCATAGAAGCCATAGCCCCAGGGGCGACCCCAGCGACCGCCGAAGCCACCGCCCCATGGGCCAAAGCCACCATAACCGCCGCCAAGGCCGGTCGAGCGGACCTTTTCGCGGCCATTGTCGACATCATAGGCGACGCGGACGATGAGGTCTGCGCGCGCGGGGTCGCTGGCCGGGACATAGCCGGTCTGCGCCAAGCGCTGCCCGACCATGTCGGCATAATGGGCAAATTCGAGGCCGCCCGCGAGTTGCGGATTGTCGGCGACGATGGTGTAGCTCTGGCCCGCCGGGGCCGGGAGCTGCTGGAAACGGGCGACATCGGCCTTGAACGGCGTGGCGCAGCCCGACAGCGCAACCAGCGCTAGGGCAGGCGCTGCGAACAGACCGAACTTTTTGAAACGGGTCATTTTTCTGCGTCCTGTATCAGGCATGAATCTATCTGCATCATTGGGGCCTGTTGTAGCAAGCCGCAACTGAACATCATTTGAACGCACGAGAAAACCGAACGGGCGCAAACCATGTCCTGTCACCTCAAGGACGCCACGCCCGGCCATAACCCGTAAGTTTCGTCAGCGCATCAGCCCCATCGCGTCATAGGCCGCGCGCAGCGTCGGTTCGGCAGCCGCCGCCGCCTTGGCCGCGCCCTTGTCGAGAATCGCGTCGAGCGCGGCGTCGTCGGTGCGCAGTTCAAGGAAGCGCTGGCGAATCGGGCGCAGCGTTTCGACCAGCACTTCGCCTAGCGCCGGCTTGAACGCGCCGAAGCCCTTCCCCGCAAATTCGGCGCAGACGGCATCGGACGTGCGCGCGGTCAGCGTGGCGAAGATGCCGACGAGGTTGCTCGCCTCCGGTCGTCCCGCCAGGCCTGCCGCGGTTTCGGGCAGCATTTCCTGGTCGCTCTTAGCCTTCTTCACCTTGGCCATGATCGCATCGTCATCATCGGTCAGGTTGATGCGGCTCATGTCGGACGGATCGGACTTGGACATTTTCGCGCTGCCGTCGCGCAGCGACATGATGCGCGCCGATTCCTTGGGGATGATCGGGTCCGGCAGGGTGAAGAGGTCGACGCCGAAATCGCTGTTGAACTTGGCGGCGATGTCGCGCGCCAGCTCGAGATGCTGTTTCTGGTCCTCGCCCACGGGAACATGGGTCGCGTTATAGGCGAGGATGTCGGCGGCCTGCAGCACGGGATAGACGAACAGGCCGACCGACGCGCCTTCGCGATCCTTGCCTGCTTTGTCCTTGAACTGGGTCATGCGATTGAGCCAGCCGATGCGCGCGGTGCCGTTCAGCAACCAGCAGAGTTCGGCATGGGCGGGGACACGGGCCTGGTTGAAGAGGACGCTGCGATCCGGGTCGATCCCGGCGGCGACCAGGGCGGCGGCCATGTCGCGCACGTTGCGGATACGCTGGTCGCGGGCCTCATGCACGGTGATGCTATGCATGTCGGCGAGGAAGAAGAAGCACTGCGAGTCCGCATCCATCTCATCCTGCATCTTCACCCAGTTGCGGATCGCGCCGAGATAATTGCCAAGGTGCAGATTGCCGGTGGGCTGGATGCCGGAAAGGACGCGCATGGGATGATCCGTTCTATTGCGTTGTGGTCGCGCTCCGCCGACGCATCAGCGCCTTGATATCGGACAGCCGGTAAGCGCCGGTGACGAAGCAGGCCAGCCCGTAGAGCGTGACGCCCGCGCCGACAAGTATGGCGAGCGCGATATAGCGTTGGACCATGGCCCCTGTAAGCCAGGGATCGAACAGGCTGGCCCCTGCCAGCAGCGCGCCGCCCATGATGAGCGCGGCGAGCGCGAGACGCGGCAGGCGACGGCGCAGCCCCGCATCGGCGGCGAAATGCCCGCGCTTGACGAGGGTCCGATAGAGCATCGCCACATTGACGGTGGAGGCGAGCGCGGTGGCGAGCGGCGGGCCGATATGGCCGAGCGTCGGGATAAGCGCGGCATTGCCGATGATGTTGATGAGGATGGAGAGCATGGCGTAGCGCACCGGCGTCCGCGTATCGCCGCGCGCATAATAGCCCGGCGTCAGCACCTTGACGAGGACATAGGCGGGCAGGCCGATCGAGAAGGCCGACAGCGCCCAACCGCAGCGCATCGCGTCTTCGGCGGTGAAGCGGCCATATTGGAACAGCCCGCGCACGATCGGTTCGGCCACGGTCAGGAAGGCGATGGTGGCGGGCAGTGTCAGGAACAGGGCAAGTTCGATGCCCCGGTTCTGCGTCTCCATCGCTGCGTCCTCCTCGCCCTTTGACAGCATCCGCGAGATGGTGGGAAGCAGGATGGTGCCAAGGCCTATGCCGATGAGGCCGAGCGGCAGCTGGTTCAGCCGGTCGGCGTAATAAATATAGGTGATCGAGCCGGAGGCGAGCAGCCAGCCCGACAAAGCGGTGGAAACGAGCAGATTGACCTGCTGCGCTCCGGCCCCGGCCGCTGCGGGCACGATGAGGCGGAGCAGTTCGCGGACATCCTTGTCCAGACGGGGGCGCTGGAGCTTGAGCGAGACGCCCGCGCGGCGACAGGCCCAGATCAGCCAGAGCAGTTGCAGAGCGCCACCCACGGTGACGGAAATCGCCTGCACCCGCGCGGTTTCATATTCATCCGCGCCGTGGAAAAACCACAGGCCGCTGATCATCGCGACGTTGAGCAGGATCGGTGCGGCGGCGTTGACCCAGAATTTGTCGAGCGAATTGAGGATGCCGCCCAGCAGCGAGGCGATGGAGATGAGCGCCAGATAAGGGATAGTGATGCGCGACAGGGTGACCGCGAAGGCGAACTGGTCCGGCGTCGGATTCTGCCGCGAAAAGCCGCCGGACAGCGCCCAGGTGATCGGCCAGGCGGCGGCGATCAGCGCGAGGGTGAAGAGAATGAGGACCGGCAGCAGCACGGCGAGCGCGCGCTGGGCAAAGTCATAGCCCGCAGGCAGCCCGCCCTCGCCCGCCGCCTTCTTGTTGAACAGCGGGATGAAGGCGGCGGAAAAGGCGCCTTCGGCAAAGAGGGCCCGGAACATGTTGGGGAGGCGGAAGGCGACGCCGTTGAACGCGTCCGACGCGAACCCTGCGCCGACATAGCGGGCCGCGAGGGAATCGCGCACCAGCGCCAGG
>MIAK01000040.1:6619-25584 GCA_001829085.1 Sphingomonadales bacterium RIFCSPLOWO2_12_FULL_63_15 | reverse complement strand
CTTCAGGGGAGGGGTTGGGGGTGGGGGCTGGCCCCACGCACAGCGCCATGAGGATGGCCCCCACCCCAACCCCTCCCCTGAAGGGGAGGGGCTTTAAGAGGGGCAAAGACTTGAGCCTCATGGCTATGGATCAGGCGTGGCCGGCCGGTTCGCCTGCGGTCTGTTCCAGCGCCTGGGCCTGTTGCAGGTAGAGCGCGCCGAAATCGATGGGGTCGAGCAGCAAAGGCGGGAAGCCGCCGTCGCGGATCGCGTCGGCCAGCACACGGCGGGCGAAGGGGAAGATGAGGCGCGGCGCTTCGGCCAGCATGAAGGGCTGGATCTGCTCTTCGGGCACGTTGCGCATGCCAAAGATGGCGGCATAGAGCAGGTCGACGGCGAAGGCGGTGCCCTGGGGCGCTGTGGCCTTGACGTCAATCTTGAGCGAGATTTCCATCACTTCTTCACCGACGCGGTCTGCGCCGATGTTGAACTGGACATCGATCTGCGGCTGGTCGGGCCATTGATAGACCGCCGGAGCGTTGGGATTTTCGAAGGACAAGTCCTTCACATATTGGCTGATCAGCGCGATCTGCGGCGCGGTGTCGGCGCCGTTGCCCTGGCTGTTGATATAGGGGTTGGTATCGGCTTCGTCGGCCATGGTGCGTCCTTATATGGTCAATAATGTCCGGTGGGCCGCAACCCCCCGCGATGTGACCCGCGCGCTTAGCAGGGGGCGCGGAGCAGGGCAATGGCACCGGCACGAAGGGGCTATTTGAAGTTGGATGCAAACATGCCTATGTTGGTTGGAACATTGTCCCCGCGCAAAGGGTATAGATTTCCGTGTATGTGATCGTCATCCTCGCCATGATAGCCGGTTTTCTGGCGCTCCGGCTCTATTCCGTGCTCGGCAAACGTACCGGGCACGAGCAGGAGCCTGCGCTCCGTCCCGCCGAAGACCGTGCCAAGGTGACGGTGCTGCAACCCCGGCCGATGGCCGAGGGCGCGGGCGATTCGGTACGTCTGGCAGACGGGTTGATCGCGCCGGGGGCGGAAAATGGCGTGCGCGCCCTGATCGCCGCCGATCGCAGCTTCGATGTGCCGCAGTTCGTCGATGGGGCCAAGAGCGCCTATCGCATGGTGCTGGAGGCCTTTTGGCGCGGTGACCGGGACGAATTGGCCTGGTTGTGCGACGAGGATGTGCGTGCGTCGTTTGAGGCGGCAATCGCCGCGCGTGAGGCCGAGGGCCATGTGCTCGACAACCGTCTGGTGCGGATCGAGAAGGCGCAGATCGTGGAAGCCTCCGTCAATGGCGGCGTCGCGCAGATTGCGCTGCGGTTCGAGGCCGACATCGCCGCCGTCACGCGCGATCAGGACGGCAATGTGGTCGCCGGGTCGATGACCGATGCGGTCGGGACCAACGATATCTGGACCTTTACCCGCGACGTCCGCAGTGCCGACCCCAACTGGAAGCTCAGCGAAACCGACGAAGCGTGATCGGCGCATGATGCTGCGTTCTAGGGCGGGCGCGCTGGCCGCTGCCCTGCTGCTGTCGGCTTGTTCGGGCAGCATGATCCCGCCGTCCGCGACTGGCCCTGTGCCATCGCGGCCTGGGTCGTCCGGGGAAGTCGCCACCCGCCCCACCCCGGCAACGCCGCGCCCCACCCTTCCCGTCGAGATGCCGACCGATCCCGCGCTGGTGCCGGGAACCGCCGCCGCCTTGGGCGTGACGCGCGGGCCGGAGGTCGGCAGCCTGATCCCGTCGGGCGAGCGATCACGGCTGGCGTTGCAGGCGTTTCGCATTTCCTGCCCCACGCTGATGCGGCGCACTGATGCGAGCGGGCTGACCAGGGGGTCGGACTGGAACAATGCCTGCGCGGCGGCATCGAGCTGGCCGGACACCAGCGCCAGCGAATTTTTCTCCCGCTATTTCGAAGCGGTGCAGGTGGGCGACGGCGCGGCCTTCGTCACCGGCTATTATGAACCGGAAATCGCCGGTTCGCGCACGCGCCAGCCGGGTTATGATGTACCCATCTATCGCCGCCCGACCGACCTGATCGACGTCGATCTGGGCCAGTTCAGCGAGGCCCTCAAAGGCCGCACGATCCGGGGCAAGGTCGCGGGCACCAAGTTCGTTCCCTATGACGAGCGCAAGCAGATCGTGAGCGGCGCACTGGCGGGGCGCGGGCTGGAATTGGCCTATGCCGCCGATCCGGTCGAATTCTTCTTTCTGCAGGTGCAGGGCAGCGGACGGCTGAACCTGCCCGATGGTGGCGTCATGCGCATCGGCTATGACGGGCAGAATGGCCGCGATTATACCGGCATCGGCAAGCTGATGAAGGATCGCGGGCTGATCAAGGCCGGGTCGATGCAGGACATCATGCAATATCTGCGCGCCAATCCGGTCGAGGGTGCGGCGATCATGAACGAGAATAAGAGCTTCGTCTTTTTCCGCGAACTGACCGGCGCTGGGCCGATCGGCGCGTTGGGCGTGCCGGTGACGGCCGAAGGGACGGTCGCTGCCGATCCCAAATATGTGCCGCTGGGCGCGCCGGTGCTGCTCTCGCTCGACCGGGCCGAACCCAATGGCATGTGGATCGCGCAGGATACGGGCGGCGCGATCAAGGGGGCCAATCGCTTCGATAGTTTCTGGGGGGCTGGCGCACGGGCGCGCGGCATTGCAGGGGGTATGTCGGCGCGGGGCAGTGCGCTCATTCTGCTGCCGATCGGGTCGGTCGCCCGCCTTACCCGACCCTGACCGGGTGGCGATGGCGCGGCGGCATCTATCGACCGATGAGCAGGCGCTGTGGAGCGCGCTGGCCCGGACGGTGCGGCCGTTGCGCCCGCAAAATCGCGCTCCCGTCGCGCTGCCCGTGGCGATGATCGATGCGCCAGCGAAAAAAGGTATTGCGCCGCCCCCTGCCCGCCCCACCCCCCCGCCTGCGCCTGTCCGCACGCCTGCCGCCGTACTGGACACGGGCTGGGAAAAGCGCATCCGCAATGGCGCGGTCAGCCCGGAGATGAGCATCGACCTGCATGGCCATAGCCTGTCGGCGGCGCATGCCCGGTTGCACCAGGCGCTGGGCGCGGCACTGGCGCAAGGGGTGCGGGTCATCTTGGTAGTGACGGGCAAGCCCCCCAAGGGCGCGCTGTCCGACAGCGCGGCGCGGCGCGGCGCCATCCGGGCCGAGATCGGCCATTGGCTGGAAACCAGTGCCCATGCCGACCGGATCGCCAGCGTCCGCGTCGCCCATCCGCGCCATGGTGGGGACGGCGCGCTCTATTTGATATTGCGGCGCCGAAAATAGCGTTGTCATCTGAATGACGCTGACCCTTTCTTAACCACCGTCCTTCATATCCTTGCCCCCTAAGGCTTCATCGTGGAGCGTGCGCCGGGACAGGGACAGATGATGCGGGGGGTGACGTTAAAAAGCCGCGCTGCTGCGTTCGCCTGCTCCGCAGGCGCGCTGGTCTTCATCCTGTCGCTCATCCTGGGCTATACGCCCGGCCAGCCCGATGACATCGGGCAGATCAGCCGCGCACTGATCATCGCCATATTATGCGGGACGATGAGCTGGGCTTCGGCGCGCCAAACGGTCGCGACCACCGCCACCGCCATCGACATGGCGACCGAACGGCTCGTGTCGGCCGCGCATGGCGACCTGCAATCGCCGGTGCCGGGCGATATCGCGCGCGAAATGCCCGATCTTTCCGTGGCGATGGAAAGCCTGTTCAGCCAGGTGCGGACCAATTTGGACCATGTCCAGACGCTCGCGCTGTTCGACCAGATTACTGGCCTCGCCAATCGCACCAGCTTTTGCCGTCAGGTCGAACGCCATCTCGCCGAGCGGGTGGAGGAGCGTAAGGCCGCTTTGTTCTTCATCGATTTGGACGGGTTCAAGGGCGTCAACGATACGCTGGGCCATGCCGCGGGCGACCAACTGCTGGCGCGGGTCGCCGGGCGGCTGCGCGAAGTAGTGATGGCGCAGGTCGCCGCCGGGTCGGGCGATGCCGTGATCGGGCGGCTGGCGGGTGACGAGTTCACCATGTTCTTCCCCAACCTGCCCGGCCATAGTGCGGCGGCGCGCATTGCCCGCGCCATCCAGTTTGCGCTGGGCGAACGGTTTGACCTTGGCAGCCAGCATGTCGACCTGGGCGCGTCGATCGGCATCGCCTGCTACCCCGACCATGGCGAGACGCTGACGGCTTTGCTGCGCGCGGCCGATGTCGCCATGTATCATGCCAAGCATGAGGGACGCGGCCGTGCGGAAATGTATAGCGCGGAACTGGCGCTGGAGGCATCCGACCGGGCCGACCTGGAACGCGATTTGATGCTGGCGTTGCAGCGTGACGAGTTCATTCTGGAATTTCAGGCGCAGATCGACATTGGCAGCGGCAGCGCGGTGGCCGCCGAGGCGCTGGTGCGCTGGGCGCATCCCGAACGCGACATCCTCATGCCGGGCGCATTCGTCACTGTCGCGGAGGAAAGCGGCGTGATCGTCGCGCTGGGCGACTGGGTGATGGACAGGGTGTGCGAAACCGCCGCGCGCTGGGCAGCGGCGGGCGTAAGCCAACGGATCGCCATCAACATCTCCACCCGCGAACTGGGGCAGGCCGATTTCTTCCTGCGCCTGCGCCACGCCATTGCCACCCACCAGACGCCGACGACGATGCTGGAACTGGAGATCAGCGAATCGCTGGCGATGGAGATGGAGCCGCGCGTACTGGATCAGCTGGCGGCGCTGCGACGCGACGGGGTGCGGGTGGCGATCGACGATTTCGGTACCGGCTATTCCAACCTGTCGCGGTTGAAGGAATTGCCGGTGGATCGCGTAAAGATCGACCGCAGCCTGGTACGCGACATAGCCACGTCGGCCGAGGCACGGACCATCTGTTCGGCGGTGGTGGGCCTTATCCAGGGGCTGGGCCTGGAAGTGGTGGTCGAAGGGATTGAGAGCGAGGCGCAGATGGACATGCTGCGCGTCATCGGTTGCACCCAGTTTCAGGGCTATCATCTCGCCCGGCCGACGGGGGAACAAGCCTATCTCGACCGTTTCGCCCTGACCGAAAGCCCGGACCGCGTCCTGTTGCTGCGCCAGCCAGAGCCACGCCGGGGCTGATCAGCCCTGCAGCGCGCGCTCGACGATCAGGGCGTAGATGCGCTGCAAATCCCGCAAATCCTGCACCGCGACCGCTTCATCGAGCTTGTGCATCGTCGCATTGTTGAGGCCGAATTCCACCACCGGACAGAGGCGCGAAAGGAAGCGGGCGTCCGACGTGCCGCCGGTGGTCGACAGGTCAGTGGCAAGGCCGGTGACATCGCGGATCGCGCCGCCGACCAGATCGCTGAACGCACCGGGCGGGGTCAGGAAGGGTTCGCCGCTGATCTTCGCCTCGACCGTGCCGCCCTCGGTGGCGGCGATGGCGGTGATGCGCTCAATCAGCGACGCGCCGCTATGCCGGTCGTTGAAGCGGATCGAAATGCGCGCGGTCGCGAGGCCGGGAATGACATTATGCGCCGGATTGCCGACGTCGAGGTCGGTAATTTCGATATTGCTGGGCTGGAACCAGTCGGTGCCCTCGTCCAGCGTCTCGGCCTCTATCGCGGACAGGATGCGGACCAGTTTGGGGATCGGATTATCGGCGAGATGGGGATAGGCGACATGGCCCTGACTGCCTACCACGCTGATCCACATATTGACCGAGCCGCGCCGCCCGATCTTGACGACATCGCCCAGTTGCGCCGAGCTGGTCGGTTCGCCGACGAGGCAGAGGTCGGGGCGCAGTTCGCGCGCGGCCATCCGCTCCATCAGCGCGAGCGTGCCATGGACAGCCGGGCCTTCCTCATCGCCGGTGATGATCAGGCTGATCGTGCCGGGCAGATCGTCGGGCAGATCCTGCAGCGCCGCGACGAAGGCGGCGATAGAGCCCTTCATGTCCACCGCGCCGCGGCCATAGAGCAGATCGCCGCGCTGTTCGGGCACGAACGGGTCGCTGGTCCAGCCCGGCCCCGGCGGCACGACATCGAGGTGCCCCGCAAAGGCGAAATGCTTGCCGCCGCCCGTGGTGCGCCAGGCAAGGAGATTTTCGACCGGGCCGTCAGGCGCGTCCCCGGTGACGAAACGATCGACGGTAAAGCCCAGCGATTCCAACATAGCCTCCAGCGCGGTAAAGACGGCGCCGGTTGCAGGTGTTACGGAGGGGCAGGCAAGCAGTTGCTCGGCAAGCGCCACGACATCATGATTGGCTCTGGTGCTGGTCATGCCCAGGCGTTAGCGAAAGCCGGGCCGCTTGGCCAGCAGGAGGAGACAAGGCCGTGCCCCGGATCGACCTGGATGCCATCGCGCAGACCAATGCCACCGGCTATCCCGCGCCCCATGCCGACATCGTTGCCGGGCGGTGGGTAAGACGGCTGGGCCCTGCAAGCGATCTCTCCGATTTCGGCGTCAGCCATGTCGTGCTGAAACCTGGCGCGGCGTCGTCCAACCGGCATTGGCATGAGGATGAGGACGAGTTCGTCGTGATGCTGGCGGGGGAAGCCATGCTGGTCGAGGAGGATGGGCGCACGCTGCTGCGCGCGGGCGACATGGCGGCCTTTCCCAAGGGCGAGCCGAATGGCCATCATCTGGTCAATGAAAGCGACGTCGATTGCACTTTCCTGGCGTTCGGGCGGCCACCGACCGGCGATTGCCATTATGCCGACATCGACCTGCGATGGTCGAGCGGTCAATATCGCCACAAGGATGGGAGCGGCTTTTGACGATGCGGATGGATCGGCGCGCGCTGGTGACGGGCATGGGCGCGATGTTGGTGGCGGCGAAGGCACCGCCGGTTGCGCCCTTGCCTGCGACATTGGTGAAGCCGCCGCGTCTGCGGCCCGGCGACGTGGTCGGACTGATCGAACCGGCTGGCTTTACCGACGATATGTTCGACCTTGATCTGGTCAAGGAGACGATCGTGGCGATGGGGCTGGTGCCCCGGCCTGCGCCGCATCTTGCCGCGCGCCATGGTTATCTCGCCGGGACCGACAAGGAGCGCGCCGCCGACGTCAATGCGATGTTCGCCGATCCGCAGGTGCGCGCCGTGTTCGCCGTGCGCGGCGGATGGGGCTGCGCGCGCATCCTGCCTTTGCTCGACTTCGCGACGATCCGCGCCAATCCCAAGCTGCTGATTGGCTTTTCGGACATCACCGCACTGCACATGGCCTTTGCCGCGCGGGCGGGCTTTACCACTATCCATGGTCCCAATGCGTCGAGCAGTTGGGGGCGCTTTTCCTGGGATGGATTTCGCGCGGTCGCGTTCGACGGGGCGATGCCGACCTTTGCCAATCCGGTCGGCAATGAGGACCGGCTGGTTCCGCGCGCCGGGCGCATCCGCACCTTCCACCCCGGCAAGGCGAGCGGGCGATTGCTGGGCGGCAACCTGACCGTGCTGGCGGCCTTGATGGGAACGGGCTGGCTACCCGATTTCAGCGGTGCGGTTTTGTTCATCGAAGATATTGGCGAAGCGCCCTATCGCATTGACCGGATGCTGACCCAGCTAGCGCTGGGGGGCGTGCTGGGGCGGCTGGCGGGCGTGGTGTTCGGCCAATGTACCGATTGCGGGGCGAGTGGGCCGTCCTATGGTGGGTTTACGCTGTCGGAAGTGTTGCAGCAGCATTTTGAGCCGCTCGGCATCCCCGTCTTTCAAGGGGCGCAGTTCGGCCATGTTGCCAACCAGTTCAGCCTGCCCGTGGGCGTGCGGGCGGAGATGGATGCAGACGCCGGGACGATCCGGTTGCTGGAATCGGCGGTCGCTTAAGGCCGCTCGTCCCAGCGGACCAGCGTGACCGCGCCGTCAGGGGCGATGGCCAGTTCGCCGAACGCCCCGGTGCGCAGCTTTAGGGGCGGCAGGCCCAGCGCCAGTAGCGCGAAGCGGGCCGCGCCGTTGGAGGTGACGAGCAGGTCGGCTCCCTCCCCGGCTTGCGCGAAGAAGGCGCGCCAGGCGGCGATGCGAGATTCGGCATCGACGATCCAGCCATCGGGCACAATGCCCCGTTCCTCCCAGTCCGCCAGCGCCTGCGCCCCGATACGGGCAAGGACGTCGGCTTCGGGGCGGCCTTCGTCGGGACCATGATCGATCTCGCCCAGCCAGTCGTGCGTGCCATCTAGGCCATGGCCGGTAGCGGCGGCGATCGCGGCGGCGGTCTGGCGCGCACGGAGGAGTGGGCTGCTGAGCAAGTGGCGGATGGGGCGCGGTTGTTGCGCGAACCAGGTGCCGAGGCGCTTGGCCTGGGCGTGGCCGCTGTCGACCAATGGGATGTCGGTGCGCGATCCGATGCGGCAGGCCTCAGCGCTGCTGGCGAAAGTGTTGCCGTGGCGGATGATGAAGAGTCGGCGCATCAGAGCGGAGGCGTGGGGTCGCCATGTGCGGCGATCAATGCCTCCACGCGGCTGATATCGGCTTCGGTGTCGATGCCCGAACTGTCGAAGGAGGGCGGATCGACGGGCACGGTCATGACCGGGATGCCAAGCTCCAGCAGGCGGAGCTGCTCCAGCCCTTCAAGATTTTCCAATGTTGTGGGCGGGCAGGCCTCGAACCGGCGCAGCGCGTTCAGCGCATAGCCATAGAGGCCGACATGCCGCCAGACCGGCGAGCGCGGCAGGCTGGCGCGCAGCCTGTCTTCATTGCGGATGGCGGGGATAATCGCTTTCGAAAACCAATAGGCATGGCCATCGGGCGAGCGGGCGCAAGTGGTGCCGCTGAAAGGCGATCGAGTCTTGTGATCGCGCAGGGCGTCGAGCGCGGGCCAGTCGAGCGCGATGACCGGGGTGGCGACCTGGGCGCCGGCTTCCAGCGCAGCGATGACGGCGCCGAGCGCGCCCTGGGGCTGGAAGGGCGAATCGCCCTGGAGGTTGATGACGAAGCGGGGTGCTGTGGGCTGTGCCAGGGCTGCGGCAAGCGCGCGGCCTGATCCGGTGGCGATGGCGCTGTCGGTCATCACCGCATCGCAGCCCGCCGCGCGGGCATGATCGGCGATTTCAGCGTCATCGGTGGCGACGGTCAGCGCCACCCCTGCCCTGTCGCCAATCGCCGCGCGCGCCATGGCGATCGTGCGATGCAGCAGCGTACGCCCTGCGATGAGGCGCAGGGGCTTGCGCGGCAGACGGGAAGACCCCGCCCGCGCGGGAATGACGACGAGGTGGTTCAGGCGACCCCGGCGTGCAGCAAGTCGTGCATATGGACGGCACCGACCAGGCGGCCCTTTTCGCAGACAAACAGCAGCATGATATTATGCTCATGCATGACATGCAGCGCTTCGTGGGCGAGATCGTCGGGGGTGATGGCGTGGGGCGTGACCGTCATGAAACGGCCGACCGGTTCGGTCAGATTCTGCTTGGCGGTGACGGCGCGGCGCAGGTCGCCATCGGTAAAGGCACCGATCAGCCGCCCGTCATTATCCGTGATCGCCGTGCCACCGAGGCGCGCGCGCGTCATCTCGATGGTCGCGTCGAGCAACGAGGCATCCTGGCGCACCTGCGGCACGTCGCCGCCCTTCGACATCAGTTCGCGCACCTTGAGCAGTTGCGCGCCGAGACGGCCGTTAGGATGGAATTTGTGGAAATCGTCGGCGGAAAAGCCGCGCATTTCCATCAGCGAAATCGCGAGGGCATCGCCAAACGCCATCTGCACCGTGGTCGAAGTGGTGGGGGCCAGCGCGTTGGGGCAGGCCTCCTGCACTTCGGGCATCAGAATGCAAATGTCGGCGGCCTGCGCGACGGTGCTTTGCGCCTGCGCGGTCATTGCCAGCAAGGGGATGGCGAAGCGTTTGCAATATTGGATGATCGGGCCGAGTTCGGTCGATTCGCCCGAATGGGACAGCATCAGTACGACGTCGTCGGGCGTCACCATGCCAAGGTCGCCATGCCCCGCATCGGCGGGATGCAGGAAGATGGCAGGCGTACCAGTGGAGGTGAGCGTCGCGGTCATCTTGCGCGCGACGATGCCGCTCTTGCCGATGCCCGTGACGATTACGCGCCCACGCACCTGCATCAATACGCCGACAAGGCGCAGGAAGGTGGCGGCAAATTCCCGCTGGCCAAAGCGGGCTTCGAGTTCGTTAAGGCCGGTCGCAGCAATGGAGAGGCTTCTGCACGCCGTCTCCACGATACGGCCACCTGAGCCGAAAGGCACGATCTTGGATGCTGATGTTGACACGCGTTTGCCCTTTTTTCCGCGCTCCGCCGCGAGCTTGTCTCACTGGCGGAGACGGTGGACGAACCGCCGATTTCGGCGTGATGTCCTCCCTTGTTCCGCGACCCCCGGACGGAAATACCGCCCGGCATGGTGCGACTGTTTACGCCGTTTCAGGCACTTATGGCAATCCTTTTTGCAACTGCGAAAAAATCATTACAGGAAAAAGACGGTCCTGTCCGCGCCCCAAAATCCGCTGAAACGATGGCTTTGAGCGACCAGCCGCGCAGCCATTTTCGACCTCGCGCGTGCGGCGTCCGGCAACCTTATGAGACCCCGTGATAATCACGATACCATTGGACGAATCGGGGGACACCCGATTCGATGCCCACCGATGGCGCGAAACCGATGTCGCGGGCGATCGCGCTGATGTCGGCGAAGGTCGCATGGACATCGCCTGGCTGGATCGGCTGAAAGTCAATCTGGGCCTTGATCCCTATCGCGTCCTCCAGCACGGCGATGAGGTGCATCAATTCTTCGGGGCGGTTGTTGCCGATATTGTAGAGCCGGTGCGGCGCGCGGCTGCCGCCTGCCTTGAGCGCACCATCGTCGGCGGGGGGATGATCGAGACAGCCCAAAATGCCGGCCACGATATCGTCGATATAGGTGAAGTCGCGCTGCATCCGGCCATGGTTGAACACCGGGATCGGCTGGCCCGCGAGGATCTTGGACGTGAAGATCCACATCGCCATGTCGGGGCGGCCCCAGGGACCATAGACGGTGAAAAAGCGCAGGCCCGTCATGGGGATACGGAAAAGATGGGCGTAGGTCTCGCTCATCAGTTCGTCGGCGCGCTTGGTCGCGGCATAGAGCGAGACGGGATGGTCGGCGCGATCCTCGACACGAAAAGGCAGCGTGTCATTGCCGCCATAGACCGAGGAGGAAGAGGCATAGACCAGATGCCGCACCCGCCGTTCGCGCGCCAGTTCGAGCATGTTGACATGCCCCGCCAGGTTGGAGCGGACATAGGCGTGGGGGTTGATGAGCGAATAGCGCACGCCGGCCTGCGCGCCCAGATGCACGATCGATTCGATCACCTGATCATGGAGCGTTGTATTGACCGCATCCATGTCGGCGAAATCCAGTTCGTGGAAGGTGAACAGCTTGCCATGGGCGGCGGACAGGCTGTCGAGTCGCGCGCGCTTGAGCGACACCGGGTAATAATCGTTGAGATTGTCGATGCCGACCACGGCATGACCCTGCGCCATCAGGCGATCGGCGACATGCATGCCGATGAAACCCGCAGCCCCCGTGACCAATATCGTCATGCCCATTTCTCCACGCCTGTCGGTCCTGCTGTCCGACGATCCGCCTTTATATGTAAAGCCCCGTCAGGTCGCGTCCTAGCGCGGAGGATTTAGCCTTTCCCTAATCTTTCCGATCTAAAGGCGGAAAGATGGACATGGCATCCCATCCCCTGCCCCCTTATTCCCATCCGGCGGGCGTGCCGCAGCGTGCGCGCTGGGAAGAACTGGCCGTCCATGCGGCGGAGGCCAATGCCTTTTATGCGCCCGACATGCTGGCCGCGGCGATCGATCATCTGGCAGCGGATGGCAGCGTCCGCCTGATCGAAGCGCGCGAGGGGGACAGGCTGATCGGCCTGCTGCCCGTCATGGTGCGATCGCGCCATGGGCGGCTGCCGATCGGCTGCGTCGGCAATTGGGTCCATGATCATTGTTTTTTCGGCGCGCCGATGATCCGGCAGGGGCATGAGGCGGCGGCCTGGCGCAGCTTTCTGGCGCAACTGGACGACGCCCCCTGGGCGCGCGGATTCCTGCATCTCGAAGCGATCGACGCGGCGGGGGCCAATGCCGCCGCCATCGAAGCCGTGTGCGTCGAGCAACGACGCGGGCGGCGGGAAATTCACCGCTATGACCGGGCCATGCTGCGGTCGGACCTGACTGCCGACGCCTATTGGGAGAGCCAAGTCCGCGCGAAGAAGCGCAAGGAATTGCGGCGGCTGCAAAAGCGGCTGGCGGACCTGGGCGTCGTGGAAAGCCGGTTGCTGGTCGACCGGGGCGACGTGGCGCGCTGGTGCGGGGAATTTCTGGCGCTCGAAGCGTCAGGCTGGAAAGGCCGCGAGGGCACGGCGATGGGCTGCAAGCCCGCCGATGCGGCCTTTTTCCGCGCGGCTTGTGCGGCCGGGTTCGATGCCGGGCGGCTGCATATGCTGCGGCTCGACCTCGACGGGCGGGCGATCGCGATGCTGGTCAATTTTCGCCATGGCGCGGGTGCCTTTTCCTTCAAGATCGCGATCGACGAAGAATTTGGCCGTTTTTCGCCCGGCGTCCTGATCGAGATCGCCAACCTGCATGCGGTGCAGGATGATCCGGCGATCGGCTGGATGGACAGTTGCGCCGCGCCTGATCATCCGATGATCGACAGCCTGTGGGCCGAACGGCGCACCATCGTCCAATATCGTATCGCCCTCTACGGCCAGGGCATGACGCAGTTTCAGCGTGCGGCAGCCTTTGCCATCGCCAATGGCGTCGAAAGCGCCGCCAGACTTTTGAAAGGACAGGGATGACCGCTCACAGCCCGATCGCGGCCGCCAGGGTTGCGACCTTCCCCGACACTGCGCGCGCGACCTTCGCTGCCGCTTACCCCGACCAGCCCGCCCGTCTGTGCCACGATCTGGTCGGGCACGAATTGCTGACGCTCGACGCGCTGGCGACGCTGGCGGAGCGGATGCCTGCATCGTCGGTGGAATATAATCTGGGCAAGCTGCCGCTCGGCGTGCGGCCGGAGGATACGCCGTCCAACGGGCTGACGCTGGGTGAGACGATCCGCACGATCGAGACCAATGGCAGTTGGGCGGTGCTGAAGAATGTCGAGCGCGATCCGGCCTATGGCGCGTTGCTGGATGCAGCGCTCGCCGATCTGGAGCCGATCGTGAAGGCCGCGACCGGGCCGATGTTGCATCGCGAGGCCTTCATTTTCCTCACCTCGCCGGGTAGCGTCACCCCGTTCCACATGGACCCGGAGCATAATATCCTGCTCCAGATCATGGGGACCAAGGTGATGACCGTCTTTCCCGCGCGCGACGAAGCGCTGGTCCCGGCGCAGAAGAGCGAGGATTTCCACGGTGGCGGGCATCGCAATCTGGTGTGGCAGGACGGGTTCAAGGCGCGCGGCACCGCTTTTCCGCTGGCGCCGGGCGAGGCGATCCATGTGCCGGTGAAGGCACCCCATTTCGTCGAAAATGGTCTGGCCGTATCGATAAGCCTGTCGGTGACATGGCGGTCGGAACGCAGCGTGGCGGAGGGCGAATTGCACAGTTTCAACGCGCTGCTGCGCAAACGCGGCCTGCCCACCGGCACGATCAGCGCCCGGCCGGAACGGCAGGGGCTGCGCCGCCTCCTCTATCGCGTCATGCGGAAGCTGGGCGTTTAAGCAGGCGGCGCAATAGCGCTTCAGCTTCGAGGCGCGGGCTGAACCGTTCGATCATCCACCATTCCAGGCTTTCCTCGCAGGTGGAGAGGCTCTGCTTGTAGCGATCCTTGCCCGCGAGCAGCGAATAGAGCGACAGGTCACGCGCGGCATAATGCGCGACGGCGGCGGCATGGCAGAGCAGGCCTGGTTTGTCCTTGGCAGTGCGCGGTTCGGCCAAGGCGGACTGATAGTTCATCGCCACGCCGCGATGGATGAAGTTGACGAGCAGGCCGACCACCCCGCCTGAATCAGTGAAGCGCAGCAGTTCAACCGAGCCGCCGGGCAAGCCGCGCGCGGTGATGGTGGCGACGAAAGCGCGGAAGCCCGCATCGTCCCACGCATTGTCGGCATGGCGACCGCTGTTGAGCGCCGCCATCTCGTCCAGCCAGGGGGTTATGTCATTAAGGCTCGCCACCGCGACGTCGGGCAGCGGGCCGCCATGATCCTTCATCGCACGGCGAATCTGGCTGCGGGTGTTGGCGCTGAGCAGCGAGAGATAGTCGCCATTCGCGGCGCGCACGGCGGCGAGATCGACCTGATAAACGGGCGACACGTCGCGGCGCGTCTTGCGGCGGGCGGGCAGGTTCAGCAGCGGCGAGTCCGGCGCGATGCCGCTGAGGCGGAGAGCGCGCCAGTCGCGGCGGCGGGTAAGCGCTTCGATCGCGACGGTTGCGGCTTCCACCTCCCGGCCTGCCTCTGCCAGCAAGCCGTTATATTCGACATAGGGGCGGTCGGCGGCAGGATCGCCCGACTGGTTGAGGCTGAGCGTGGCGACGCTGCCCAGCAGGCGCGGTTGCATGGCGTGGCCGACCAGTGCGAGGGCAACGTCGTTGCCGCCATCATCCGTGATAGCGAGCAATTCGGGGCTTATGGCATAGCTGTCCAGCCACGCGCCGGTCCAGGTCCAGCCGAGGAAGAAGGTCGCGTCGGCCCGTGCTTCGAGCGCCTGCCAACGGGTTGCCAGCGCCGCGCGATCGGGCAGCGAAAAGGATGCGGTAAGAGCCATCGCGCTCCTTGTGGCAGAGCGTCCGGCGCGGTCAAGCGGTGGCTATGCCGTCGTCCGTCGATCAGGATCGACCGTGCCATCGGGGCGTACCCCGGCGCGGGCAAGATCGCGGCCGATATGGCCGGTCAAAAACCGCTGCCACATCACGAAATCGGCGCGCAGCGACCAGAGCGGATAGCGGAAGGTGGCGGGCCGGTTGCGCTCGATCAGGCCATGGACCACCCAGGCGAAGCCATAGCCGACGACCGGCAGCGCCGCCGCCATCCACCAACGGCCAACGATCGGGGCCGCCGCCGCCAGCACCACCACCAGGCTGGTCCCCGCATAATGGAGCGCACGCGTACCGGGGCGCGCATGTTCGCGCAGATAATGGGGCCAGAAATCACGGAAACGGGTCAGACGGGTCACGGCAATCCTCTCAAGCAAGGAGCCTAAAGCCATCCGGGATCGCTGTTAAGGCCTATGCGTCAGGCCGTGGCGCGATCGGGCGCGAACAGGAAATAATCATAGGCGGCGCGGGCCGCTTCCGCCATGATCCGGTCGCGCATCACCCGGCCGCGATGGTCCTGCATGACGAAGACGGTGATAGCGAACATCCGCCCATCGGGCAGGGTGATGACGCCCGTATCGTTGCCGGTGCCGTTGATCGTGCCGGTCTTGTGCGCGATCGTCGTGCCGGGCGGCAACATGCCGGGCAGGCGCGTCTTGCCGGTGCGGCAGCGTTCCATGATGGTGATGAAGGCATGGGTGCTGGCGGGCGAAAGCGCGTTGCCGGTGCGGATCGCGGCGACCAGATCGGTCATGGCGGTCGGCGTCGCGCTGTCGCGCGGATCGCGGGCGAAGGCGATATTGGGCAGGTCGCGACTGTCACGAGTGCGCAGCGCCGGGTCGGCGGCCAATGCCGCTGCAACGTTGCGGTTGAAATTGCCGGGACGCGGCGCAAGGTCCATGGCGCGGTAGAGCAGGTCGGCGGTATTGCTGTCGACGCGCAGCCCCTTGATCCCCAGGCCCGCGACCCAGCCATTGACCGCCGTCGGGCCGCCAGCCCGGGCGACCAGCATATCGGTGGCATGGTTATCGCTCTGGGTCAGCATCAGGTCGAGCAATCGCGCCACCGGCATCGGCGCACCCGGCCCCATGGTGGCGACATCGCGCGGCACGATGTCGGTCAGCGCCAATTGTCCGGCGTCGATCATGGCGAAGATCTTGCCCGCCACTGCGACCTTGTAGGCGCTGGCCATCGGGAAGAGCGTGTTGCCGTTAAGCGAGAGCGTTTCTCCGCTGGCGAGATCGCGCACGGTGATGCCGACCGTGCCGTCGGTGAGGGTCGCAAAGCGCTGGAACTGGGCGATCAGGCGAGTCTCGGCGGTTTGCTGCACGCTCGATTTGACGGGACCGAAGGCGTCGGCGCTGGGCAGCGGGGCCAGGAACAGGCCGAAGGCGGCGGCAAGGGCGATCGGGCGATGGAAGCGCATGGCGTCTGTTTTGCGGATGTGACGGGGCCGCGCAAGGGCATTTACCCTGTCGCGCGCGATTGACAGGGCTTTGCGCGCCGGGCCATCAGGCAGCATGAGCGGAACCATCAAGCTGCACGAAAGCTGGCGCGAAGCGTTAGCCGACCAGTTCGCCGCCCCGCATATGCAGGGGCTGAAAGCCTTTCTGGAGGCGGAGAAGGCGGCGGGCAAACGCATCTTCCCCAAGGGCAGCGACTATTTCCGCACGCTCGACTTGACCCCGCTCGATCAGGTCAAGGTCGTGATATTGGGGCAAGACCCCTATCATGGCGAGGGGCAGGCGCATGGCCTGTGCTTTTCGGTGCAGCCCGGCGTGCGGACGCCGCCCTCGCTGGTCAATATCTACAAGGAGATGGAGAGCGACTTGGGGATTGCGCGGGCCGGGCATGGCTTCCTCGAACATTGGGCGCGGCAAGGCGTGCTGCTGCTCAACAGCGTGCTGACGGTCGAGATGGGGCGGGCCGCATCGCATCAGGGCAAGGGCTGGGAGCTGTTTACCGATGCGATCGTGCGGCTGGTGGCGCAGAAAGAGGAGCCAGTCGTGTTCCTGCTATGGGGCGCCTATGCCCAGCGCAAGGCTGGCTTCGTTGATCAGAGCCGCCATCTGATCCTCAAATCCGCCCACCCTTCCCCGCTGTCGGCGCATAACGGCTTTCTGGGATCGCGGCCTTTTTCGCAGGCCAATGCGTTTCTGGAAGCGCAGGGTCGCGGCGGTATCGACTGGGCGCTGCCGCCGCTATGAAACGCACCCGGCTCAGCATCTGCGCGCGGAAGCGGCGCTATGGGTCGGAGGAGGAAGCGCGGGCGGTGGTCGCCGGAGCGGCGATCATATTGCGGCCCTATCGCTGCGATCGGTGCGGGCTGTTCCACCTGACCAGCCGGACCAAGGGCAAGCGGATCGCGCGACCCGTGGTGTAAGCGTTCTGTCTACTGCCCGAAAAAGGTTGAGGCCCGGTCCTGATTGCGCAGGCCGAGCCTCTTTCCCTCTCCAAACGGATAAGGCGATCAGCCGTCGTAGTCGCCGCCGATATTCTGGTTGCGCGGCGGCGCGGCGGCGGTGAGGCGGAGGGCCTCAGCCGACTGGGCGATCGAGCCGATTTCATCGGGGGTGTCGTCATCGTCAATCTGCACCTTCTGCAGCGACGCGACGAGCGAGTGATGCAGTTCGTCAGGCAGAACGGTCTCTTCCGCGATTTCGCGCAGAGCGACGACGGGGTTCTTGTCGCGGTCGCGATCGACCGTCAGTTCGGCCCCGCCGGAAATTTCCCGCGCGCGCTGAGCGGCGAGAAGGACGAGGTCAAAACGGTTGGTAACTTTGTCGACGCAATCTTCGACGGTGACGCGGGCCAAACAGGGCCTCCTGAATACAGCGAAGGGAAATTTCGAATTCGTCGCCTAGCAGCATGACCCATGGGAGTCAATGAAAAGGGCATAAGGCCTTGGCAAATCATGGCGCAAACGGGCATGAGGCGCAGATGGCGATCAACGATCAAGCCCCGCCGCTGCCCCGTGCGGACAGCGAAGCGGACGATATCACCATCATGCTGGCGGGCAACCGGCTGCGGCTCATCACGCAAGGAACGGCGTTGCGCGCGGCGCTGATCGGCCTGATCGAAGAGGCGCGCCATAGCCTCAAACTCTATTATTATATCTTCGCCGATGATGGCAGCGGCGTGCTGGTGCGGGATGCGCTGGTCGCGGCGCGGGCACGCGGGGTCGCCGTGACGCTGATGGTCGATGGCTTCGGGTCGGGCAAGACGCCTGACAGCTTCTTTGCCCCGCTCATCGACGCGGGCGCGCATTTCGGGCGATTCGGGACGCGGCGGTCGACCCGCTACCTGATCCGCAACCATCAGAAGATGGCGATCGCCGATGACCAGCGGCTGATGATCGGCGGTTTCAATATCGAGGATGGCTATTTCGGCATACCGGAGGACGGTTGCTGGTGCGACCTGGGGCTGATGATCGAGGGCGATCAGGTCGAGGCGATGACCCGATGGTACGGGCAATTGTGGCGCTGGGTCTCGACGCGCAAGCAACGGTTCCGCACCTTGCGACGCATGGTCCGGGGCTGGAATCCGAGCCTGCATCCGCAACAAGACGATCCCTTTCGCTGGCTGGTCGGTGGTCCCACCCGGCGGCTGAGCCCCTGGGCGAAGGTGGTCAAGCATGACATGGAGCAGGCGCGGCGGGTCGATATGGTCGCGGCCTATTTTTCGCCGGGCCGGGGCATGCTCAAGCGCATCGCGCGGGCGGCGCAGCGGGACGGGGCACGCCTCATCCTGCCTGCCAAGTCGGACAATGGTGCGACGATCGCGGCGGCACGGCTCTTATACGGGCCGCTGCTCAAGCGCGGGGTGGAGATTGCCGAATATCAGCCGCATAAATTGCACATGAAGCTGTTCGTCATCGACGATGCGGTGTTCGTGGGGTCGGCCAATTTCGACATGCGCAGCCTGTTCGTCAATCTGGAGGTGATGCTGCGGATCGAGGATGCGGGCTTTGCGGCGGCGGTGCGGCAGATGATCGACCGGCAGGCGGCGCTGAGCCGGACGATCACGCTGGAGAGCCACCGCGCGAGCCGCACGCCGCTGACACTGATCAAGCAATGGATCAGCTATCTGCTGGTGGGGGTGTTGGACTATACCGTCACGCGGCGGCTCAATTTCCGTAACCCGGACGCCGACTGAGCGCTTTTTCAGCGCATGATGAGGTAAAAGCCGACCGCTGCCTTGCCGCCATTTTCGATCACGATGTCATAGCGATCGGTAAAGAGCGGCAGCCAGGCGCAATCGGCCTGCGGC
>MIAK01000040.1:0-6555 GCA_001829085.1 Sphingomonadales bacterium RIFCSPLOWO2_12_FULL_63_15 | reverse complement strand
CCGCGCTGCCATTTGCGGGTGCGACCGATATCTGGGCGCGTTGGCCGCCGAGGAACAGTTGGCGCATCGTCACGCTGCCGCCGGGCACCAGCGACCCGCGCCGATAGGCCGGGCCAAGCGCGCGGCCGCGAAAGGCGAGCGTGGACGGGGCCGCACCATGGGCCTGCGCTTCATGCGTCCAGCGCGCGGCGAGATCCTCCTGCCCCTCGGCCGGGGTGGCACCAAGCGCCTTCAAGGCCTGAACCGTGTCGAGCAAGGCGGCGTGGTTGCCGCTGGCATTTGCGGCATCGCCCTCCAGCAAGGCCCGTAGCACGGGATCGGCAGGCCGCATGTCCGCCGCGGGCGCGGCAGGTGCAGCGCCAAGCAGCAAGACGGGCAACAGCCTGATCATCAATCATCCTCCGGCTGGACGACGAAACGCGCGCCGGGCGCGGCGTCCTCCACATGAAGGGAAAGGTCATGCCGCTGTGCGATCGCTCTGGCAAGCGACAAGCCGAGGCCATGCCCCCCGCCCTGCGCGCCATCGAGCCGGACATAGCGTTCGAACACGCGATCGCGATCGGCGGCAGGGATGCCGGGTCCGTCATCCTGTACGACGATATGCGGTCCTGCCGACAGGGTAAGCGACACGGTGCCGCCGCTCGGCACATATTTGAACGCATTATCAAGCAGGTTGGAGAGCAGGCGCGTCATCTGCATCGGGTCGGCGCGCAGCATGATGCCGGGCGCGATGCGGGCGTGGAAGCCAATCCCCAATTCCTCCGCGCTGGCGCCATAGAGATCGGCCAGATTGTCCGCAATCTCGCTGAGATTGGTATCGAGCAGGCCGCGCAAGTCGCCGCGCATCGCCTGCGTCCCCGCAATATCGAGCAGCGAATCGAGCAGGCGCACGACATTGCGTATCTCGCCGCGCGACTGGTCGAGCGTGCGCAGCAATTCCTCGTCCTGCGTCCCCTGCATGGCTTTGAGGATGCGGGTGTCGAGATGCATCAGCGGGGTGCGGATTTCATGCGCGGTCTGGTCCGACACGGCGCGCTGCGCCTCGATCAGCCGTTCCACCTGATCGAGCATCGCATTGGTGTTGGCGGCCAGTTCGGCCAGTTCGTCATTTTCGCCAGCGCCCGGCGCGCGCGCGGTGATGCGCCCGGCGCGCACGGCGGCGAAGGCGGCGTTGACCGTTTCGACCCGGCGACGCAGGCGGCGCGCCGCGAAATGCCCGGCGGCAAGGCTGAGTAGCGCGATGACCGCGCCCGCCCCGGCAAAGGCCATGGCCAGCCGCGCCAGCAGCGCTTCCCCGCGATAATTGCTGCGCCCGACCAGCAGCCGCGTGTCCCCGCCCAGCCGGGTCGCGCGCGCGAACATCGTGTCGCCACCGGGCAGCGCAACGAAGCGCGCCTCCGACACTTCGGGCGCGATGGCAGGCCAACGGTCGAGATTGCCCGCCAGACCACGCCCGGCCCCATCGACGAGCAGATACCAGCCACGCTCGCCATCCTCCCGCTCCACCGCCATCCGATCGGCGATGCGCGCGCGCAGTTCGGCGGTGCCGCCGCTGACCTGAATGTCGGCCAGTCCCGCAAGGTCAGTATCGACCTCGCGCGCCAGCATTGCACGACCGTCAGCCGCGACGATATTGCGCACCACCAGGAACAGGGCCAGCGTGGACAGGAGGCTGACCAGCAAAGCGGACAACATCACCCGGCCAAAGACCGAGCGGAACAAGTCGGGTCTAGGCACCCTGCAACCCCGCCGAACCGGCAGCGATCAGGCGATAGCCGGTGCCCCACACGGTTTCGAGGACCGGGCCGTCAAACCCCTCCTCCAGCTTGCGGCGCAGGCGTCCGACATTGACGTCCACCACATTGGTCTGCGGATCGAAGCTGAGTTTCCAGACATGGCGCAGCAGCATCTCGCGCGTCACCACTTCGCCGGCATGGTCCATCAGATAGCGGAACAGCTCGAACTCCTTGGGCGAGAGCGCGAGGTGACGACCTTGGCGAAAGGCGGTGCGCGCCTTCACATGGCATTCGAGGTCGCCGAACAGCAGCACCGGATCATGGGTGGAGCGGCTGGCCCGGCGCCAGAGCGCGCGAACGCGGGCGACCAGCTCATCGGGTTCGAACGGCTTGGCGAGATAATCGTCGACGCCGCTTTCCAGCCCCTCGACCCGATGTTCGCTGCGGCCGAGCGCGGAGAGCATCAACACTGGCGCGCCGATCCCGGCGACTCGCAAACGGGTAACGATGTCGATGCCGGTCAGATGGGGGAGCATCCGGTCGAGGATGATGACGTCGTGCGCGCCGCTACCCGCGCGGTGCAGGCCGATGCGGTCATCCTCCGCCTGATCCACGACCATGCCTGCCTGGGTGAGGATAGCGGCGATGTTGGCGCGCGCTGCGGCGTCATCCTCCACCACCAGCACATTGATCGATTCCTGTTGCGCCATATCGTCCCCCGCCTCGCAAATACCGGCAAAGGCCGCCAGTTACAAAGGCTGTTATGGGGACGAGATGAAGCGCGGTGGTCAGATTTTGAGGGCGTTGCGGAACATGACGAAGGCGATGACGATCAGATAGACGCCAAAGATTTTCTTGAGCGGCTTGGCGGGCAGGGCATGGGCGACGGCCACGCCGAGCGGCGCGGTCAGCACCGACATGGAGGCGATGGCGAGCGTGGCGGGCACGTTGACATAGCCAAGCGATCCCCAGGGCAGGCCGCTTTCCTTGAGGCCGATGAGCGCGAAGCCGATCGCGCTCGGAATGGCGATCAGCGTGCCGACGCCCGATGCGGTGGCGATGGCGCGGTGGATGGAACGGCCGCACAGAGTCATCACCATGATCGCGATCGTGCCGCCACCAATGCCGAGCAGCGCGGAAAAAGTACCCAGCCCGCCCGCGATGCCGACACGAGCGATGCCCGATGGCATATCCTGGCTGATCACCTTGTCGCCGACCTTGGGCAACAGGAAGTTGAGCGACATCAGGAACACGCCGCCAGCGAAGATCATCGTGAGGATATGGCCATCGACATGGCCAGCCAGCAACACGCCGACGCCATCGCCCAGGATGATCCAAGGCGCCCAGGTCTTGAGGATTTCAAACTCTACCGCGCCACGCTTGGCATGGGAAAGGAGCGACCGGATCGAGGTGACGATGATGGTGGCGGCCGATGTCCCGATGGCGACATGGGCGATCGCTTCGGGCGTGCCGCCCAGCAGCGGCAGGACGACGAACAGCGCAGGCACGACGACGAAACCGCCGCCAATGCCGAAAATCCCCGCCGCGAAACCCGCAAACAGGCCAGCAGCCAGCATCGAAAGGAGCGGCACCAACCAGGTCATGACATCGCCGTTCATCAGCGCGCTCCCATGGCTGGCGTGAGGCCGGTGGCCAGGCTGTCGGTGCCCCGGACAAACAAGGCGGCGAATGAAACTAGATCGACCATGTCGTAAAACCATGCCTCTCTTCGGCGGAACCAGAGCAAGGGGCTGACAGGACAGGTCCCTTGGCTGGCTAGACGAACAAGGTCGACAAATCCGCACCTTGTCCGACACAAGTCGGACAAGGTTGGCGGACGGGCCGGGTCAGCCGAGCAGATCTTCGGCCGGGGTATAGGGCAGGTCGAGCGCGTCGGCGACGGCGCGGTAGGTGAGTTTGCCCTGGGCCACATTGAGGCCCGCGCGCAGGTGCGGGTCAGCGCGCAGCGCGCCCTTCCAGCCGAGGTCGGCGATCCGCAGCGCGTGGGGCAAAGTCACATTGTTGAGCGCATAGGTGCTGGTGCGGGCGACCGCGCCGGGCATGTTGGCGACGCAATAATGGACAATGCCATCGACGATATAAGTGGGGTCGGCATGGGTGGTCGCGTGGCTGGTTTCGAAACAGCCGCCCTGGTCGATCGCGACATCGACCAGCACGGTGCCTTTCTTCATTGTCTTGAGCATAGCCGCGCTGACTAGCTTGGGCGCGGCCCCGCCGGGGATCAGCACCGCGCCGATCACCAGGTCCGCATCGGCCACGCAGTCGGCGAGGTTGGCGCGATTCGAAAAGCGCGTCTTGGCCCGTGCCTCGAAATACATGCCGAGTTTTTCCAGCACTTCGGGGCTGCGGTCGAGGATGGTGACGTCCGCGCCCAGCCCCGCCGCCATCTGCGCCGCGTTGAAACCGACGACACCGCCGCCGATCACCGCGACCTTGGCAGGCAGGACGCCGGGCACGCCGCCCAGCAAGACGCCACGCCCGCCATGCGCCTTTTCGAGCGCGGTCGCGCCCGCCTGGATCGCCATGCGGCCTGCAACCTGGCTCATCGGCTTGAGTAGCGGCAGGCCGCCATGCGCGTCGGTCACGGTTTCATAGGCGATGCCGATCGCGCCGCTGGCGATCAGGTCGCGCGTCTGATCGGGATCGGGGGCGAGGTGAAGATAGGTGTAGAGGATCTGGTCGGGGCGCAGCATCGCGCGCTCAGCGGCCTGCGGCTCCTTGACCTTCACGATCATGTCGGCACGGGCGAAGATGTCGGCGGCGGTGGCGACGATCTGCGCGCCCGCCTTTTCATAGAGGGCGTCATGCGCGCCGATCCCCTCCCCTGCCCCGCTTTCGACCAGCACCGCATGGCCATGGGCGGTGAGTTCATGGACGCTTTCAGGCGTCAGCCCGACGCGATATTCGTGATTCTTGATTTCCCTGACGGTGCCGACGATCATGCAATGTCTCCCGATGGCGCGGCGCGTTGCGAGGCCGCTTGCCTACAGGATGACATAGCGCGGCGGCGGGCGCGAAGGTTCCCTTTAGGGAGCCGGACGGACCGGCACCCGCGCATTGCAGATGTCGACCCCGCCCGCAGGCAGATCGTAGAAATCATCCTTCCGATTGGCGCGCAGGCGCAGATAGGCGGCGAAGCTGGGCGAGGCGACGTCCATCGCCTCGAAACGAGGCTGGTCCGCGGGTGCCAGGTCGCTGGCGAGGCGGACCGAGAGGATCGGGATTTTATGTTCGGTGGCGGTGTAGAAACCAAGCTCACCGCTGCCGCGCGGCAGGCTGGACAGATGGGCCATGCCATCGACCACCCGGCCGACGACCGCGATATTGCGATCAAGCTGGCGCGGGGCGTGGCCGATGACAGTGTAGAGTTCGGCCCCCGTGCCCGCATCGGGCGACAGGTTGCGGCCGACGCCGACAGAAGCATAGCAATGGGGCAGCCAGGCCGCGTCCCCGTTCATCGCCATCGGCCAGCCATCGACATAGCCGGTCGCGGGCGCATAGGCATCAGGATGGGGCAAGGGCGTGATCGCAAGCCGCACATTGGCGAGCGAGCGGATATAGTCGGCCGCGCTGGTGGGTGCGAGGCCGGGCGGCATCGGCTTCTTCTCGGTCGCGTCGCCCCATTGGGTGACATAATTGTCCTGCACCCGGTTGATGCTGGTCCCGTCCCACCAATGCGCCCGCGCCAAAATGCGGATATTGCCGACATGGCGCGGCGCGAAAGCGGGCGCGAGCTGGATCACGACGCGCTTGCCCCCTTCGATCGTCATGACGAGCAGGTCTTCGAGCGGAATCGCGCGCCAGGCGTCGGCAGGCGCTGTCGCCACGACGGCAGCAGGCGTCGTCGGCGGATCAGCCGCGATGGCGGTGGAGGCAAGGAGGGAAGCGAGCAGCGCGGGCGCGAAAAAACGGATCATGCCGCAATCAGAGCGCGGCCGCACAGGAAAGTAAAGCATCCCCTTGCCTAGCCGCCCGCGCCGCGATAGGGAGCGCGACTTCCAGTGCAATGCGGAGCGGTGGCCGAGTGGTCGAAGGCGCTCGCCTGGAAAGTGAGTATACGCCAAAAGCGTATCCAGGGTTCGAATCCCTGCCGCTCCGCCACCAACCTGTCCTTACACATCCGTTCCGAATCACTAAAAGCCCAGCATTTATGCGGCTTTCAGCGTGATTCGTATCCACTTGCATCCCTGCCCGTCCACCGGTGACCGATTG
Organism: Sphingomonadales bacterium RIFCSPLOWO2_12_FULL_63_15; assembly: GCA_001829085.1. Classification (GTDB taxonomy): domain Bacteria; phylum Pseudomonadota; class Alphaproteobacteria; order Sphingomonadales; family Sphingomonadaceae; genus Sphingobium. The sequence continues at coordinate 586 of MIAK01000040.1, read as the reverse complement.
GAAATGTGGGAAAGAATGTGGGAGAATTGGTGGCATGGGAAAGCTCTCCGCTACCCCTGTTAAAGCAGCAACGCGCCCCGGACGGCTTGGCGATGGCGACGGCCTGTTTCTTGTGATTCAGCCCAGTGGCGGCAAGAGCTGGGTCTGTCGGGTGCAGAAGAATGGCACCCGGCGCGACTTTGGTCTGGGCAGTGTATCCAAGGTTTCGCTGGCGACAGCCCGGGAACGGGCACGGGAAATCCGCACTTGGGTCGAGCTTGGACTGGACCCGATATTTGAACGGCGTAAAGTGCGGGGAATTCCCACTTTCCGGCAGGCGTCCGCCAGAGTGATTGCCGCCAACAGCAAGACATGGCGGAACGAGAAGCATGAGAAACAGTGGCTTCAGACGCTCGAAGCCTATGTGTTTCCTCAGATCGGCGACTTACAGGTTCATGAGATCACCGGCCCGATGATCCGGAACCTGTTATCGGACATCTGGCTCGCCAAGCCAGAGACAGCGCGGCGGGTCCGGCAGCGTATCGGCACCGTTCTCGATTGGGCTTACGCTTCGGGCTATCGTGAGACAGAAGCGCCGATGCGCGCG
>MIAK01000039.1:0-31477 GCA_001829085.1 Sphingomonadales bacterium RIFCSPLOWO2_12_FULL_63_15 | reverse complement strand
GACGGTGGCAGATCTGGTGGCGATGCTGGCGGCGCGGGGGGGCGGCTATGCCGAGGCGCTGGGCGATTCCACACGGTTGCGCGCGGCGGTCGACCAGCGGTTCGTGCCGATGGACAGTCTGATCGGTGACGCGAAGGAAGTGGCGCTGTTTCCGCCCGTGACCGGCGGATGAAGCGGGTCGCGATCCAGGCGGAGGATTTCGATGTTGGCGCTGAGTTGGCGGCGCTCGAAGCGCTGGGCGGCGGCGGGGTGGCGAGCTTTACCGGCGTGGTGCGCGGCGGCGACGGGCTGGTGGCGCTGGAACTCGAACACTATCCCGCGATGACGCAGGCGCAGGTCGGGCGGATCGTCGATGAGGCTATGGGGCGCTGGCCGCTGCTGGGCGTGAGCGTCATCCATCGCTTCGGGCGGCTGGAGCCGGGCGCGCGAATCGTGTTCGTCGGCACGGCGGCGCGCCATCGCACGGCGGCGCTCGAAAGCTGCGCCTTCCTGATCGACTGGATGAAGTCGGATGCGCCCTTCTGGAAGAAGGAGCATTTTGCGGGCGGCGCGACGCAGTGGGTGGCGGCACGCGACGAGGATGCGCTCAAGGCGCAGGGCTGGGACAGCTAGGCGGCTTCGGGCAGGCGGCAGTTGAGTGCAGCGGCGTCGCGGAGGATTTCGGACAACAGGTGAAATTCTTTCTCGCGCGGGCTGTTCTTGCGCCAGACCAAGGCGATGTCGCGCCAGGCGCGTTCGGATTTGAGCGGGCGGGCGGCGATGCGGGTATGTTCCAATATGCCCGCCGCGATCGCCATTTCGGGGATCATCGTGACGCCCAGGCCATTATCGACCATCTGAATGAGCGTGTGGAGCGAGGTGCCCATCATCGTCGCGCTGGCGCGCAATTCGGGGCGGTTGCAGGCGGCGAGCGCATGATCCTTGAGGCAATGGCCATCCTCCAGCAGCAATAATTTGCTTTCATCAATCATGTTCGGGCCGATCCATTCGGGCAGGTCGACCGGCTCGTCATGCGGGAAGGCGACGAACAGCCGGTCCTGGAACAGGATTTCGCTGTCCAGTTCGCCGATTGGGAAGGGCAAGGCCATCAGCACGCAATCGACATTGCCGTGGCGCAGCGATTCGACACCCGCCTGGGTCGTTTCTTCGCGCAGATAGAGTTTGAGTTCGGGCCGGTCGGCGCGCAGGCGGGGGAGCATGCGCGGCAGCAGGAAGGGGGCGATGGTCGGGATGACGCTCATGCGCAATTCGCCGGTCAGCGGCTTGCCGGATGCTTCGGCGATGGCGGCCAGTTCCTCCGCCTCGCGCAACACGCGATGGGCTTTGGCGACGATGCGATCTCCGAGCGCCGTGAAGCGGACGACGCGGCGGGTACGTTCGACCAACGTTACCCCGACCAGCGATTCCAGTTCGCGGATACCCGCCGACAGGGTGGATTGGGTGACGTAGCAGCTTTCGGCCGCCTTGCCGAAATGCCCCTGTTCCTTGAGCGCGACAAGATATTGCAGCTGTTTGAGGGTGGGCAGGTAACTGGACATTTATCGGCTTCCTCGATCAGAAAGCCGAATATAAGTTCCTTAGCCGATAAATCCAAGCCATTTGGCGACGCCGAACAGCGACGTCAGCGTGAGGATGATGCCGACCGCCGTGAACAGGACGCGGGGGGCCACGCGGCTGGCAAGGATCGCGCCGAAGGGGGCCGCGACCACGCCGCCGATCAGCAGTCCTACCGTGTAGGTGGTGAAGGTTTCCCAGCCGAGATGGAACAGGAAGGTGATGCTGATCGAGAGGGTGAGGATGAATTCGACGCTGTTCACCGTGCCGATGGTGTGGCGCGGGCTGGCCCCCTGCAGCAGCAAATTGGACGTGACCACCGGCCCCCAGCCGCCGCCGCCCGTCGCATCCATGAAGCCGCCGACCAGACCCAGCGGGGCCACCCATTTGGGATCGCGCGCCTTGGGCGGCAAATGGAAGCCGCGCCAGATGAGGTAGACGCCGATGGATGCCAGATAGACCTGGACGAATGGCTTGATGATCGCCCCGTCGATGTTGGAGAGGAGATAGGCGCCCGCAACGCCGCCGATGACGCCGGGTATGATGAGCCGCGCGAACAATCGCCAATCGACATTCTTGTGCAGGATGTGGCTGATCGCCGAGACGCCGGTGGTGAAGGTTTCGGCGGCATGGACGCTGGCCGAAGCGCGGCTGGGCGGGACACCGAGCGCCAGCAGCAACGTGCTGGAGATCACGCCATAGGCCATGCCGAGCGCCCCATCGATCATCTGCGCGCCGAAGCCGATCAGGATGAAGGGCAAAATGTCGCCGAAATTGGCGATGAAGGCGTCGATCATCCGTTTCCCTTTGGCGCTTTTGTCTACTTAGATGATAGGCATATCGTTCCTTGTAAAGCAAGGTTGCGTTTGCGGGCGGATACCGGCTCTTTGCGGCGTCACTGGAAATAATGGTCCCGCTTCTCTATATCGGCCGACAGGTTCAGTTTTTGTCAGGCAGGGGCGCGTTCATGTTGCGCAATCTCATTTCCTATCTGGATTCGGTGAAAAGCCGCGATCCTGCGCCCCGCTCCCGCGCGGAAATCCTGCTTTATCCGGGCGTCTGGTCGCTCGGCTATCATCGCATCGCGCATCGGCTCTATCGCGCGCGGCTCTATTTTCTGGCGCGCCTGGTCAACCATCTGTCGCGTTTCCTGACCGGGAACGACATTCATCCCGGCGCGAAGATCGGCAAGCGCTTCTTCATCGACCATGGCTTTACCGTGATCGGCGAGACGGCGGAGATTGGCGACGATGTGACGCTCTACCAGAATGTGACGTTGGGCGGGACTGACCCGGCGAACGGGATTGCGGGCAAGCGGCACCCGACCTTGTGCGACGGCGTGATCATCGGGTCGGGCGCGCAGGTATTGGGACCAGTGACGGTTGGCGCGCGGGCGCGCGTGGGGGCCAATGCCGTGGTGACCAAGGATGTCGCCGAAGGCGCCACGATGGTCGGCATTCCGGCGCGGGCGATGCTGGTCGATGTCACGGCCTATCAGCGTGATTTCATGCCCTATGGCACGCCCTGTTCCGACTGTTTCGATCCCGAAAAGCAGAAGCTGGAACTGCTGCAGTGCGAGGTCGAGCAGTTGCAGAAGCGGCTGGCCGAATTGATGGTCGAAAAGCAGCTTCCGTCGCTGCCCGATGACGCCACCCTGTTTCAGGAGCGTGACCGGGCCTGATGAGCAATGTGACGCCGTTTCCCCATTCAGGAACGGGGCCGGGCGAGCGCCAGGTGGGGTTCGAACGGCTGGAGTTGCAGCGGATCATGGACCTCTACGGCCGGATGGTAGCGGCCGGGCATTGGCGCGACTATGCGATGGACATGGGGCGCGAGGCCGCGATCTTCAGCGCCTTTCGCCGCACCGCCGAGCGGCCTGAATATCGGATCGAGAAGCGACCGGCGCTGCGCCATCGGCAGGGGATGTGGGTGCTGGTGGGGGAGGGTGGTCAAATACTCAAGCGCGGGCAGGATTTGCAGAATGTGCTGGCCCGGGTGGAGCGGAAATTGATGCGGGTGGTCGAGGGGTAAGGCGGAATTGAGTGGAGCGCTCGCCCGTTGCGCTGGCCCACCCCGCTGCGACTAACGCGCTTCGCGCGTAAGTCTCGCTGCCCCTCCCGCCTGCGGGAGGGGGGTGGGTTAAGCGTAAGGGAGGCGGTTGGTGAGGGATGGCGGCAGGGTGCCCACTACGAGCATCCGGGCATGGTGCCAGAGCGCCGAGAGCAACAGCAGTGACGAACCGATGACGAGCGCCGTGAAGGCGGCCGAAAGCTCGACCGCGCCCGCCTGCTTGAACAGGGCGTAGAGGGCGAAGAGGACATAAGCGAGGCTCGACACGAGAAGCGCGCGTCGGTCGATCGCGAGGCCGACCAGGCCAAAGGCGATGTAGAGCAAAATCACGACGACCGCCTTGCCGATGCTGATGTCGTCGCCCCGGAACACGCCGAGCAGATTGAACAGCGAATGGGCGATCATCGGTGCGGCGGTCAGGTGCAGCCAGAAGGCGACATCGGCGCGGCGCGTGGTGCGGGTTCGGTCGCTCATGTCCCAGCGCATGGCGAGCGCGAAGATGGCAAGGCCACCGGCCAGTAGCAGCAGATAGGCCAGCCGGATATCGCCGGGGAAGGCGGCAAGGACGAGGCCGCCGACGACGCCAGCGGCGGCTGCCGCGCCCGCCGCGACCGTGATCGGCACCATGAAGCGCCGCCAGTGCATCCACGCGGCCAGCGCGCTGAAGGCCGCGACGCCCGATATGATCAGCGAAGCCACCCGATCGCCGACGTCAGGGAATATCTGGGCCGCCAACGCGCCCAACGCGAAAGCGACACCGCCGACAAAGCCCGCGAGCAAGAGGATGGAAGGCAGCGCCATGCGCCGTTGGCGGGTGAAATATTCGGCCAGACCCCAACTGACCGCCGCGACCAGTGCGCCCGACATGAAGGAGGGATGATGTTCCGCCGCACCGAGTCGCACGCTGTTGCCGAGCCAGCCGACCGCGACGAGCAGGATGATGCCGGCGATGGCGACGAATATGTCGTTGAAGCCGGTCAGGAGGCGGAAACTTTCTTCATCAACCACGGGGCTGGCGCGCAACTGAGCGACATGATCGCGCAGGGCTTGTGCGGCCTGCGGTGACAGGACGCCCGCCGTAACGGCATCCTGCAAGTCGCCTTCGCTATACATCGTCCAGCTCTCCTGTCGGTTTCGACCGCACGAAGCTACCACAACTGTATTATGTCATCAACACAGTTCCTTTTGCTCTTTTTCGCGACGCTGCGCGATGATAGCGCGGTAGGGCAAAAGAGAGAGAGGAAAGTCCGCCCATGTCCCTGCCGTCTGCGCTCGAAGGCCGCTTGTCGCTGCCGCTGATCGGATCGCCGATGTTCATCATTTCGCAGCCCGAACTGGTGATCACCCAATGTCGTGCGGGGATTGTCGGTGCCTTTCCGTCGCTCAACGCCCGGCCGTCGGGCATGTTCGAACAGTGGCTGCAACGGCTGGGCACGGAATTGACGGCGGCGGATGCGCCGTTCGCGGTCAATCTTATCGTCCATAAGAGCAACAGCCGGTTGGACGAGGATCTGGATCTGTGCGTCCAATATCAGGTGCCGATCATCATCACGTCGCTGGGCGCGCAGGAGCGGGTGAATGCGGCGGTGCATAGCTATGGCGGTATCGTGTTGCACGACGTTATCAACGACCGGTTCGCCCGGAAGGCGATCGAGAAGGGGGCCGATGGCTTGATCGCGGTAGCGGCCGGGGCGGGGGGCCATGCCGGTACGTTGTCGCCCTTTGCGCTGGTGCAGGAAATCCGCGCCTGGTTCGATGGGCCGCTGGCGCTGTCGGGGTCGATCGCGACCGGACGCGCGATCGCTGCCGCGCGGATGATGGGGGCTGACCTTGGCTATATGGGATCGCCCTTCATCGCCACGACCGAGGCCAATGCGGATGGTGCCTACAAGCAGATGATCGTCGACAGCAGCGCGGGCGACATCGTCTATTCCGACGTGTTCACCGGCGTCCATGGCAATTATCTGCGCCCTAGCATCGTCGCGTCGGGCATGGACCCCGACAATCTGCCCAAGGCGACCGAGATGGACTTCGCCAGCATGACCGGCGGCGACAAGAAGGCCTGGCGCGACGTATGGGGATGCGGCCAGGGGATCGGCGCGATCGACCAGATACAGCCCGCCGCCGACTTCATCGCGCAGTTGAAGGCGCAATATCGGTCGGCGATCGACGGCTTCACCTCATAGGAAGGCGCGCAACTCGGCGATGAAGCGGTCGAATTGGTCGTGATGGAGCCAGTGGCCAGCATTGGGAAATTCGACCAGCCGCGCATCGGCGAAATGCGCCATGCGGCCGTCCTTCGCCGGGTTTGACGCCCAGCTATCCTGCCCCAGACACAACAGGGTCGGACAGGTGATGCGCGACCAGAAATCGGGCAGGTCTGCGTCACTGCCCGCCTGCGGCGCGGCGCTGCTGAGATAAGGGTCGAACTTCCAGCTGAAGCTGCCATCTTCATTGCGGTTGACGCCATGGATGGTGAGGTGGAGCGCCTGTTCGACCGAAAGATGCTCATTGCGTTCGCGCATGCGGCCGATCGCGGCCTCGATCGTGGCATAGCGTCGGGGCGTGCGGCGGGCATTGGCGCGGCGCGTGTCGATCCATCGCCGCCAGACGTCGAGCGATGCTTCCTCGGCCTTTTCCTTCAACCGGTCGGGTGACAGGCCAAGCCCTTCGAGGGCGACGATGCGCTGCACCTTCTCGGGAAACAGGCCAGCATAGCGCAGCGCGATCGATCCGCCGAGCGAATGGCCGACGATGGTAACGGGCGGTCGGTCGAGCAGGTCGACCAACTGGGCCAGATCATAGAGATAATTGGCCATCATATAGGAGCCGTCGGGCGACCAGGCGCTGTCGCCATGGCCGCGCAGGTCCGGCGCGATGACATGATAGTCCTTCGCCAGCGCGCGCGCCGTCCAGTCCCAGCTGCGCCCATGATCGAAGCCGCCATGGACGAGGATCAGCACCGGCGCGGCGCTATTGCCCCAATCGAGATAGTGGAGCCGGGTGCGGAGCGAGGTGAAGAAATGCGAGGTCGGGGTCAGGGCGGTGGGCGTGTCCATGCAGTCCTGCTGGCCGGAGGAGAAGGTGGGGCGTTTGCCACTCCCTTTGGCGAACTTGCCCCTGCTTGCAAGGGCGGAGCGACCAAAATCGCGCAATTTTCCGATGTTTGGGCGATGATAGCGGTCGGTCGATCCCTTGCTGCCCCGCTATTCGCCGTCGACCGGCGGCAGGAGATGGGCCGTGCGCGCGGCGGCGGCGGTATGTCCGGCGGTGGCGACGATCCGTGCCAGTTCGGCTTGCCGGAACGGCTTGTCGAGGCGCGGGCGGCGGCTGGCATGAGGCGGCAATTCGGCGAAACCGGTGATGATGACGACCGGCAATCCGGGCCGCATCTGATCGATCCTGTCGGCAAGCTGCGCGCCGGTCATGCCCGGCATGGCATGGTCGGTCACGACCAGATCGACATCGCCTTGCTCCAGCATTCTTAAGGCTTCGGCGGCGTTCGATGCGCGGAACACGGTATGGCCCAGATCCTCCAACATGCCAGCGGTGTTGGTCAGCACCAATTCGTCATCATCCACCGCGAGGATGACAAGGGGGACGCTGGGGCTGTTGCTGTAATCGACGGGCGCTATGATGTCGACGGCGGGACCAGCCTGCGACACGGGGAGCCAGAGCGAGACGGTCGTGCCTTCGCCCGGTTGGCTGGTGATGGTGAGTGATCCGCCGCATTGCTGGACGAAGCCATGCACCATCGACAGGCCAAGACCGGTGCCTTTGCCAACGCCCTTGGTCGTGAAAAAGGGTTCGCGCGCGCGCTCGATCGTGGCGGCGTCCATGCCTTCGCCGTTGTCGGCGACGGACAGTTCGACATAGGCGCCGGGCGACAGGTCTGGCCGGTCGCCCTGTTCGATGGTCCAGCCCTGCGCCGCGATGATGATGTCCCCGCCATTGGGCATGGCATCGCGCGCATTGACCGCGAGGTTCAGGATGGCGAGTTCCAACTGCGCCGGGTCGGCATGGACATTGGCAAGCGACATCGGGAAGCGGGTTTCGATGTCGATGGCACCGCCCAGCGTCGTTTGCAGCAGTTCCGCCATGCCCAGCACCAACGCGACGGGGATCGACGCTTTGCAGCTTCAGTTCCTGCTTGCGGGCGAAGGCCAGCATTCGTTGCGTCAGCGTCGCGCCGCGTTCGGCCGCGGCCATCGCATTGTCGAGATAGCGGCTGATATCCGCGCCGTTCGCCATGCGTTGGCGGGCAAGGTCGAGGCTGCCGACGATGACGGCGAGCAGATTGTTGAAATCATGGGCGACGCCGCCGGTCAGCTTGCCGATCGCGTCCATCTTTTGCGTCTGGATGATGGCGTCACGCGCGGCGTCGAGCGCCTGTTGCGATTCGCGCCGTTCGGTCAGGTCGCGGGTGACCTTGGCAAAACCGAGCAACTGGCCCTGGGAATCGCGAATGCAGTCGATGACGACATTGGCCCAGAAGCGCGATCCATCCTTGCGAATGCGCCATCCTTCGGCTTCGAACCGGCCATCGCGTTCGGCGGTATGGCGCGCGCGCGAGGGCAGCCCCGCCATCCGATCCTCTTCCGAATAGAAGCGGGCGAAATTCTGGCCTAGGATTTCGTCGGCCTTATAGCCTTTGAAGCGTTCGGCCCCCATGTTCCAGCTGGTGATGGTGCCCACCGGATCGAGCATGTAGATGGCATAGTCGGTGACGCTTTCGACGAGTAGGCGGAAGCGTTCCTCGCTGAAGCGGAGCGCGTCCTGCACTGCGCGTCGTTCGGTCAGGTCGCGCGTGACCTTGGCAAAGCCCAGCAATTGGCCGTCCTGCGCGTCGCGGATGGGGTCGATGACGACATTGGCCCAAAATTGCGTGCCGTCCTTGCGGACGCGCCAGCCTTCGGCTTCGAACCGGCCGTCATGGTCGGCGGTATAGAGGGCCAGCGCAGGAATGCCGGTGGCTTGATCCTCAGGCGTGTAGAAGCAGGAGAAATGCTGGCCGATAATCTCGTCGGCGGCATAGCCCTTGAACCGCTCCGCGCCCGCATTCCAGCTGACCACCACGCCGTCGGCATCCAGCATGTAGATGGCATAGTCGGTAACGCTCTGAACCAGCAGTTCGAAGCGGTTGCCCGTATAACCGGATAGACCCTTGTTCATTATAGTCCCGATCAGGACGCCATGATCATGACGTCATCCCCTTGCCTTCAGGCAAACGCCAAAGCCGCCCGATCGTTCCACATGGTAGGAAGGCGGAGATGCGAACGGTGGGATGGCTTGACTTGGGCGGTCGCTCTGCGCCACCACGCCCCGGCATAGACGGGTTTGGCTGGACGGGATGTGGGCATGGGCGAGGGTGTGACGGTCACGGTGATTGGCGAAGCCATGCTGGAGCTGAGCCGGGGGACGGGCGATAGCTGGAACCTGCGCTATGGCGGCGATGTCATCAATACGGCCGTGCATCTGGCCCGGTCGGGCGACAGGGTCGGGCTGGCAAGCGCGATGGGCAGCGACCCGATGAGCGCCGACCTGTGTGCAGCATGGGAAGCCGAGGGCGTGGATACCTCGCTCGTGCTGCGCGCTGCCGACCGGTTGCCGGGCCTCTATGCGATCGAGACGGATGCGAGCGGCGAACGCAGCTTCCATTATTGGCGCAGCGAAGCGGCGGCGCGGCGGATGTTCGTGCTGCCCGGCAGCGCAGCGATGGTCGAGGCCGCGGCGCAATCGGACCTGCTCTATTTCTCGCTGATCACGCTTGCCATCCTGCCCGATGAAGGGCGGGAGGCGTTGCTGGACCTGTGCGCGGCGGTGCGGGCGCGGGGCGGCAAGGTGGCGTTCGACGGCAATTACCGCGCGCGCTTGTGGGACGATGCGGCCACCGCCCGGCACTGGCGCGACCGGGCGATCGCGCTCGCCGATATCGGCCTGCCGACGCTGGCGGACGAGGTCGAGATGGGCGAGGCGGACGATGCGCAGGATGCCGCGACCCGCTGGGGCGCGGGCGCGGGGCGGGAGATCATCGTCAAGCTGGGCGGCGATGGCTGCCTGGTCGACGGGCAGGTCGTGCCCATTCCCCGATCGCTGGACGTCGTGGATTCAAGCGGCGCGGGCGATGCCTTCAACGGCGGCTATCTCCACGCGCGACTGGGCGGCGCGACACCGGCGGACGCCGCGCTGGCCGGGCATCGGCTGGCGGGATGGAATATCGGACGGCGTGGCGCGATTCCTGCGCGGGATGGGGATGCGCCTTATTAATCTATCGGTGAAGGTGGAGCGGTGAGGGGAACCGCGAAATAGCCAAAAAACGTTAGAAATAGGACGTTATTTGCAGGCATGATTCTTGAAATACCCCCAATCATACCCCCAAAAGCTTCGGATGGAGGCGAACGACACCGAACAAAAACCGGGTGTCCATTCGCCAACCATTATCCAAATCGCCCCATGATTCTGGCCAGCGCCATAGTCATTTCCGCGTCGGCCGCTTCGTCCAACTCCCAATAGAGCGCCAAGTGCCGGGCGTATGTTCGCTGCCACATTCCCTTGGGGCGACGCGGGAAGGCGTCCAGCCCCATGTCGCACCCAAGCTTGGCTTGCAGCCGAAATAGCCGCTCACTCGCTCGATCGTGTCGCGCAACGCGCTGGATATGATAGCCTAGTCGCCACGCCGTCCGAGATGCGAACCGATCGCCACCGGGCGGCAGATAGAGTTTGCCGACGCGGATGCCACGATAGGGGCAAATCATCCACCACCGCTTGCCGCCATAGTGGGGACGGGTGAAGCACAACGTTACGGTCTGGCTCACCTCTTGCCGATCATCGCCGCTGCCACGCGAATAGGACAGTTCCAGCCGTTCCTTGCCCGGCTCACTCATCATGGCTTTGTAGCCAATAGACCCGGCGTGTTCGCCACGTCGCGACCATGAAAGCGTCCCTTTAAGATCGTCGCCTTCCTTGGCGCGGCCAGTGCGCAGCACCCAAGCCAGGTCTAACCGAAACGACGCTTCAGCCGTTGGCCTGCCGCAATGTCGCCCGGAGCCATATCCGCCCATATTACTCTCCCGTCCGGGCGCTAGCGCCGCAAGATTTTCCTAAATCATTTGGGGATTGCACCCTCCCATGGGGTTTGCCCCGCTTTGCCAGTTTCCCGTTACGCGCACAGCGTTGCTTGCCCTTCGCGGTTCGCGGCCCGGTTGACAGTCCGCCATGCAATTTGCAGCGGCCGGAACGGTAAAGATCGCGGCGTTTGCAGGGCGTCCCGCCACGGGTTGTTGCGCCACAAGTGATGTCCCGGCATTCGGGCGGCAAATCGCCGCCATGGTCGCACCATTCACGCCATAGCTGGCGCGTCTTAGCGCCGGTCAAGTCGCTCCTCTATTCTGAAGCATCCCTATTCGGCACTGACAAAACTGACAGAACCGGCTGCCTTGGGGTTTCGTCGGTTTTGTCAGTATCCCGGCATGGCATAGTCACCGCCCGCTCGCGGTTGCGGTGTTGGCGTGGTCGATTGCCTTAATATTCGGCCGGTAAAGCTTGGATGGCCTGCCGCCCGTTAGCCCCACGTCGGGTTGACTGCTAACCAGCCAATCAGCCTCGCACAGCGTTTTTAGTGCGCCTTCCACCCGTTCTTTCTGGCCCAAGCCGCTCCAGCCTTTGCGCTGCACGTCGCGGGCGGTGAAAATGTTAGGCAGGTCGCCCCTTGTCACCCGCCGCCAAAGGGAACGCGCCGCGCTCACATTATCCAGTGACAGGGCCGCATAAGCGCGCCGGGCATGGCTTTCGAGATAGTCGCCCCACTGGATTGCCATTTGCAGCGCGTCACGGCTCACAGGGCCAAAGGCGTTGCTGGCGACATGGCATAGCAGCGCAAGCCGGGGGACAAGCCCGCGATATTTGGAAAGGTGAGCGGTCAAGGCTGGCCCCAGATCGCCTCCCCTCAACTTGTGTTCCAGCCCTTCCATCCATTGAGAGAACAATGTTTGCGCGTCTGGCGCAAAGCGGAGAAAGGGGAAGTGGCCCGGACCTGCGGTGCTATCCCAATCTGCCAGCAACTCGCGGGCATCCAGCGCGGCCATCTCTCGATAGAAATCCCACGCTGCCTGCCTTGCCTCACTTATCGCCGCGCGGTCGCATTCCACATATGCCCCGGTGAAATCTGGCCAAGCGAGTAATTGCAGGCGTTGCACCATGCCGTCATTGAAGCGTTGCAGGCTGTCCGTCATGTAGCGGGCGAGCCTGTCCGGCTGTGTCGTGCCGAACAGGGAGATGTTCACCGCCGGGATGCGAACTGTTCCGCGCGCGATGCGATCGAAGGTATAGCTTTCGCCTCCGTTCCAGCCGCTCAGGAAAAAGCCGCGCGCGCTGGACCGTTCTTCCCTGTCCAGTTCAGCGAATAGACTCAGCAGTTCGTCGCGATGCACGGTCACCCCTTGCGGATTGGCGGCGCATATCTCCCCCAGCTTTTCAGCCGTGGCGTCACTTGTCAGAAAGCGCCGTTCTAGCGGTTCAACGGGAGCGGGCACGGCTCTGAGAACAGCCATTGCATCCCCGCCGCTATCGATCGCTTTTCGCGCTGCCTTGTCGGCCTTCTCGGCGGCCAGCTTATGGACCCGCTTGGCGAGTTCATGATCGGCCAGCGCCGCCATATTCTTCTCCGCTGCCTCCCCTTCCAGAGCCTTCAGCGGCCCTAGCGCTTCGGATGCGGCCGGGCTTTTTTTCGCGCCAGGAGGGGCGACGACACAGCCCCATAGATTACCTGCTTCCTGCCAGTCGGTCTGTTGCTGTGGACGGATACCGATGCGGCGGCCGATCAGGCCACCGGCGGCGACTAGGGCAGGGATAGCCACCATATCGAGCGGGACGTTCATCCTTTCGGCAACGTCGCCTAGCCATGGCTGCAGTGCCATAGGGAGCATATCGGGACGGCAGGGAGCGACCAGCAGCAGTTCATCCCCCAACGGCGAAGGGTCGGGCCAAGTATTGGGCCAGCCCGATTGCGGAACGACACGCGGGCGCGCGAAGCCATCGGACAGCGCGCGGTCCACTTTCGCGGCAACAGCGTCCGACTTCCACGCATGGCCCGGATCGAACGACTGCATGGCAGTGCCAGCCGCCAGCAACTCGCGGCGTGCCATTGCCGCGTCCAGTTGGCCATTGGCAACCAGACTACCGATTTTGAGTGCGCCGGAATTAAGAGCGTTTTCCTGTTCACCATTACCAGCCGCGCGGATGGCGTCACATTCATTCGCCAGCGCCTTCAGTCCATAAGCGCTATCCCGCCCGATCTTGGCAGAATCCGTGTGCGGGGTATTGGGCGTTTTGTGGCCGCGTGTCGCCACGATGGCGATTAGGTCGGCGGGAGCCGCTACCGGCTCCAGCTTGTCGGCCCACGCGTAAAGTCGCCCGTTCGGGTGGCGGGACGGCGGCAGGATGACATAACCACCACTGCCGCGCACCTCTGCGCCCGGCATGGATGGAAATGGCCAGCCAGTACGCGGATGCCGTTGGGCGTTGCGGACTGGCACGGCAGGATTATGCTGCCAATGCAGGTGAAAGCCCTTGCCGGTCGTCGCTTTGCGCGTGGGGGGCAGATCGGGCGCGGATGCCGCAAACAGGTCTGTGTCGTCCACGTCCAGCACCCAAACACCAGATCGTTCGCCTGTAGGCATGGCAATCATGGCATCGGGCCAGCGCCGCCACCATTGCGCGATCGTTCCCGCGTCAAGGCTGGCGTCCATGAAGCCGTGCGATGTCAGGGGCCGCTTGGTGCTGCTATCGCACGGGAATATCGGCAAGCCACTGGCAGCATAGGCCAGCGCGGCGGCGGCAAGGTCGGGATGCTCAGTCATGGACCGGCCCCCCGAAACACAGCATTGCCAAATCATGGGCCAGCCAAGGTGACAGGCGAAAGCGGCAGCCAAGGATTTGCGCCTGCCGTTCCATTGCGATAGAAAAGGGATGCGACGGCCCACTACAGCAATCGCGCGAAGCCCCGCCGACCACCGGCGGGGTTTTGCATGTCCGGGGCATGGCGGTTATGCCTCCCCGTCGATCAAGCGACGCAAGCTTGCCGCCGGGATCAGCGTCCGCTTGCCGATCTTGCGCGCCTCAAGGCGGCCTTCAGCAATGAGTTGGTAAAGGCGTGTCTTGCCCAATGTGGAAAGGCGGCAAGCCTCATTCACGCTGTAGGCAAGCGGTTCGGGAACGATATGCATCTCATCAACTCCGTTCGTTATTGAACGGCGTCGATTGTCTTTGAGCAGGACAAGCCCGTCAGCCGGATTGGGCCGGAATTGGCCGGATAGATGAACCGGCTAGTTTCCGCCTTGGCGCAATCGAGCGAGAACTGCATGAACAACCGGCTGCACTGAAGTTCGGCCCGGCTCATTTTTTCCCCGCGTATTCAGGCGACGAAATATCTCATCGATCATTGCGGATTGGCCTTGCTGGCCATAGCCTTCGGGCACTCCCATTTCGTGCATATAGACTGCCAGTTCCTCTGCAAAATCTGGCCACCAATCAGCGCGACGTCGTCCGCTATTACCAGTCGGGGGTTGGGCTATGGCAACTAACGGCTCAGCATTGTCGTTTTTCGGATCGCCCCAACCCGCAATAGCCATACGCCGTTCGATATCCGCTTTCGCCATTCTGATTCCGGCATAGGTGATTCGGGCATTTGGATGCTGCTGCCTAAGCAATCGATGCGTGAATTCACTCATCGTCCACATGGTGGTGACGTCCGCACCGGCGGCGGCTGCATCGCTCCAATCAAGCGTCGTTATGACATAATCGGTAACAATGGCTTTCGCCAAAGGCATGTCTGACGCAAGGCGGGGGGCGCCAATTGGTCTGACTCGATCACGCGATAATGGGATGCCCTCACTCTCATCTGCAATGCAATTTTTTGCTGTGGACGGACGGGGCGGGGCAGGTGGTTCATCCTGCCACCGTGTAACTTCCAATGCCTTAACCCGAATTTGATCCTGTTCGATCCATGTGTATATCTGCCTAATAGCCCCACCATAGATCAGGCCGCTCAATTCATTACGCGATGCAACTAGCCTCTCGGCTTCGGCTGGCGCGATCCAATCTGCGTCATCCATTATCCGCACTCCGCAGCGGTTCCGATACAAAATCGGGGAAGCGTGTCGGAGTGTCGCGCTTGTCGGCTGGCCAGCCTATCCCCGTTGCAAAGATGAGAACAAAGCGGGAAATGTCAACTGGTCGGGCTACCCGCTATCGGCAATTCGATCGTCTGCATGATGCGATCGGTCTCGGACAGAATCTTGATGATCTTTTGATAATGGCGGATGTCGTCCCAACTCAGGGCGCGGCCCTTGCGGTCTTTCAGCCATTTTTGCGCGGGCTGGTAGCCGCCGATATGGAAGGTCCAGGCGATGGCTGGCACGTTGTCGAAATATTGGCTTGCGTTGATCCAGACGCGCCCGGCATCGAAATGCGGCTTTTCCACCACGCTCTCACCATCGCCGTGGAACGGGAAAAGGGTTGCGCCGATCGCTGCATCTTCCATCAGGTGCAGGCGGCGCAGCGCCTCCCCCTTTTCGCTAATCGAGCGGAAGTTTTCCGGGCTGGCCGGGAAGGGGACGCGAGGAAAGTCGATTTTCAGGAATTCGGCATAAGTCTCCCGATAAGCCGGGCTGTGCAGCACGCCATAGATATAGTCGAATATCTTGACCTCATCGGGCCGGGCCTCGCCGGTTGCCTTGCGGAAGGCATCCGTGCCGTCGGGCGCGGTTTGCGGGCCGGTGAGGCCAGCCGCCTTGCGGATTTGGGCATATAGCTTGGGATCAAAATTGACGCGGATGCTTTGATCCAGCGTGCCATCCTCTGGGTAGAGGTAGAGAGGCGAAATTCCAGATTGCGTGCTGCTTTCGGCGCATTTGCATTCCATCAAATTTGCACTGACGAAGAAATGATCGACTTCGGGATTTTTGTTACTACGCGCCGAAGCAAGTCCTATATTCGGCCGCTTGATCAAATGTGACATAAAATCAAACCTACCCCAATCGACCATATCTGGCCGGTATAGGATCACTCTATTGTCCAGTGGTCTATAGCTTATGGGCTTGATGTCCATTTGCCAATTTGTATTTTGTAACGCTAATCTTGCCGCAGGTAATTTCCATCCGCGTGAATCTCCAGGCTCATACTTTCCGTCTTTTTTATTTGGGAAAAATTCTCTGCGAACTTGGGCGTCAGTTTTTGCTGGTTCGGCGAATTTGGATATGCGGTCGATCAATCCAGCGCTGGTAAAATCGATTACCAACCCATCTCGTGCGGTGACGAGGCCCGTGGAAAATGCTGGCATGAGGGCAGACACAGAAAAGCCCGCCTCGTACATCGCACCCACATCAAAATCGCGTGAGACAAAAGAAAATTGTGGCGGCTTATGTGGGGTCAGTTTCGGGCAGTTAATTGCAGTGGTCCCGCCCCAAAGCGCAGAATATTTTTCTTCACGTTCGCCCCACAATTCACCGTGATGAACTTGCGCCAATGGCTTGGGGGCTTTGCGACTATTCCGGTGTTTTACCGCAATGATGATTGCCACGCCCTGTTTGATGTCAAACACGTTCTTGTCGGGCAAACCGTCAGGGCAGACTTCCTTTTTGTTGGCATTCCATGCAGGTCCAGCACGTGGATGCGGTCAAAGGTCTGCATCAGGTGCCACCGCATGCCACGGAAGGTTGGGTTGTCAAGGTATCCGTGATTGGTGATCAATCCCAGAACGCCCTCGCCGTTCTGCTCGATCATATGTTCGGCAAGCCGGATAAATTTTACATAGTCGTCTTGTAGCCAGTGCTTGCGCTCTCCGAAATGGACGCCATCAACATATTTGTAATCCTCAATCCTGTCGGTGATCCATTTGCCATTGTTCTGGCTGATACCCGAATAAGGCGGGTTGCCGATCACGCACATGATCGGGGTCTGGCGCTTGATGTCGCTGGCGGCCTTGGCTTCTTCCGCAATGGCGCGGGACAGGCCGAACAAAGTCTGTTCCACCCGTTCGCCTTCCTCCAGCGAATTGGTGAGGTACACGCCAAGGCGGGGTGGCTTGGCCGATGGCTTGTAACCCAGCCCGGTCAGGATCATGTCCAGCTTCATATGGCACATGGCGTAGCTGGCCATCAGCAGCTCGAAGCCATGGATGCGCGGGATCAGATCCTGTTCCACATAGCTGGACCATTGCCCCGGCGCGATGCCCTGCACCCGTTCCGCGACCAGCTTCACTACTTCGGCCAGAAAGGTGCCGGTGCCGGTGGCGGGATCGAGAATCTGGACGCGGTGAACCTGCTTCTTGATGGTGGCGGGATTGCCGTGCTTGTCGTTCTGCCCCGTATCCCAATCTATGGTGATGCGGCTGGTATCGGCCAGCCCGTCCGCCAGCCCGAATTCGGTTTTCAGCACGTCATCCACCGCGCGGACGATGAAGTTCACCACCGGTTCGGGCGTATACCAGACGCCGCGCGCCTTGTGCTTGGCCGGGTTATATTCGGCCAGGAATACTTCGTAAAAATGCAGGAACGGGTCTTGCCGGGCGGTCACCTTGCCGAAATGGCGCAGCACCTGCGCCATGTCCGTCGCGCAAAACACGTCGCACAGTTCGTCAATCACGCGGCGCAGGCGTTCGTCCAGATTAGGCCCGGCAATGTAGATGAACAGTTCGCGCAGGAAGGGATTGGATTTGGGCAGCAGGTCTAGCGCTTCGGCCCGCGTGAAACTGTCGGGCGTCTCATCATGCAGGCGCGCGGCAAACAGGCCATAGGCGATGGTTTCGGCGTAAATGTCGGCAAAATCCTCCACGGTGATGTCGTGGATCAGGTTGGCCTTGAACGCTTCATACTGGCCGATCAGGTCGGTCGCGCCGGTGCCCTGACCCGTCGCCTTGAAATCCGCCACCAGCGCCCGGCCCATAATGTCCTTTATGATCGCGGCCTTGCCCGCCATCATTTCGGCCAGCCGCTTGGATGATGTTATGCTGAGCGGCGTGACATGGGCAAAGTCGCGCAGACGGTTTTCCAGCAGGGAAAAATTGTCCGGCCGGGCGGGCAGGGTCGGGATCAGGTCGGCAATGGTGATGAAATCCACCACGTCACCGTCACGGATGAACTCGAAATCCAGCCCGTTGGTATAGATCAGGTTAGGCAACCCCTTCCGATAGCGATCCTTCTGCGCCTTGCTGTAATCATTCGCCGCAAATTTCCGAACATCCTTGCCGATGTCCTTGGCTTCGCACCAGCCGATGGCAACATCGCCGCGCTGGAACACGAAATCGGGCGCGCCAACTTCGGTGATATGCTTGGGTTCGTTGATGACGGTCAGCGCGGGGTCGATCGAGCCAAACAGTTTGGCGAGCGCCGGGCGGAAACTATGTTCGGTCGTCTGGCCACTGGCATAGAGGGCGCGGATTTCAGAGATATAGCCGTCAATGTTCATCTGCGCCGTTGCCCCAATATCTTATATCGAAGGGGCTTAACGGCAGTCGCTCTCATCGCCAAGCGGTTCAGCCTGCCTCTCTTTCGGGGAAGGGGACGATATCCGCCCCTTTTCGCAACTGGTCGAGATACTCAGACCACCACTGCGCCATATCCACCCGCTCTTTCCAGTGTGCGCCGCGATGATAGGCCGCGCGCACCTTGTCGCTGTCGCCATGAGCCAGCGCGCGCTCGATAGCGTCGGGATGCCATTTGCCGCTTTCGTTCAGCAGCGTTGACGCCATGGCGCGGAAGCCGTGCCCGGTCATTTCGTCGCTGGCATACCCCAACCGCCGCAATCCGGCATTGATGGTGTTTTCGCTCATCGGGCGGGTGCGGGTGCGGACGGAAGGGAACACATAGCCAGACGGGCCGGTCACGGCTTGGACCTCTCGGAATAGGACGACGGCTTGGCGGGACAGGGGGACATGGTGGGCTTTACGCATTTTCATCTTGCCCGCCGGAATGATCCAGAGCGCGCCATCCAGATCAAACTCGCCCCATTCGGCATGGCGCAACTCGCCGGGTCGGACGAACACATGGGGCGCAATCTGCAAGGCCAGTTTGGTTATGCCACTGCCCTCATAGTCGTCCATCGCCCGCAATAGCTGGCCGACCTTCTTTGCGTCCGTAATCGCGCCATAGTGGGTGACAGTCGGGGCAGTCAGTGCGCCGCGCAGATCGCGGGTCGGGTCCGATGCTAGCCGCGCGGTTGCCACTGCATAGCGGAACACAGCGCCCGCTAATTGCAGGCTGCGCCGAGCGCTTTCCAGCTTGCCCTTGCCCTCGATCCTGCGAATGGCGGCCAGCACGTCCGCCGGTTCTATGTCGCCTATGGGCAATTTCCCGATCGACCCGCAAACCAGCGACAACAGATATTCGCTGCGGATGGCCGTAGCCGGTGCCCAGCCCTTCGTGCCGTCGCGCCTGCGCTTCTCGCAAAATTCATCGCAGATGGCCTTGAACGTGTCGGCGGCCTGTATCCGCGCACGGACCTTATCGCGTTGCTTCTCGCGGGACGGGTCTTTGCCAAGCGCGATCAGTTCCCGCGCTTCCTCCCGCCGCCTGCGCGCCTCCCCAGGGCCGATTTCGGGATAGGCTCCCATGGCCAGCAGCTTCTCACTGCCATCCACGCGATATTTCAGCCGCCATAGCTTTCCGCCTGCCGGGGTAATCAGCAGGAACATGCCGTTCCCGTCCGCCAGCTTGATCGCCTTCGCGCCGGGCTTGGCATTGCGGATGGCAATGTCAGTGAGGGCCATAGGATACGCCAGCCTTTCCGGGGCTATACCCCCAATATACCCCCAAGCGTGGGGGTATCGATTCGGCCGTTTTGCATATACCCCCCAATCATACCCCCAAGGGCGAGTGACTGGATACGAACGCGAGTGAACGCTGGCGGCCTGATAACCGCTGAATACCTTGGATTTTTGGGCTTTGTCTAGACGCCTGTGAACATCGGCGGACAGGAAATTGGAGCGGGTGAGGGGAATCGAACCCCCGTCGTCAGCTTGGGAAGCTGCTGCTCTACCATTGAGCTACACCCGCGTTCGACTGCCCATTGCCACGGCGGAAATGCGCCGTCAACCGACCTGGCGCTTGGCCAGTTTTCGCGCCAGTGTGCGGCGGTGCATCCCCAAACGGCGGGCGGCTTCGGAGATGTTGAAGTCACTGTCCTTGAGCGCTTCGTGGATATGTTCCCATTCCAGCGTCTTGATGGACGTCGGGCGGGGGGCGAGCGGGGTGTCGGGATCGCCGCCGGAGCGGGCGAAGGCGGCCTCTATGTCGTCGGTGTTGGACGGTTTGGCGAGATAATGGGTGGCGCCGAGCTTGATCGCATCGACGGCGGTCGCGATGCTGGCAAAGCCGGTCAGCACGACGATGAGCATCGAGGGATCATGGGCGTGCAGCGCTTGGACGCAGGCGAGGCCGGACTGGGGGCCGAGCTTGAGGTCCACGACGGCAAAGCCGGGGCGATGGTCGGCGAGGCAGGCGTTGACCGTTTCCAGGCTGTCGGCGAGCAGCACGGTATAGCCGCGCCGCTCGAACGAGCGTTTGAGCGTGCGGGCAAAGGCTTCGTCATCCTCGACGATCAGCAACAGCCGTTCAGACGTCATTCTTGCCCTCCTCAAGAGCCAGGGTCGCGAGCGGCAGGCGCAGCAGGATCATCGCGCCGCCCTCCACGCTGTTGCTGGCATTGACCCGTCCGCCCAGCTTGCGCACGACATTGACCACCAGGAAGAGGCCGAGGCCGCCGCCCTGCTTGCCTTTGCTAGACCGATAGGGTTTGCCGACATCGGCCAGCATCTCTTCGCTAAAGCCTGGGCCATTGTCGCGCACGGCGATATGGAGCCAGCGATTATCGCGGCTGACGAGCATGTCGATATAGGTCGCGCCCGCTTCGCGCGCATTGTCGAGCAGGTTGGTGACGGCCTGCCGGATCACCGGATCAGCGACGATGCGGGGATAGTCGTGCGGACCGAAATCGCAGCGCAGCGGCATGCCGGGATTGGCGCTGCGCCAGTCGCGGGCGATGGCATCGACAAAATCGCGGACATTGGTGATTTGCGGGGCTTCGCCGCGCGCTTCGCCGGCCGACATCAATATGCCGGACAGGATCGCCTTGCAGCGTTTGATGGCGGTTTCCATCTCGCCGACTTCCTCGACCAGGGCGGGATGGCCGGTGATTTCGGGCATGTGCCGCCAGTCGCCCAGCACGACGGCCAGTTGGGCGAGCGGGGTGCCCAGTTCATGCGCCGCGCCCGATGCGAGCAGGCCCATGCGGACGATATGCTCCTCCTCCGCCGCCTGTTGCCGCAACCGGGCGAGATAGGCTTCGCGCTGTTGCAGGTTGCGGGTGATGCGGGTCATGAACAGGACGAGCAGCACCGCGATCATGGTGAGGCAGATCCAGGTGCCGATGATATGCAGGTCGAACAGGCGGCCTCCGAACGCTTCGCTCAGATCCAGCGGGCGGTAAAAGAGCGAGAGCATCGCGGCGCAGAGCGAGGATATGGCGACGATGCCCCAGACGCTCCAGCGGTGAAGCAGGACAGCGCCCAGCGCCACCTGCACCAGATAGAGCGAGATGAAGGGGTTGGTCGCCCCGCCGCTCAGATACAGTTGGGTGGTGAGCGCCAGCACGTCGAATAGCAGCGCGAGGAAGAGTTCAGCATGGCTGATGTCGGTGCGTCGCCGCAAGATCATCATGCTGCCAAGGTTCATGGCAGCCGCGATGCAGGGGACGACCAGCATGGACGGGAAGGGTAGGCGGATGTCCATGGCATAATGGACGATCAGGATGGTCGCGACCTGCCCCGCGATCGCGATCCAGCGCAACTGGACCAGCAGCGCCATATTCTTGCGCCCGGCCGCATCGGCGGACCATTGGCTGGGAAGCCAGCGCGCGCGCAGGGGCGTGCTGCCCTTCATGCCCGGCGATCTTTTCCTGACTGGCGCATGACGAAGATATAGGCACCCGCGACCATCGCCGCCAGCGCGAACCAGGTGATGGCGTAGACAAGATGGTTGTTCGGGAATTGCACGACGGTCAGCCCGCCGACGGGCAGGGCGTCGGGCTGCGGCCCGGCATCGGCGTCGATGAAGTAAGGCAGCGTGGCGGGCAGGGTGCGGGCGGCGGCGATGGCGGCGACGTCGCGCGAATACCAGCGGTCGGCGGCGGGGTCATTGTCGCGCAGGAAACCACCGCCCGGCTCGGTCAGGCGTAGCAGGCCGGTGATGCGGACTGGCCCCGCAGGGCGGGCGTAGCTGGTGCGGGCGTCGGGCGGCACAAAGCCGCGATTGATCAGCAGCGTCGTGCCGTCTGCCCGCCGGAGCGGGGTCAGCACCCAGAAGCCGGGGCCACGGACGGTCGAGGCCTGGACCAGAGTGGCGCGGTCGTGGAGAAATGTGCCGCTCGCGGCGACGCGGCGATATTCGTCCGATTTGGTCGCTATGGCGGGCGCTGGCACCGGCGGGGCGTGAATGCGGACAGCGACCCGGACAATCAAATCGCGTTTCCATGCCAGCCGTTCGACCTGCCAGACGCCAAGCGTACATAGGGTCGTAAACAGCAATGCCGCGATCAGCGTCAGGCCGATCGCGAACCCCGCCCGGCCATGGCGGGGGTTCGCTTCTGTCACGGCATCTGGCTCATGTCATGCGTCATGGCGGGCATCATGTTGGTGTTGAGATGATACATGACCCACATCGAACCGGACAAGGTGATGACCACCAGGACCAAAGTGAACATCAGCGCCATCATCGACCAGCCGCCTTCCGAACGGGTGTTCATGTGCAGGAAGTAGATCATGTGGACGACGATCTGCACGACCGCGAAGGCCATGATGACGAGCGCGGTGGTCTGCGTATTGGCGAAATAGCCGGTCATGACCAGCCAGAAGGGGATGGCCGTCAGGATGACCGACAGGCCGAAGCCGATCATATAGCTGCCCATCGTGCCGTGCGCGCCATGCGCCTCGCCGTGAGTGTCGTGATCGTGCGCGCTCATCGCAGCATCCCCATGAGATAGACGAAGGTGAAGACGCCGATCCAGATGACGTCGAGGAAGTGCCAGAACATGCTGAGGCACATCAGGCGGCGCTGGTTGGCGGGGATCAGCCCTTTTTTGGCGACCTGCACCATCAGCGTCACCAGCCAGATGATGCCGAAGGTGACGTGCAGGCCATGGGTGCCGACCAGCGCGAAGAAGGCGGACAGGAAGCCCGACCGCTGCGGCGTCGCGCCCTCATGAATGAGGTGCGCGAATTCGTAGAGTTCGATGCCGAGGAAGGCGAGGCCGAACAAGCCGGTGATGGCCAGCCAGCCTTGCGTCGCGCCAACCTTGTTCTTTTCCATCGACAACATGGCAAAGCCATAGGTGATGGACGAAAAGAGCAGCATGGCGGTGTTGAGTGCGACGAGGTTCAGGTCGAACAGGTCGCGCGGCCCTGGCCCCGCGGCATAGCTGCCGCTCAGCACCGCATAGGTGGCGAACAGGCACGCGAAGATGAGGCAGTCGCTCATCAGGTAAATCCAGAAGCCCAACGACGTGCTGGAACCTTCGGGATGATGCGGTTCCTCGCCCAAATGGAAGAGGGGCTTGCCGTCCTGGTCGAGGAAGGCGGGGTCGATCTTGGAGCGTGTGGCCATGATTTTAGCCCTGTGTTGCGAGCAGCGCGCTGCGCTCGCCCTCGGTGCGCTCGACCACATCCTGCGGGATATAGAAGTCGCGCTTATAGTTGAAGGTATGGCCGATCGCGACGGCGAGGATGCCGACGAAGGATAGGCCAGCCAGCCACCAGATGTACCAGATCATGCCGAACGAGAAGGCCACGGACAGGCCGGCGATGATCAGGCCGGTTGCGGTATTGGACGGCATATGGATCGCCTTGTAGCCGGTCAATGGACGCTGATAGCCGCGCTTCTTCATGTCCGCCCAGGCGTCGCCATCATGGATGACGGGCGTGAAGGCGAAATTATAGTCCGGCGGCGGCGAACTGGTCGCCCATTCCAGCGTGCGGCCGTCCCAGGGATCGCCGGTCGTGTCGCGCAGCTGGTCGCGATTCTTGATGCTGACCGCGAACTGGATGAACATGCAAGCGATGCCCGCCGCGATCATCACCGCGCCCAGCGCCGCGATCTGGAACCAGATTTGCAAGCTCGGATCATCGAACACGCGCATCCGGCGGGTGACGCCCATCAGGCCCAGCACATAGAGCGGCATGAAGGCGGTCCAGAAACCAACGACCCAGAGCCAGAAGCTGCGCTTGCCCCAGGTGGTTTCCAAGCGGAAACCGAATGCCTTGGGCCACCAATAGTTGATCGCCGCGAACAGACCGAACAGCACGCCGCCGATGATCACATTATGGAAATGCGCGATCAGGAACAGCGAGTTGTGCAGCACGAAGTCGGCTGGCGGCACGGCGAGCAGTACGCCGGTCATGCCGCCCACGGTGAAGGTCAGCATGAAGGCGACCGTCCACATCATCGGCAGTTCGTAGCGGATGCGGCCGCGATACATGGTGAAGAGCCAGTTGAAGAGCTTGGCCCCGGTCGGGATGGAGATGACCATCGTCGTGATGCCGAAGAAGCTGTTGACGCTGGCGCCCGACCCCATGGTGAAGAAATGGTGCAGCCAGACGAGATAGCTGAGCAGCGCGATGACGATCGTCGCATAGACCATCGAACTATAGCCAAAGAGGCGCTTGGACGAGAAGGTCGAGGTGACTTCGGAGAACACGCCGAACAGCGGCAGGATGAGGATATAGACTTCCGGGTGACCCCAGATCCAGATCAGGTTCACATACATCATGGGGTTGCCGCCCATGTCGTTGGTGAAGAAGGCCGTGCCGATATAGCGGTCAAGGCTGAGCAGCGCCAATACGGCGGTCAGCACCGGAAAGGCGGCGACGATCAGCACGTTGGCACAGAGCGAGGTCCAGGTGAAGATGGGCATCTTCATCATTGTCATGCCGGGCGCGCGCATCTTTACGATGGTCGCGATCAGGTTGACGCCGGACAACAGCGTGCCGATGCCCGCTATCTGCAAGCCCCAGATATAATAATCCACCCCGACGCCGGGCGAATAGGCGATGCCGGACAGGGGCGGATAGGCGAGCCAGCCGGTGCGCGCAAATTCGCCCACGAACAGCGACATCATGACGATGATCGCGCCAGCCGTGGTCATCCAGAAGCTGAAATTGTTGAGGAAGGGGAAGGACACGTCGCGCGCGCCGATCTGGAGCGGGACGATATAGTTCATGATCCCGGTGATCATCGGCATCGCGACGAAGAAGATCATGATGACGCCGTGCGCCGTGAAAATCTGGTCGTAATGATGGGCGTTCAAATAGCCTTCGGAGCCGTTGAACGCCATCGCTTGCTGCAACCGCATCATAATCGCGTCGGCAAAACCGCGCAGGAACATGATGAGCCCCAGGATCATATACATGATGCCGATGCGCTTGTGATCGACGGTGGTGAACCAGTCGTTCCAGAGCGTGCCCCAGAGTTTATATTTGGTAACCAGCCCGAACACCACCGCGCCCCCCAGCGCGACCATGAGGAAGGTGCCGACGACGATCGGCTCATGCAGGGGGAGCGAACTCCAGTCGAGACGACCGAAGATCAGCTTCCAGATGCCACTATTTTCGGAGGCGGGATGCGGGGACATGGGCGTTACGGCCTTGAAAGGGGGGATAGAGAAGGAGCTGTTTTATTGGCCTGTTCCCCGGCGAAGGCCGGGGTCCAGTTCGACACCGGGACTGGACCCCGGCCTTCGCCGGGGAACAGCAACTCCTGTTTCGAAATATGGTGAGCCTTAATTCCCATGATGCGCTCCGTGCCCGTCATGGTCCTGCTGACCCGGTGCCTGGTTGCCCTGCGCGGCGGGGGTTTGCTTGGCAGCAGGGGTCATGCCCGCGGGCTGGGCGATCTCGCCCTTCTTGCCGGGTTCGACCGGGTGATAGCCGCCGACGTCGATCGTGCCGTCATGGCGCAGGCCCTTGGTATCGTGGGCCGATTCCTTGCCAGCGCCGCCATGCATGTCGGTCATCATGATCTCGTCCATGCAGCGCTTGCCCGGTTGCGCGCACATGTTGAGCGCGGCGTGGAACAGGCGGGGCTCGACGCCCGCGAAATATGTCGGCTTCACCTTCTCGCTCGGCTGTTCCAGCTTCACATAGGTTGCGCGGTCGAGGGTTGCGCCGCTGGCCTTCACGCGGGCGACCCACTGGTCGAACCCGCCCTGATCCATGGCGTGGAACTTGAAGCGCATGTTGGAGAAGCCTGCGCCGGAATAGTTGGCGGAGAAGCCGTCGAACGTGCCGGGCTTGTTGGCGACGGCGTGAAGCGTCGTCTGCATGCCGGGCATCGCATAGATCTGGCCAGCGAGCGCGGGCACGAAAAAGCTGTTCATGATGGTGGAGGAGGTGATCTTGAACTCGATCGGGCGATCGACCGGCGCGGCCAGTTCATTGACCGTCGCGATGCCGAGTTCGGGGTAGATGAACAGCCACTTCCAATCCATCGCCACCACTTCGACCTGCAGGCGCTTGGCCGCCGGATCGACCTTGCGCGCCGAATCGATGCGTTCGATCGGACGATAGGGGTCGAGCAAATGGGTGCTGGTCCAGGTCACCGCGCCCAGCGCGATGATGATGAGTAGCGGCGCCGACCAGATCAGCAATTCCAGGCTGGTGGAATGATCCCAGTCAGGATCATAATCCTTCGCCTGCGCCTGGGCGCGATATTTCCACGCGAACCAGCCGATCGTGCCCATGACGGGCAGGACGATCAGCAGCATCAGCGCGGTCGATATCAGGATGAGGTCGCGTTGTTGCATTGCAACATCGCCCGACGGGGCCATGACCACCCAGTCGCATGCGCCTAGCGGCAGCAGCAGGAGGGGAGCGAATCGGCGCAGAAATGCGCGGCTTGGGGCGGGCGTGCGGGCGATCATGAGGCTCGTCTAGTCGGGAAAATTCCGGGGTGACATTGGACCTTTTGTCCTATCCCTGCGCAGTGGCGAAATGGGGCATGGGTATATTTGACCACCGGAATGATTCGTCGTGCAGCCTTGTGCGGCCCCGAATCGTTCCCGCAGCATGAAGGCCCGTTTCACGCCATGACCTCCGCGACGACCACGCCCGGCCCTGATCTGGAGACCAACTCCACCCAGGCGGAACGCGACATGCGCAACCTTCACGCCCATGACGGCAAGAAGATTGCGCCGGGCGAGATCGCCATCGGCGTGATCATCGGCCGGACGTCCGAATTTTTCGACTTCTTCGTCTACGCGATCGCCTCGTGCATCGTCTTTCCCGCGCATGTCTTTCCCTATCTGTCGCCGCTGGAGGGGACGCTCTGGTCGTTCGCCATCTTCGCGCTGGCGTTCGTGACGCGGCCGATCGGGTCGCTCATCTTCATGGCGGTGGACCGGCGCTTTGGGCGCGGGGTGAAACTGACCATCGCGCTGTTCCTGCTGGGCGGATCGACCGCGGCCATCGCCTTCCTGCCGGGCTATGAGACGATCGGCCATTGGTCAGCGGTGCTGCTGGCGCTGTTCCGCGCGGGGCAGGGCGTGGCGCTGGGCGGGACATGGGATGGGCTTGCTTCGCTGCTGTCGCTCAACGCGCCGCAGGCCAAGCGCGGCTGGTATGCGATTATGCCGCAATTGGGTGCGCCGCTGGCGCTGATCGTGGCGGCGGGGCTGTTTGCCTTCTTCCTCTCCACCCTGTCGACCGCTGATTTCCTGAGCTGGGGCTGGCGCTATCCCTTCTTCGTTGCCTTTGCGATCAACGTCGTGGCGCTGTTCGCGCGGTTGCGGATCGTGGTGACGGAGGAATTTGCGCGGCTCTACGAAGCGCGCGAATTGCAGCCTTCGCCGGTGATCGAAACCGTGCGCAGTGAAGGGCGCAACATCATCATCGGGGCGTTTGCGCCGCTGGCTAGCTTTGCGCTGTTCCATATGGTTACGGTTTTCCCGTTGTCGTGGATCGCGCTTTACACCGACGAGCCGCTGGAACGCTTTTTGATGATCGAGGTCATCGGCGCGTTCGTCGGGGTGCTGGCGATCATCGTGTCGGGCTTCGTCGCGGACATGATCGGGCGGCGTCGCCTGCTCGGCTATTCGGCGGTGGGCACGGCCTTTTTCGCGGTGGCCGCGCCGTTGCTGCTCAATGGCGGCGATCTGGGCGAAGTGGCGTTCATGGTGATCGGCTTTATCCTGCTGGGCCTCAGCTTTGGCCAGTCGTCGGGCGTGGTGGCGTCCAACTTCCGCTCCGCGACGCGCTATACCGGATCGGCGCTGACGTCGGATCTGGCCTGGCTGGTGGGCGCGGGTTTTGCGCCGCTGGTGGCGCTGTTGATCTCGACCGAGTTCGGGCTGGCGGCGTCGGGCGCTTATCTTTTGTCCGGGGCGATCGTTACGGGCTTTGCCCTGTTCGTGAACAAGGAACTGGCGGGCCGCGACCGCTAAATCGCTTTGCGCATCCGCGGCTTTTTCAGGAAGATCGGCGCATCCGCGCCAGGGCCTTGCGATCGAACCAGCCGGTGAGGCCGGGGCGCGGGCGGAAGCGGGGGAGCCAGTCGGCATAAAGGCTGGCGAGGCGCTGGGGCAGGCCGTCCGGCCCTTCCCGCGTCATGATGTCCGATACGATGCGGTTCTGGAAGAAGCGCACCGAATAATTGATCAGCCGCTTATATTGCATCGTCCAAGTCGAGGGGCGGGCGAGGCTGACTTGTTCGCACAGAAAGCCCGCTGCGTCGCAGGCCAGCACCCGGCTATGCTGCCAGTCAGCGTCGCTGGCGAGGTTGGTATGCGCCCAGGCGGCGACTAGGCCATCATCGCCGATCAGGTCATCGGGCAGGCGCAGGCCGCGCGCGCGGATCGCCGCGACGAACGGTCCCGACAGGGCGTAGAGATCGCCGAACAGGCCGCCTTCGATTTTGAGGTTGCGGCGGTAGAATTCGGCCATGCGCCCGTTCATCGGCATGCCGGCGCTGGCATTGGCTTGGGGGTGCGCGGCAAGGTCCGCGACCAGCGCGTCGATCGACCCGGCGACGATCTGCGCGTCGCCGTCCATGAAGATGACGGCGTCCTCCGTCCCGGTCAGCAGGCCATGGACCATATGGTTCCAGGTGCGCGATTTGCCGCCCGCTTTGATGTCGTGGACGATGACGTTGGTGCGCCCGCCCGCCGCTGCCGTGGCGCGGGCGACGGTGGCGTCGGTCGTGCCGTTGACCAACACATGGAAAAGCGTGTCGGGCCGGTCTAGCGGGAGCGAGGCGAGGCAAGCGCCGATCCGGCGCTCTTCCTGATGGGCGAAGATGGCGACGGCGACGGCCATGGCGTCTAGCGGAAGTCCCAGCCCTGCTGGCCATGTTGGGCCAGATCGAGGCCATCGGCTTCCTCCTGCGCGGTGGCGCGCATGGGGATCAGCATCGAGACGAT
The DNA here is from genome assembly GCA_001829085.1 of Sphingomonadales bacterium RIFCSPLOWO2_12_FULL_63_15. GTDB lineage: Bacteria > Pseudomonadota > Alphaproteobacteria > Sphingomonadales > Sphingomonadaceae > Sphingobium. The sequence goes on along the minus strand of MIAK01000039.1, from coordinate 2,398 downwards.
CAGCGCGGCGATGGCGCTGCCCACCATGGCCCAGAGCGCGACGATGACGAGGCCGATGGCCTGCGAGACCAGCGCGCCGGTCAGGGTGATGCCGATGTCGAAGCCGACTCCGGCCATCAGTGGCAGGGCGAAGATTGGCAGGAGCAATAGGCCGGTCGCGCCGCCGATGCCGTGGATGACGAAGACGCTGGCGCTGTCATCGACATGGCGGGCGACAAGGGGCTGAACCAGACGGCAGATGAACGCGGCGATCACACCGATCAGCATCGCGCCGCCGGTGCCGACCAGCGCGGCCGATGCGGCGATGGCGGCGATTCCGGCCAGGGCACCCGACATTATGCCGGTGGCGGTGGTGCGCTTGCCCAATATGCGATCGAGCAGCGCCCAGGTCAGCGTAGCGGCGCAGGCGGCGAAATGATGGTTGAGCAGCGCGGTCGCGGCATCGTCGGTCGCGCCGAGCGCCCAGCCACCGACCATGCCGGAAAGGCCGATCCACAGCAGCGCTCCGCCCGCGAGGCTAAGCACCGGCGCATGGCCGACACTGGCGGGATCGCGCCTGCGCCCGGCAATCAGTGCGAGGGCAAGGGCGGAGAAGCCCGCGACGCCATGGACGACCAGACCACCGGCGAAATCCATGACGCCCAAATCCGCGAGCCAGCCGCCGCCCCACACCGCATGGGTGATCGGCGCATAGACGAGCAGCAGCCAGAGCGGCGCGAAGGCGAGGAACCAGCCGATCCGCGTGCGTTCGGCGACGGCGCCGACCAACAGGCAGGCGGCGAGCAGGGCAAGGGCAAGTTGGAACAGGACGAAGGCGGATTCAGGCACCGTCAGCCCGTCGCGCAATTGCGCGAGATTGGCGAGCAGCAGGTTCGCCCCGCCGCCGAGCCAGGCGCTGCCCGGTGCATAAGCGAGGCTGTAGCCGACGATCGCCCAGGCCAGCGACACGGTCGCAATGACGCCCGCGCCCTGGGCCATGACCGAGAGCGCGTTGCGGACATTGACCAGGCCCGCATGGCGCAGCATCAAGCCCGGCAAGGCCGCGAGCAGGATCAGTAGCGCGCAGACCATCATCCAGCCGGTGTCGCCGCTGTCGGCGACGGCGATCTGGGCATAAGCGGCTTGCGGCGCGGCCAGCGCGGCGATCAGGGGCAGGGTCAGAACAAAGCGCATCGGCAATCCCGGCAATCCAAACAGGCCCCCGTTCTAGCGCGGACAGGGTAAAGTTTTCGATAAGCAGCCCCCGTTATCAGCGGACGATGACAGGCGCGTGCAAGACTGTTATGGCCAAACCATGCGGGGTTTGCTGTCTTTCTGTGCGGCGGTCATGATTCTCCTCTCCATGGGGATGGGAACGCTCGCCCATGCGACCGAGGCCTTAGGGTGCGTCGAAGATGAGACCAGCCTGTCGATCAGCGCGGCCGATATGCATGGCGACCTGCAACCCGGCGACGCAGATAATGGCCTGCCGCACCATCATGGCGGGTGCCATGGCCATCATGTCGGCACGGCGGGATCGCGCGTTTCCTTCGATGGGACGGTGGCGACCCGCGACCATCTGATGATCCCCCCGGTGCAGCGCCTGTCCGCTGTGGAGTCTGCCCGGACATTACGCCCACCCATCGCCTGACATCGACCGAATAGACCGCGCTCGCCTGGCGTCGGTTCCTTTCTCGTTGATTTCAGGAATTATCTTCATGAAACGCATCCTTGCGGCCTGTCTGGCCGTGTCGTGCTGCACCAGCGCCTTTGTGGCGCGGGCGGACGAACCCTCTTTTACACTGGAGCAGGCGCTGGAGCGCGCAGGCGCCACATCGCCCGCGATCGAAAGCGGAGCGGCGGGCGTGCTGGCCGCGCAGGCGGCCCGCACCGTCGCGGGGCTGCGGCCCAATCCCGAACTGAATATCCAGACCGAAAATATCGCGGGCAGCGGCGACTATCGCGGCTTTCGCAGCGCCGAGACGACGGCGCAGGTGACGCTGCCACTGGAACTGGGCGGCAAGCGCCCGGCGCGGCTTGCGCTGGCCAATGCGCAGCAGGACCGAGCGCAGATCGAACAGGCGGTGATCGCCGCCGACCTGCGGCTGGCCGTGACGCAAGCCTATGTCACCGCCGTTTCGGCAGCGGAGCGAGCGACGGTGGCGCAGCGGCAGGTCGCGATTGCGGCGGAAGCGCTGCGGTCAGCGCAGGTGCGCGTCCGTGCGGGGCGTGCCTCGCCATTGGAGGCGCAGCGGGCCGAACTGGCGCATCTCAATGCGCAGGCGACGCAGGAACAGGCCGAACGGTTAGCGAATGTCGCCCGCGCCAATCTGAGCCGGATGATCGGCGCGCCAGTAGAAGGCGCTCTAGCCCGGATTATTCGTGACGTTGTTCGCTTCGGCGGTCCGCGTTTTTCGGT
>MIAK01000038.1:0-83597 GCA_001829085.1 Sphingomonadales bacterium RIFCSPLOWO2_12_FULL_63_15 | reverse complement strand
GACCGCTATGCTCGCCCGGGCAAGGGGAACGAGAAAGGCAATGTGGAGGGGCTGGTAGCTGTCGCCTTTCGTCTGCTCCAACGTCGACCAGCGGATATAGATAATTGCGTCCATTCAAACACCTTAACGTCCAATCGTTAACAGTGTTTGGGCTTATACAAGCATGAAGTTGGGAAGGCCGGGGACGAGCTGGCACTGCACCTCGACGGCCCGCGCTTCCAGCCCCAGATAGGCGACCGTCGATACCGTTGCGACCAAGTGACCCCCGCTTCCTATCCCGCACCCGCCAGCCTTTCGGCTGCTATTCTGCTACGGGATCGCCCGCCCGGTCACGCGCGGGTTCATCGGGTCGCCCCTTGAACCCCTGCGCCACGACATACCATTCCACGCTGCCCTTGCGGCTGGCGGGGGGCTTGGCATGTTTGATCGTCGTGAAATTCTTCTTGAGCAGGACTAGCAGTTCACCATCAGTGCCCCCGGCAAACACCTTTGCGACGAATGTCCCGCCCTTGCGCAGATTTTCGACCGCGAACCAGGCGGCCGCTTCGACCAGCCCCATCGTGCGCAGATGGTCGGTCTGGGCATGGCCCACCGTATTGGCGGCCATGTCGGAAATGATGAGGTCGGGCGCATCGCCCAGCGCCTCGCGCAGCATGTCGGGCGCCTTGTCGTCCATGAAGTCCATTTCGAACAGGGTCACCCCCTCGATCGCATCGACCGGCAGCAGGTCGATGCCGACGACGGTGGCCTTCGGAGCCAGCTTGCGCACGACCTGCGACCAGCCGCCCGGTGCCACGCCGAGATCGACGACCGCGCGCGATCCCTTCACGAAATGGAATTTCTCGTCCAGTTCGATCAGCTTGAAGGCGGCACGGCTGCGCCAGCCTTCCGCCTTCGCCTTGCGGACATAGGGATCGTTCAGATGGCGTTCGAGCCAGCGAACCGATTGCGCGGTCCTGCCCTTGGCGCTTTTGACGCGCACCTTGCCTACGCCTGCGCCCCTCACATCACTCTCCCGTCGCGGTCCATCAGCCCGCGCAATATGCCTTCGCGAATGCCGCGATCCGCCACGCCCAGCCGTTCGGCGGGCCAGATGTCGAGGATCGCTTCCAAGATGGCGCACCCCGCCACCACCAGATCGGCCCGCTCGGTGCCGATGCAGGGCAGTTTCTGGCGCTCCATCAAGGTCATGGTCGATAATCGTTCTGAAATCGACCGCATCGATTCGCAGGGCACGATCAACCCGTCGATCACTTGCCGGTCATAGCGCGGCAGGTTCAGATGCACGCTCGCCAATGTCGTCACTGTCCCCGACGTGCCGAGCAGGCGGATATCCTCCGCCCCCTGTGGCAAGCGGCGGGCAAGCGGCGCGAAGGCTTCGCTGACCCGCGCGCGCATCCGGTCATAGGCAGCCAGCCGCGCGTCACGGTCGCCATGGTCGAACGCTTCGCTTTCGGTCAGCGACACCACGCCCCAGGGCGCACTCACCCAATCGACGATCCGGGGCGCCCCAGCCGATCCGTTCGAATCGACCAGCACCAATTCGGTCGAGCCGCCGCCTATGTCGAAGATCAGGGCCGGACCATTGCCGGGTTCCAGCAGCGCATGGCAGCCCAGCACCGCCAGCCGTGCCTCTTCCTGCGCACTGATAATGTCGAGGGCGATGCCGGTTTCGCGATAGACGCGCTGGATGAAGTCCGTGCCATTGGACGCGCGGCGACAGGCTTCGGTCGCGACCGATCGGGCCAGCGTCACGTGGCGGCGGCGCAGTTTGTCGGCGCAAACGGACAGCGCGGCAATCGCCCGATCGATCGCGGCGTCGCTGATCCGCCCGGTCGATGCCAGCCCTTCGCCCAGCCGCACGATCCGCGAAAAGGCATCGACGACGATGAAGCCATCGGCCGATGGCTTGGCGATCAGCAGGCGGCAATTATTGGTGCCAAGGTCGATCGCGGCATAGGATCGCCGCTCACGCGCGCCATGCGGCGCAAGACCCCGCGATGGTGACGGGGGAGGAATGGCCGCAGCCTTGCTCCCATTGCCCTGACCGGATCGGACGCGCTTGCCCGAAAAACCGCCGGTCGGACCGGAACTCTGCGGCGATGGGCGGCTTTGCTGCACCATGCCGAAACTCACTTCTGTTTTTCGCCAGCTTCGTGGGGAAGCCGGAACTTGCCTTCATGCTTAAGCGGATCGGCGCGGTTGCGCAAGGGACGGCCGCCATGCGCCAAAAAGCTGCGCCAGGTTAAAGTTAACGGCCTTTGTCATGAAGTAGTGTGCAGGCATCGGCGAAGAGCGCCATCCCGAAAATGCCGGATTTGCGCCATTCCACTTCGGATTTTTTGGGACAGCCCAGCAGTCTGTGACCTTTTTGAAACATAAGGAAAGTTTCGCAAATTGCCGCATTGTGTTCGTCTTGTTGCTGACATAGCTTCCCTTCAGGTCTTTGGGGAGTTACCATCATGCACATTCGCAAGAATGGTGCGCGCTTACTTGCGCGCGCCGGTCGTACCAGTCTTCTGGCATCCGCAGCGGTCGCCGCTCTGGGCTTCGCGCCGCTGGCCCACGCCGTCGTGCCCAACGACAGCAAAAGCCCGTCCGACATTATCGATGGCAGCGACGTCAATGGCGTCGGCATCATGTATCGCGCCGATGGCTTCGTCTGCACCGGTTCGCTGATCAACCCGCGCACGGTCATCTTTGCCGCCCACTGCGTCAACGACCTCGACACGCCGGACTATAGCACCGTCAACGGCGGCGTGCCGGTCGCCTTCGCCTTTCAGAACGACGCCCGTCCGGGCTTGATCGACTGGTTGAGCAACGGCTTTCAGACCAACACGTCACTCAGCGTCTATAACGTCAATAATATCGCCTATCATCCCGACTCGCTTGATCCGCCGGCGTTGAGCTTCCTCTATGGCGACGTGGCGATGGCGACGCTGGACACGCCCGCGTCGGACGTGCCGACATGGACCATGCTCTTTTCCGCCCTGTCTGCGCCATCGGCGATCAGCGAAACGTCGGGCACCGGCTATCATGTGACGATCACCGGCTATGGCCGTACCGGCAGCGGGACGACGGGCAACAATCTGGGGATCGACTTCCGGCGCAAAACGGCGGAAAACTTCCTTGGGATGCTCGGTTCGCTCGATGACATCGACGCCTTCCTGTTCGGTGCGCCCGGCGGCTATACGCAAAATCTCTATCACACCGATTTCGACGATCCAGAGCGTGAAAATCCGTTCGACTTCAATCTGTTCAAGGATGACGCGCTCCCCAATGAGGGCAGCACCGCTGGCGGCGATTCGGGTGGTCCGCTGATTCTGGACCAGGCTTTCAACGAACAGACGATCATCGGCGTCCTGTCGGGCGGCAGCCGCTATTTCCTCGAACAGCCGCAAAGCTCCTATGGCGGCTCGTCCTTCTACCAGCCGCTTTATCTGTTCTGGGACTGGATCGCACAGAATAATCCCTATCGCTACGCCACGGCAAAAGCGGGCGATGGCTTGTGGAGCGACGCTGACCATTGGGTGACCGCGCTCGACCCCAATTATCGGGTGATCGACAGCAATGGCGCCTTGGTGAACGGCATTCCCACCTCGCCCGGCGCAGGCGCGTTCGGCCAGGACAGCACGCAGAAATTCGGTCAGATCTGCTATCAGCCCAATGATGGGCCGGACGATCAATGCTATGATGTCGGCACCGGCACGCTGATCGTCGATGGCGAACCCGTCGTCGCGGAAACGACGGGCGCGACCACGGGTTCGGCCGTGGTCAGCAACAACAAGGGCAAGGTGGAGATTGCCGAGCGCAGCCCCAATGCCGAAAACGCCACGCTGCTGACCGGCGCTGTTCATGAGGCGCAGGAAGGCGAAGTCAGTGCTGCGATCCTGCCAACGCCGACTCTCGCCAATGGCCTTCCCGGCGCGACCAGCTTCGTGCCCAACAATATCGATCCGCTCGCTTCGCAAGGGGTGATCGGCCGCTATTATGACGTGACGCTCAGCGCCACCGGCAAGACGACGCTGGACATGGACGCCACGGTCGATCGCTTCACCATTTCGGGCGCGGGGGCCGCGCTCGATGTCACGGCCACCGGATCGCTGACCAGCCTGATGGACATTGCCCACCTCGCCGGTGTCATGAATGTCGATGGCACGGTCGAAACGCCGGGTGACTATTTCCTGATGACCGGGCTGTTGTCCGGCAAGGGAACACTCCGCGCGCCCTATTTCACCAACGTTCTCGGCACGATTGCGCCCGGCGGTATCGGCACGATCGGCACGCTGGGTATCGAAGGCAATGCGCTGCTGTCGTCGGGTAGCACGCTGCAGATCGATCTCGGCGCCAATGGCGTGTCGGACGTGCTGGCGGTGCGGGCGACGCAATTCGTCGAAGCCGATGGCGACGGCGAGGGCGAAATCCCAGATACCGGCAATGGCGGTGGCGATGGCGGCGGCAGCCAGGAGCAGGCTTCGGCCGCTCCAGCGATCACCGCGGCGCAGGCCGATGGCGATGCATCGCTGCTCGCGGTCGGTGATCCCATCGACGGCATCGCCGCGGTCGGCGGGCGCGTCGTCTTCGGTGCAGCGAGCGGCGCCAAGATCCGCTATGGCAACAGCTATACCTTCCTGACCGCCGAGGGTGGCGTGGATGGCACCTTTGCGACGCCGACCAACCTGTCGGCCGTGTTGAAGCCCGTGCTATTCTACGGCCCCAACAGCGTCAGCGTGCGGATCGACGCGGGCCTCTATGCCGACGTCGTCAACCGCGCTGCGCCAAACCAGACCAGCTTTGCCCAGCTGCTCGACCAGAATCGGCCGCTCTACGCCAACTATGCCAATCTCTATGGCGAGGCCGATCTGCTGAACGTGGCCGGGGTCCAGGCGACCTTCGAAGCGATGGCACCGCGCACCGAGACGCTCAAGACGTCGATGTCCGAAGTGCTGAACGACAATATGGCGCGCTTCTATCGTGACCGCCTGACGAAGCTCGATGGCGGGGCGATGGGCGGCACGCTGACCATGACCGGCCAGCCGCTGCAACTGGCCGCCGCCAGTCTGAACAATATCGACCTGGGCATGGCGCAGGGCGGCACCAACGACACGATGACGCGCGAAGGCGTGTTGCCCGATGACGTCAGCGCCTTCCTGGCGGGCGGCTATATTGACGGCGACAGCGCGCCGATGCGGACGGCTACGCCGCTTGGCCGCGACCAGTTCGACGGCTGGTACATGGCGGCTGGCATCGAAAAGGCGTTCGGCGACACCGGCGTCATCGGCCTCGCCGCCTCCTTCAGCGAATTGAAGGGCAATACGGGGGCCAATGACTGGGGCCGCGCCCGCCTCTATCAGGGCACGGTCTATGGTGCCTTCGATCTGGGCGGCCTGAAGCTGGATGCGGTCGGCAGCGCGGGCACGATGGCGACTCGTTCGCGTCGCTCCTTCGCGATCGGCATCACCCCCTACACCCTCTATGGCAGCGACCAGGAACTGGCCCTGTCGGGTGAGTTGGGCCTCAGCAAGGCACTCGGCAGCGATGCGTTCAGCATCGTTCCCCGCGCGGCGCTGCGTGGTGCCTATATCAGCTCTGGCAACTTGGCTGAATATGGCAGCGACGCCGCGCTGGTGATCAAGCGTCACGCCATCCGCAGCGCACAGGGTCGGCTTGGCGCGACGGTCAAGGCGAATACGGGCGGGTTCAAGCCCTATCTCACCGCCAATTATGTCCATGAGTTCAACGACCAGCCCGCCTTCTTTTTGGCCAATCTGGTCGGTGGCACCGGTAGCTTGGCGCCCTTCGCACTGGGCGGATCGGACAAGAATTGGGGCGAAGTCGGCGGTGGCCTGACCATCCTGGCCGGCTCTGTGGACCTCAACCTGACCGCCGACACGACGGTCTGGCGCAAGGACATCAGCTATCAAAGCTATCGCGCGGGCGTGAAGATCCACTTCTGATCCACGCCTTCCGCCAACGAAAAAGGGCCGCCCCACCGGGCGGCCCTTTTTTTGTGTCCGCAACTGCGCGGTTCAGAGCGGCAGCAGCGCCGCGACAATCGACCGTTCCTCGGCCCGCAGCACGCCCCAAGCGCGTGCTGCCGCCCGGCTGTCCATCGCCTCCACGCCGACCCCCTTGGCCTCCAGATCGCGCACGAAGGCGCGTGGTGGCTGGCGCAGTCCCGCCCCTGTGCCGAGCAACAGGAATTCGGGACGCGGATCGCCGTCCAGCAGGTCACCGAGCGCCGCCAGCGTCAGCGCATCGACCGTCGGTGCATCGTCCCACGCCATCGCCCGCGTGGGGCTGAGCAACAGGCTATTCGGAAACAGATCATCGCGCACCCGGAAGCCGCGCCCAGCAAAACCGGTGACGATCGGCCCCTGCCCGCTATCGTCGCGGCGCAGCTCTATCCCGGTGCGTCGTTCCCCGCTCAGGGCTTGGCCCCGTCGTCGCGCGGTCCGACCCGCTCCGCCTGCGAGGCGAGGTTAGCCTTGGCCGCCTTCTTCTCCGACGACATGGGCGACAGGCCCAGCGAGATCAGCAGCGAGGACGAAACGTAGACCGACGAATAGGTGCCAACGATGATGCCCAACATCATCGCCGCGGTGAAGCCGCGCAGTACATGGCCGCCGAACAGCAGCAACGCGCCGAGCGCCAGCATGATCGTCACCGACGTCATCACCGTGCGCGGCAGCGTTTCGTTGACCGACAGGTCGATCAGCGCCTTCATGTCCATCTTGCGATATTTGCGCATATTTTCGCGGATGCGGTCGTCGATCACCATCTTGTCGTTGATCGAATAGCCCACGATCGTCAGCACGGCGGCGACGATATTGAGGTCGAACTCCAACTGCGTCACCGCAAAGAAGCCCAGCGTCATGAGAACGTCGTGGACGATCGCGACAAAGGTCGACACACCGAACTGCCATTCGTAACGGAACCAGCTGAACACCGCGATGCCCAGGATCGCCAGCACGACCGCCAGGATGCCGTTCTGGATCAGCTCGCCCGACACCTTGCCCGACACCGTGTCGTAACGGGAGAAGGTGACGCCGGGGAATTGCCCGGTCATCGCATTGCGGGTCTTTTCGACGACCGCATTGGCCGCCCCGGCCCCGCCCTGTTCGGGCAGGGGCAGGCGGATCTGCACCGTCTTGGGATCGCCGAATTGCTGCAGCGAGCTTTCGCCGACATTGAGCGAGGCAATCGTCGCGCGCACCTTGTCGGTTTCGACATTTTGCGGGAATTTCGCTTCGATCATCAGGCCGCCGACGAAATCGACGCCCATATTGAGGCCCTTATAGGCCGTAGCGCCGACCGCCAGCACCGTCAGCAAGGCCGTGAGCGCGAACGCCCACTTCCGCATCGCGACGAAGCCGATATTCGTATTGTCGGGGACGAGCTTTAGAAGTTTCATGCGCTAAGACCTAATACCGTTCGGGCTGAGCGAAGTCGAAGCCCCTGTCTGAGCGGAGGCGAAGACACCTCGCTATGCTCGGTGGTGCCCTTCGACAAGCTCAGGGCGAACGGAAGGAGGGGTGTCACCTCGATCATATATGGATGTCCGTCGGCCGGGTGCGGCGCACCCAGTTGGCGACGATGACGCGGGTGAAGGTAACGGCGGTGAACACGCTGGTCGCGATGCCGATCAGCAGCACGATGGCGAAGCCCTTGACCGGCCCTGACCCCAGCGCCAGCATGATCCCGCCCGCAATGGCATGGGTCACGTTCGCTTCGAAAATGGTGCGGCTGGCTTCCTTATAGCCATGTTCGATTGCCTGGACGACATTGCGCCCACGCCGCCGCTCTTCGCGTATCCGTTCATAGATCAGCACGTTCGCGTCGACCGCGGTGCCGATCGTCAGCACGAACCCGGCAATGCCGGGCAGCGTCAACGTCGCCCCCAATATGCCCATCACGCCCAGGATGACCGCGACGTTGATGGCGACCGCCAGATTGGCATACATGCCAAAGCGGCCATAGCTCAGGAACATAAAGATCGCGACCGCGACCACCGCGATGATCGACGCGATCAGGCCCGCGCGAATCGAATCCGCGCCCAAGCCAGGTCCGACCGTGCGTTCCTCGACCACCGCCAGCGCCACTGGCAGCTTGCCGGACCGCAGCGCGATCGCCAGCTGATTGGCGCTTTCGACCGTAAAATTGCCGCTGATCTGCGCGCTGCCGCCCAGAATCGGTTCGTTGATATTGGGCGCCGACAGCACCTTGCCGTCGAGAATGATCGCGAACGGGCGATTGACATTCTGCGACGTCACCTGCCCGAATTTGCGGCCACCCGAACTGTTGAAGCGGATGTTGACGATCGCCTGGTTATTCTGGTCATAGCCCTGCGTCGCGTCGGTCAAATCCTCGCCCGACACCATTACCTGGCGCTTGACCGCGATCAGCGGCACGCCCGACGGATTGTCGAGATAGGGCAGGACTTCGCTGCCCACCGGCGCGCGACCCTGCGCCACTTCGGACGGGTTGGCGGTCGTATCGACCAGCTTGAATTCCAGCTTGGCGGTCTGGCCCAGCAGATCCTTGAGCGCCTTGGGATCCTGCAGCCCCGGCACCTGCACGACGATGCGATTGCTGCCCTGCTGCTGGATCGTGGGTTCGCGCGTGCCCATTTCGTCGATGCGCTTGCGGATCACCTCGGTCGCGACTTCCATCGCGCTCTTGACCGCATTGTCGATACCCGCATTGGTCGGCGTGATCGTCACGGTCTGGCTGTTCACCACCGCCACGTCGAAATCGCGCTGGCCGGTCAGCCCCGCACCCTGCGTCAGCGGGCGGATGCGCTCGACGGCGGCATCAACCTGCGCGGGATCGCGCACCATGAAGCTCAGCTTCCCGTCGCGGCTGGAGATATCGCCGATCGCGATGCGCGGGTCAGCCCGGCGCAGTTCGGTGCGGACCTGCTCCTCCATATTGACCAGCCGCTGCTTGGCGACATCCTGGGTCGACGCTTCGAGCAGCAAGTGACTGCCGCCCGACAGGTCGAGGCCAAGATTCACCCGCGTCTGCATGAAGCCGGGCAGCCGGGCCACGGCGGCATCGGGCAGGAAGCTCGGCACCGCGCACAGCACGCCGATCAACAGGGGCAGGATGATCGCGATCACCGCCGCACGCGAGAAATTGAGCATCGTTGGGGTCAGTCGTTCGCGGGCTTGGCAGTGGTCGGGTCGATCACGTCGGTCAGGGTCGACTTGACCGCCTTGACCTTCATGTTCGGCGCCAGTTCGACATCGGCATAGATGTCATCGACGCGCACGACCTTGCCGATCAAGCCGCCGCCGGTGACGACCTGGTCGCCCTTCTTCACCGCGTCGATCTTGGCCTTATGCTCTTTCATCTTCTTTTGCTGCGGACGGATCAGCAGGAAATAGAAGACCACGAATATCAGGACCAGCGGGGCCATCTGCACCAGGATTCCGGCGCCGGAGGCTTCCCCGCCAGCGGTCTGGGCAAAGGCTGTCGATATGAACATGGGTGGGACTTTCGTCTTGGTGTCTGTCGGCCGCGCACCGCATGGCAGCGCCCGCCTATCAAGGCCGGGCGGCTACCACAGATGCAACGTCGGAGGCAATATGATTAGGGAATCGTACATGGGGCGCGAAAGGCCGCATCGAAACCCTTGCAACTTCCTAAAACCCCTTCTAAAGCGCGCCCTCCGGTCGGGACGTAGCGCAGCCTGGTAGCGCATCACACTGGGGGTGTGGGGGTCGGAGGTTCGAATCCTCTCGTCCCGACCAAGATTTTCGGAAAGAGCGGCCGTCCGGGGGACGGGCGCCTGAAAATATCCCAAGCGCAAGCGCGGGAGGCGATATTCAGCATTGGTAGTGAATGGCACGGGCGGTGGAAGCTGTTCGCTTTGCCTACGAGTGCTACAGTCGTGAACAAATAGCCTTACTAAGGCTGGCAGAGCGAACCGCCGTGCCCATCTCGATTCCGCACGGCTAAGTTGCGCCTACTTTAAGCCGCAGCCGACGACGGCAGAGGCCGCCTCAATGACTTCGCACGAGGCGCCACGGAAATCTTCACCTGCACATCTTGATTCAGCCGGTCGAGTATTCGCATAAGGCGGTCGATGGTAAACCGGTCCAGCTTGACCTGACGCAGACGCGAGAAATCGGCGGCCGCAATGCCTGTGCGGGCTTCCGCTTCACGTACGGTCATCTGTTCGGCATCAAGCGTCTTCACGATTTCCGCAGCAAGGATGGCGCGAAATTGACGAAGGCTTGCATCGGCCATGTCAAAATCAGCGAAGACGTTACCGGAGCCACGCACCAGTCCGAAATCATCTGCTTCCTTAGTCATCCAGCATTTCCTTCAATCGCTTTATGCGCTCACGCACCAGGTCGATTTCATGACGCGGTGTCGAAATCCCTTTGGTCGATTTTTTCTGGAAGGCATGAACCACCCATATATCGTCGCCGAGTTGAAGAGCGTACACGACGCGATAGGCGTCGCCGCGCTCCTTGATCGCCAATTCCCAGACTCCCACCCCCAGTCCGGCGAGTGGCTTGGCTATGTCCGGCGCTCCACCATCGACAACCACCGTCAGCGCATCCAATGCCCGATTGATGGCACGCGGTGGAAACGATTCAAAATCCTTCCGCGCCGCCTTTATCCATGAGATAGTTCGAAAGGTAGGACGTGGCATGATTTCCGGTAGTCATATTTGACTACAAAGTCAATTGGTCGCGACGTTCCCCATCACCCCTTGCCCCCACCCCTTCCCCCAGCTAGGTTCCCTTTTCGTTCTGCAAAAGGGAAATTTATGGACAGCCTTTCCGCCCTCCTGATTCTGGTCGCATTGCTTGTCGGGCTGGCGGCGGGGTGGTTGTTGCGCGGGCGGATGCTGGCACCGTTGGCGGCGGAGAAGGCGGACCTTGCCGCGCGGCTCGAACTGGCCAGCACGCAGCGCAATGGCGCGATCGCGGAGTTGGCAGTGGAGCAGGAGCGGGTGGCGCAGGCGCAGGCGCAGATCGCCCGGCTCGACGCCGCGCAGGTCGCGTCGGCGCAGCGGATCGACGCGATCCAGGCCAGCGCGCAGCAGCGGTTCGAGGCAGCGCAGGCCGAGCGCGAGGCGGCGCTCCGCGAACTGGCCGCGCTCCAGTCCGACACGCAGGCGCGCGCCGAAGCCTTTGATGCGCAAATTGCCGCGCTCAAGGATGCCAAGGAGCAGCTTTCGGCCCAGTTCAGCGAGATTGGCGGCAAGCTGCTGGGCGAGGCGCAAAAGACTTTCCTCGACCGCGCCGATCAACGTTTTGCGCAGGCGAACGAGAAGAGCGAGGCGCAATTGAAGACGCTGCTCTCGCCCGTCGAAACCACGCTCAAACGTTATGAGGAGGGATTGCAGCGGGTCGAGAAGGACCGTGTGGGCAGCTACGCCGAACTACGCGAAGCGGTACAACAGGTGCATTTGGGCCAAGGGCAGGTGCGTGAAGAGACCGCCAAGCTGGTCAACGCGCTGCGCGCTGCGCCCAAGACGCGCGGCCGCTGGGGCGAACAGCAGTTCAAGAATCTGATCGAGGCCGCTGGCCTGTCGGCCCATGTCGATTTCAGCGAGGAAGTGTCGGTCACGGTGGAAGACGGCCGGTTGCGGCCTGACTTCATCATCAACCTGCCCGGCGATCAGCAGATGGTGGTCGACGTCAAATGCTCGCTCGTCGCCTATCTGAACGCCGTCGATCAGGTCGATTCGGCGCTGCGTGACGCCCATATGGCCGACCATGCCCGCGCGATGCGGACCCATGCCGACGCGCTGGGGCGCAAGGCCTATTGGGAACAGTTCGACAAAGCGCCCGACTTCGTCATCATGTATGTGCCGGGCGACAATTTCGTCACCGCCGCGCTCGAAGCGGACATGGACCTGTGGGAGCGCGCCGCGCGCAATCGCGTCATCATCTGCGGTCCTTCCACCTTCCTGCCGCTCGCCCGCACGCTCGCCAGCCAGTGGCGACGTGACAAATTGCAGGATCAGGCACGCGAAGTCGCTGAATTGGGCAAGCAGCTTTATGAACGCCTCGCCGCCGCCGCCGGATCGCTCAAGAAATTGGGCAATCGGCTCCATGGGGCGGTCGGCGATTACAACGCCTTCGTCGGCAGTTTCGAGGGCCGGGTGTTGGTGACCGGGCGTAAGCTGCGCGACCTCAATATAGATACCGGTGGCAAGGAATTGGACGAACTTGGCCCGGTCGAGGCGTTGGTCCGCGACCCCGCATCGCCCGAAGCCCTGCGCGCCCTGCCCGACGCAGCGGAATAGCGCCACGGAACCAACCACCCTCCGCCTGCGTCTCTTTCATGAAGCCTTGAAAATCAAAGCCGTAAGGGTTGAGAGACAAGGGTCGGAGACTATCCATGTGGAAGCGATTTATCTTTAGGCGTGCGCCGCCGTCGCGCGCGGTGCCTGTCGAACCGGACATGCCACCCCGGCCTAGACAGGTTGCGGCCGACCACCCCTTTGCCGATCTCATCGCTAAACTGGATCGCATCCCCTATCCCATGCCGCATAAGGCGGCGCTCAGCCGCTAAAGCGCGCTGCCCGTCTCTTGCCCCCCTGCTTCTCCGCTGGCATGGCAAGAGCCATGAAAAAGATCGGCCTGCTAGGCGGCTCCTTCAATCCCGCCCATGGCGGCCATCGCGCCATATCGCTGTTCGCGGCCAAGGCGCTTGGCCTGGATGAAGTCTGGTGGCTCGTTTCGCCCGGCAATCCGCTCAAGCCGCGCGCGGGCATGGCCCCTCTTCCCGCCCGGCTGGCCCATGCCCGGCAGATCGCCCGCCGCGCGCCGATTCGCGCGACCGCGATCGAAGCGCAGCTTGCCACCCGCTACACCATCGACACGTTGCGCGCCGTCACCCGCCGCTACCCAAAAAACCGCTTCATCTGGCTGATGGGAGCCGATAATCTCGCGCAATTTGGCGATTGGCGCGACTGGCGCGGCATCGCCCGGCAAATGCCCATTGCCGTGATCGCCCGTCCAGGCTATGATAGTGCTGCCTATGGCTCTGCGGCCATGAGCTGGCTGCGGCGCTTCGTCCGGTCCCCGCGCCAGAGTGCAGACTGGACGAATTGGAGACCACCGGCGCTCGTGCTTTTGCGCTTTCGCCCTGATCCAAGATCGGCGACCCTGCTTCGGCAGGCGGACCCCCTCTGGCATCGCGAATATGAAACATCGTGTGCGCGAGATCCGCTCACGCGCCGGTTAGTGATCTAGAATGGAGCCTTTTTGACCAGACCCCACCCCGCCAACGACACGGCCGCATCGGCCGATAGCGTGGCCGCCCTGCACGCCCTAGTCATGCAGTCGCTCGACGACGACCAGGCGCAGGAAACCATCTCCATCCCCCTGGAAGGCAAGAGCAGCATCGCCGATTATATGGTGATCGCCAGCGGCCGTTCGTCGCGTCAGGTCGCGGCGATCGCCCAGCATCTGGCTGAACGGATCAAGAAGGAAACCGGCCGTTCGGCACGGGTCGAAGGGCTGCCGGTCGCGGACTGGGTGCTGATCGACGCGGGCGACGTGATCGTCCATCTCTTCAAGCCCGAAGTGCGCAGCTTCTATAATCTGGAACGCATGTGGGGCTTTGTCGATGCACCGGTCGCAGGCACGGCCTGAACCCTTCGACAGCGATGCATTGACGGGGTAGGAGGAGCGCCATGCTCCTCCACATCATCGCGCGCGGGAAAATCGGGCGCTCCCCCGAAGCCGATCTGGTCGACCGCTATGTCAAGCGGTTGACCATGCCCCACAAGATCACCGAAATGCCCGACCGGGGCGGCAAGCAGCCGCCCGCCGCGCCCGGCACCGTTACGGTGATGCTCGATGAAAAGGGGCGGCAGTTGGGGTCCATGGAATTCGCCCGCCGGCTGGAAGGCTGGCGCGACGCGGGCACCCGCGAATGCCGATTCCTGATTGGCGCGGCGGATGGATTCGACGACGCCGACCGGGCGAATGCCGACCTGCTGATCGCATTCGGCGCGATGACCTGGCCGCATATGATGGCCCGTGCGATGCTGGCCGAACAATTATGGCGCGCCTGCTCCATCCTTGCCAACCACCCCTATCATCGCGAAGGATAGCCGCGTGAAACGGGGGGCGATCATCACCGGCGGGCTGCTCGCGCTTGTGGCGCTGGCCGCCACGCGCCTGCCTGCCGCCGATGATGCCGCGATCATCCTGCCCGGCACCGCAGGCACCACGCTGGCGCAGGAACAGGCCGCGCTCAAGGCCGCCCGCCGCCAGTCCGACGAAGCGCGCGATCGCTCAGCCCGACTGGAGCAGCAAGCCAGCGCCGCGCGCGACGATGCCGAGCAGGCCCGCCGTCGCGCCGCCGCCACCGCCGCGCGCATCCAGCAGGCCGAAGCCGATATTCAAGCGGCGCAGGCCCGCATCGCCATCATCGCCCGCATGCAGCGTGCCCAGGCGGCGCGGCTGGCGGCGCGGCAGGAGCCGGTTGTGCGCCTGACCGCCGCGCTGCAGATGATGGCCCGCCGCCCGCTGGCGCTGGCGCTGGTGCAGCCCGGATCGGTGACCGACGCGGTCCATATGCGCGCAGTGCTGGGGCAGATCTTGCCGGTCATCCAGCAACGCACAGCCGGGCTGCGCGCGGAGCTCGCCCGCAGCCGTGCGTTGCGCGCGACCGCGCAGCAGGCCGCCGGTGCGCTGACTCAGGCGCAGGCCGACCGCCGCGAACGCCAGGCGGCACTCGCCGCGCTGGAGGCACAAAAGCGCGGCGCCGCGCGCGACTATCGCGCCAATGCAGGCCTTGAAAGCGAACGCGCGCTGGCGCTGGGCGAACGGGCGCGCGACATTGTCGATCTGATGGACCGGCTAGAGGATGCAGGCGACCTGCGCGAACGGCTCGCCGCCCTCCCCGGCCCTCTGCTCCGCCCCGCCCGCCCGGATCAGACCGGCGCGCCCGCGCCCGAAACAGTCCGCGCAGCAGGTGGACCTCCGCCCTACCGCCTGCCCGTCATCGGCCAACTCGTTACCGGCATGGGCGAAGTGAATGACGGCGGCGTGCGATCACGCGGCCTCAGCCTCGTGACGCAACCCGGCGCCCAGACCGTCGCGCCGACGGCAGGACGTGTTGCCTTTGCTGGCCCCTATCGCGGCTATGGCCAGATATTGATCATCGACCATGGTCAGGGCTGGACCACGCTGATCACCGGCCTCCATCGCGTGACGGCGCAAGTGGGCGACACGGTGCGTCAGGGCGATCCCGTCGGCATCACCGGCCAGGGGCGCCCCACCGTGACGATCGAACTGCGCCGCAATGGCCGTCCGGTGGACATCGTGCCGCTAGTGGGGTTGGGGTGAAGTCATGACTTTTTCTGAGCTCATATTGGCACTGCAGGCCGCAGGTATCGATCCGACATCCTATGCTATTGGCAAAGATGGGGACCTTTCCGAAACTTACGTCATAAAAAGACAACCGGTCCGCTTGGCCGACAATCTGCCGCTGATCGATATGTGGATCACATATTATGCTGAACGGGGGATTCCGTCAGGATTGCGATCCTTCCGAACCGAAGATGAAGCATGTCACTTTTTCCTTGGCTGGCTCATGGGCGATCCAACGGTGCAACAAAGTCAGGATGCTGCCCGGTGCCTTGCCAAATTAGGTGGCAGCGACCCGGATGCCAAGTTGCCACCACGCCGCCGCTTCTTCTAAATCTACCCATTAACCCGACGCTCATCGACACTGCGCGACATTGGTCGAAGCGCGCTTTTGCGTCGGGACGCGAATCGGCTTATGACGGGACGATGATGCCGGAATCAAGGATGCCCATGAAATCGACCTTCCTCCATGGCGCGCTTGCGCTTGGGGCGCTTGCGCTCATTCCCGCCGCCACCGCGACCTTCGCGGCGGGGGAAGCATCGAGCTACAAGGCGCTCGATGAATTCATGGACGTGTTCCAGAAGGTCCGCAGCGACTATGTCGAAAAGGTCGACGACGAAAAGCTGATCAAGGGCGCGATCGACGGGATGCTGGCCAGCCTCGATCCCCACAGCAGCTTCCTCGACGCGCGCGATTTCCAGAATCTGCGCACCCAGACGGAGGGCAGCTATGGCGGCCTTGGCCTGTCGGTCACGCAGGAGGATGGCGCGGTCAAGGTCATCGCACCGACACAGGACACCCCGGCCTGGCGCGCGGGGATCAAAGCGGGCGACTATATCACCCATATCGACGGGCAACTCATCTATGGCGGCACGCTGGACGAAGCGGTCGACAAGATGCGTGGTGCGCCGGGCACCGCGCTCAAGCTGACCATCGTGCGCGCGGGTCGCGACAAGCCGATCGACCTTACGCTGACGCGCGAGATCATTCAGCTGAAGCCCGTCAAATGGGAAGTGAAGAAGAATATCGGCGTCATCAACATCGTCAGCTTCTCGGCCAATACCGGGGCGGATGTGCGCCAGGCGATCCGCAGCATCGACAAATCGCTGGGTCACAAGCCCACCGGCTATGTCCTCGACATGCGCTCCAATCCGGGCGGATTGCTGGACGAAGCGGTGACCGTCAGCGACATCTTCCTGGAACGTGGCGAAATCGTGTCGCAGCGCGGCCGGGCCAAGGGCGATGTCGAGCGCTATTATGCCAAGCCCGGTGACGACGCCAAGGGCTTGCCGGTGATCGTGTTGGTGGACGCAGGCTCGGCCTCCGCCTCCGAGATCGTCGCGGGTGCCCTGCAGGACCAGCATCGCGGCCTGGTGATGGGCGAACGCAGCTTCGGCAAGGGCAGCGTGCAGACGATGCTGCCGCTCAGCAACACCAGCGCGCTCAAGCTGACCACGGCACGCTATTATACGCCATCGGGTCGTAGCGTGCAGGAAGGCGGAATTCAGCCTGACATCCGCGTGCC
Organism: Sphingomonadales bacterium RIFCSPLOWO2_12_FULL_63_15; assembly: GCA_001829085.1. GTDB lineage: Bacteria > Pseudomonadota > Alphaproteobacteria > Sphingomonadales > Sphingomonadaceae > Sphingobium. The sequence goes on along the minus strand of MIAK01000038.1, from coordinate 66,721 downwards.
GCAATTGTCCGACCCCGATTACAAGAACCGGCCCAAATATCGCGAAAGCGACCTGCGCCGTCATCTGATCAACGAGATCAAGACCGACGACAAGGCACTGGAAGAGGATGCGAAGGACGATCCCCGCTTCACCATGTCCGCCGAGGAGCTGAAAAAGCAGGGCATCGAGGATTTCCAGCTCGATTATGCGCTCAAGACGATCGCGCGCCTTGCCAGCACGCCGGGCGCGACCATCGCCCAGGCGCAAGTGGCGGCGCGCAAGCCGGGGGCGAAGTAACGCGCGCCTGGCTGGGCGATGCCTATCCCGCAAGTTCAGCATGACGAAAGGTGCGGGGGTGTCTAAGTGGGGGTGATGAGCAGACTCCCCCTTGCCCGCGCCCTCGCGCTGTTGCTGCCCGTCGCCCTGTTGGGCGGCGCCTACGCCTCCCAATATATTGGCGATCTGCATCCCTGCGAAATGTGCTGGTGGCAGCGTTATCCCCATATGGCCGCGATCCCGCTGGCCTTGCTCGCCTTCTTGATGAAGGCGACGCCCCGGACCAGCGCTGCCTTCACCGCACTGGCCGCCATTGCCATTGCAATCAGCGGCGGCATCGGCCTGTTTCATGCCGGCGTCGAATATGGCTGGTGGGAGGGGCTGACCGCCTGCTCCACCACCCCGACCGGCGGCAGCGCGTCGGACATATTGACCCAGATCATGGCGACGCCGATCACGCGATGCGATGTTGCGCCATGGAGCCTGCTGGGCATCTCGCTCGCAGGCTATAATGGCCTCTTGTCGGTCGGTGGCGCGGTCTCCATCTTGGCACTGCTAAGCAAGAAGGGACGTCACGCATGAGCGGATCGAACGACTTTCCCCGCCCCGGCCAGCGCTTGCCCGATGGCGCGCGCGACTCCATGCTGCGCGTCGATCAGGCGGGCGAATATGGCGCGACCCGCATCTATGCCGGGCAATTGGCGGTGATGGGCGACCGCCACCCTTATGCCCGCATCATCGCTGGCATGGCGGCGCAGGAGGAACGGCATCGCGCGACGTTCGACGCCATGATCGCCCGGCGCGGCGTGCGCCCCACGGCCTTGTCGCCGATCTGGAATGTCGCGGGCTTCGCGCTGGGCGCCGTCACCGCCGCAATCGGCCCGAAAGCCGCCATGGCCTGCACCGCTGCGATCGAGACCGAGATCGACCGCCATTATGCCGAGCAGTTAGAGCAACTCGGCACCGATGATGCGGAACTCTCCGAGGCCATCGCGGATTTCCAGGCAGAGGAAGTCGAGCATCGTGACGCCGCGCTGGCCCATGGCGCGGAACAGGCACCGGCCTACCCCCTGTTATCCGGCGCGATCCGTCTGGGATGCCGGGCCGCCATCGCGCTGTCGAAGCGCATCTGAAAAGGACGGACGAATGACCAAGACCCCGATGATCGCAGCCCTGGCGCTGCTGGCCGCCGCCGTCCCCGCCATGGCGCAACAGCCGACCGCGCCAACCGCCGTAACCGACCCGAACAATGAGAAGGTCAATATCGTCATCGTCTATGGCGAAGATGCCTGCCCACCCAGCCAGGGCGAGGAAATCGTGGTGTGCGCGCGCAAGGGCGAAGCAGAGCGCTATCGCATCCCTGAACCGCTGCGCGGCGACCCCAACAAGCCGAGCAATCAGGCCTGGGGCGAACGGGTGCGCTCGATGGAATATGTCGGCCGGTCGGGGACGGAAAGCTGCTCGCCCTCGGGCGCTGGCGGCACGACCGGATGCTTCGCCCAACTCGCCCGGCTCGCCAAGGCCGAGCGTCAGGCGCTCGACAATGCCAGCTGGAAGGATCTGGTCGAGGCCGAGCGCGCCAAGCGCCTGTCCACGATCGACGCTGACAGCGAAGCGATCGAGGCACGGGTGAAGGCGGAAGAAAAGGCCGCGCAGCAACAGAGCAATAGTCCGACGCAACCCTGACGGTTTTACGCATCGGTCGTCGTCTCAAAACCGACCAGCCGGGGATTTGGGCACCCCCGGTTCCTACAGGGGCATGAAGGAATATGATCCCATGCGACATCATGTCGTTCTACCCCTGATCGGCCTGCTGCTGACCCCGCTGCTATCTTCCCCGGCCTTCGCCCAGGCGGAACCGCCACCGGAACGCACCATCAACCTTCTCGTCTATGGCGATGATCCCTGCCCGCAAGGCGAAGGCGATGAAATCGTGGTGTGCGCGCGCAGGCCGGAGGCGGAGCGCTATCGCATTCCCAAGAAGCTGCGCGAAAAGCCCGCCGTGTCGGGCGGCCCCGGCTGGGGCAGTCAGGTCGCCACCATGGAAAGCGTCCAGCGGCAGAATCTCCCGAACAGCTGTTCGGTGAACGGGGCCAATGGCGCAACCGGCTGCACCGCCAAGATGCTGGAACAATGGTTTGCCGAGCGGCGGATGCAGCAAAGCCGTGGCGAACCCTGAGCGTCTTGCGCCCATGGCGTCTTTGACCTAAGCACGTTCCGTCATCTGGGGAGTAGCCAGCCGTTCCGCGCTATGGAACGGGCCTTATGTCAACATATTTGGCCGAGAGGTCATGGCATGAGGGACGCGGACAGCACCGCGTAAGGCGAGACCAATGGCATCGACGTTCCATTCCCGGCCGGGCGGGGAGCGCCGGTGGCATTGCGTCATTCACCTCCGCCCGGCCCCGGATATGCCTGATGGAAGCTCTGCTCACCTCCTCCGCCCTCGTCGCACTCGCCGAAATGGGCGACAAGACGCAATTGCTCGCCATGTTGCTCGCCACCCGCTTTCGAAAGCCTGTGCCGATCATCCTCGGCATATTGTTCGCGACGCTGGCCAATCATTTCCTCGCCGCGCTGCTAGGCCATTCGATCGCTGGCATATTGACGCAGGGCTGGTTCCGTTATGCGGTCGCGATCAGCTTCATCGCCATGGCAGCCTGGACATTGGTGCCGGACAAAATCGACGAAGATGCGCCGCTCAAGGCACCATCCGGCGCGGGCGTGTTCATGACCACGCTGATTGCCTTCTTTCTGGTCGAGATGGGTGACAAGACGCAGGTGGCGACGATTGCGCTCGGCGCGCGGTTCGACAATCTGCTTGCCGTAACGATGGGCACGACGCTGGGCATGATGGTCGCCAATGTCCCGGCCGTATTGTTCGGCGAAGCGCTGGCGAAAAAAGTCCCAATGCGTGCGTTGCAGGTCGGCGCGGCGCTGCTGTTCCTGATTCTTGGCCTGTGGATGATCGCCGATCTTCAAGGCTGGATCGGGTAAAGCGGTTGTCAGCGCCGCGCGGCTGGGGCAAGGGAAAAGCCAGCATATTCCTTTTCGAACGGACGTGGGACAGGTGATGAAAGACAGTCTGGTAACGGTGTTCGGCGGCGGCGGCTTTGTCGGTCGCCAGGTGGCACAGGCGCTGCTGGCACGCGGCGCGCGGGTGCGCATCGCGCAGCGCGATCCCTCGACGGCGCTGCGGGTCAAACCGCTGGGGGGCCTTGGCCAGGTCCAGTTCATCGCCGCCGACATCCGCAATCCTGCCAGCGTGGCGCGGGCCATCGCGGGCAGCGATGTCGTCATCAACCTGGTCGGCATATTGAAGGGCGACTTCGACGCCTTCCACCATCGCGGCGCGGCCAATGTCGCCAAGGCCGCGGCAGACGCTGGCGTCACCGCGCTCGTGCATATGTCGGCGATCGGCGCTGACCCGGAAAGCCCGTCCGCCTATGGCCGCTCCAAGGCGGCGGGCGAAGCGGCGGTCAAAGCGGCCTTCCCGACCGCAACCATCATCCGCCCGTCGATCATCTTCGGCGCGGAAGACCAATTCCTCAACCGCTTTGCCGAAATCATCGGCATGCTGCCGGTCATCCCGGTGATCGGCGCGGCGACGAAGTTCCAGCCGGTCTATGTCGCCGATGTCGCCCACGCCATCGCCAATGCGGCGGAACAGCCCGGCGTCCATGGTGGTCAGACCTATGAGCTGGGCGGCCCGCAGGTCCGAAGCATGCGCGAGATCAACCAGTGGATCGCCAAGGCGGTCGGCCGCGAGAAGGCGCTGGTGGAGGTGCCGCACGGCGTCGCCAAGATGCTGGCGATGTTGCCCGGTGGCCCGATCACCGGCGATCAACTGGCGATGCTCGGCCGCGACAATGTCGTGGCAGAGGGCGCCAAAGGACTCGACGCGCTGGGCGTCGTCGCCACGCCGATGGACGGCGTCGCCGACAAATGGATGGTCCGCTACCGCAAACATGGCCGCTTTACGGGTCGCGCGAGCGCTTAAACCCACAAAATCCTCCCCTGCAAGGGGAGGTGGCAGGGCGAAGCCCTGACGGAGGGGTGTCGCCCCATCGATAGCGCGACCCCCCTCCACCGCCGCTTCGCGAGCGGTCCCCCTCCCCTTGCAGGGGAGGATCAAACTGGAGCCTGCCTACCCATGGACCTGCATTATCTGACCGTCATCCTGCTCGGCATCGTCGAGGGGCTGACCGAGTTTCTGCCGGTGTCCTCCACCGGGCATCTCATCCTCGCCAGCGAATTGCTCGGCTATGATTCCGCGACCTGGGCGATGTTCAACGTCGTGATCCAGTTGGGCGCTATCCTGGCGGTGGTGGTGCTCTATTGGCGCACCTTCTGGGCCGTGGGCATGGGACTATTGCGGCGCGAGCCGGTCAGCTGGCGCTTCCTGCGCAATCTGCTGATCGCCTTCATCCCCTCGGCCGTCATCGGCCTGGCGCTGCATGACTATATCGAGATCATGCTGGGCGCGCCGCAGGTTGTCGCCTGGGCCTTGATCGTCGGCGGCGTCGCGATCCTGTTGATCGAACGCGCGGTCAAGGACCAGCGTTTTCACGGCATCGCCGATATTCCCATGGTCCGCGTGCTGGCGATCGGCTTCATCCAGTGCCTGGCCATGGTGCCGGGGGTCAGCCGGTCAGGCGCGACGATCATGGGCGCGCTGATGCTGGGCGTGGAACGGCGCACGGCGGCCGAGTTCAGCTTCTTTCTCGCCATCCCGACGATGCTGGGCGCGACCGCGCTGGAACTGATCAAGAAAGGCGACCGGATCACCAGCGCAGCGGTAGGCTGGGACAGTATCGCGCTGGGCTTTGCCGTCTCGTTCATCGTCGCCTTGCTGGTCATTCGCTGGTTCGTCGGGCTGGTGTCAAAACATGGCTTCGCCCCATTCGCCTGGTATCGAATCATCGCCGGGATTGCGGCCCTAATCTGGCTGGGCGCAAGATAGGACCGAAACGGTCTATTTATCATGCGGTTTGTTGCGATCATTTCGCAATTAACCGCGATAACCGCGATTTTATAGTCAGCATTCCTGTCCTAAATGCCAGAATCCGCGTGACTCCGCGGGTTTTTATGCTATGCGCGCCGCTGAAACTTTAGTCAGGGGCGAGCGATGGCCGACAATCCGATGCTGAAATTCGTGGGCAAGGGGCAAGCCTACCCGGAAAAGCGCGCAGCCGATGACCGCGCCGACGATTTTCTGGAAATCAGCCGCAGCTTCATTCTCGACAAGGCGGAGGAGCAGGCGTCACGCTGCTCGCAATGCGGCGTGCCCTATTGCTCGACCCATTGCCCGCTGCACAACCATATCCCTGACTGGTTGCGCCTGACCGCCGAAGGCCGCCTGCGCGAAGCCTATGAACTGTCGAACCTGACCAGCACCATGCCCGAAATCTGCGGCCGCATCTGCCCGCAGGATCGGCTGTGCGAAGGCAATTGCGTCATCGAATTTTCCGGCCATGGTGCCGTCACCATCGGCTCGGTCGAAAAATACATCACCGACACCGCCTGGAAGGAAGGCTGGGTCGAACCGCTGGTTGCGGGCAAGCCCACCGGCCAGTCGATCGGCGTCATCGGCGCGGGACCAGCGGGCCTTACCACGGCGGAATATCTGCGCGCCGCTGGCCACGAAGTGCATGTCTATGACCGGCATGACCGCGCCGGTGGTCTGCTGACCTATGGCATCCCCGGCTTCAAGCTGGAAAAGGACATCGTCATGCGCCGCGTCCAGCGCCTCAAGGATGGCGGCATCGTCTTCCACGAGAATTTCGAGGTCGGCCGCGACGCGACGCTCAAAGCGCTGCGCGAGAAGCATGACGCGATCCTGATCGCGACCGGCGTGTACAAGCCGCGTGACATCCGCGCACCGGGCGTCGGCGCGCCGGGCGTGGTCAAGGCGCTCGATTATCTCACCGCCTCCAACAAGGCCGGGTTCGGCGACGCCGTGCCGGAGCATGAAGACGGCACGCTGCTGGCGACGGGCAAGAATGTCGTCGTCATCGGCGGCGGCGATACCGCGATGGACTGCGTCCGCACCGCGATCCGCCAAGGGGCCAAGTCGGTGAAGTGCCTCTATCGCCGCGATCGCGACAATATGCCCGGATCGCAGCGCGAAGTCGCCAATGCGGAGGAAGAAGGCGTCGAGTTCGTCTGGCTGACCGCGCCGATCGCGTTCGAAGGCACCGATCATGTCACTGGCGTCAAGGTCACCAAGATGCGCCTGGGTGCCCCCGACGCCTCAGGCCGCCGCGCGCCCGAACCTGATCCCGGCAGCGAACATACGCTGGAGGCCGACATGGTTATCAAGGCGCTGGGCTATGACCCCGAAGAACTGCCCAAGCTGTTCGGCGCGGACGACCTGTCGGTCACCCGCTGGGGCACGCTGCGCGTCGATCACAAGACGATGATGACCAGCCTGGACGGCGTATTCGCCGCCGGCGACATCGTGCGGGGCGCATCGCTGGTGGTGTGGGCGATCCGCGACGGGCGCGATGTGACTGAGCATATGCACAAATATCTGAAAGCAAAGGCCAAAACCCGCGAGAACGTCGCGGCCTAAGCGCCCTCATTCCACCCCAGCCCGTTCGGTTCGAGCTTGTCGAGAACGAGGCGCAGGGGTTCTCGACAAGCTCGAACCGAACGGAAGAATAGGATGGCGATCATGACTGACACTCCCTTCATGGCAAGCCCCGAAGAACGCGCGCGGATCGCCGCCGAGGGCATGTATCATCCCGATCTGGAAGGCGATGCCTGCGGCGTCGGCCTCGTCGCCGCCACTGATGGCCGTCCCAGCCGCCGCGTGGTCGCCTCCGCGATCGATGCGCTAAAAGCCGTGTGGCATCGCGGCGCGGTCGATGCCGATGGCAAGACCGGCGATGGCGCGGGCATCCATGTCGATCTGCCGGTGCGCTTCTTTGACGATGCTATTGCCGACTCCGGCCACAAGCCGCTGCCCAATCGCCTCGCCGTCGGCATGATCTTCCTGCCGCGCACGGATCTGTCGGCGCAGGAAACCTGCCGCACCATCGTCGAGAGCGAGATCATCGACGCGGGTTACACCATCTATGGCTGGCGCCAGGTGCCGGTGGATGTGTCCGTCATCGGCGAGAAAGCGCAGCGCACGCGCCCGGAAATCGAGCAGATCATGATCGCCGGGCCAATGCCTGAAGAGCGCGACCACGCCGAGTTCGAAAAGGATCTCTACCTCATCCGCCGCCGGATCGAGAAGCAGGTGATCGCCGCGCAGATCAACGACTTTTACGTCTGTTCGCTGTCGTGCCGGTCGATCATCTATAAGGGGCTGTTCCTCGCGGAATCGCTATCGGTCTTCTATCCCGACCTGCAGGATGAGCGGTTCGAAAGCCGTGTCGCGATCTTCCATCAGCGCTATTCGACCAACACTTTCCCGCAATGGTGGCTGGCCCAGCCGTTCCGTACGCTCGCCCATAATGGCGAGATCAACACGATCCGCGGCAACAAGAATTGGATGAAGAGCCACGAGATCAAGATGGCGAGCCTCGCCTTTGGCGAGCAGTCAGAGGACATAAAGCCGGTCATCCCGGCGGGCGCGTCCGACACCGCGGCGCTCGACGCCGTGTTCGAGGCGATCTGCCGTTCGGGCCGCGACGCGCCGACCGCCAAGCTGATGCTGGTGCCCGAGGCCTGGCAAAGCGAAAGCGCGGAACTGCCCAAGCCCCATGCCGACATGTATGAATATCTCGCCAGCGTCATGGAGCCGTGGGACGGTCCCGCCGCGCTGGCGATGACCGACGGCCGCTGGGTCGTAGCCGGGGTGGATCGCAACGCGCTGCGCCCGCTGCGCTACACGCTGACCGGCGACAATCTGCTGATCGTGGGGTCCGAAACCGGCATGGTCGTGGTTCCCGAAACGACCATCGTGCGCAAGGGCCGCATGGGTCCGGGCCAGATGATCGCGATCGATCTGCAGGAAGGCGAACTGTATGACGACGCCGCGATCAAGGATCGGATCGCGAGCGAGCGCCCCTATGGTGAGCTGATCAAGGATTTCATGGCGATCGGCGACCTGACCGACGCGCCGACTGCCCTGCCCGGCTGGGACAAGGCGGAGCTGACGCGGCGGCAGGTGGCGGCCAATCTGACGCTGGAGGATCTGGAACTGATCCTCGCCCCCATGGTCGAGGATTCGAAGGAAGCCATCGGATCGATGGGCGACGACACGCCGCTTGCCGTCATTTCCGACAAGCCGCGCACGATCAGCCATTTCTTCCGCCAGAATTTCAGCCAGGTCACCAACCCGCCGATCGACCCGTTGCGCGAACGGCATGTGATGAGCCTGAAAACGCGCTTTTCCAACCTGCACAATATCCTGGAGCAGGATGCGCAGAACAGCCATGTGCTGGTGCTGGAATCGCCGGTGCTGACGAGCGCCGAATGGGCGCGGTTGAAGGCGCATTTCGGCCCGGCCGTGGCGCAGATCGACTGCACCTTCCCCGCCAGCGGCGGGCAGGAGCAGTTGCGCGCGGCGATCGCCCGCATCCGTGAGGAAGCCGAGCAGGCGGTCCGCGAAGGCCGCACCGAAATCTTCCTGACCGACGAAAATGTCGATGCCGATCGGGCCGCGATAGCGGGCGTGCTGGCGGCGGCGGCGGTCCACACCCATCTGGTGCGCAAGGGGCTGCGTTCCTATGCGTCGATCAACGTGCGCTGCGCCGAGGCGGTCGACACCCATTATTTCGCGGTGCTGATCGGCGTCGGCGCGACCACAGTGAATGCCTATCTGGCCGAAGCCAGCATCGCCGATCGCCATGCGCGCGGCCTGTTCGGCGACCTCTCGCTCGACGCCTGTTTTGAACGCTATCGCACGGCCATCAACGAAGGCCTGCTCAAGATCATGTCCAAAATGGGCATTGCGGTCATCAGCAGCTATCGCGGCGGCTATAATTTCGAAGCGGTCGGGTTGTCGCGGGCGCTGGTCAATGATCTCTTCCCCGGCATGCCAGCGAAGATTTCGGGCGAAGGCTATGCCTCGCTCCATTACAGCGCGATGCTGCGGCACGAAAAGGCCTTCGACAGCGCGGTCGTCCGCCTGCCGATCGGCGGATTCTACCGCCAGCGCGACGGCGGCGAGGCGCATGCCTATTCGGCGCAGCTGATGCACTTGTTGCAGACCGCGGTCGGGACCGACAGCTATTCGACCTATCTGCAATTTTCGCGCGGCGTCCGCGATTTGCCGCCGGTCTATCTGCGCGACCTGATGGAGTTCAACTTCGCCCGCGAAGCCGTGCCGATCGACGAGGTGGAAGCCACCACCGAGATCCGCAAGCGCTTCGTGACCCCCGGCATGTCGCTCGGCGCGCTATCGCCCGAAGCGCATGAGACGCTGGCCATTGCCATGAACCGGATCGGCGCCAAGGCCGTGTCGGGCGAAGGTGGCGAGGATGCCAACCGCTTCAAGCCCTATGAAAATGGCGATAACGCCAATTCGGTCATCAAGCAGATCGCTAGCGGCAGGTTCGGCGTCCATGCCGAATATCTGGCATCGGCCGAAGAAATCGAGATCAAGGTGGCCCAGGGCGCCAAGCCCGGCGAAGGCGGTCAGTTGCCCGGCTTCAAGGTGACCGAGTTCATCGCCAAGCTGCGCCATTCGACGCCCGGCGTGACGCTCATCTCGCCGCCGCCGCATCACGACATCTATTCGATCGAGGATCTGGCCCAGCTCATCTACGACTGCAAGATGATCAACCCGCGCGCGCGGGTCTGCGTCAAGCTGGTGAGCCAGGCGGGCATCGGCACGGTCGCAGCGGGCGTGGCGAAGGCGCACGCCGATGTCATCCTGATCGCTGGCCATGTCGGCGGCACCGGTGCCAGCCCGCAGACCAGCATCAAATATGCCGGTACGCCCTGGGAAATGGGCCTGTCGGAAGCCAATCAGGTGCTGACTCTCAACGGGTTGCGGCATCGGGTGAAGCTGCGCACCGATGGCGGGCTCAAGACCGGGCGCGACATCGTCATCGCCGCGATCCTGGGCGCGGAAGAGTTCGGCATCGGCACGCTCAGCCTCGTCGCCATGGGCTGCATCATGGTGCGCCAGTGCCACAGCAACACCTGCCCCGTCGGCGTGTGCGTGCAGGATGAAAAGCTGCGGCAGAAATTCACCGGGACGCCCGAAAAGGTCATCAACCTGATGACCTTCATCGCCGAAGAAGTGCGCGAAGTGCTGGCACGGCTGGGCTTCCGCAGCCTGGACGAGGTGATCGGGCGGACCGAATTGCTCAAGCAGGTCAATCGCGGGGCCGAACATCTCGATGACTTGGATCTCAACCCGATCCTGGCCAAGGTCGATGCCCCCGACGACCAGCGCCGCTTTTCGTTGACCCAATGGCGCAACGACGTGCCCGACAGCCTGGACGCGCAGATGATGCGCGATGCCAAAGCGGTGTTCGAGCGTGGCGAAAAGATGCAACTGACCTATACGGTGCGCAATACGCACCGCGCGGTCGGCACGCGCCTCTCCTCGGCGGTGACCGACAAGTTCGGCATGTCGACGCTGGCCGACGGGCATCTGACCGTCCGGCTGCGCGGGTCGGCGGGCCAGTCGCTGGGCGCGTTCCTGTGCAAGGGCATCACGCTCGAAGTGTTCGGCGACGCCAATGACTATGTCGGCAAGGGGCTGTCGGGCGGCATCATCGTCGTGCGCACGACTGTCTCCAGCCCGCTCACGAGCAAGGACAATACCATATTGGGCAACACCGTCCTTTATGGCGCGACCAGCGGCAAGCTGTTCGCGGCAGGCCAGGCCGGTGAACGCTTCGCTGTCCGCAATTCGGGTGCGCAAGTCGTGGTCGAAGGTTGCGGCGCCAATGGCTGCGAATATATGACCGGCGGCACGGCGGTCATTCTGGGCAAGACGGGCGCCAATTTCGGCGCGGGCATGACCGGCGGCATGGCCTTCATCCTCGACGAAGATGGCAGCTTCCCGTCGCGCGCCAACCCAGAAGGCATCATCTGGCAGCGGCTGGAAAGCGCCCATTGGGAAGCGGAACTAAAAGCGCTGATCGCCCAGCATGCAGTGTCGACCGACAGCAAATGGTCGAACACCATATTGGATGATTGGGATCGCTGGCGTCGCTATTTCTGGCAGGTTTGCCCGAAGGAAATGATCACGCGCCTCGCCCACCCGCTCAGCGATGCGCCAGCGGAAGTCGTTGCTGCGGAATGAAGGATCAGGGGTGGTTGTGGTCGATCGTCGGCACGATGATCGGCTGCACCACCGCCCCTGGTAATAGTACCGGCTTCTCCATAGGGTCGGCCACAGCGACTTTCGACCGATCTAATCGCGGATTGCTGACCGGCTTTTCCGATGCGGTATCGATCATCAGCGAGTCATCGGTCGCTGGATGGTCCTGCGCCAGATAGTCCTGTACGAGCGGGTCGCTGCGGCCTTCGATCAGGCCATCACTGTCCATCCCCGCCATGTCGGCGGCAAAGCGCCGTTCCGTCAAAGTCGGACCGCAACCGGTGCAGCGAATCGTCGCTGGTCCCCGGTCGCTTGTGCCGCTGTCTCCGAATATCGACGCTGAACGTCCCGCCTCGACATAGGAATTATCGTCGTCCGGGCTCCATTCCTCGGCGGAAACGGCTGTTTTCTGCGGGCTGGTGACATAGCTTCCAAGCCCCAGTCCCATCGCGACCGATGCTGCCACGGTCATGCCCGACATCATCCACCATTGCCCCGGCATCCCGCGCCTCACCTTCCCACAATCATTATATCGACCCAATTTCATCAATCATAACGCAGATGCAGATAGGTTGTTGCATGGGGCAAAAGCCTTTGCTAATGGCCACCGCCTACCAGATGCCGGCCCTGCCGGTTTCCCTTTGAGTGTGCGGTCGTGGCGGAACTGGTAGACGCGCAACGTTGAGGTCGTTGTGGCCGAAAGGCCGTGGAAGTTCGAGTCTTCTCGACCGCACCACCCCCCTATAGCCGGTTGGCAACATAGTTGGTCTATCGTGATCGATGTGCCCAAAGCGCCGATCCCCTCTGCAACAAACGCATTGATCCAGATCATGTTGGGCGGTTTTGCAGGAACCGCGCCTCGCCCCCACGCGCTCCACGCCCATGTTGGACATGCCGTCCGGCGATGTGGAGAACAGCGATGTCGCCCCCTGAAAGCCTGCAAGACGTCTATATCGACGAACTGAAAGACCTCTGGTCCGCGAATGACCAGATGCTCAAGGTCATCAAGAAAATCACCGCCAAAGCCAGTGACGCCTCGCTCAAGGACATGCTGACGAAGAGCCAGGAAGGCATCGCCAGCCATACGGCGATCCTGAAAGAATTGATCGCCGGGCAGGATGAAAAAGTCTCGAAGGACCATTGCAAGGGCATGGAAGGCCTCGCCGCCGAAGCGACCAAGCATGTGATCGAAGAAGGGCCGGACAAAGGCCCCGTTCTCGATGTCCTCATTATCGCGCAATATCAGCGCATGACTCATTATGGCATCGCCGGGTTCGGCACCGCTGCCGCCTTCGCCAAGGCGCTCGGCCTCAAGGACGACAATAAGAAGCTGCGCGACGCGACCAAGGACATTTACGCAAGCGACGCCTTCATGACGAAACTTGCGGAAACCTCGGTCAATCTGGAAGCCGAAGACGCCTGATCGCGCGCCGTCCGCCCGGCCCGTCCGGGCGGATGGCCCCTTCCCGTCTGCACATGACGACAGGAGAACAGCCATGACGATCGCACAAGATGACGCCCCCGCGACAACCTCCAAGAATAAAGAGGTGCGCGCGCAGGGGGTGGACTCTCTGCCCCAATCCAAAGGCGACGCGCTGCTCGGCCGAACGGTCACCATCAATCGCCCGCGTGCCGAACTGTTCGCTTATTGGGCGGACCTCACCAACTTGCCCACCTTCATGGACAATGTCGAACGCATCGACATGCTGTCCGACACCCGATCTCATTGGGTGGTCAAGGCACCGGCGGGCAAGACCGTCGAATGGGACGCCGTCATCACCGACAAGCGCGAAGGCGAACTGATCGCCTGGGCCTCGACCGATGATGCCGACGTCCCCAATAGCGGCCGCATCGAATTTCGCGATGCTGGCGACCGCGGCACCATCGTCACCGCGACGATCGCCTATGATCCGCCCGCCGGCATCATCGGCAAGGTCGTCGCCAAATTGTTCCAGCGCGAACCCGCCATTCAGGCACGCCGCGACCTTCGCCGGTTCAAACAACTGATGGAAACCGGCGAAATCGCCACGGCCGCCTGGACCCAAAAGCAATTGCAAGAGGAGAAAGCCTGATGCGCGCGCTCACCTGGCACGGCAAACATGACGTGCGCGTCGACACCGTCGACGATCCCGAAATCCTCAATCCGCGCGACGCGATCATCAAGATCACGTCCACCGCCATCTGCGGCTCCGACCTGCATCTCTATGACGGCTATATCCCCACCATGAAAGCGGGCGATATCCTCGGCCATGAATTCATGGGCGAAGTGGTCGAAACCGGCCCCGGATCGACGCTCAAAAAGGGCCAGCGCGTCGTCGTCCCCTTCACTATCGCCTGCGGCAGCTGCTATCATTGCGGCAAGCATCAATATTCCGCGTGCGACAATGGCAATCCGGCCGACAATCAGGACATTGGCCAGGAAATGTATGGCCAGCCGATGTCCGGCCTGTTCGGCTACAGCCATCTGACCGGCGGCTATGCCGGCGGCCAGGCGGAATATGTCCGCGTGCCGTTCAGCGATGTCGGCCCGATCGTGGTACCGGACGGCCTCACCGACGAGCAAGTCCTGTTCCTGTCGGACATCCTGCCCACCGGATGGCAGGCGGCGGAAAATGCCGACATCGAACCCGGCGATACGGTCGCGGTCTGGGGCTGCGGCCCGGTCGGACTGTTTGCGGTGCAATCCGCCTTCCTGATGGGCGCGCACCGCGTCATCGCAATCGACCATTTCCCGCACAGGCTGGAACTCGCCAGACGCTTCGGCGCCGAAACGATCAATTTCGAGGAATCGAAAACCTACGAAGCGTTGATGGAAATGACCGGCGGCATCGGTCCCGACGCCGTCATCGACGCAGTCGGCCTCGAAGCCCATGGCTTCTTCGTCGATAATGTCGTCGATCAGATCAAGGCGTCCCTGTTCCTGGGCACCGACCGCATCCATTCGATCCGCCAGGCGATCCACGCCTGTCGCAAGGGCGGCCGCGTCTCGATGCCCGCCGTCTATGGCGGCTTCGTCGATAAATTCCCCTTGGGCGCGTTCATGGAAAAGGGGCTGACGCTCAAGACCGGCCAGACCAGCGTGCAACATTATATGCCCGCGCTGCTCAACGCGATCGTCGAAGGCCAGATCGACACAACCTTCCTCATTTCCCATCGCATGAGCCTGGAAGACGCGCCCAAAGGCTACAAAATGTTTCACGACAATCAGAATGAAGTAACCAAGATCGTCCTGAAACCCGATTTTGCACCTTCGTCGGCCATCGCGGCAGAATAGCTCAAATATATTGGAGAAAGACTATGCCAGGCAATGAAAACGGGCGCGATCCCGCCGCCGCCCAGGACGAAGAGATGCCCCGCCGGGGTCCAATGGGCGACGTCATCCCCAATGACGACGATCCCGATCCCCGGACCCGCGGTGGCAAGCCGCAGGAAGATGCCGAGGATCGGCCCAATGTCGGCACGGTGACCCCGGAGGATTATCCGGCACGCGATCGCGCCGACTCTCGGCCGGACTGATCAGCAAAAGGGTGGGCTTTGCCATTTGTATGGGTTATTCTTGGCGCAGAGCGGCAAACCGACCCTTAGGAGATGAGCATGACGGACGAAGGCATCGTGACGCGACGGACCTTAATCGCCGGGGTCGGCCTTGGCTTTGCAGCGGCGGGCATGCCTGCGCTGGCAGCCACGCCCGTCCGCAAGCTCGGCTATGCGATCGTCGGGCTGGGTTCTTACGCAACCAAGCAGATCATGCCCGCCTTCGCCGGATGCGACCATGCCCGGATCAGCGCCTTGGTCAGCGGCACCCCGGCCAAACTGGAACAATATGGCGCGCAATATGGCGTGCCCAATACGCATCACTACAACTATGAGACGTTTGACCGCATCGCTGACAATCCCGATATCGACGCGGTCTACGTGATCCTTCCCAACAGCATGCATGCCGAATATACGATCCGCGCGGCGCGGGCGGGCAAGCATGTGATGTGCGAAAAGCCGATGGCGATATCCGTCGCCGAATGTGAGGCGATGATCGCGGCCTGCCAAACGGCAGGCAAGAAGCTGATGATCGGCTATCGATCACGCTTCGAACCCCATAATCAGCTGGCGATCGAGCTGGCGCGCGGCGGCCATGTCGGGCCGACGCGGATCATCACCGCCGAACATGGCTTCCCCATTCAGCCGGGCCAATGGCGGCTGGACAAGCCCCTGTCGGGCGGCGGATCGCTGATGGATATCGGCATCTACAGCCTCAATGCCGTGCGCTATTTGACCGGCGAAGAGCCGATGGACGTCCTGGCGATCGAATCGACCGACCGCGCCGACCGGCGCTTTCGCACCGTGGAGGACCGAATCACCTTCCTGCTGCGCTTCCCGTCGGGGATCGAGGCGACCTGCGTGTCCAGCTATAGCTCGGCGCACAACAGCTATCGTGTGATCGGCACGCAGGGATGGATCGATATGGAACCCGCCACCCCTTATAGCGGCCATGCGATGCGCATCCGCAAGGACGGCAAAGTCACCGACCGCACCCTGCCGCCATCGCCCAAAACGCAATTTGCAGGCCAACTCGACCATCTCGCGCAAGCGGTGCTGAACGGCACGCCCGTCATCGTGCCCGGCGAAGAGGGCCTGGCTGACCTCCGAGTCATCGAAGCCATCTACCGCTCCGCCCGCGAGGGCCGCCGCGTGAGTTTGCAGGCATGACCGACGTCATCCATGGCAATCGTCGTGAATGGCTGGCGGGCATGGGCGCGCTGGCGCTGACCAGCATGGCGCCCGGCACCAAGGCGACGACCACTACCGGCAGTGTCACGCGGATCGATCCTCGACTTGACGCCATCGTCGAAGCCGACGCTTGGGTTGAGGTTCTGGCGGAAGGCTATCGCTGGGCGGAAGGCGGGGTGTGGGTACCGGATGGTAATTTCCTGCTTTTCTCTGATCCGCCCAGCAATATCGTCTATCGCTGGGATGCAAGGAACGGTGCGCAGCCTTTCCTCGACCCATCAGGCGCGCAGGGGGCGGTTCCGGCGGGCATTCGCGAGCCTGGTGCCAACGGGATGCGCCTCGACCGGAACGGCCATCTGGTTGTCGCGGATAGTGGCAGCCGTGCGATCGTACGGATCAACCTGAAGACGCGGGAACGCACCATCCTGGTCGATCGGTTCGAGGGCAAGCGCTTCAACAGCCCGAACGACCTCGTCATCGCCGCAGACGGTGCGATCTATTTCACTGACCCGCCATATGGTCTGAGCGAGGCCGATGCCTCCCCCTTGCGCGAACTGGATTTCAACGGTGTCTATCGACTGGCACCGGACGGACACCTCAGCCTGATCGACCGCAACCGTTTCCGACCCAATGGCATCGCCTTGTCGCCTGATGAACGAACGCTCTATCTGGCGTTATCCGACCCGAAGCTCCCGCATCTATTGGCCTATCCCCTCGACGCGAGCGGGACGCCAGGTGAGGCACGACTGTTCCACGACATGCAGGCGCAGGCAGACCAAGGCCTGCCGGGCCTGCCCGATGGCGTGAAGACCGACCGACAGGGTAGGATATTCGCCACCGGCCCAGGCGGCGTTCATGTTTGCCTGCCCGATGGGACGTTGCTGGGCATCATCGCCACCGGCAAGGCCGTCGCCAATTGCTGCATCGGGGAAAATGGTCGCAGCCTGTTTCTGGCATCGTCGGATCGACTATGCCGGATCAGATTGAAGCACACCGCTTAGCCCGGCTCCATCCGGTCGATCGCACCACTGTCGAGCAGTGGTGCCACATCCATATCCTGCGCGCCCAGGATCAGGCTCAATTTCTCCAGCGAGGCGAGGATCATCGCCTGTTCCCAGGCGGCGAGCGACGCGAAGCGGTCAGTGAATTGGGACTGCAGCAAGTCGGGCGCGCAGGCCAGTGCATCCCGTCCCGCCGCCGTTGCATGGAGCATGATCTGGCGCTTGTCGCGATCGCTGCGTTCGCGCGTTACCAAGCCCGATAGCACGAGCCGATCGACGACATTGGTGATCGTCGCCTGACTGAATTTCAAAGCCGCCGCAATGGCGCTCGGCGTCGCCTGATCGCGCCCCTCAATTTCGCGCAGCACCAGCATCTGGGAGGGCGTCAGCCCTGTAGTCGTCGCCAGCTTGCGGCTGCCGATTTCGGTCGCGCGCAGAATGCGGCGAAGCGCCTGGAGAGTGGGGTTCGAAAGGTCGGATTCCATGGCTGATAGCTATCCGTTTGCGCAGTGCCATGCCAATGTCATTTTCCTTTATATAATGAAGGATAATGCAAGGCTGAAACGGCGGACAGAGAAGTCATTGCGGCCAAAGGGTTGAAAATTTCGCGTTCATATGTATATATTGCGCCGCAGCAACAGAGGCGAAGGGATTCGCCCAGATAGTTAAATACTTTGGGAGGCTAATCATATTTGATCGTGAAACCGATGCGACGGTCCTGTCGCCACGGAATTTTGCGTCCCATGAGAATGAGACTGGACGAGTTATGAATTTCCGTATGCCGGTGGCGCAGGACGGCCCTGCCATCACCGCGCTGATCGCCGCCTGCCCGCCACTCGATGGCAATTCGGCCTATTGCAACCTGCTGCAATGCACGCATTTCGCCGATAGCTGCATCGTCGCCGAACGCGACGGCCAGATCGTCGGCTGGGTATCGGGCTATCGCCTGCCCGCCGACCCCGGTCGCTTCTTCATATGGCAGGTCGCCGTCGCTGCGGAGGCTCGCGGCGAAAAGCTGGCGCAGCGCATGATCGCCGCCTTGCTGGACCGCCCATCGGCTACCGGCGTCACGCACCTGATCACCACGGTAACCCCGGACAATGCAGCCTCCTGGGCACTGTTCGCAGGAATCGCCCGGCGTCTGGGCGCTGAGTTTACCAAAGCCCCGCTGTTCGAGCGCGACGCTCATTTCGCCGGCGCGCATGAAACCGAGTGGCAAGCGACGATCGGTCCCTTCGCCCTCTCTTCCAAAGCCAGCCAATAGATATTCGGAGACTTTCCCCCATGACAATGACCCCCAAACCGACCCAGATCATTCCCGATACCGGCATTTACGAGCGTCGGGAATCGATCGTCCGCAGCTATGCCCGGTCGATGCCGCGCCAGTTCCATCGCGCCGAAAATGTGTGGATGCACGATAATCAGGGGGGGCGTTATCTCGATTTTCTATCGGGCTGCTCGACGCTGAATTACGGGCATAACCATCCGATCCTCAAGCAGGCGCTGCTCGACTATATCATGGCCGACGGGATTACTCATGGGCTGGACCTGCATACCGATGCCAAGGCGGCCTTTCTGGAAACTTTCGAGGAGGTGATCCTCCAGCCGCGCAAGCTGAATTATCGCGCGATGTTCACTGGCCCAACCGGCACCAATGCGGTGGAAGCCGCGATCAAACTGGCGCGCAAGATTACCGGCCGCGAAATGGTGATCGCCTTCACCAACGGCTTCCACGGCATGACGTTGGGCGCGCTGGCCTGCACCGGCAATGCCGCCAAGCGCGGTGGTGCGGGCGTGCCGCTCAGCCATGTCAGCCACGAACCCTATGACGGCTATCACGGCCCCGACGTCGATACCGCCGACCTTTTGGAACAGCGGCTGTCGGACCCGTCCAGCGGCTTGGATGCGCCCGCCGCCATCCTGGTAGAAACCGTGCAGGGCGAAGGTGGTCTCAACGCCGCGTCGCCGGCCTGGCTGCGCAAGATTGCCGCAATCGCCAAGCGGCATGGTGCCCTGTTGATCGTGGATGATATTCAGGCCGGCTGCGGCCGCACCGGTGGCTTTTTCAGCTTCGAGGATATGGGTTTCACGCCCGACATCGTCACGCTGGCCAAGTCGCTGTCTGGCATGGGCCTGCCCTTTGCGCTCACGCTGTTCCGCGCCGAACTCGACCAATGGTCGCCCGGCGAGCATAATGGCACCTTCCGCGGCAACAACCATGCCTTCGTCACAGCAACGGCCGCCCTGCGCCATTTTTGGAGCAATGACAGCTTCGCCGCCGATGTGCGCCGTCGCGGCACGCTGCTGGAAAGCCGCCTCGACAAGATGGCGCGTGAACATGGGCTGACGACGCGCGGGCGCGGCATGATGCGCGGCATCGACGTCGGGTCGGGCGAGATTGCGTCCGTCATTACCGCCGCCTGCTTCGCGCGCGGCCTCATCATCGAAACGAGCGGCCCCCATGACGAAATCGTCAAGGTGCTCGCCCCGCTAATCATCGACGACGCCGTCCTTTCGGCCGGTCTCGACATACTGGAAACCAGCGTGCGCGAGACGCTTGCCGCCTCTTTTGGCGTGGCGGCGGAATAAGGAGATATCGCATGATCGTCCGTAAACTGACCGACATTCGCAAGTCCGACCATAACGTCAAATCCGACGGCT
Source organism: Sphingomonadales bacterium RIFCSPLOWO2_12_FULL_63_15 (assembly GCA_001829085.1). Lineage (GTDB taxonomy): Bacteria > Pseudomonadota > Alphaproteobacteria > Sphingomonadales > Sphingomonadaceae > Sphingobium. The sequence goes on along the minus strand of MIAK01000038.1, from coordinate 46,845 downwards.
GGGAAAGCGCCCGCCTGCTGCTCAAGGATGATGGCATGGGTTTCTCATACCATGTCACCACCATGTACGCCGGCAAAGAGCTGAAAATGCATTATCAAAACCATCTCGAAGCCGTGCTGGTGCTCAAGGGCAAGGGCACGATCGAGGATTTGGGCACGGGGGAAACCCACCAGTTGGCCGCAGGCACCATGTATGCGCTCAACGATCATGATCGCCATATCGTGCGCCCCGAAACGGACATCCTGACCGTCTGCGTCTTCAACCCGCCGGTTACCGGCCGCGAAGTGCATGATGAGAATGGCGCCTACCCCGCAGAGGCCGACATGGTCCGCACGGCCGAACTGACGTCTTGAAATCATAAAGAAAGGGGGAGTCCCATGACAGACATCTACCCATCCCGCCAAATGGCGGAACCGCAATTCCTGCCCCGTCTCGATCCGGTCGTCCATAGCGACTGGAGCGAGGCGGCACCGCTCTCGAAAGCGCAGGCCGCGCAGTTCGAGCGCGACGGCTATCTGGTGCTGGAGGATATCTTCTCCGCGCAGGAAGTCGCCTTCCTGCAACAGGAGGCTGGTTCCCTGCTGGCCGATCCCGATGCGCTCGATAGCGACACCGTGATCACCGAACCGGGTGGCGGCGAAATCCGCTCGATCTTCGAAATTCACAGCCAGAGCCGCGTCATGCACCGGCTGGCGGCCGACGCCCGGCTCGCCGACGTCGCCCGCTTCCTGTTGAATGACGAAGTATATCTTCACCAGTCCCGCCTGAACTACAAGCCGGGGTTCCAGGGCAAGGAATTCTACTGGCATTCGGATTTCGAGACCTGGCATGTGGAAGACGGGATGCCGCGCATGCGCGCCCTGTCCATGTCGGTTCTGCTGGCGGATAACACCCCACATAACGGCCCGTTGATGCTGATCCCAGGATCGCACCGCAGCTTTCTGACCTGCGTGGGTGAAACGCCCGACGACCATTATAAGATGTCGCTCAAGAAGCAGGAATATGGCGTCCCCGATGAGGACAGCCTGGCCGACCTTGCGCACAAGCATGGTATCGTGGCACCGACGGGCAAGCCGGGAACGGTCATCCTGTTCGATTGCAACCTGATGCACGGGTCCAACGGCAATATCACGCCCTTTCCCCGCGCGAACGCTTTCATGGTCTATAACGCCATGTCCAATCAGCTGGCCGCCCCCTTTGGCCCCGCGACGCCGCGCCCATCCTTCATCGCGGCACGAGGGGCGGAAGCAATCAGGGTCTGTCATGGCGATCTGGTTGCGGAGGTAATGGCATGAGCGGCCTGCATAGCGTCGAGAAGATCGGCGGCACATCAATGGCGGCCACGGCCAGCCTGTTCGACAATGTCCTGATCGCAGGCCGTAGCGGTGACGATCTCTACAACCGCATCTTCGTCGTATCCGCTTATGCGGGCATGACCGACCTGCTGTTGGAACATAAGAAATCCGGCGTGCCGGGCGTCTATGGCCGCTTCATCGCCGATGATGGGGCGGACGGCTGGCTTGAGGCGATGGCCAAGGTGCGCGAGGCGATGCACGATCGCAATGGCGAGATGTTCGCGCGCACCGCCAGCCTGGAGGAGGCCAATGCCTTTGTCGATCTGCGGATCGCGGCGGTGCAGGATTGCCTTGCGGATCTCGGCCGGTTGCGCAGCCATGGCCGCTTCTGCGTCAAGGAACAGTTGCTGACGGTACGCGAATTGCTGGCGGGGCTGGGCGAGGCGCACAGCGCGCACAGCACCGCGCTGTTGCTGCGCGATCGCGGGATCAACGCGACGTTCGTCGATCTGACGCTGTGGGATCAGGATGATTTGCGCAGCCTGGACGAACGGATCGTGGAGGCGCTGGCGCCCATCGACCTGCGCCATACGATGCCGATCGTCACGGGCTATGCCGGATGCCGCGAAGGCATGGTGCGGCGCTATGCGCGGGGCTATTCGGAAATGACCTTCTCGCGGATTGCGGTGCTGACCCATGCGCGCGAAGCGATCATTCACAAGGAATTTCACCTGTCGAGCGCCGACCCCCGACTGGTCGGGGAAGCCGCCGCGCGCAAGATCGGCCGCACCAATTATGACGTGGCCGATCAGCTCGCCAATCTGGGTATGGAGGCGATCCATCCCCGCGCGGGCCGTGGCCTGCGCCAGACCAGCATCCCGCTGCGCGTCCGCAACACGTTCGACCGGGAGGATGAAGGGACGCTGATCTGCGGCGACTATGTGTCCGACACGCCACGCGTCGAAATCATCACCGGTGTGCGATCGATGCAGGCGCTGCAGTTCTTCGAGCAGGATATGGTCGGGGAGAAGGGCTATGATGCCGCGATCCTCGATGCGCTGACGCGCCATGGTGCATGGATCGTCAGCAAATCTTCCAACGCCAATACGATCACCCACTATCTGTCGATCGACGCGGCGACGGTGAAGCGGATCATGGCCGACCTGCAATCGCTCTATCCCGATGCCGCCATCTCCGCGCAGCCTGTGGCCATGGTGTCGGTGATCGGCAGCGACATATCGCGGCCAGGACTGGTTCCCGATGCGCTCGATGCACTGGCGGCCGCCGATATCGACATGGTCGCGATGCAGCATCAGATCCGCAACGTGGACATTCAGTTCATCATCGATTGCGCGAATTTCGATACGGCCGTGCGTGTCCTGCACCAGCGGCTGATCGAGGATGTAGTCGATCAGGGCGAAGGGCTTCAGGCGGCCTAAGCCGCCCTTCTCTTCATGCTGTCATCGATACTCCCGGTTCGCAGCCTGTTGGCCGCCATCTTCATGCTGATGGCGGGCAGCGGCTTTCTGTCCACCCTGATCAGCCTGCGGCTGGAACGGGGGGGCAGCGGCACGCTGATGATCGGCGCGGTGGCGACTGCCTATTTCGCCGGACTGACCGTGGGCGCGCTGCGCGCTGCGCCTGTCGTACAGCGAGTCGGACATATCCGCGCCTTTGCCGCCTTCGTGTCGCTGCTGTCGGCCAGCACGCTGGCTTATGCGTTGTTCCAGAATGTGCTGTTCTGGGCATCGTTGCGGTTCATCGACGGGCTGTGCGTGGCGGGCGTGTTCATATGCCTGGAAAGCTGGCTGAACGAGCGCGCCGAACCGGACACGCGGGGTAGCATCCTGGCGGGCTATATGATCGCCCTCTATTCGGGGCAGGCGCTGGGGCAATTTCTGCTCAATTTCGGGCGCACCCCGTCCATTCCTTTCCTGATCGCCTCCATCCTCATTTCGCTGGCGGTCATCCCGGTCGTCCTCACCCGCATCGCCGCGCCGCTACCGGGGCAGAATGCCCCTTGTACGATGCGGCAACTCTATGCTTCGTCGCCGCTAGGTTTCGTCGGCGCGATGACGACGGGATTGATGCTCGGCGCTTTCTACGGCCTCGCCGCCGTGCATGTCCGACGGCTGGGACTGGACCTGTCCCAGACTGCCAGTTTCATGAGCATCGTCATTTTGGGCGGGGTTGCACTGCAATGGCCGCTGGGGCGGCTGTCGGATCGGTTCGATCGCCGCCGGGTCATCGTCACCAGCTTCGGCGCGACCATGGCCGTCTGTCTGGCGCTGACCATGGTCGATGGTATCGGCCTGCCCTTGCTGACGCTGGGGGGCCTGTTTGGTGGCCTCAGCTTCGCGCTCTATCCGCTTTGCGTCGCCCATACCAATGACCGGCTGGACCCGGCGGCCCGCGTCGCGGCCAGCGGCGCACTGGTGCTGCTCTATTCGATCGGCGCGGCATTGGGACCGACCGGCGCGGCGGCGGCGATGACGCTGTTCGGTGCGAGCGGGCTGTTCCTCTTCATCGCCGCCGTTGCGGGTGGCACGCTGGTCTTTGGCCTCTGGCGTCAGGCATCGTCCCTGCCAGTTCCGGGCGACGACCAGCAAAGCTATCAGATCCTGCCCCGCACCACGCCCGTGGCCGCGATGCTCGATCCCCATGCCCCGGAACAGAGTGCGCCCGACGAAGGCGAACCGGCCGACCGATCGCCGCTCCCCCTTTCAGGATAGATCCATGCCCGCGCCCCATCCTCCTGCCCCGCTCCAGCCTGCCGTCGATCGGACCACCTTGCGCCGGGCGATCGGTGCGTCCGCCATGGGCAATGCGACCGAATGGTTCGACTATGGCATCTATGCCTATGGCGTGACCTATATCTCCGCCGCGCTGTTTCCCGGCAATACGGAGGAAGCGGTGCTGTTCGCGCTGGCGACCTTCGCCATTTCCTTCCTGGTGCGCCCGCTGGGTGGCCTCTTCTGGGGGCCGCTGGGCGACCGGATGGGACGCAAGTCCGTATTGGCGCTCACCATATTGATGATGTCGGGTGCGACCGTATGCGTCGGCCTGATCCCCGATTATACGACGATCGGCTTTTGGGCTCCGACCCTGCTGATCCTGTTGCGGATGGTGCAGGGCTTTTCCACCGGCGGCGAATATGGCGGTGCGGCGACCTTCATGGCCGAATATGCGCCCGACGACAAACGCGGCTTTTGCGGCAGTTTCCTGGAGTTCGGGACATTGGCGGGCTTTTCGCTGGGCGCGCTGCTGATGCTTGGCTTCTCGCTGATGCTGGGCGACGCCGCCATGTATGATTGGGGCTGGCGCGTTCCGTTCATGGTGGCTGGTCCTATGGGTCTGGTCGGCATGTATCTGCGATCGAAGATGGAGGACACGCCGGTCTTTCTGGAGGCCGAACAAGCGGCGCAGGGAGCCAAGGTCGCTTCGCCGACGCTGGGCGCGCTCATCACCGGCCATTGGCGCACCCTGCTGGTGATGGGCGGGCTGGTCACTGCGCTCAACATCGTCAACTATACGCTCTTGAGCTACATGCCGACCTATCTGCAGCGTCGGTTGGGCCTGTCCGCCAATGAAGCGTTGATCGTGCCGATCATCGGCATGATGTTCATGATGGTGCTACTGCCCTTCGCCGGGGCATTGTCCGACCGGGTCGGCCGCAAGCCGCTGTGGCGCTTTTCGCTTATCGGCCTGTTCCTGCTGGTGGTGCCCGCCTATCTGCTAATGGCGACGGGTTTCGTCGGGGCGGTGGTTGGTTTTGCCCTGCTGGGCCTGCTCTATGTGCCGCAACTTGCGACTATATCGGCGACCTTCCCCGCCTTGTTTCCGACGTCCGTCCGCTTTGCGGGCTTTGCCATCGCCTATAATGTCGCGACGTCCATTTTCGGGGGCACGGCACCTGCGATCGGCAGCAGCCTCATTGGCCTCACCGGCAATGAACTCATGCCCGCTTTCTACATGATGCTGGCCTGTGTCGTCGGGCTGATCGCGCTGCGTTTCATGCCGGAAACCGCTGGCCAGTCGCTGCGGGATCATAACCCTTCCGTCCGCTTTTCCGATCAACAGCGCTGATCACCAGGCCGAGGTGCGCAGGTGCGGCTTGTCGCATGACAGGTCGGCGTCATTTCCATGACTGTGCTGCCGCGAAAGTTTAATAGCCCCGCCGCTTAAGCGACATAGGGACGACTCATTGGCCCGCTATCCTCCGGTCAAACGGGGGGCCGTCACTATGTACCGACCATTTCGCGCTGTGTTGTTCGCAGGGCTTGTCGCGCTCGCCGCCGCCGGATCGACCCATGGTGGCGACCAGGCTGCGCCGCAATGGGGCATTGCGAAGCCCGTTTCGAACGACGGGCGATTGTCGGTCATGACCTATAATATCAAGGGACTGCCCTGGCCGATCGTGTCGGATCGGCGTGCGGCGCTGACCGCTATCGCCGACCGGCTCGCCCGGCTGCGGCAATCGGGGCGACAGCCGCATATCATCCTGTTGCAGGAAGCCTTCACGCCGGAGGCGGCGCAGATCGCCGCGCGCGCGGGCTATCGCCATGTTGCGCAGGGACCGGACGTAGCGCACCGTTCCATAGCGGCGGCGCAGGGGGCGGACCAGTCGCATCTGGCGCAGGCGCGGTGGGATCGCGGAGAGGCGATCGGCAAGCAATTGAGCAGTGGCCTGCAAATCCTTTCCGACTATCCCATCACCCGGATCGATCGCATGGCTTTTCCGGACTTTGCCTGCGCCGGGTTCGACTGCCTGGCCAACAAGGGCGTGCTGATCGCGCATATAAAGGTGCCGGGCCTCGACCGGCCGGTCAGCATCGTCAACACGCATCTCAACGCCCGCAAAGCCGCAGGCGTAGCGATCGACCGATCGCAGCGGGCCTTTGCCCGGCAGGTCGATCTGGTGACGCAGTTCGTGGCGGCCCATGTGCCTGCCGGTCAGCCGCTGATCCTGGGCGGTGACATGAATATCGGGCAGGATCGGTCGCGCGCCCATATCTTCTTCACCCGGTTCGCGCAGGCCGACATGCGCTTCATCGCGCCGGAACTGGACGGCGCACGCCGGGCGCTGGCGCAATCCGCCTGGGCCAGCGACGCGATACGGCGCGACCTGACTTCTACCAGAGCGCGGGCGAAGGATTGGCTGTTCGCACGGGGTGCGGGCGACCGTCCGCTCAAGGTGGTCGCGGCGCATGTGCCGTTCGGATCGGAACCGGATAGCCAGCCGCTCTCCGACCATTTCGGTTATGTGGTCGACTACAGCCTGCGTAGCGGGGTCGATCTGGCGCGATCGGGCCGTGCGGGGGCAGCATCGTGAGCCGGGCCGTCTGGCCGTTCCTCTGGCTCATCCCTGCCTCTACCGCCGCCCAGGCGCAGGAAGTGCCGGTGGAAACGGGTATCCGCTTTTCGCTGAAACGCCCATCCGGCCTGTCACCTATGACGGCTCCTCGGCCAGCCTATCCGCAGTTCCGCCCACGGATGGAAGCGGCAACGCCGGTCCATGTCGATGATCGCGACCAGGACATCCAGATCCGCTGGCAGACGACCGCGCGTCGTTTCCTTGGAACGACCGACGCGACGTCGTTCGCGCCGCATAGGCTCTCGCGCAGCCGGATGGTGCGCTATGGCGTGCAGGATCGCTTGCTGGTCGGCGAGCATCTGACCGCCACGCTGGGCTGGCATGGGATCAAGGTCAGCAACCGCAATGCCAATGTCACCGCCGGGCCAGGGCGCGAAAAACTGCGTGCGAACGACTGGTTTCTGCCGCGCGCGACGTTAGTCCTGCAAGCGCGGCAGGATTTGGCGTTGAGCCTGGATTATGCCGACACATTACGGGCCTATAGCGAAACGGGCATGAGCGGACCGATGGGATTGCGCCACGATGATTTTCTGGCGTTGCGCCGGACGCTGAAGCCGGAAACGCAAAGCCGCGTGCAGATGCGTGCCGACTGGAGCGCTGCGCCCACGCTCGGCCTGTCCCTGTCCTTGCAGGGCGGTCGGATCGATGACCGGTTGCGCTTTACCGGACGCGGCACGGTGCCGGTCAACGCCGGCTCCGCACGGATCGATGGTGCGATTCTGGAAGCGCGCCATCAGGTGACACCGCAGTGGCAATGGTCGATCCGCTACAGCGACGCGCGGGTTCGCATGTCCGGGGGCGACATCGTGCGCGAACAGAGCCTGTCGGTCGGGTCCGTCTGGCAGGACGGTCCCTGGCGCGCGGCCCTGTCCGTTGCGCGTACCAGCGCGCCCGCCATGGCGGTGTCCGGCCCGCGCGCCGTGCGGGTCGAGGTCGGCGTCGATTATGCGCTGGCTGCGGTTGGCGGGCGACCGATCACCCTGTCGCTGCATATGACCGACCCGGACAATCTGGTGAGCGGGACATTTGCGCGCGATGAGCTGTCCGGTTCGCTGCGCGCCGCCGACCATGCGCGCGCGGTGATGGCCCGCGCGCGACTTGGCTGGTAGGCACAACGCCTATGCCATTGCGGACTGCCCTGTTGCTGCTGATCGCGGCCCTGTTGTTGACCGTGGCGGCGTTCCGCCCGATCGACCATGATGAGGGGCAATATGTCGGCGCGGTTGCGATGATGCGCTTCGGCCTGCCCTATCGCGACTTCGCCTATCTCCAGACGCCCTTGCAGCCATTATTGTTCGCGCCGCTGGCGTGGATCGCCGAGGGGTGGCTCTTTCCGGCACTGCGCGCTGTCAATGCCCTGCTCGCGCTGGGGGCAAGTGTTTGTCTGTGGATGGCCGCGCGGCGGGCGGGTGCGTCGGACCGGGCGGCGGCGATCGCGGCGGTGGCCTTATTGTCGAGCCATATGCTGTTGTTCGCCGGGAGTGTTGCGCGCAACGATGCGCTGCCCGTGTTGCTGATGACGGCCGGGCTGGCCGCCATGATGAACCTGCTCCAGAATGACCGTGCGCGGTGGACCGCGCTACTGGCCGGGCTGTTGCTGGGGGCGGCCGCATCGGCGAAAATCAGCTATGGCCTTCCGGCCGCCGCCGTCGGCCTGTTTGCGCTATGTCACTGGCGCACGCTTGGGGCAGCCAGAGTCGGCCTGCTCGCCCTGGGCGGCGTGCTGGGTAGTTTGCCGACGATGGCACTGGCCCTGCTGGCGCCCGACGCGGCCTGGTTCGGGATCATCGACTATAGCCTGAAGGCCCCGTTCGAGTGGCGCACCTGGAATGAGAAGGCCGCCATGCTCGGCGGGCCGAAGAGCCTCGTGCGGCTTGCCCGCTTCCTGGCGCAGGGCTGCGGCCTGATTGCGCTGGTCGCCGTTGCGTTGGTGGTCACCCGGCGCCGCACGCCGGTCGAACGGTTGCTCGATATGATGATCGTCGCCGGACTGCTGGCCGCCTGGCTGCCGCGACCGATCTATGTTCAATATCTGGGGCCTTTGCTGCCCGCGCTCTTCCTTCGCTTTGCGCTGCTGACCGAGGCGCCCTTCTGGCATCGTCGCGCTGGCCGCGCCCTGATCGCGTTGGGCATCGTCGCAGGCGTGACACAGACTGCGACAAAGACAGCAGCCAATATGCTGGCGGGCCACAGTCCGGTTCAGGGGATCATGCAGGACGTGCGTGCCGTGGATCGCATCGTGGCTTCGACCGGCCTGTCCGGGCCGATCGTTACCCTGTCGCCGGAACGGGCGGTGGATGCGGCGCTGCCGATCGATCGCCGCTTCGTTACCGGGCCTTTCTTGTTCCGCACGCGCCAGATCCTGACACGCGAGGAGGCGCGGGCCTTTCATGCGACGACTATCCTATCTGCCGAAGCGGATCTGGATGCGAAGCCGCCCGCCATCATCCTGACGGGCAGTGAAGGCAAACCCACGGCGGCCTTTCCTCGCGGTTTGGATGCGGTGCTGATCGATTGGGCGCGATCGCATGGCTATCGCGCCGTCTCCTTGCCTTCGGGCACCCATCCGATGTTCCTGGCGCCGCCGTCGCCTGGCACAATGGCTGCGACCGTTGCCACGCAACCGTTATAATGCTGGCTTAGACTGGCTAGTCAACGCAATCGGAAGTCTCTCATGCCCTTTATCCTGCTGATCCTCGCGAGCCTGATGCTCGGCTTTGTCCCGGCAGGGGCGGAGCCGATGGCCGAGATGCCTTCGCCGCCACCCGCTCCCGTTGTACTGCGCATGGCGGCGCCGGAAGCGCGGCAAGGCGTCGCATCGGACGGCACGCATCTCTATGCCATCGACAATGACCGGATCGGCAAATATCGCATCGCTACCGGCAAGCGGGTCGCCCAATGGCAGGGGGAGCGACGGCTGTTCCCCCACATGAACAGTTGCACCGTCGCGGGGCATGACCTGGTCTGCGCCGCGTCCAATTATCCGCAGCTGCCCCAGACCAGCGCCATCGAGATTTTCGACACCCGCACGATGCGCCACAGCCGCACGATCAGCCTGGGCTTTGGCCCCGGTTCGCTGACCGCGCTCGACCGGCATGATGGTAAATGGTGGGCGGTCTATGCCAATTATGATGGCAAGGGGGGCGAGCCGAACCGGGATCATCGCTACACGCTGCTGGCGCGGCTGGACGACGCCTTCCGGCAGGAAGCGGCATGGACCTTTCCGGCCGAGGTGCTGACGCGCTTTGCGCCGTTCAGTTGCTCTGGCCTTAGCTGGAGCAATGATGGTCGCCTCTATGCGACCGGCCATGATCGGCCGGAAATGTACGAACTGGCGCTGCCGGAAGCCGGATCGCGCCTGGAACTGCGCCGCACCATCGGCATCGCCACGCCGGGGCAGGCGATCGATTGGGATCCGGTGGAGAAAAGCCGTCTATGGTCCATCGACCGGGCCAAGACTGAAATGGTGGCGAGTGTCGTGTCGGATGGCAACGACTGAGGTCGGTGGGAAGAAATCTTGCTGCGTAGCCATGAAGGAAAATGCCGATCGGGCATTTTCTGGCATCTTCGATGTAGAGAAGGTGGTGATCCCAACGGGATTCGAACCCGTATCGCTGCCGTGAAAGGGCAGTGTCCTAACCGTTAGACGATGGGACCACATACAACGACCGGCCAAGCGGCGCTGCGAAGTGAGGGGGGCATTAGGAGGAGACGGCGCAGCGGTCAACCCCCTTTGCGGGCAAAAACGCCTGTGCCACTCAGTCGGCCCAGGCGGCGTCGTCCAGATGCAGTTCGGCGGCGGGGCGGCTGCCCCAATCGTCGATTTTCGCGCGTCCCGCGACCCACAGCCGCCGGTCGTAGGACGCGCCCAATATTGCTTGGCCCATGTCGCTTTCGGCCTGACGAAAGGCGATGGTCTTGATCGACCGGCCGTCCGCGCCCGCCATGATCGCGCGCAGATGGCCGTTGCCGACCACATCGGCCTTGACCACGCGCATGGGGCCAGCGGCGATCCGGGGGGCGGGCCATCCTGCGCCATAGGGGCCACCTTGCTCAATCGCAGCGACGAATTCCGGGTTCACGCCAGCCGGGGCCAACACCGCATCGATCAGCAACGCCCGATCGTCCCGCGCACGCGCTACCGCGCTTGCCAGTCGTTCGTCGAGGAAATCGGCGAGGGCATCGACCTGGTCCGCCGCGACGGTCAGCCCGGCGGCCATGGCATGGCCTCCGCCCGCGACCAGCAGGCCGCTATCCTTGGCCGCCATTACCGCTGCGCCCAGATCCACGCCGGAAATCGACCGGCCCGATCCCTTGCCCACGCCATCCTCGTCCAGCGCGATGACGATGGCGGGTCGACCGGCCTTTTCCTTGATCCGTCCGGCGACGATGCCGATGACGCCCGGATGCCAGCCCAGTCCGGCAATCACCGCGACGGCGCGATTGCCCTGCGCGTCGAGCAGCGCTTCGGCCTGTTCCTGCACCGTCGATTCGATCGCGCGGCGTTCCTCATTATAATGATCGAGCTGCCCCGCGATCCGCGCCGCCTCCGCCGAGTCGAGCGTCGTTAGCAATCGCACGCCGAGGTCGGCCTGCCCCACACGCCCGCCCGCATTGATGCGCGGCCCCAATGCAAAGCCCAGATCATGGCACAGCGGCGCGCGGGTCAGGCGACTGGCGTCGATCAGCGCGGCGAGGCCGATATTGCGCCGCTTGGCCATCACCTTGAGCCCCTGCGCCACGAAAGCGCGGTTGAGACCGCGCAGCTGCGCCACATCCGCCACCGTGCCGAGCGCCACGATATCGAGCAATTCCATCAACGCGGGTTCCGCCCGCGTCGCGAACCAGCCGCGCCCGCGCAACAGCCGCACCAGCGCTGCGCCCAGCAAGAAAGCGACACCGACGGCGGCGAGATGGCCATGCGTCGCCGCTTCCTCCCCCTCGTCCAACCGATTAGGATTCACTAGCGCAAGCGCTTCGGGCAGCGCGGCGCTGCATTTATGATGATCGACCACGACGACATCGACCCCGGTGGCCTTCGCCATCGCCAGCGCCTCGAACGCCTGCGCGCCGCAATCGACGGTGACGATCAGGGTCGCGCCCTCGCCCGCCAGGCGCACCAGCGCCTCGCCCGACGGGCCATAGCCCTCCATCAGACGATCGGGGATATAGGGTTTGGCCTCCAGCCCCAGATCGCGCAGCAATCGGATCAGCAGCGCCGCGCTGGTCGCGCCGTCCACATCATAGTCGCCGAATATCCGCACATCTTCGCCGCGCTGCACCGCATCTGCCAACCGTTCGGCCGCGGCGTCCATGTCGCGGAACAGGCTGGGATCGGGCATGAAGGCGCGGATGTTCGGGTTGCGGTGCGCCTCCAACGCCTCACGCGGGCAGCCGCGCGCCATCAGCAACTGCGTGACCAGATCGTCGGGCAGATAGGAGGGGTCGCGCGCGTCCGCGCCTTCTCCGCGCCAACGCCAGGGCTGGCCCATCAGGGATCGCGAAATATTGAGCGCAAATGTCATGCGCTTGCTCTAGACGGGCCTTGGGCCGGTGGGAAGCGCCCCCGTCGCGGCTAATCGTCGCTTGGGCGGAACCGGCGCAACCCGTTGCGCGTATTGGAAGTTCGTCGGCCAATTACAGGGCTGGCGATGAAGGGGCATCGCATTTTCATGATCAGACGGCAGGCACATCATGTCCGGCGCATGTTGGGCCTTATCCTCGTCACCGCGTCGCCCCTGCCTCTCATGGCGCAGACGACGAATGATCCTGTGCCTGCGCTCCCCTATGACGCGGCAGCGAGCGAAGAACCGATCCTGCCCGACGATCAGTTTGAGGCGCGCCTGCCGCAGATAGACGATAGGGACTCATCGGCGCCTCTTCCTTCCATCGACATCTGGATCGACCAGCAGATGCCGCTACAGGCCGACGCGCCGACACAGTTGCCGCCTGCGACCGAGCCAGCGCAGGAGGTCGAACTCGCCCAGCCCTTGGCTCCGCTCGACAGTGTGACTGTGCCCGCCAACGCCGCGTCAGACGATGATCCCAATGCCAAGCAGCCCGACATCCGCTATGCGACCAGCATCGAAGGGTTTGGCAAAACCGGCCTGGAGGATGCGTTCAAGGATGCATCGACCTTGATCGATGGCGATGGCAAGGCGGAAACCGCCGCCATGGTGCAGGCGCGGGCGCAAGAGGATGAGAAGCTCGCCGTGCGGCTGCTCTATTCCGAAGGCTATTATGACGCGACCGCGCTCGCCAGCCTTGATCAGACCGGTGACGGCACGCTCAAGGCGGTCATCTCGGTCACGCCGGGCAAGCGCTACAAGATCGGCGATATCGTGATCACCGCCGGGCCGACCGTGCCGCCAGGTCTGGTACGGGACAGCCTGCCGCTCAAGACCGGCGACTATATCGTCGCCACCACGATCGAGGGTGCGGAGGCGAATGTCGCGCTGAAGCTGCCGGAAAATGGCTATGCCTTTGCCAAGGTGGGCGAGCGCGACATCCTGCTCGACCCGACAACGGTGACGGGCGACTATACGCTGCCGGTGGACACCGGCCCGCGCGGCACATTCCGCAAGATTACCACGAGCGGCGACAAGCAGGCCTTTGGCGCCGACCATATGGAGGTCATCCGCCGCTACAAGCCAGGCCAACTTTATGACAGCCGCAAGGTCGATGACCTGCGCAAGGCACTGGTGGCGACGGGCCTGTTCGCCAGCGTCGGCGTGGATCCGGTGCGCACGGGCGAAGCCGGGCCGGACGGAACTGAATATGTCGACCTGCATGTCGAACAGGAGGCAGGACCACCGCGCACGCTGGCTGGCGAAGCAGGCTATGGCACCGGCCAGGGCTTTCGCGCGGAAGGCACCTGGACTCACCGCAACCTCTTTCCGGCCGAAGGCGCGCTGATCGCCAGCGTGGTTGCGGGCACGCAGGAACAGGGCGTAGCAGGCACCTTCCGCCGCTCCAATGCGGGCAAACGCGACCGTACATTTCAGGCCGGGGCGCTGCTCAACCATCAGAAATATGATGCCTATGAAGCCTTTACCGCTGGCCTCAACATCACCTGGGCGCGCCAATCGACGCCGATCTTCCAGAAGCGCTGGACCTATAGCTATGGCGCGGAAATCCTGCTGTCGAACGAACAGACCACGATTAACGCCGCCACCGGCGAGAATAGCCGCCTGACCTATTTCATCGGCGCGCTGCCGGCGCAGGTCGGCTATGACCGTTCCAACGACTTGCTCAACCCCACAAGGGGCTTCCGCGCCAATCTGCGCGTGTCGCCCGAAGCCTCGCTGCAGGGCAATGTTTCGCCCTATGTGCGCAGCACGTTCGACTTGAGCGGCTATTTCCCGGTCTCGGACAGCCTGGTTATTGCCGCTCGCACGCGCCTTGGTACCATCAACGGCGTGGCCCGTGACGATGTCGCGCCATCGCGGCGCATCTATGCCGGTGGCGGCGGATCAGTGCGCGGCTTCGGGTTCCAGGAATTGGGGCCCAAGGACGTGAACGCCGATCCGATCGGCGGCCGATCCGTCAATGAATTTGCGGTCGAGGGTCGCTATCGTTTCGGCAATTATGGCGTAGTCGCCTTTGTCGATGCGGGGCAGGTCTATGAAAGCCAGATCCCCGAATTTTCCGACATGCGCTACGGCGTGGGTCTCGGCGGTCGCTTCTATACCAATTTCGGTCCCTTCCGCGCCGACATTGCCATGCCGATCAACCGGCAACCGGGCGAATCCAAATTCGCCGTCTATATCGGGATCGGGCAGGCTTTCTGATGACGCAGGACGACACCCTTACCCCCGACCGGATCGACACCGTGCGTCAGGGTCGCCCTTTGTGGCAGAAGATCGCGATCGGCGTTGTCGGCTTCATTGTCGCGATCGTCGTGCTGGCGGGCGTGTTGCTGCTTGGCCTCAATACCCAGCCGGGCAAGAAATTCCTGATCCAGCAGATCGCCGCATTCCAGATGGAATCGGGGATGGAGATCGAGGTCGGACGGATCGACGGGTCCATCTATAGCGACATGGTCATTCACGACCTGATTTTGCGTGACCCCAAGGGCGTGTTCGCGGTCAGCCCTCGCGTGCATGTGGTGTGGAAACCGTTTCGCTACATCAATAATCATATTTCGGTCAGCCTGCTGGAAACGCCGCTGGTGGTGCTTGCGCGCAGTCCGCAGTTCAACGTCACGCCAACCGATCCCAACGCGCCGATCCTGCCCGACCTCGACATTGACGTCGATCGGATGAAGATCGGCAAGTTCATCCTTGCCCGGCCCGTCATCGGCCAGAAGCGCGAGATCGCCATCGATGGCGTCACGCACATCGCCGACGGGCGCGCGATCCTATCCGCCGATGCGATCGTCGATAGCGGCGATCGGTTGCAGGCGAAGCTGGACGCCGTGCCGTCGCAGAACCGCCTGGCCATGAGCGGCACGTTGACCGCGCCCAAGGGCGGCGTCATCGCCGCCATGTCCGGCCTGACCGATGGCATGACCGCGACCCTGGATGGCAAGGGCACTTGGCAGGCGTGGGACGGGCGCATCGTGGCCACCAGCCCTAAGGGCGAACTCGCCAACGTCGCCATCGCCGCGCGCGATGGTAATTTCACCGCCAAAGGTCCGGTGCGTCCGGGCCTGGTCATGGCGGGCACCGTCGATCGCCTGACCGCACCGCAACTGGATATCGATCTGTTCGCAGGGCGAAACGAACGGCGCGTGAACCTCAAAGGCACGCTGCGCTCGCCTGCTCTATCCGCCGATGCACAAGGCGTCATCGACCTGGCCGCCAGCCGTTTTAGCGCGCTGCGCATCAACGCCGCACTGCTGACCCCCGGCGCAATCATGGAGAAGGTGCAGGGCCGCGATGTGCGCGCGTCGATCATTCTCGACGGGCCGATGGCGACGCCGTTCATCGACTATGACATCACCGCTCGAAATCTAGCGTTCGATGCAACCGGCATCGAAAATCTGAAGGCCTCTGGCCGCGCGGTGATTGACACCGACCGCATCCGGATTCCCGTGAACGCCACGGCGAGTCGCGTAACCGGCCTTAATGCCGCGGCAGGCGGTCTGATGAATAATCTGCGCGTGAAGGGCGACTTCGCCTATGCGGGCGGCAAGCTGATCAGCGACAATCTCAAGATCGACAGCGACCGGATCGACGCCACTGCGATCATCCTCGCCGATCTCGACAATGCCCTTTATCGCGGCGCGCTCAAGGGGCGGGTCAACGACTATGAGATCGACGGCGTCGGCATCGTCAACCTCAATACCGATGTCGAACTGGTCCCCGGCCCCAAGGGCGGCTTTGGCCTGTCCGGCCGCTTCGGCGTCCGCACCGCGCGCTGGGAAAACGCCTCCGTCCGCGACTTCCTGGGCGGCAATGCCGTGGCCAGCGGCCGCATCGGCATGACGCCAGAGGGCAAGTTCACGCTCGCAGGCCTCAAGGGCGCTGCGCCCAATTTCACGATCCAATCAGGGTCGGGCAGTTACGATACGGATGGCGCGATCGCCTTCGATACGACCGCCTCGTCGCGCCAATATGGCCCGCTTGCGCTGACCGTGCGGGGCACGATGGAACGGCCGCAAGCCGTGCTGCGCGCATCGCGCCCCAATGTCGGCGTGCAACTGTCCGACGTGGTCGCGAAACTGAATGGTGAAGCGGCGGGCTATCGGCTGGAAGCCACCGGTGGGTCGCCCTATGGGCCTTTCTTCGCCAATGTGCTGATCCGCACCGCCACGGGGCCGCTCACGATCGACGTCACCCGCGCGCGTTTCGCCGGTGTGGACATGAACGGGCGCATCCAGCAGAGCGCCGCCGGTCCCTTTACCGGCCAGCTGGCGATGAACGGCTCTGGCATCACCGGCGCAATCCGCCTCGCCGCGGTTGGCAAGGCGCAGGGCGTGAACGTCAATGCGACCGCCAGCAACGCCAAATTGCCCGGCGACGCGGAAATCCTGATCGGCCGCGCGATCGTCACCGCGTCGATGGTGCTGACCGACCAACCGCGCATCATTGCCGACGCCCAGATCGCCAACGCCGCCTATGGCGACTATATCGTGCGCAAGGCGCGGGCGAAGCTCGATTATCAGGGTGGACGCGGCAAGGCCCAGCTGGTTGCGGACGGCTCCAGTGGCGTGCCCTTCTCGATCGCCGCCAACGCCGCGCTGCGTCCCGATCTCTACGCCGTGGCGTTGCAGGGCAAGGCGGGCAACATCCCGTTCCGCCTCGCCCAGCCCGCCATCATCCGTACCGAGCCAAGCGGCTATCGCCTCGACCCCGCGACATTGGTCCTGCCGCAGGGCAAGGTCGATCTGGCCGGACGCTTCGGCGGCACGACGGCAGTCCAGGCGCGCTTCAAGGATTTCGACCTCGCCATCGTCAACATGGCGGCCCCCGGCATGGGCATTGGCGGTCGCATGACGGGCGCACTCGACTATGTGCAGCAGGGCAATGCTTTCCCGACCGCGACCACGCGGCTTGCCATCGCCGATTTCCGCCGGTCGAGCCTGTCGGCCGTATCCGACCCCGTATCGATGACGATGGAGGGCAAACTGTCCGCCGCCGGCGGCGACATGCGCGGGCTGATCCGGCGCGGCAGCGCGACGCTTGGCCGCTTCGTCGCGACGCTCGCCCGCCCCGGCCCCGGCGCAAGCTGGAGCGAACAGCTCCAGTCCGCCCCGCTCGGCGGCGGCATCCGCTATTCCGGCCCGGCCGATGTCCTCTTCTCCTTCGCGGGCCTCGCCGACCAGCAGTTGACCGGTGGCCTTGCCGTCGCTGCGGACTTTAGCGGGCGGCTGACGGCCCCGCGCGTCAACGGCATCGCCCGCGCCAACGCGCTGACCTATGAGAATGAGACGTTCGGCACCCGCGTCACGCAGATGAAGCTCGACGGGCGCTTCACCAACGACCGGCTCGACATTCGCGACTTTTCAGGACGCGCTGGCGACGGCACGGTGCAGGCATCCGGCACGGTCGGACTGGCGGCCGAAAGCGGTTTCCCGATGAACATCGCGGTCAAGCTCGACCGCGCCCGCCTCGCGCGCAGCGAAGCGATCACCAGCGTGGTGAGCGGATCACTGGCCATCACCAACAGCGCGGCCAATGGCGGGCTGATCAAGGGCGCCCTCAGCCTGCCTGAAACCCGTTACAAGGTGGCATGGCAGGGCGGCACGGAAATCCGTCAGCTCCAGGGCGTCCGTCGCAAGGGCGAGGGCGTCGATATCCTCGACCAGCACATGGCCGCGCGCAAGACCGCGGCCCAGCCTGCCGACTGGAAGCTCGACATCCGCGTGCGGGCCGACAATGAAATCTATGTGACCGGCATGGGCCTCGATTCCGAATGGAAGACGGACATGCGCGTCACCGGCACCACCACCAGTCCGCGCGTTGTCGGCAAGCTGGAAGTGCTGCGGGGCCGCTACAGCTTCTCCGGCAAACAGTTCGACCTGGAGCAGGGCATCATCACCTTCAACGGGCCGATGATGAACCCGACGCTGGCGATCAAGGCCGAGACGCGGATCGATACGGTCACGGCGGGCCTGCAAGTCACCGGCAGCGCGCAACAGCCCGACATCGCTTTCATCTCGACGCCCAGCCTGCCGCAGGATGAAATCCTGTCGCGCATCCTGTTCGGCGATAATGTCGCCAACCTGTCGGCGACGCAGGCGATCCAGTTGGCCGCGGCCTTGAACGGCCTGCGCGGCGGCAGCGGAGGGCTCAATCCGATGGGCAAGCTGCAGGGCGCAACCGGCATCGACCGGATCGGCATCGTCGGCGGCGACGAGCAGACGGGGCGCGGCACATCGCTCGCGGTCGGCCAGCGCATCTCCAACGATATTTATGTGGAGATTATCACCGACTCGCGCGGCTTCACGGCGACCCAGTTGGAAATCGCCCTGTCGAAGACGCTCAGCCTGCTGTCCAAGACCGGCACCAACGCCGGGTCGTCAGCCAACCTTCGCTATTCGAAGGATTATTGAGGGCGCGTCATTCGGGCTTTCGCTGGATCTTCAGTCCGGTGAAATGCGCCAGGAAGGCATAGCTGTCGGCATATTCGTCGATCAGCTTGTCGATCGGCTTGCCCGCGCCATGGCCCGCACGATTTTCCACCCGCAATAGCCGCGGCTGGTCCCCGACGGACGCCGCTTGCAAGGCAGCGGCATATTTGAAGCTGTGGGCGGGCACGACCCGGTCGTCCGTATCGGCCGTGGTCACCAGGATGGCGGGATAGTCCTTGCCGCCCAATATATTGTGATAGGGCGAATAGCCGTAGAGGAGCGGGAAATCCTTGGCCCGGCCCGGCGAGCCATAATCATCGACCCAGTAGCGCCCGGCGGTAAAACGGTCGAAACGCAGCATGTCCATGACCCCCACGGCAGGTAGGGCAGCGGCGAACAGGTCGGGCCGCTGGTTGACCACGGCGCCCACCAGCAACCCGCCATTGGAGCGCCCCTCGATCGCCAGGCCCTCCTTGGGCGTATAGCCATTGCTCTTGAGCCATTCGCCCGCCGCGATGAAATCGTCGAACACATTCTGCTTGTTCGCCCCGCGTCCGGCCTCATGCCAGGCTTTGCCGAACTCGCCGCCGCCGCGCAGATTGGCGATGGCATAGACCCCGCCCTGCTCCAGCCAGGCGAGCCGCGTCGCCGAATAGCCGGGCGTCAGGCTGATGTTAAACCCGCCATAGCCATAGAGGATGGTCGGCGCGGCGATCGCCCGGTCGGCCAGCACCTTTTTGCGGATGATGGTGATCGGGATCGGCGTGCCGTCCTTGGACGGGTAGAGCCGCTGTTCGATGCCGAAATCATCGGGGTTGAAGGGCAGGTCGGGCTGCGCGAACACGCTGCTTTCCATGGTTGCGGTGTCGAACCGATAGATGCTGGACGGGGTGACAAAGCCGGAAAAGCTGAAGAATGTCTCCGGGTCGCCATCGCGTCCGCCAAAGCCCGCCGCCGTCCCCATGCCCGGCAGCGGCACGTCCGCCACCTTGCGCCCGTCCAGTTCGACCAGTTCGGCAATCGTCTCCGCCTCGCTGACATAGGCGAGGACAAGGCGGTTGCCGACCAGCGACCCGCCCGCCAGCGTCTCGGCCCGCTCCGCCACCACTTCCCTCGCCCCCCGGCGCGGTCGCGCGGCGTCCAGAGTCACCAGCCGCGATCGAGCAGCGGATTTGTTGGTGATGAAGTAGAGTGTCGTCCCCCGGCTGCCGACCAGCCGCCAGTCATGCGTTGGTCCCTTGACCAGCAGGCGCGGCTTGACTGGCCCGCAGTCCAGCGCGGCGACATGGACTTCGCGCCGGCTGTCGATGCCTTCGAAACTGTTGATGACCAGCCAGCGGCCATCGCTCGTCACCTGCGCCTGATGGCTGAGCTTGGGCCGGTCGGGCGTTTCGTAGACAAGCTGGTCCTGCGCCTGCTGCGTGCCGATCCGATGATAGAAAAGCTGCTGCCCTTCATTAGCGGACTGAAATGTCTCGCCGTCTGCGGGCGGGGCATAGCGGGAATAGAAGAATCCCTCGCCCCGCCCATCCCAGGCGATCTGCGAGAATTTCACCCATTCGACCCGTTCGTCCAGCGTTCGCCCGCTGTCCACGTCCAGCACGCGCAGGGTCCGCCAATCGCTCCCCGCCTCCTGCATCGCATAAGCGAGGTAGCGGCCATCGGGGGACGGTGCCCATTCGGCGAGCGCGCTGGCCCCGTCCTTGGCCCAGTCATTGGGATCGAGCAGCAAGCGTTGCGCACCCGCCAGCCCGTCGCGCACATAAAGCGGGGTCTGGTTTTGTAGACCCTTATTATAGCCGTAAAAATAGCGGCCTCCTGCCTTGCGCGGCACGGTGTAGCGGCCGTGCGACAACAAAGCCTGCATCCGCGCCTTAAGCGCATCGCGGCCCGGTAGCCCGTCGATATAGCGGCGGGTCAGGGCATTTTCCTGAGCCACCCAGTCGCGCACCGCCGGGTCGGCGCGCAAGTCGTTTTCCAGCCAGCGATAGGGGTCCGCGACCTTTACGCCGAAATGATCCTCGACCAGATCGAGCCGCCGTGCGGCGGGGTAGCGCAGACTGCCATCCTGCGCGCCCGCGTCGATGATGGCCGCATTCGGCCCGGCCAGCGCAGGCGTCGCCGCCAGCAGCAGCGGCAGCAGGGTCAGGCGAAACACGCGCGCATCCTCTCACAGTCTTTTTCAACGCCAACAGGCCGCAGCTCCCTTGAGAGCCGCGGCCTGTTGATAAAGCAATATGGTCCGACTGTCAGGTCATGCCGACAGTCGCGACTGACGGATCAGGCTGCTTCCAGCTCGTCTTCGTTTTCATTCTGCAGCGGGCCGGAATCCTGCCCCTTGGCGCTGACGTCGCGGTCGACCAGTTCGATGATCGCCATCGGCGCAGCGTCCGACGCGCGGAAACCGGCCTTGATCACGCGGGTATAGCCGCCGTTGCGATCCTTGTAGCGTTCGGCCAACGTCTCGAACAGCTTGATCAGCTGCGTGTCGTCCTGCAGCCGCGCATGGGCGAGACGACGGTTGGACAGGCCACCCTTCTTTGCCAGCGTGATCAGCTTTTCAACATAGGGACGCAGCGCCTTCGCCTTCACCGTGCCGGTCATGATCTGCTCATGCTTGATGAGCGAGGCGGCGAGGTTGCGCAGCAGCGCGTTACGATGGCCGGTGGCGCGTTGCAGCTTACGCTGACCCATTTTATGACGCATAATCTCTTCCTTCGTTCGTTAAGGGGCCGTTCGAGGTACCCCAGACCAGGCGGTGATAAGGGCCACCGCCGATAACCCTTGCCCCCAAATGGGCAAAGTTCACACCGTCACAGGAGAGAAATTCCCTTGGCCGGTCATCGCCCCTTCCCGCACGAATACGGAAAGGAGCGAGAGGATCAGCCCAGCAGCTCTTGTTCGAGCTTCTTGGCCATTTCCTCGATATTCTCAGGCGGCCAGCCGGGGATGTCCATGCCGAGGCGCAGACCCATGGACGACAACACTTCCTTGATTTCGTTCAGCGACTTGCGGCCGAAATTGGGGGTGCGCAGCATCTCGGCTTCGGTCTTCTGGACCAGATCGCCGATATAGATGATGTTGTCGTTCTTGAGGCAGTTGGCCGAGCGAACCGACAGTTCCAGTTCGTCCACCTTCTTGAGAAGATAGCGGTTGATCTGGTTGGTGTCGCCTTCGCTGTCCGACGTCGATGCAACGGCATGGCCGCCCTGCGACGGCGCTGCGGTGGGCAGTGCGTCCTCGAAGTGGACGAACAGCTGGAGCTGGTCCTGCAGGATACGGGCAGCGAAAGCCACCGCGTCTTCCGGCGTGACGGTGCCGTCGGTTTCGACGGTCAGCGACAGCTTATCATAGTCCAGTTCCTGGCCGACGCGGGTGTTGTCCACCTTGTAGGCGACCTGACGGACCGGCGAGTAGAGCGCGTCGATCGGGATGAGGCCGATCGGCGCGTCGGCCGGGCGGTTGGCAACGGCGGGGACATAGCCCTTGCCGATGTCAGCCGTCAGTTCCATGTTGAGCGTGGCGCCCTGGTCGAGATGGCAGATGACCAGATCGGGGTTCATCACCTCGATATCGCCGACGACGCTGATGTCGCCTGCCTTGACCACGGCCGGGCCGGTGGCGGAAAGCTGCAGGCGCTTTGGCCCGTCGCCTTCCATCCGCAGCGCAACCTGCTTGATGTTGAGGACGATATCGGTCACGTCCTCACGCACGCCAGCGAGCGACGAAAATTCGTGCAGGACGTTCTCGATCTTGATCGAGGTGACCGCCGCGCCCTGGAGCGAGGAAAGAAGAACCCGGCGTAGCGCGTTGCCAAGCGTCAGGCCGAAACCGCGCTCTAGTGGCTCGGCGACGAAGGTCGCCTTACGCTTGCCGTCGCTGGTTGGCTTGATTTCCAGCGCGTTGGGCTTCTTCAATTCCTGCCAGTTCTTCATGTTGACAGTCATGTAATTCCCCTGGGGATGTGGCCGAAACGCTTATGATCCTGGACCCGACAGGACGTTGCGGCCGATGCAGACGGGTAACGGGCGGCGCGTCCGCCGCCCGCCATATCGCTCAGCCGTGGTTAGACGCGGCGGCGCTTGGACGGACGCACGCCATTGTGCGGGATCGGCGTCACGTCGCGAATCGAGGTGATGTGGAAGCCGACGGCCTGCAGCGCGCGCAGAGCCGATTCACGACCCGAACCGGGGCCCTTGACTTCGACTTCCAGGGTACGGACGCCATGTTCGGCGGCCTTGCGGCCCGCGTCTTCGGCGCACACCTGAGCGGCGTACGGGGTCGACTTGCGGCTGCCCTTGAACCCCATCATGCCGGCCGAGGACCAGGAAATCGCATTGCCCTGGGCGTCGGTGATGGTCACCATGGTGTTGTTGAAGCTGGCGTTGACGTGCGCGACGCCGGCCGAGATATTCTTGCGCTCACGGCGCTTAATGCGCTGGGGTTCGCGTGCCATTTTGCTCTATCCTACTGAAATCGTTTAAAAGGAGAAGTCGCCGGAGGGTCAGGCCAAAAGGCCTGTGACCCTCAACGATTACTTCTTCTTACCGGCAATCGCCTTTGCCTTGCCCTTGCGGGTGCGCGCATTGGTGTGCGTGCGCTGGCCACGAACCGGCAGACCCTTACGATGACGCAGGCCGCGATAGCAGGCCAGATCCATCAGGCGCTTGATGTTCATCGCGGTGTTGCGACGCAGATCGCCCTCGACGGTCAGGTCGGCGTCGATGGTTTCACGGATCTGGAGCACTTCGGCGTCCGAAAGATCCTGAATACGACGGCTCTGGTCGATGCCGAGCTTGGTGGCGATATCAACGGCGGTCTTGCGACCAATGCCGTGAATGTAGGTGAGCGCGATGATTACGCGCTTGTTGGTCGGGATGTTAACACCCGCAATACGTGCCATGGTACTTAAATCTCCTGCTCCACGGGGCGATTGGCGTCACCCCATCTCAAAGCGTCAAAGGCCGGTTTTCCTGGCGGAAAAGCGCGATCCATACTATCCTCCGAGACGCAAAAAAGACGGTCAGTGCGCAAAGCACTGCCGGTCACCTGCGTGTCGGGATCGGTGGCCACTAGCGATTCGGCCGCTTCCTGTCAACCGCATGACTGGCCTATTCGGCTGCGCGGGCGACCTTTATCTCGAACAGCTTGGGCCAGTTCTTGCCGGTCACGAACAGCCGGTCTCTTTTACTGTCCCAGGCGATGCCATTGGCCACCGCCTCGCTGTCCGTCACCCCCGCCGCCTTGCGCAGCGCGGATATATCGACCCAGTCGATCACGGCGCCATTGCTAGGGTCGATCCGGGCAATCTTCGTGTCATACCAGATATTGGCCCAGATTTCACCGCGCACATATTCCAGCTCGTTCAGTCGATCGACCGCCCGACCGTTCCAGCTGACGGTGATGCGGCGCTGTTCGGTCAGCGTGTCAGGATCGAGGAAGCGCAGTTGCGCGGTGCCATCGCTCATGATCAGGCTCTTGCCATCCTGCGTCAGGCCCCAGCCTTCGCCCTCATAACGGAAGTCGGCGATCGGCGCGAAATCATCGAGCCGCCAGACGAAACCGCGCCGGTGCCGCCAGGTCAGGCTGACGATCCGGTCGTTCCAGTTGACCATGCCCTCCCCGAAATAGGGCCGCTCGATCGTGCGACGGGCCAGTATCTTGCCCGTGCGCAGCGCCACTTTGCGAATGTCCGACCGGCCTTCCAGCCCCGTGCTTTCATAGAGCGCGCCGTCGTGGAAGAAGAGACCCTGGGTAAAGGCGGTCTCGTCATGCGGATAGGTTTTGACCAGAGTCCAGGGCGTGTCGGCCATGGCTGGCGGGGCGATGAGGACGAGCAGGGCCAGAAGGAGCGTCCGCCCCATGCGTCGGCAGGTCATTCCGCCACCTGCGCCGCCATGGCTTGCGCCAGCCAGTCTGGCAGCAGCGCCGGGTCCAGATCCTCCACCCGCCGCAATTCGATCGACAGACCAAGGTCGGGCAAGGCAGCCCGCTGGCGCTTCTCCTCTGCCTGCGCCAGCGGCACGGCGACCAGCCGCCGGTTCACCTTGGCGCGATAATGCATTCGCGCGGTATTTTCCTGCCCGACATAGCAGCCCTTGTCATAATCGACGCCATGCAGTTCCCCGGCATTGGTTTCAAGCCAGAGCGTCTGATCCTGCCCCAACTCGCCCACCCCTTCGAACACGCCGATCGCCAGCCGATGCGCGCGGAAGGCGGCAGAGGCATCCCCCTCCCCCGCTGGCGCGATCCAGCGATGGCCGAGCGCAGGCAGGCGCGGGTCAAGCGGCCTGTCCTGCGCGTCGGGCGCCCAATGCACCGCCAACGCATCGTCCTGCGCGATCACGACCTTGCGGCGCAGGCGATAGAGGGTGAGACGCTTGGCCAGCGCATCGGCTTGCGCCGCCTCGCAGTCGATCAGCACATCATCCCCGTCTCCCCATAGCAGGAAGTCGAACAGCGCCTTGCCCTGCGGCGTCAACAGCCCGGTCCAGCGCGCCTCCCCCGGCTTGAGCGTCAGCACGTCGCGAGTCAGCAGCCCTTGCAGGAAGGGCTTGGCCTCCTCGCCCGAAATTCTGAGGAGCGCGCGGTCGGTGAGGGTGGTGCCGGTCATCGGCTTTAGGTAGGACAGTCACGCTGAATAACCAACCCGTTCGGGCCGAACGGGTTTTGACAAGCGGAACCACGCCATGACCCAGACTTTCGACCTGATCCTCAAGAACGGCACCGTCCATACACCGGGCGGCGCGGAGCAGACGGACGTGGGCGTGCGCGGGGGGAAAATCGCGGCGATCGGCTCCGGCCTGGGTGATGCGGGCGAGGTGATCGACTGTACCGGGCTAGATGTGTTGCCCGGCTGCATCGATAGTCAGGTCCATTTCCGCGAGCCGGGCCTGGAACATAAGGAAGACCTCGAATCGGGCAGCCGCGCGGCGGTGCTGGGCGGGGTGACCGCCGTGTTCGAAATGCCCAACACCAACCCCAACACCGACACGGCCGCGCGCGTCCATGACAAGCTGGTCCGCGCCCGGCATCGCATGTGGTGCGACCATGCCTTCTATGTCGGCGCGACGGCGGACAATGCCGAACAACTGCGCGACCTGGAACGCATCCCCGGCACGGCGGGGGTCAAGATCTTCATGGGCGCCTCGACCGGCAGCCTGCTGGTCGATGATGATGATGCCCTGTCGCGCGTGCTGGCCAGCGGTACCCGCCGCGTCGCCATCCATGCCGAGGACGAGGCGCGGATGAACGCGCGCAAGGACTATCGGGTGGAAGGCGACCCATCGTCGCACCCCGTCTGGCGCGACGATGAAAGCGCGATGATCGCGACGAAGCGGATCATCGCGCTCGCCCGCGCCGCCCGCCGCCGCATCCACATCCTGCACATCACGACGCCAGCCGAGCTGGAATATATCGGCCAGAACAAGGATATCGCGACCTGCGAAGTGACGCCGCAGCATCTGACGCTGGCCGCCGAGGATGCCTATCCGCGCCTGGGCAGCTATGCGCAGATGAACCCGCCAATCCGCAGCGCCGCGCATCGCGACGGGCTGTGGCAGTGGCTCAATCAGGGCGTGCCCGACGTGTTGGGCAGCGACCATGCGCCGCACACGATCGAGGAAAAGGCCAAGACCTACCCGGCCAGCCCCAGCGGCATGCCCGGCGTGCAGACGCTCGTGCCGCTGCTGCTCAATCATGTGGCGGAGGGGCGACTGACCCTGCGCCGCTTCATCGAATTGACCTCGTCGGGGCCGCAGCGGGTGTTCGGACTGGTCGGCAAGGGTCGGATCGCGATCGGCTATGATGCCGACTTTACCGTGGTGGACCTCAAAAAGCGCTGGACCGTGGGCAAGGCTTGGCTCGCCTCGCGCTGCGACTGGTCGCCATTCGAGGGGATGGACCTAACCGGCAAGGCGGTCGGCACCATCATCCGCGGCCATCGCGTGATGTGGGAAGATGCGCTGGCCAATGCCGCCGTGGGTGAACCCGTGCGGTTCGAAGCGACCGATTTTTCCTAAGCCGTCACGACCCGATTGCGACGGGCGGCCTTCACGCTGTCCGTTGCGAACAGGATGAGGCCGACCCAGATCAGGCCGAAGCTCAGCATTTGACCTAAGCTCAGCGTCTCGCCGAACAGCACGACACCGCAGATAAATTGCAGCGTGGGTGCGAGATATTGCAGCACGCCCAGCGTCGCCATGGGCAGGCTGCGCGCGGCCGTGGCGAACAGCACCAACGGCACGGTGGTCACCGCGCCCGCGATGATAAGCAAAGCGGTCGTGGACATGTCCTGTCCAAAGCCGATGGGGCCACGGCTCGCTTCCCAGAGCAGATAGGCGACCGCCAGCGGCGCGAGCAGCAGCGTCTCGACACCCAGGCCGGTCATCGGCGCCACCGGCGTCATCTTGCGGATCAAGCCGTAGAAGGCGAAGCTGAACGCCAATGATAGGCTGATCCACAACGTCGTCAGCGCCGAGGCCGCGAGAATGACGACGCCCACGGCAGCACAGCCGATCGCCAGCATCTGCCCACGCCGCAACCGCTCCTTGAGCACCAGCACGCCCAGCGCGACATTGACCAGTGGGTTGAGGAAATATCCAAGGCTGGCCGCCACGACATGGCCGTCATTGACCGCCCAGACATAGACCAGCCAGTTGATCGCGATCATCACCGCCGATCCAGCCAGCGCCAGCAGCAGGCGACGGTCGCGCAGCACGGCGATCATCGGGCCGATGCCGTTGCGCAGCGCCAGCAGCGTCAGGATCAGCAGCAGCGACCAGAGGATGCGCTGGGTAACGATTTCGACCGGATCGACATGGTGCAGCAGCCGGAAGAAGATCGGCAGCAGCCCCCAAAGCCCATAAGCGCCCAGCGCCGCGAGCAATCCCCGGCGTGTACTGGCGTCCGCGTCGGTCAGATAAGCCCCCCGCCCATGAACAGCCGCAACGCGCCGAACGCCGCGACGATCAGGCAGAAATTGCGGCCACCATTTTTCGAGGAGAACATGCCGATAAAAGCGCCGAACAGCGCCATCGGCACGAAGATCCAGTTGAGCGCGCCCAGAAACGGAAAGACCGCCGGGATCATCATGATAAGGGTGACAAGGCCGATAAAGCCGGACAAGATATTGAGCATGATGGTCAGATGATCCTTTCGCCGCGCGCGAACAAGTCGGTCGACAGGGCCAATGCGCAGAAACTGGCCTTGCGACAGGGGAATTTTTCGCGATTCACCAAATGTCCTAACGAAAAATTAACCTCCGTTCTTCATGGCTTGTTTACAAAGGAGTGAAGAATGGCGTTTTTCCGGTCTGTTTCCCTGCTCACGCTTATGGTTGGCCTGGCCGCCTGCGGCAAGGGCGACAAGGACGCCAATCTCGCCGCGCTCGACGCGCAGCTCACCAACAATGCGGTCGATCCCGCGCTCAAGGGCGCGCTCGCCGACCCGATCGTGGTCGATCCGCAACTGGTGGGCCAATCCAACCGCAACGCCGTGCGCCCCGCCGACCAGCCCGCCAATGGCGCAGTGCCGGTGCTGTTGGGCGATGCCGGTGCGGCCCAGGCGCAGGCGGTCAAGCAGGCGGGCGGCAAGCTGCTCTCTGCGCCTGCCGCCAGCGAAGGCACCGCCATGGCGTCGAGCGTGACATTGGGCGCGGTCGCGCGCGAACAGGCGACGCGGCGCGGCGGCACGGCCAATTGCTCGAAGAAGCTCGCTTATGGCATGGAATGGGCGCAACGCCTGCCCGACCCCTTCGCCCTCTATCCCGGCGCGCAGCTGACCGAAGCGGCAGGCGCGGAGACCGACGGCTGCACCCTGCGCGCGGCCAGCTTCGTCACGCCCGCCCCGCGCCAGGGGGTGATGGACTATTATTATACCGTGGCCCGCCGTGCTGGTTATGACGGCGAGCATAAGATATTGGGCGGCGACCATGTGCTGGGCGGCACGCGCAAGGCCGATGGCAGCGCCTATTTCATCCTCTTCACCGATGCGCCCGGCGGCAAGACCGGCGTGGACATCATCGCCGACAACGGAAAGTAACAGGCGTCCGCTTCCTGCGCTTGAGGCGCAGGAAGACTGTTTCACCATCGACCTTTCCCCTTTGGCGGAATCGCTATAGGGCGATAGTCATGACCAATATGTTTCTTGTAATGGGCGGCGGCGCGGTTGGCGCGGCGCTGCGCTACCAGCTTGGGCGCTTCGCCGGGCATTTGACGCCTGGCGCGACCTGGCCCTGGGGCACCTTTGCCGCCAATCTGATCGGCGGCTTCGCCATGGGGCTGCTGGCCGGATGGCTGGCGCGCGGCAGCGCGGTGGCGGGCGAACCGATCCGGCTGCTGCTCGGCGTCGGCCTGCTCGGCGGCTTCACCACCTTTTCCGCCTTCAGCCTGGAAACGCTGCTGATGTTTGAACGCGGCCAGATGATCGTCGCGTTGGGCTATGCGCTGGCATCGGTGATCGGCGCAGTCGTGGCGTTGGCGCTTGGCCTTACTGTGATGCGGAGTGTCGTGGCATGAAGGGTCGTCCCCCACCCAAAAGCGACGCCCCGCGCGGTCGCAAGCCTGCCGCGCCTGGCAAATCCACTGGCGGCAAACCCGCTGGGAGCAAGTCAGGGTTCGGCAAGGCCGCTGATGGCAAGCCCGGCGGCGGTACGAGATCCTTTACAAAGCCATCGGGCGCGCCCGGTCGCGCCCGTGGCGGGGCCAAGGCCGCAACCGCACGCAAGGGCGAAGGCGGCAAGCCTGCCTTCAAGGCCCCCTTTAAATCCGGCGCGAAGCCAGCGGGCAAGCCCGCCGCCAAAGCGGCGGTGGCGAAAGTCGCCATCGTACCATCCACGCCAGCCAAGCCCAGCGTGGCCAAGGGCGTCTCGCTCGACGTGCGGCAATATCGGGTGCAGCCCGACGATGACGGCATCCGCCTCGACCGCTGGTTTCAGCGGCATTTGCCCGATGTCGGCTTCAACATCGTGTCGCGCTGGTCGCGCACCGGGCAGTTGCGCATCGACGGCGCGCGTGCCGCGCCGGGCGACCGCGTTGCCGAAGGGCAGATGATCCGCGTGCCGCCCGCCGAAGCCAAGGCACCCGCCGCCGAACGCCCCAAGCGCGAGCGCGTCATCGACCTGACCGAGGACGAGATTGCTTTCGTCCAGGAGATGGTGATCCATCGCGACGCGCAGGCGATCGTCATCAACAAGCCGCCGGGCCTTTCGACTCAGGGCGGCACAAGGACCGACGAGCATGTCGACAAGCTGCTCGACGGCCTGATGTTCGATTCCGAATCGCGTCCCAAGCTGGTCCACCGGCTGGACAAGGACACGTCGGGCGCGCTGCTGATCGCCCGCACCAGCCGTGCCGCCGCGCATTTCGCCAAGGCCTTTTCCAGCCGCACCGCGCGCAAAGTCTATTGGGCGCTGGTGATCGGCGTGCCGTCCATCTCCGACGGGATGATCGAACTGCCGCTCGCCAAGCAGCCGGGCACCGGCGGCGAGAAGATGCATGTCGATGAGGAAGAAGGCCTGCCCGCCCGCACCCGCTATCGCATCATCGAGCGCGCGGGCAACCGCGCCTGCTGGGTCGAGCTGCAACCCTATACCGGCCGCACCCACCAGTTGCGCGTGCATCTGGCGGCGATCGGCCATCCGATCGTGGGCGATGGCAAATATGGCGGCAAGGATAGTTTCCTGACCGGATCGATCAGCCGCAAGATGCATCTCCACGCCCGCCGCATCCGCGTCGATCATCCCGATGGCGGCCGGGTCGACGTGATGGCCGAGCCGCCGACGCATTTCGCCGCCAGCCTCGCGGACATGGGCTTCGACCTCAGCCTTGGCGACATGCTGCTCGACGATGAGATCGACCGGACGCCGACCCGCGAGGATGAAAAGAAGTTCGCGCGCCAGCATGCCAAGCAGGTCCGCAAGGACCGCAAGGGCGAACGCCGGTCGCGCGGAGGTTCTCGCGACGAATGACGCCAGGCGCGCCCTATCGCTGGACCGATGAGGCCGCGATCCGTGATTTCGTGACGCAGACGGGCTTCGGCCTGCTCTGCGTCGCCGCGCCCGACCGGATGCATGTCGTGCATTTGCCGCTCATCTGGCTGGACGAGCGGCGGATCGGCCTGCACCTCCACCGCGCCAACCCGATCGTGCCGCATCTGGACGGGCAGGACGCGCTGATCGTCGTCACCGGGGATCAGGCCTATATCAGCCCGGACTGGTATGGCCTGCCCGACAAGGTGCCGACCTGGAACTATGTCGCGGCCGAACTGCGCGGGCCGGTGGTGCGGTTGGACAAGGCCGAAACCATCGCGCAGATCGACGCGCTGAGCCACGAGCAGGAGCGGCGGCTGGCACCCAAGCCCCTATGGACGCGCGACAAGATGAGCGATGGCCTGTTCGACAAGACCATGACCGGGCTGGTCGGCTTTGCGATGGAGGTCAAGGCTATGCACGGCACCGCCAAGCTGGGGCAGGACAAGCCCGAAGCGGCGCGTATCGGCGTCGCCGACGCGCTGGATGCCGTGGGCGAAGGCGCGCTGGGGTCGCTGATGCGGGGGACATTGGCATGAGCAATCCGCTTGTCGTGTTCGATTGCGACGGCACGCTGGTCGATAGCCAGCATAGCATCTGCACCGCCATGACGCGTGCGTTCGAGGAGGCAAAGCTGGCCCCGCCCGACCGGCCCGCCATCCTCTCGGTCGTCGGCCTGTCGTTGCCGCTCGCCATCGCCCGGCTGTTGCCCGACGCGGAGGCGGATTTCCACGATCATCTGTCCGACCGCTACAAGCTGGCGTTTCAGGCGATGCGGCGGGAGGAGGGCGTATGCGAACCGCTCTATCCCGGTATCGCGGATCTGGTGGTGGAACTGGATGCGGCAGGTTGGCTGCTGGGTGTCGCGACCGGCAAGTCCGATCGCGGGCTGGCGCTGTGCCTCACCCATCATGGCCTGATCGACCGTTTCGTGACGCTCCAGACCGCCGACCGCCACCCGTCCAAGCCGCATCCGTCCATGCTGCTGACCGCCATGGCCGAGGCCGGAGCCGCGCCCGACACAACGGTCATGATCGGCGACACCAGTTTCGACATCGACATGGGGGTCGCAGCGGGCGTGCGCAGTATCGGCGTCGCCTGGGGCTATCACCCGCCAGCAGAACTGCTCGCATCGGGCGCGCAGGCCGTGGCGATGGACAGCGCGGCTTTGCGCGGCCATATCGGCGCGCCATGACCGATATGCCCCCGATTCCGCCCGTCGATCGCGAAAAGATCGCGCGTCAGCGCCACTTCGCCATCGGCCTGTTCCGCCTGTCGGGCGCGTTCGTCGTGATGATCGGCTTCCTCGCCATCATGCAGCGCTTTTCCTGGGTGCAGGGGGACAAGGCCAAGGCGTTCGGCGCGATCATGGTCGTGGTCGGCCTGTTCCAGTTCCTGGTGGTGCCGCGCCTGATGCTGGCCCTGTTCAAGCGGACCGGCGCATGAAGCGCTTCTACAAGGATGTGACGATTTTGGCCGAGGGTGATGGCCATGCCATTCGCCTCGACGATCGCCCGGTCCGCACCCCTGCCCGCGCACTGCTGACGCTGCCCACACTGGCGCTGGCGCAGGCGGTTGCCGAGGAATGGCGGGCGCAGGAGGAGACGGTCGATCCAGCGTCCATGCCGTTCACCGGCCTCGCCAATGCGGCGATCGATCATATCGTACCCAATCGCGCGCAATTTGCCGCCGGGATTGCGCGCTATGGCGAGAGCGACCTGCTCTGCTATCGCGCCCATGCACCCGAAACGCTGGTCGCGCGGCAGGCTGCCGCCTGGGATCCGTTGCTCGACTGGGCGCGCACGCGCTATGAAGTGGCGTTCGTGGTGACGCAGGGCATCCTGCCGGTCGCCCAGCCCGAAGCGACACTCACTCGGCTGCACGCGGCGGTTGCAATGCATGATCCGTTCCGATTGGCCGGTCTGTCCACGCTGGTAACGCTGAGCGGGTCGCTCGTCTGCGGCTTGGCCGTGGTGGAAAATAGCCATAGTGCTGAAGCAATATGGCCGATCGCCGAGATCGATGAGGCCTGGCAGGTCGAACAATGGGGCGAAGATGCGCAGGCGGCAGCCCGCAGCGCCCGGCGTAAAAGCGAATTTTCCATGGCCGGAGCCTTTTGCGCGATGAGCTGAGTTTGACGGGGTGGGAACTCCATCGTTCCTTCGTTCATTAAAGATGTTGCGGGGCAGCAATGATGCCCAACCGATATTTTTAGACGACGAACAAGGAGACCCTGACGTTGCCAAAGTCCGCACTGATCGCATTTCTGACCTTTTCGACGGCGATGACCGCCCCTGCATTCGCGCAGGAAGCGCCTGCCGCTCCCTCCGCTTCGGCACCGGCCGCCACGACGCCGGTCGATCCCGCCGCGCCCGCAGAGGCCGCGCCTGCAGCAACCGCGATGACGCCGGAACAGATCGCCGCCTTCAACACGGCGGTTACCGATTTCACCGCCGGGCAGAGCGCGCAGCAGAGCGGCGACAACGCAACGGCCATCACCAAATATGAAGCGGCCATCCCCGCCATCAAGACGGCGGTCGAATCCGATCCGTCCAAGATGGACAATGTCAATTTCCTCGCCAATGCGCTCTACGCCAACGCCGCTGCCTATGGCGCGATGGGCCAGTTGGACAAGACGATCGCCCTCTACGGCGAGTCGCTGCCCTATTGGCGCAAGGTCGTGGAAGCCAAGCCAACCGACGCGGCCAGCCGCAACATCCTGGCCGGTATCCTGATCCAGATGGGCAATCAGAAACTGGGCGCGCAGGACAAGGCTGGATCGGCCCCGCTCTATAGCGAAGCGCTGACACTGGCCCGCAAGTCGGTTGCCGAAAATGCCACCGACAATGTCAGCAAGAATATCCTGCTGTCCGCGCTGATCGGTGCCAGCCAGTCGACCAGCGACACCGCGCTTCAGGCCGAAGCCGTCGAAATGTCCAAGAAGATGCTGGCTGACGGCAGCGTCGATGCGAGCAACAAGCCTTCGGCACAGGCGCTGACCGGCGCGCCCCAGGCTGGTTAAGAGGTTGAAGGGTTGAGGGGGCGCTTAAAGCCCCTTCAACCCGCTCCGATCTTATCGGCGTAGAGCAGCCGACCCGTGCCCAGTAGCCCCAGCAGGTGCGGCAGCATATGCGGCGCGACCGCGAAACAGCCCTCGCTCCGGCCGCATTTGCCCCATGCGGCGATATGATCCTCGCCCACATAATCCGCACCGTGCAGGACGATGGCGCGCGGCTCCGCATTATTATTCTGCGGGTCGAGGCCCGCGAGCCGCATCGCCTGCCCATGCTGCCCGACATACATCTCACCCGTCCGAAATGCGCCCGACGAACTAGCCAGCGAATTGGGTTCGTTGGAGAAGCTTTGGAGCCAGCCGGAATGAGCGGGGTCGGACCCGCGACCATGGGCGACCAGATAGCTGCTGGACTGGCCGTTCATCAGATCGACGACATGGAAGCGCAGATCCTTCGACGGGGCATCGAAATCGGCGATGGCCACCCTGTCACGCAGCAGGACGGCACCGGCATGGCGGTCCAGTGCCGCCTTCGCGCGTGCGAGCAGCCCCGCATAGGGGGGCAGCGGCGCGGCGCGCGGCATCGCGGGAACGGGTACAGGTTGAGGCGCCGTCGGCAGCGCAGCCTTGCCCATCGTGTCGGGCAGAAATGTCAGGGCGAATCCGCTTAGGGCGAATTTCGTGAAATTGCGGCGATCCATCCGCACGCTATACCAAAAGGATCGCCCCGGTCCAAGACCGGGGCGATGCGCTTCATTCCTCCGTACCGCTCGCCTCGTCCGCTGGCTGCGCGTCATCGCGCATATCGGGCAGGCGCGCGGTCATGCCGGTCGCATCGGCGTCGTCGAGAATTTGCTGCTGCTCGGACACTGATGGCGGCGCTGCGGGCGTCGGCGCGACGGCGTTGTTCGACGGCATCGGCAGCGCCGTATCCGGCTCTTCGATGATCACATTTTCGACCGGCGGTTCGACCAGATTGTTGACGACCGGCGCTTCCTCTTCCTTCTTGCCGCACGCCGACAAGGCAAGGGCACCGATGAGCGCGGCAAAGGCAATTTTACGCATGGGGGATCAATCCTTCAAAGCTATAGTGTCGGCGGGGGCAGCGGTCGGATCGACACGTCGGCTCGACGCTTCGATCTTGCTCGCGAGCAGCTTGTCCCAACCATAGGGGTCGGCGCGAAAGCTCATCGTGCCATTGTTGCTAGCAAAAGCGGTCCAGTAGAGCAGATACACCGCCACATCCTTGGGCAGGGACACGCGCTGGGTCTTGCCTTCGTCGATCAGGCTCTGGATCTGGCCATTCAATGCCGGGTCGCTCGCCACCATCAGTTCGGCCAGCGATACCGGCTTTTCGAGGCGGATGCAGCCATGGCTGGCGAGCCGGTCGTAGCTCGAAAATTTACCGCGCGAGGGCGTGTCGTGCAGATACACGGCGAATGGGTTGGCGAAATCGAACTTCAATCGGCCAAGCGCGCTGTTGGGTCCGGCAGGCTGGACGATCCGCTCGCCGCCTTCGGGCGTCTTGACGATCTTGTAGCCCTGCTTGATCAGCGTCGCCCGCCCCTTGGGGAACAGTTCCCGCCGGGCGATCGACATGGGCACGTTCCACGGCGGATTGACGACGATCGAATGGATGTTCGACATCAGCATCGGCGTCGCATTGTCTGGGCTGCCCGTGACGGCGCGCATCGAACTGATCGGCTGGTCGCCTTCGAACATGGTCAGTACGGCCGCCGCGATATTCACCTGGACCCGGTTGACCGGCAAGTTTCGCGGCATCCAGCGCCACCGCTCCATATTCGCCATGATTGCGGCGATCCGGTCATCCACGCTGACGTTGAGCGCCGCCAGCGTGCGGGTGTCGAGCAGGCCGGTGGGGTTGAGGCCATAGCGGCGCTGCGCGCGCTGCAACACGCTGCTCAGCTTCTCGCCTGGCGTCACGGCGCTATCCTCGATCGCGATACGCGCGCGCACCATGTCGGGCGCGGACTGCGCGGTCAGCGTCGGCCAGCCGCCTTGATCGCGAATCGTCTCGTAGCGGACCAGACCCTGGCGCAGGCCTTCATAGCCCGCATAGGGCGGCGTCAGGCTGCTCGCCCATTGCGCAAGCCGATCCTCGGCCACAGCCCGCGCGAGCGAGGGGCGCGGATCGAACGGCGCGGGGCGCAGCGCCCAGACTTCGAGGAAATCGGCGGTATCGACGCGCCCGGTGGACAGCGCCTTGGCGCGGTCGAGCAGTGCGCGCACCAGCGCCTCGCCCGACAGCGGCCCGCTCGCCTTCTGCCGCGCCATCAACCCCTGCACTGCGCCCTGCTTCAACCAGTCATTGGCCCACGCCTCTTGCGTCGCCGACAAGGGTGGGATTGGTGCGGGCAAGGGCGCGGCCGGAATCGCCTGTACCATGCCGGGGGCGGGTGATGTCGGCGCGGGTTGGGCGGGCATGGGCAGCGTCGGCGCTACGACAGGCGGTGCAGCAATGCTCGGTGAGGCCAGGGAAAGGGCACTGGCACCAAGCAAGGCCAGCAACGAGATATGGATCAGGGGGGAGCGGTTCATGCTGGACCAGATAGCGCAAAGCGGCCATCGTTCAAACGACCATAGCGGAAAAGATCATGCTGCACGTTGTTCACCATTCCGCCTATGTCTCTCCAGCAACACCCGGCAGCCGTTTCCGCTTCGACAAATATGGGCTGGTAATGGAAGCGCTGCGCGAATCCGGCGCGCCCATCACCGTGCATCAGCCCGATCCGATGCCGCGTACCTGGATTGAGGCGGTGCATGATCCCGCTTATGTCGAGGAGGTCGTGACCCTGTCCGTCCCGCCCGACAAGGAACGGCGGATCGGCTTTGCCGTCACGGAACGGGTGATGCGCCGATCGCTGCTGTCACCCGGCGGCACCTGGGCAGCTGCGCGGCTGGCGCTTGTGCATGGCTATGGTGCCAATGCAGCAGGCGGCAGCCATCATGCGCTGGCCGATAGTGGCGCGGGCTATTGCGTGTTCAACGACCTCGCCATCGCCGCCAACCGCCTGATCGCGGAGGGCGACGCCGCGCGCATCCTGATCCTCGATCTCGACGTGCATCAGGGCGACGGCACTGCGTCCCTGATGGCGGGGCGCGGCGACATCTTCACTTTGTCGATCCATGCCGACAAGAATTTCCCGGTGCGCAAGGCGCGCTCGACGCTCGACATCGCCCTGCCCGATGGGTTGGAGGATGCCGCCTATGCGGCCATCCTCGCCGACACGCTGCCACCCATTCTCGATGACTTTGCGCCCGACCTCATTCTCTATCAGGCTGGCGTCGATCCCCATGCCGACGACCGACTGGGGCGGCTGGCGCTGACCGATGCGGGCCTTGATGCGCGCGATCGCTATGTCATGCGCCAGGCCAGAGCGCGCGGCATCCCGCTCGCCAGCACCATGGGCGGCGGCTATGGCGAGGACCGGATGCTGATCGCCCGCCGCCACGCCGCCTGCATGATCCGCCTGGCGCAGGAAGCGGCTTAATGGATGGGATCGGTGCCCACCATGGTCGCCTTCGTCTCCATCAGCTTGGCCGCGATCACGCCCGCAATCGCGACGCCGACGAAGTCGCTGAACGCCAGATAGAGGATATAGCCCCAGGGCGCGTGGTTGAACACGGCCTGGCCGACATGCATCCACAGCACGGCGGCCAGCGGGAACAAGATCGCTACGCGCATCCGGTCGCTGAAATTGGTCGCGATGAAGCGCAAGGCCATGGCGATGATCACGCCGACGATCAACGCCAGGATCAACCCGCCGATCAGCGCGCCGCTATCCATCACTGGAAAGCCGCCTTCATTGTAGAAAATCTGGGCGACCGGTCCCTTGCCATAGAGCACGGTGCCCTGCGCCGAGGAGGGATCGGGAATGGTATAGACGCCGGTGCCGGTGGGCGTCAGCGCTTGGGCCATGGCAGCCTGCAGATTGGCGCTTGCCTGTTCGTCGGTGCGGCTGAGCGCCAGCGCGCTCAAGGGCGTGCCCCAGAAGATGAAGCCGGTAATGAACAAGGCGAACCCGCCGACCAGGCCGCCGATAACAGTACGCACCATGATAATCTCCCCCGTAAGGATAATAAGCTGACGCCCCAACGCTTGGCACGCAACATCTATCCGATGGAAAAGATTCAGTCTGTTGGTCGCGCGGCCTTTTCAACGATCCCCGACACGCCTTCGCGCCGGTCGAGTTCGTCCATCACCTCGTCCAGGCTGATGTCGAGGTCGGCCAGCAATATGATGAGATGAAATAATAGATCGGCGCTTTCGCCGATCACGCCGTCCCGGTCGCCCGCCATGGCGGCGATCACCGTTTCGACCGCTTCCTCACCGACCTTCTGCGCGATCTTGCCACGGCCTCGCGCCGTCAGTTTGGCGACATAGGAGGTGGAAGGGTCCGCCGTCCGCCGCTGGCGGATGGTCTGTTCAAGGGTGTGAAGGGTCGCGCGCATGCCGCGCATCAAGCGCCCCGCGCGCGACCCGTCAATCTAAATTTACTTGCGCTTGCGGCGCGACACCATGACGCGACCGACCAGAACCGCTGCGCCCATCGCGAACAGCGCCATCTGTTCCGGCTCAGGCACCGGGGTCGGCGTGCCGCCCGACGAGCCGCCGGTGCTGCTGCCGCCGGTGGAGCTGCTGCCGCCCGTGCTGGTGCCGCCGCACTTGCCGAACCAGCACCATGTCGCCTGCGCCGGTGCGGGCACCGCAACGCCCATGAATGCCGCCGCGCCGACAGCCAAAAGCATCTTGTTCAAAGTCATTTCCTTACCCTCCCTGCGCCAAACCCCCATTGGTTGGCGATAGACGCAGAAGGATAATGCAGAGCGCGTGCCGAACCGCAAAATGCCAGCTTTCCCGCCAAAAATGAAGGTTAATGGCGCGATGGCAGATATGGTTACTGTAAAGTAAATCGACGTTTTGGCGGTGCTCAGCCGCCGCGCACCGGCACGCCGGCCGCCGCTAACGCATGATGCGCCTCGCCGATCGTATGCTGGCCGAAATGGAAGATCGACGCCGCCAGTACCGCGCTGGCATGACCCAGCGTTACGCCTTCTACCAGATGATCGAGCGTGCCGACGCCGCCGCTGGCGATCACCGGCACCGTTACCGCGTCGGCAATCGCGCGGGTCAGCGCCAGATCATAGCCTTTGCGCGTGCCGTCGCCATCCATCGAGGTCACGAGCAATTCGCCAGCGCCGAGGTCCGCCAGCCGCAGCGCATGGTCCAGCGCGTCGATCCCGGTTGGCTGACGCCCGCCATGGGTGAAGATTTCCCAGCGGCCTTCCGCAACCTTGCGCGCATCGACCGATCCGACGATGCACTGGCTGCCGAAGCGATCGGCGATATCGGCCACCAGTTCGGGCCGCACCACCGCCGCGCTGTTGACCGCCACCTTGTCCGCCCCCGCCAGCAGCAGCGCGCGCGCATCTTCGGCGCTGCGCACGCCGCCGCCCACGGTCACCGGCATGAAGCAGACTTCCGCCGTGCGCCGCACCACGTCCAATATGGTCCCGCGCGCTTCATGCGTCGCGGTGATATCCAGAAAACATAGTTCGTCCGCCCCGGCCGCATCATAGAGCCGCGCCTGCTCGACCGGATCGCCCGCATCCTTCAAATCAACGAAATTGACGCCCTTGACCACGCGCCCATTGGCGACGTCGAGACAGGGTATGACCCGCGTGCGGACGGTCATGGCTGCGCTTTGCTCCGTTCAGGCTGAGCGAAGTCGAAGCCCTTTGCTGAGCGAAGTCGAAGCACAAAGCCTTCACGGCGTGCAGGCGAGCCCTTCGACAAGCTCAGGGCGAACGGATGGAGAGAGTAGGTCACGCCGCCGCCCGCGCCACCGCCATCGCGGCTTTAAGGTCCAGTCGCCCGTCATAAAGCGCGCGACCCGTGATCACGCCTTCGATCCCGTCGTCGGCATGCAAGCTCAATATGCGGATGTCGGCGATGCCCGCCACGCCGCCGCTGGCGATCACCGGAATGTCGGTCGCGCGGGCCAGTTCGACGGTGGCGTCGATGTTGCAGCCCTTGAGCATCCCGTCACGGCCAACGTCGGTGAAGAGCAGACTGGCGACGCCCGCATCCTCGAACCGACGGGCAAGGTCGATCACCGGCATGTCGGACTTTTCGGCCCAGCCATCGGTCGCAACGAACCCATCGCGCGCATCGACCGCCACGACGATGCCGCCGGGAAAGTCGCGCGCCGCCATCTTCACGAATGCCGGGTCTTTCAGCGCCGCCGTGCCGATCACGATCCGCGAGACACCCAGATCGAACCAGCGCTCCACCGCCTCGCGATTGCGGATGCCGCCGCCCAGTTGCACATGGCCCGGAAACGCCTCGACAATCTTCTCGACCGCGTCAGCATTGACCGCACGGCCGGCAAAGCTGCCGTCCAGATCCACGACATGGATATGCTGCGCGCCGGCCTGCGCGAACAGCATCGCCTGCGCGGCGGGATCGTCGCCATAAACGGTGGCACGGTCCATATCACCTTCGGCCAGGCGGACGACCTGGCCATTTTTCAGGTCGATGGCGGGAAAGACGATGAGGCTCAAGGACACCACTCCAGAAAGCGCGAAAGATAGGAAAGGCCATAGGATTGGCTCTTTTCCGGGTGGAACTGGCAACCGATGATCGTATCGCGCGCCACCGCCGCGACCAGCGGGCCGCCATGGCTGGTGACCGCCGCGACATGGGCCGGGTCGGTCGCTTCGAAATGATAGCTGTGCAGGAAATAGGCCTCGCCCGGCTCCAGCAACGGCGGCGCGCCCTGCAGGATCACATCATTCCAGCCCATATGCGGCACCTTGATGCCAGGCTCGGCCGGTTCGATCAGCCGCACCGTACCCGGTATCCAGCCCAGCCCCTCATGCCGCCCGAATTCCTCGCCGGCATCCGCCAGCAACTGCATCCCGACGCATACGCCGAGGAACGGCACCGCGCGGCTGCCCACCGCCTCGCCCATCGCCTCGACCATGCCGGGGATCGCCACCAGCGCGTCGCGACAGGCGCGAAATGCCCCGACGCCCGGCAGGACGATGCGATCGGCCCGGCGGACAAGATCAGCGTCGGCGGTAATGACGACATCCTGTGCGCCCGCCTTGCGCAAGGCATTATGCACCGAATGGAGATTGCCCGCGCCATAGTCGATCAGGGCAATGGTCATCCCTTACAACATTCCCTTGGTCGAGGGGATCGCGTCCGCCTTGCGCGGGTCGATCTCGACCGCCTGGCGCAGCGCACGGGCCAGCCCCTTGAACGCGCTTTCGACGATATGATGGTTGTTCGCGCCATAGAGCAATTCGATATGCAGCGTGATCCCGGCGGCTTGCGCGAAGCTGTGGAAGAAATGCTCCACCATCTCGGCATCCCACTCGCCGATCTTCTGCACCGTGAAGGGCAGCTTGCACACCAGCCAGGGGCGACCCGAAATGTCGAGCGCCACGCGGCTGAGCGTCTCGTCCATCGGCGAATAGACGCTGCCATAGCGGCTGATGCCCCGCTTGTCGCCCAGCGCCCGCGCCACCGCTTCGCCGATGGCGATGCCGGTATCCTCGGTCGTGTGATGCTGGTCGACATGCAGGTCGCCGACCGTCTTGACGGTCATGTCGATCAGCGAATGCCGCGACAATTGTTCGATCATATGGTCGAGGAAACCGATGCCGGTCGACACCGAATAGAGGCCAGTGCCGTCAAGGTTGACGGTCACGTCGATCTGGGTTTCCGCCGTGTTGCGGTGAATCTCGGCCGTGCGCATGGCTGCCCTATAGCGTGTGGTGCGCGCCATGCAATCTGCGCGTGCGGGGGTTGACCGCATGATTCGCGCCGTTAGGACATTGGGCCATGAGCGATGACCTGCCCGACAGCCTGATTCCCTATGACGAAATCGTGCAGGAAGCCCTGCGCGCCGTGGTCGGCCGCGTGCTGGGTGAGGTAGAACGCAGCGGCGGCCTGCCCGGCGCCCATCATTTCTACATAACCTTCAAGACGCAGGCACCCGGCGTCGACATCCCCAAGCGGCTGATCGAGCGCTTCCCGGACGAAATGACCATCGTCCTGCAGAATAAATATTGGGATTTGAAGGTCAGCGACCAGCATGTCGAGGTGAGCCTGACCTTCAACCAGGTCGCCGCCCATCTCTACATCCCCTTTGCCGCGATCACCGCCTTCGTGGACCCCGCCGTCAACTTCGCCCTGCAGTTCCAGGTGCAGACCGACGCCCTGCCCGAACCGCATGACGAAGCCGAAAATGACGGCCCGGTCGTCACCAGTGAAGACGGCTCCAACGTCGTCAGCGTGGACTTCGGCAAGAAGAAATAGGTCGGGGCGGCGATCAAGCCGCGCCCGACCCAGCGACGCTTCCATATGCTCAACCGGCCGCCCCGGTTCAGAAGGCGTAGCGCACCGATGCCGAAATCGTGCGGCCATTGGCTGCCCGTCCCCAACCGACACCATTGGCTGGAACGCTCGTCTGGCTGATCTCGATGATCGCCACCTTGTCGAACACATTGTTGACGTTGACCATGAATTGCAGCCGGTCGATGGGGCGGTACTGGACGAACGGGTTGATCAGAACATAGCCGGGTATCTTGAGGGCATTGATATCCTGGGAAAAGCTGCTGGTGTTGCCCACGATATAGGCACCCAGGGTCAGTTGCCTGCTCTCATATTGCGGTGTCGCCTGATAGATCAGCTTTGGCTGGCGGCGCGGGACCATCCCGGCCACGGCTGCATTCAACCGGTCGCTGACGATTTCGGCGTCGGTGTAGGTCAGGCCGCCGGTAATGCTGAGGGGGCCGCGTTGGAAGCCCGCTTCGACTTCGGCACCATGCGCGCGATATTTGCGATCAGTTGTGATGGCACCGGCCTGGACGTTGGTGTCTTCTGTCTTGGCGATGAAGCCGGTGATATTGAAGGTCATCCCCGGACGGCGAAACTTCAGGCCGAATTCGGCTTGGGTGACGACGTCCGCGCCGTCGGCCGAATCGGGCATGCTGCCGTCAACGACGCTGACTTTTGACGAGAACAGCACTTTATCGGCGTTCGCGCGCGCACCCCGGCTGTAGCGCGCGAACACGGCCAAGGGCTCGGCGATGCGGAAATTGATGCCCGTCGAATAGCTCAGATAATGATAATTATAATTCACGGGCGCGGGGCGGGTCAGGGGCAAGATATTGGTCTTCGACTCAGCGACCGAAATCACCCCATCACCGTTAAAGTCGTAGGAGGTTGTCCCCACCCGTCCGCCGCCCAGATCGGACCCGAACAACTGGCCCCTCACCTTGCCCATATCGTAACGGATGCTGCCGCCAATCGCGATCCTGCCGATATGGTAGTTGACCGACCCATAGGGGGCCGTGACATCATATTGCACGTCGTAGGTGCGGCGGAAAAAGCCGGTGCTGCCCGACCGTGTGAAGCCCAGAAAGCCGTCCTGGCTCTGCGGCACGCCGGCTGCATTGGTATAGTTGATCAACGCCGAATTGCCGCCGCCGTTCAGATCTTGCGTGATATTGGAGTAGAGCCAGTCCGATGTGAGATCCTGAACCGCCTTGTACATGCCGCCGGTCAAGGTAAACTTGCCCTGGCCAAGGTCGAAAACGCGTGTTGCACGGATGTCACCGGTAAAATTGTCGAGCGAACGGACGTCGATTTTGGACAGCGATGTCGCGCCGATCAGGCCGTTGCCATTTATATTGTCTGCGGGCGTGATGACCTGACCGATATTGGGGCCGTTGGCATAGCTAAGTGTGCCAGTGCCTGCCCCCAGCGACGCGGGTAGCCCGTTGGCCGGATAGATGTTCGCGACGAGATCACGGATGGTGGTGCCCGAAATCTTCGAATAGCGCGTGCGCCCGGTGATGGTCCAATCGCCGATATCAAATTGCGATTCGAGGCCGACCGACTTCACCAACGCACTCAGGCCTTGGCGCATCGGCACATTGATCGGCTGGTTATTGCCGTCG
Source organism: Sphingomonadales bacterium RIFCSPLOWO2_12_FULL_63_15 (assembly GCA_001829085.1). Taxonomy (GTDB): domain Bacteria; phylum Pseudomonadota; class Alphaproteobacteria; order Sphingomonadales; family Sphingomonadaceae; genus Sphingobium. Next base: position 3,123 of record MIAK01000038.1, on the reverse strand, counting down.
AGCGTGGGGAAGCTGGTAATGTAGCGCGACTGAACGGAGTCGCGGCGAACATCGAAATTCTCGAAGCTGGAATAGGTCGGGTTGGCATTCGTCCCCGTGATCTGGATCGGCCCAGGCAGATAAGCGGGTGCCCGGTCATCCAGATATTTGGCCGATAGGCGAATATAGCCGGCGGCGAACTGCTTGGTGATGTTGAATTTCAGCTGGCCGCCTTGATAGGCGTTGAAGCCGACGGCGCGCTGTCCTTCGCCCGTGCGATAAAAGCCGCCAATATGAAAACGCAACGTGTCGTTGATCCTGCCCCCATAGTCGAAGTCGAGCCGCTTCGTGTCATAGTCGATGCCAGTCGTCAGTTCGATGGCACCACCCTCCACATCGCCGGTCTTCGAGATCAGGTTGATCACACCGCCTGGTGAGTTCGACGCAAAGGTCGATGCCGAACCGCCCCGGATTGTCTCGATCGCAGAGAGGTTGGTGTCGGCCCGGATGAAAAGGTCCGAAGCCACATTGAAGAAGTCGCCAAATTCGAGGACGGGCAAGCCGTCTTCCTGGATTTGCATGAATTTGGAACCACCTGACGCGAGGGGCAGGCCACGGATCGTATAGCTGCCATTGGCCTCTCCGGTCGAGAATTCGGTCCTGATTCCAGGGATGCTGCGGAAAATCTCGGCGAGCGAGCGCGCCCCGATTTTCTGGATCTCGTCTGCCTGGAGCGAACTTGTCGAGGTCGCACTATCGAGGCGATCCCGCCCTTTGGCGACGCCGGTGGAAAAGGTTGCTTCGGCCTTGGGTTTGCTGACCGACCTTTTAGTGGCTTCGCCGGTCGTGATGGCACCTTGGGCATCGGAGGCATCTTTGGCCATGGCAGCGGGCGCAAGGGCCCAAGTCGCGACGCTCAATAGCAGATAATATTTCGACGACATGCGCATATCTTCCTCTCACTTTACTGACTTCTAGGAGAGGAATCGGCGAACCGGTCTGGGGTGATGAAAAACTATGCTTCGAACATTGGGCATCACAACGGAGAGGCCGTGCCTTCTGGTGGGTTAAATCTGTTCGCAACCACTCTGTCGTATTGCGGGATAAGGCCGAGTTTGGTGACGCGCGGCACAGCATCGCGACCATAAGGCCCATGACGAAGCCGAAAAGGACGGCCCGGTGGTCATTTTAGCGACGACGGGTTCAACGTCTTCAGCGTAGATTTCGGCCAGAAGACGCAGGCAGCGTCAATCTCGCGGACATCCACCCGGCTGTTTGCGAATGTGACTATCGGGCATCGCTCCCCCTAAGCCAGACCACCCAGTTGCCCGTCGCATTTGAGCGAAGCTGCAAATTTTCTTATTAAAGATTTGCGGATGGTTGGCGACCCTGTGCCATCCGAAGGATCACGGGCACGGCCATATGCGGCGCGGTGAGGACCGACAGGGCCATGAAGCTGCTGACAAAAATGCTGTCGGTCAGGGACTTCCCGCTCCCCAAAGCGAAGATGGCAACGGCAATGCCCAATCCGCCAAGCGTTAGCGGAATGACGATCCCGCCCCACTGGCTGATGCCCCGTAAGCCAAGCGCTGCGGCGTGAGCGCGAAACTGAATGGGCGAATGGACAAGACAGAAAAAGAGCGCAAAGCCGAGCACTGGCGGTAGCACGAGCATGGCCGTGAGCGCGCAGGCCGCCGAAAGCGCCGGCTTGCGCCGACCAATGCGCCATAACATGGCGACACCGACCATGGCCAGCAGCAGCATGGTGGGCGCCACAAGCAGCAGGCAATCGGCCAGCACGGCGGCAGAGGCTTGACCGGACAAGGTCGTGAACAAGGGGCCAAGGCTATCGCCATGCAGCAACGATGGCGCGGAAAGCAGCGCAAGCGCCATGCCCGCCGCAATGAAGGAGGAACCGCATTCGTCCCAATCCTCGGCAAAGTGGATGACCGACATGAGGATGAATGCCGTCAACGCCGCGACCGACGCCACGCGCCACAAGAGATACATCGCCGCAGCGCAAGCCAGATACAGGCTGATCAGCGCAACACGGGAGCGGAATATCCCTTGGGCCGATGACCCATTTTGCAGCAACGCGAGATCGAAACTGCCATGCGGCATACCGACGATAAGCAAAGCCGCCGACGAGAGCGCTGTCATCGTGGCGGTGTCGACCATCAGGCCGAATTGATAGAGACAAATGATGCCGATCGTCGCCATCAACAGGCTCGCGATACGCCAGTCGTCAAACCGGGTCGGGCTGTGATCCATGCTTCTATCCTTGGCATGAACCGGCAGGTTAGTTGCAACCTGCCGGTTCATAGCCGGTCTCAATGCGTCGCCGTTACGGCGGCGGGCTTGCCCGGCTCACCATATTCGGCCGCCGATTTGCGCACGGCGATCATGTAGACGAGGATGCCCACACCAGCCTTGGCGATAAGGTCGGCAATGGTGTAGCCGATCTGCACGCCCGTTTCGACGGCACCGCCGGCGAGGTTGGTGTAGGGGATCATGTAGACGATGGGATAAAAGCCCCATGACGCGAAGGTCAGCAATCGCGCCTGCTTGATCAACCCGCGCGCGCTTGCCGGCTGCCGCTCGATCGCATCGCCCAGCCCCTTGAACAATTCCCACACGATGTAGAGGAAGGGAATGGACGACAAGGTGCCCCACAAGGCCCGCGTGCTGTTGTTGTCGGCAATTTCGCCCGGATAGCCCAGGATGATCATCAGCGCCGCAGCCGAACCCAGGCGGACCGACGTAGACACCGTCGCACTTTGCGACAGGCGCATCACCAGCACCAGTTCGATCAGCAGCAACGGGACCGTCAACAGCCAGTCGACATAGCGATAGGCGTCATTGAAGGCGACGCCGCTCGCCGTGATGACACCGTCGGTCAAAGCATAAGCTTCCGACCAGCTCTCGAAAATGCGGTAATAATGATAGGCTGCGATCGCCGTGACCAATCCCGTTATTGTCAATGCCGTCTTATAGGCCGGCCCGACCTGCGATCGTCCAAACCAGAAGAATAATGTGGCAGCAGCCATCGAGGCGAATGTGAACGAAAAGTAATTGCTCACGGGGTTGGCAGAAAAGTATTGCGCGGAGGTCGATTGGCTGATTCACCCTACGGATGTCACCGCC
>MIAK01000037.1:0-28123 GCA_001829085.1 Sphingomonadales bacterium RIFCSPLOWO2_12_FULL_63_15 | reverse complement strand
CACATCCGGTTTTGCCCCCAAACCCACGCCTAGCAAAATCAAATACTTACCAGCTCGCGTTCCCTGCGTGTTCCGCCGGCACTGTTCAACTTGGGTATGAGTCTTGCCCCTACCGAAGATATCGAACGCTTGAGCTGAGAGGCGCGGGGTCAAACCCGGCCCGTCGACAAGGGAATGTCCCGTCGTGGCCTGGGTTCAGGCCGCCTTTGCAGGTGGCGAAAGTTCAGCGCTTTTCTTATTGTGAATGATGGAAATTATGAGTCCGGGATCCCCGTCCTGAATGTCGATCTTGGCTCCCAACTGATCGGCGAGCGCTTCGACAATACTTGTTCCAAGTCCTGATTTCGCGGCACCCAATGTATCGACTGTGCCGATGCCGTCGTCGCTGACGGACAGATTCCAGTTCGAATCCTCGGAATGATAATCGACTTCGATCTTGCCCTGCCGGTCTCCTGGGAAAGCGTGCTTGAGGGCATTGATGACGAGTTCTGTGACGATCAGGCCAAGGCTCACGGAAATATCCGCACTCACCCGGCTTTCATCGACGGTGACACCCAGCGACAGTCTTTTATGATCGTGGATCATCGAAGCGCCAAGACTCTGGCAAAGCTGGGTAAAGTAGCTGCGCAATTCCACCTCCCCAATGCGCGAGGCCGTGAGCTGTTGCTGAACGGCCGCAATCGACATGACACGGTTGTGGGCGTCGGTCAGATGGCCGCGTGTTTCCTCGGATTGCACCTGACGCGCGCTTTGCATCAGGACACTTGCGATGATCTGGAGGCTGTTGGCGACGCGATGCTGGATCTCTTGCAGCAATATGGCTTTTTCGCGCAGCAGATCGTCTTTGAGCTTCTCACTGATCCGTGCCTCCGTGACATCGGTGATGGTCAGCAGAAGGAGGGTTTGATCGGCACTGCCATAATCGAGCTTGCGGGCATTCAACACGAGACGGCGCGGGGTGCCCGATCCGAAATCCATCTCATAGGCCTCGATCCGCGCATAACCGCCAAGGGTGGCATTCATGAGCGATCGAAGCTGCGGCACGTCCCATTCGCCTGCCCCCAACTCAAAAAGGCAGTGGCCGGCAACATTTTCAGGCTTCAAAGGAAAGGCGAGATAGAATGACTCGCTGGCACCGATAACGCCCATTTCGCCATTCAACAGAAGGGCAGGTGCGTTGGAACAGGCAAGAAGAGCCAAGCCTAAATTCTGCGTCAGGTCGGGATAGTGGTCGGTCGTCATATCATTCCCATTGGGCCTGACCGGCAAGCTTGCGGAGGTGAAAGCTGATCCGGGGAGTGGCGCTTCTTCAGGAAACGCTTGTCGACTTGCGCCACTCCTATCATGAATTCGCAACAAGCGTTGCGTATTTTTGAAATCGCTTCCCCAAGTCGGCCTTGCCTAAACAGGCAGACCGTCCGCAGGAGGCTTTTAAGCTAGGCCGGGGGGGATGCCTGAAATTGGTCGCCTGCGACGGCTGCCCCTTCAAAGTCGCGCTGTCACCCTAAACACCCCAAAACCCCCGCGCGGTCTGCCGCTTTGCCTTTGGCGCGGAAGGCGTTAAAGCGCGGGCATGACATATCCCGCTCCCAAGGACTGGATCCTGGGCATTTCGCCCTATATCCCCGGTAAATCCGCCGCCGACGATGGCCGCCCGCTGATCAAGCTGTCGGCCAATGAAAATCCTCTGGGCACTGGCGCTGCCGCGCGGGCCGCGCTGGTTGCGGCGACCGCCGATCTTGCCAGCTATCCCGATCCCGCCGCGACCCGGTTGCGCGAGGCGATCGGCGCGGTGCATGGGCTGGACCCGGCGCAGATCATCTATGGCACGGGGTCGGACGAGCTGCTGCACATCGCCGCCTCCGCCTATGCCGGGCCGGGCGATGAGATACTTTATGTGCGCTATGGTTTTGCGGTCTATGACATTGCCGCTCGCCGGGTCGGCGCGACGCCGGTGATCGCGCCCGACAAGGATTATGCGACCGACGTGGACGCGCTGCTGGCCGCGGTGACCAACAAGACCAAGGTCGTGTTCCTCGCCAACCCCAACAACCCCACCGGCACGATGACAGGCCGCGAAGAAATTGCCCGGCTGCATGCGGGCCTGCGCCCCGACATATTGTTGGTGCTGGACCAGGCCTATGCCGAATATCTCGACGCGGGCGAGGATGATGGCGGCCTGGAGTTGGCGAAGAATGCCACCAACATATTGGTCACGCGCACCTTTTCGAAAATCTATGGCCTCGCGGCCGAGCGGATCGGCTGGGGCTATGCCAGCCCGGCGATCATCGAAATTCTCCACCGCATCCGCGCGCCGTTCAATGTGACGACGGCGGGACAGGCGGCGGCCATCGCCGCAATCAACGACAGCGCCTGGGTCGAATCGAGCCGGACGCATAATGCGCGCTGGCGCGAATGGCTGGCGGGCGAAATCGGCGCCCTGTCCAACCATGGCCTGCGCGTCGTGCCGAGCAAGACCAATTTCCTGCTGATCCTGTTCGACGGCAAATTGACCGCCGAAGCGGCGATGAAGGGGTTGTGGGACGAGGGCTATGCGACCCGCTGGCTGCCCGGCCAGGGGCTGCCCAACGGCCTGCGCATCACCATCGGCACCAAGGCGCAGACCCGCGCCGTCGCCGCCAAGCTGCGCGCCATGGCGGAAGCGGCCTGAGGATGCTGCCTTTCGCTCGCGTCACCATCATCGGCCTGGGGCTGATCGGCTCCTCGCTCGCCCGCGCGATCCGGGCGAACATGCCCACGGTGCGGGTGACGGGCCATGACGCCGACCCGCAGGTGCGCGACACAGCGCGGCGCATCGACCTGTGCGACGATGTCACGGACACGGCGGGCGCGTCGGTGACCGACGCCGATCTGGTGATCTTGTGCGTTCCCGTCCGCGCGATGGGCATGGTCGCCACCGAGATTGCCGACGATCTGCCCGCCGATGCGATCGTCAGCGATGTGGGGTCGTGCAAGGCCGATGTGCTGGCGCAGCTTGCCGCCGCGCTGCCGGGGCGGACGATCATTCCGGCGCATCCCGTCGCGGGGACCGAAAATAGCGGGCCGGAAGCGGGCTTCGCCACGCTGTTCAAGGGCCGCTGGTGCATCGTCACGCCCCCCGCCGATGCCGATCCGGCAGCGGTCGAGCGGGTCGCCGAACTCTGGCGGAGGGTCGGGGCGGATGTCGAATTGATGGACCCGGCGCATCATGACCTGGTGCTGGCGGTGACCAGCCACCTGCCGCACCTTATCGCCTACACCATCGTCGGCACGGCGAGCGACCTGGAAAATGTCACCCAGTCCGAAGTGATCAAATATTCGGCCGGCGGTTTTCGCGACTTCACCCGCATTGCGGCGTCCGACCCGACCATGTGGCGCGACGTGTTCCTGGCGAACAAGGATGCGGTGCTGGAAATGCTGCAGCGTTTTTCGGAGGATCTATCCGCGCTGCAGCGGGCGATCCGCTGGAATGACGGCGACGCTTTGTTCAACCTCTTCACCCACACCCGCGACATTCGCCGCTCGATCATCGAACAGGGGCAGGATGACGCGAAGCCGGATTTCGGCCGCGCTCACTGAGACAAAGCGGATGGCGGGTTCAGCGCATTGATCGCGGCATGGACACGGGTTTCGGCCTCGCGCCGGTCGAGGCCGGTCGGGACGATCTCCCCCACCTTATAGGTGATGGTGCCCGATCGTTTGAGGAATTTGCCGCGCGGCGACACTCGGCCGCTGTCGATCGCAATCGGCACGACCGGCAGGCCGAGCAGGACGTAGAGGCCGGCAAAACCGGCCTTGAGCGGTGGCGCTTCGCCATGGGGGACGCGGGTGCCTTCGGGGAAGACGCACACCGCCCGCCCCTGCGCATTGGCCTCGCGTGCGGCGGCGCGCAGCACCCGCATGGCGCTCGCTCCGCCGCTGCGCTCGATGGGGATAAGGCCATAGCGCTGGGCGACGCGGCCCCAGAGCGGAATGTCGAGCAATTCCCGCTTGGCGACGACCGCCGGACGATCGAACAGGCAGAGCATGTCGATCGTTTCGAACATCGATTCATGCTTGACGATATAGAGATAGGGACCAAGCGGCAGGTCGCCGACGACCTTCACCTTCTGCCCCAGCAGCCAATGCGCGCACAGGCGATGGAAGCGGCTCCAGCCCGTCCCGATCCGCAGCACCGCCTCGGTACTGAAAGACCCCAGCAGCAGGGCCGCCAGCACGAAGAACAGGCTGCCGGAATAGAAGACCAGCGTGAAGGCGAGCGAGCGGATCGCGGTAAGCATGAGCGGATATGCGCCTTTGTCAGATGCCGAGCAGCGCAGCCCCGCGCCGCAACAGATATTTATTATATTCGCGCACCAATATCGTCAGGCTAGGGCGGCTGGGCACCGCGTCATAGACGATCGCGACCCGCTCCGGCAACGCCTGCCGCAACTCCAGCGCGGCGCGGCGCATATGCCAGTCGGTGGTGATGAGCCGCACGGTCTTGTAATCGCGGCGCTCCAGCCAGCGGGCAGTCTCGATCGCGTTGGAGCGGGTGTCGATCGCTTCGCGGCCAAGCGTGATGCAGCAGGCAAACAGCGCTTCGGGCGTATCATATTCGGCCGCCAGTTCGCCCGGACGCACGGAGCGGTCGACCCCGGAGATCAGCATCCGCTTGGCGGTATCGGCTTCCAGCAGGGCGATGCCCCGGTCGATCCGCCCGGCCCCGCCGGTCAGGACGACGATGGCGTCTGTCGGGCGGCTGTCGAGCGGCTGGGGCAGCAGCACCGCGAACCAGATGAAGCCCAGCATCCAGCCCAGCAGGCTGACGGCCAGCAACCGGACGATCACAGCGCGCGGCCCAGCGCGCGCAGCACGGTCCAGCGCGCGGTGAGGACGGCGAGGAGGACACCCGCCACCGGCAACAGCGCGAGCAGCGCCCAGCCGGTTCCGTCCAGCGCCACCGCGCCCAGCAGGTCGGAGCCGGTCGCATCGAGGCGCAGGCCGATGACGAGAAGGGTGGCAACCGCAAAGGCAAAGCCCAGCACGCCGCCCAGCAGCGCGTCGAGGCCGATGCGCCATTGGAACAGCCGGGCAATCTGCACATCGGTCGACCCCATCAGATGCAGCACGTCGATCGTCCCGCGATGGCTGTCATGCGCGGCGCGCGCCGCCAGCACGACGACTGCGCCGGTCGCGACCGTCATCAGCACGACGACGCCGACCGCCAGCCAGCCGAGCGCCGTCAACAGTCCGGCGAGCGGGAGCAGGAACGCGGCATGGGGTTCGATCCGCAGGCTGGGCGCAATGCTGCCGAGCAGGCGGCGCAACCGATCGACCTTTGCCTGCGCCGCGCCGGGGGTGAGCGTCACATCGATGAGCGCGGGCACCGGCAGGTCGGCACTGGCGGCATCTTCGCCGAGCCACGGACGCAACTGGTCGGCGAGCGCAGCGGGATCGACCGGGGTTGCGGCGCGCACTTCGCTGGCCTGGCGCAGCGCCTGGAGCGTGCGGGCGGCGAGCCGGTCGCGCACGACCGCATCAGCCTCCACCACCTGCACGCTGGCGCGTCCGGCAAGGTCAGCGCTCATCGCCTGGACAGCGGCGCCCAGCGCCAGCCCGGCGGCGGCCGACAGGACAGTCAGGAACATCATGATGGCGATGATCCACGGCATGGGTCCAGCGAGGCGTCCGCCCGGCAGCAGGCGATGGCGCGCAGCGGCGGCGGCGCGGCGGCTGGCGCGCGAACTGCTCATTCGGCCTGCCTGGACCGGGCCGGATAGCGCAGCGATCCGGTGGGATCGGCGAGCCGTCCCTTGTCCAGCCGCATCATCTGCGCGCCGGTGACCTGGCTCATCAGCGGCAGGTCGTGGGTGGCGACGACGATGGTGGTGCCCAGGCGATTGAGCGCTTCGAACAGGGTCAGCAACCGCCGCGCCATATCGGCATCGACGTTGCCGGTCGGTTCGTCAGCGACCAATATTTCGGGACGGCCGATCACGGCGCGGGCGATGGCGACCCGCTGCTGCTCCCCGCCCGACAAAGTGGCGGGGCGCGCCTGGCCGCGATCGCCAAGGCCGACCCAGCTCAACATTTCAGCGACGGGCGCGTCGATCTCCTTCTCCTCCATCCCCGCCACGCGGAGCGGGAGGGCGATATTGTCATAGGCCGACAGATGCGGGACGAGGCGGAAATCCTGAAACACCACGCCGATGCGGCGGCGGAAGCCGGGCAGGCGGGTGCGCGGCAGGGTGACGACATCTTCGCCGAACAGGCGGATGACGCCGCGGCTGGGCCGCTGGGCGAGATAGAGGAGTTTGAGCAGCGACGTCTTGCCCGCGCCCGACGCGCCGGTCAGGAAATAGAATCCGCCGGCCGCCAGCGAAAAGCTGACGTCCGACAGGGTTTCACTGTCCAGACCATAGCGCAGGCCGACATTTTCGAACTGGACGATGGCCGTCATGTCAGATTGATGGCGCGTCATGCGCTCCCTGCTTCCCCGGAAGCTCCGCCATGGCACAGCGGACAGGTCGCCGTAAAGCCCGCGCCGGGAAAAGGGCCGAGTCGCGAGGCTGGATGACAGAGCTGTAACATGCCCGATGCTTGCCGCTTGCGCGCGAGTCCCTGCCATGCCTATGAAGCGTCATGATCCTGCTATGTCCCCATTGCGCGACACGCTATGTCGTGCCGGACAGCGCCGTCGGCCCGAATGGCCGCCAGGTGCGATGTGCCGCCTGCAAGCATAGCTGGTTCCAGGAGCCTGCCATCCTGCCCGGACGGGCGGACGAGCCAGCGGACGCCGCGCCGCCGCCGGTGGCAGTGCCGCCATCGCCGGAACCAGCGCCCGTGGCCCCGCCGGTCGAGGCGGTTCCAGACACGCAGGCCGCCGAGCCGGTTGCGCCAGAGCCTTCGGCACCCGCGAACAACCGCTTCGACGACATCTATGCCGGTGCGCCCGTCAGCCGGGTGGAGGACAGCGAACCCGCGCCTGCCGCGCCGGTCAAGCGCCGCCGCAATGTCCTGAAATTATGGACCTATGCTGCCGTCGCCTTTGCCCTGATCGTGGCAGCGGCGGGCGGCGCGCTCTATTATTTCGGGCCGCCGGGATGGGCGGTCAGCATGGGACTGGTCGCCGAAGAGGGCGATCCCGATCTGCTATTCTACCTTTCCAAACCCGCCGAGCGGCGCAAGCTGCCGACGGGCGAGGAATATTTCGCCTTTGGCGCGCGGATCGTGAACAGCGGGACGCAGGCGCTGCCGGTGCCGCCGGTGCTGGTACAGTTGCGCGACCGGCAGAATAGGTTGGTGTTCAGTTGGACCACCAAGGCCGACAAGGCCCGGTTGAAGCCGGGCGAAGAAGCGTCGATCAATGAGAGCCGGATCGACATTCCCAAAAATGCCGAGAATTTGTCGCTGACCTTCGTGCAGTAGGATGAGCCTTGATACGCCGTCATTGCCGCGCAGGCGGCAATCCATCTCCTAACCTATCGGCAGATTTGATGTCGGGAGATGGGTCCCCGCCTTCGCGGGGATGACGGGGTTTTTCAGGGGTAGCTTACCGTTTTGGGTCGGCCTTGCGGGATGGGGATGAACTCCTGATCGTCGCCGGGGATGAGGGGGAAGCGGAGCGCTTCCCAGTCTTCGCGGGCCTGCATCAGCCGGTCGGGGCGGGAGGACACGAAATTCCACCAGACATGGCGGGGCGAGGTGAAGGCTTCGCCGCCGCACAGCATCACGCGGCCGCCATCGACGCTCATCAAAGTGGCGCGGGTGCCGGGGCGCAGAACGTAGAGCGTCTGTGGCGTCAGCATCATGCCATCGAGTGCGGCATCGCCGCCAGAGACATAGATGCCGCGTTCATCGGCCGACGGGTCGATCGGGATGCGGCCGCCGGGTGCCAGCTGGATGTCGGCATAGATGGTCTGCGCATAGCTGGTGACCGGGGAGGTTTCGCCCCAGAGCGACCCCATGATGACGCGCGCGCGGACAAGCCCGTCCTCGATCACCGGCAGGCCGGCTTCGCTGACATGCTCGAAGGCCGGGTCCATTTCTTCCAGCGCGTCGGGCAAAGCCAGCCAGGTCTGGATCGCGGACAATTTGGAGGCCTTCGCCCGTTCGTCGTCGGGCGAGCGTTCGCTATGGACGATGCCCTTGCCCGCGGTCATCAGGTTGATCGCGCCCGCTTCGATCAGTTGCTCGGTGCCCAGCGAATCGCGGTGGAGGAAGGCGCCTTCATACATATAGGTGACGGTAGACAGGTTGATGTGCGGATGGGGGCGCACGTCGATGCCATGGCCTGCATCCAGTTTCGCCGGGCCAGCCTGATCGAAGAAGATGAAGGGGCCGACCATCGTGCGTCCCTTGGTTGGGAGCGAGCGGTGGACCTTGAAATCGCCCAGATTATGGGTGGTGGGCGCGATGCTTTGCAGGATGAGGTCGTCCAGGGTCATCAGGCTTCTCCGGGGGCGCGGGCCTTGATCGCCAGCGCGTGGACCTTGTCGCGCAGCAGATCAGCCAGCGCGGCGTTGACGAGACGCTGACGCGCGACGCGGCTTTGCCCGGCGAAGCGATCAGCGACGATGTCGACGGTGAAATGGCTTTCGCCCGACCCGTCATGCCCGGCATGGCCGCGATGCTTTTCGCTGTCGTCGATCACGGCGAGCTGTTGCGGGTTCAGGGCGTCGCGCAGCCGCGCTTCGATTTCGGTGGCCACGGGGCCTTTCAGAATCTGGGTCATGTCCCCTATATAAACGCTTTGCCGCGTCATGCATCAGGACAAGTTTGTCGACCGACCCTTTCTCGAACCGTCGTTTCAACCGCTTTCATGGCCGGGTGGAAGGCGACCGCCCCTGCGCGGCGCCCGGATGCCCGGAACCCGGCGAATTCCGCGCGCCCCCGGCGGAAGGCAGCGCGCGGCCTGGGGACGAGGGGCCACGCTGGCGCTGGTTCTGCCTCGACCATGTCAAAGCCTTCAACCAGGGCTATAATTTCTTCACCGGCATGACGCCGGACGAGATCGCGGCGGCGCAGCGCCCCTATGCCGGGTGGGAGCGGGAGACGCGCGCCTTTTCCGCCAATGCGCATAGTCCTTCGCCCAAATGGGCCGATTTTGTCGATCCGCTCGATGCGATCGGCGCGAAGTTCAAGGAACGGATGGCTAAAGCGCGTGCCGATGCGCAGGTGCGGCAGGATGGCCAATTTCTGTCGGTCGAGGATCGCAAGGCCCTGGGCGTCATGGGGCTGGGCATCGATACCGACCGCAAGGCGCTGCGGACGCGCTATACCCAATTGCTGCGCCGCTATCACCCCGACCATAATGGCGGCGACCGCAGCCATGAGGGCGCGTTGCAGGGCGTGATCCAGGCCTATGCCCATTTACGCAAGGCGGCGGTTTTCGCTTAGCTTCGCATATTTCCCGCTGTTTTCGATATTTTCGTTCGCTCACTCGTAATTTTATTACACTGCCTCTGGCCTCGACACTCTATGCTTATAGCGATCGGCGGCCTTGTAGGACAGAGGCTAGCCTTGCGGGCACACGGCGCTGCTGTCATAGCGCGCAGCCCCCTTCCCCGGAGATGAATCATGCAGGATGTGCCGCGCGCGCTGGGCCTAGATTTCGGCACGACCAACAGCGTCGTCGCCGTCGCGAACGGCCAGCAGTCGGATCTGGTGGACTTTGTCGGCGATCAAGCGACCGGCGCGGTGTTTCGATCGGCCTTGTGCTTCTGGCATGAGGAAGGGGCCAAAGGCGGATTGGCGCATGAGGCGGGGCCGTGGGCGATCGCCGAATATATGGAATATCCCGAAGACAGCCGTTTTCTCCAGTCGTTCAAGTCGGTGGCCGCCAGCCCGATCTTCGAAACCGCCAATGTGTTCGAAAAGCGGTTCCGGTTCGAGGAGCTGGGCGCGATGTTCCTGGCGCGCATGGTCGATCATGCAGGCGGCGCGCTGGCGACGCGGCCGGAGCGGATCGTGGTGGGACGGCCGGTGGAATATGCCGGATCAAGGCCCGACGAAGCGCTGGCGCGCAAACGCTATGACGCGATGTTCGCCGGGTTCGGCACCGACATTCATTATGTCTACGAACCGCTGGGCGCAGCGTTCAGCTATGCCAGCCGCCTGACCGAACCCGCGACGATTTTGGTCGCGGATTTCGGCGGCGGCACCAGCGATTTTTCGATCGTGCGGGTGGAAGCCCCCGGTGCCGCGCGACGCTGCGTGCCGCTGGGGTCGGCGGGCATCGGCATAGCGGGCGACCGATTCGATTATCGGATCATGGACCATCTGGTGCTGCCGATGCTGGGCAAGGGCGGCAGTTATCAGTCGTTCGGCAAGACATTGGAGATACCGCGCAGCCATTTCGCCGATTTCGCCGACTGGTCGCGCCTGGCGCTGATGCGCAATCGGCGGACGATGGACGAACTGGCGCGGCTGAAGAAAGCGGCGACCGACCCGGCGGCGATCGGCCGGATGATCACCGTGATCGAAAAGGAATTGGGCTATCCGCTCTATGATGCGGTGGGGTCGCTCAAGCGCGCCTTGTCCGACGCGGACAGTGCGACCTTCCGCTTTTCGGGCGGCGGGCTGGAGATAGAGCAACTGGTGCAGCGGCGCGATTTCGAGGCGTGGATCGCGCCCGACATTGCGCGGATCGAAGCGACGGTGGACGCGGCGCTGGCCAAGGCGGGGGTGACGCCCGATGCGATCGATCGGCTGTTCCTGACCGGCGGATCGTCGCTGATCCCGGCCATTCGCGCTATCTTTCGCAAGCGCTTCGGCGAGGCACGGATTGCCAGCGGCGGCGAGCTGACCTCCATCGCCCATGGGCTTGCGTTGATCGGACAGGAAGCCAATCTGGCCGAATGGGCCGCTTGATCCGCGTAGGTCCAGACCCCATTGTCTCGACATAGCCTTCCTGGATCGGTTAGGGCTGGCATGACTCGCAGGAAGATGATGACCCGATGAACGATATTTCCAACGTCCAGCCCGATACCCGCGCCGAAACGCTGCTGGATGCCCCCGATCGGTTTGTGAACGCGCGCGATATGTTCGGCATCGATGTCGACATGCAGATCCCGGCCTTTTCGCAGGCCGACGAGCGCGTGCCCGACCTCGACCCCGCTTATGTGTTCGATCCCGACACCACGCTGGCGATCCTGGCGGGCTTTGCCTTCAATCGCCGCGTCATGGTGCAGGGCTATCATGGCACCGGCAAGTCGAGCCATATCGAGCAGGTCGCCGCGCGCCTGAAATGGCCGTGCATCCGCATCAACCTGGACGCGCATATCAGCCGTATCGACCTGGTCGGCCGCGACGCCATCGTCCTGAAAGAAGGGCAGCAGGTTACCGAGTTCAAGGAAGGGCTGCTGCCCTGGGCCTTGCAGCGGCCTGTCGCCTTGGTGTTCGACGAATATGATGCGGGCCGTCCCGACGTGATGTTCGTGATCCAGCGCGTGCTGGAAACCGATGGCAAGATGACCTTGCTCGACCAGAATCGCGTGATCCGGCCCAACCCCTATTTCCGCCTGTTCGCGACCGCCAATACGGTGGGCCTGGGCGATACGACCGGCCTTTATCATGGCACGCAGCAGATCAACCAGGGTCAGATGGACCGCTGGAACCTGGTGGTGGCGCTCAACTATCTGCCCGCCGCGACCGAAGCGCAGGTGGTGTTGGCCAAGTCCGGCGAATATGATCATGAGGGCGGCCGCAAGGAAGTCGAGAATATGATCAAGGTCGCCGAACTGACGCGGCAGGGCTTCATCAACGGCGATATTTCGACCGTGATGTCGCCGCGCACGGTGATCAGCTGGGCGCAGAATGCGCTGATCTTCAAGAATGTCGGTTTCGCCTTCCGCCTGAGCTTCCTCAACAAATGCGACGAGGCGGAGCGGGCGCTGGTGGCGGAATATTATCAGCGCGTGTTCGGCAAGGATCTGCCCGAAAGCGTGGCCGGTCGGGCCGCCTGATGATCGTCGTCGAGCGGATCGCGCCGGACGGGACGGCGCACATGATCAGCATCAGGGGGCATGAGATCGTCGCCGATATGGCCGCGCCCGATGGCGGCGATGACGGCCCGGACCCGCATGACCTCTATGATGCGGCGCTCGGCACCTGCAAGGCAATGACGATGCTATGGTATGCGCAGCGCAATGCCATTCCGGTCGAGGGCATTCATGTCGGCGTGATCCGCGATGCGAGCGAAGAGCGCAAGGGCCTCTACAAGCTGACCACGCGCATCGCGCTGACCGGGCCGATGACCGACGAACAGCATGAGACGCTGATCGCGGTGGCGGCGAAATGCCCGATCCACAAGCTGATGGCGCAAGTCGAGACGCAGATCGAGACGATCGCCGTGCCGCGCACCGGCGACCCGGAAGGCTGATGGTGGGACGCTGGTTCCCGGCATGGCTTGAGGCTATATAAGAGTGATGGACAGCAGCACCGCCATTGCCCGGTTGAAAGCCCATGAAGCCGAATTGCGCGCCATGGGCGTAGTGAGCCTGTCGCTGTTCGGATCGACGGCGCGGGGCGAGCAGCGACCGGATTCGGACGTCGATATTGCCGCGCGGCTGGTGGATGACGGGCGGATCGGCCTGTTCGAATTGGCCGGTATCAGCGAGCGGGTCCGCGAACTGCTGGGTGTGGCCGTCGATTTTGTGAGCGAGCCTGCGCGTAAGGCGCGGTTTCAGGCTGAGATCGACCGGGATCGCCTTCGTGTCTTCTAGGCGGGAGTCGCAAAGGCTGACCGACATCATCGACAATATCGATGCGATCGACCTGTATCTGGCCGGGATGGCGGTCGAGGCGTTCGTTGCGGATCGCAAAACGATCGACGCGAGCGAACGCTGTCTGGAGCGGATCATCGAAGCGACCGTGAAGATCGGCGAGGCGCGGATGCAGGAGATTGCCCCCACCATTCCGGCGCGCGCCGTCCGTGGGCTGGGCAATATGCTGCGCCATGCCTATGACGACATCAATCCGACCTATATTTTCACGACGATCCGGCGAGACCTTCCGCCGCTTCGCGCAGCCTGCGTCGCGGCGCTCAAGGATCTGCCATGACCGAACGCTCCCCCATCGATGCTTTCAAGGATGTGCTGTCCGGCACGGCGCGGTCGATTGCGCGTGATGCCGAGGTGGAGGTGGGTTTTACCGCCGACGCGCCGCATGTGGCGGGCAAGGCGATCAAGGTGCCGACGCCGGGGCGCAATCTGCCCGCCGATCAGGTCGCGCTGGCGCGGGGTTTTGCCGACGCCAATGCGCTGAAGCTGCGCTATCATAACGCGAAGATTCACGGGTCTTCAGCGCCGGGCGAGGCAGTGGCGCGCGCGGTGTTCGATGCGGTCGAGCAGGCGCGGGTCGAGGCGATCGGGTCGAGGGCGATGGCGGGGGTGCGCGCCAACCTCAACCATGCGCTCGACATGCGGCTGAAATCCGATGCTATTCGCCGGGCGCGGTCGGCGGACGAGGTGCCCTTGTCCACCGCGCTGGCGCTCAAGGTGCGCGAGCGGCTGACGGGTCAGGCGATCCCGAAGGATGTCGCGGCGGGCGTCGCGATGGTCGATCAGTGGATCGAGGACAGCGCCGGGCATGATCTGGACGCGCTGGCGCTGGCGATCGACGATCAGCGCGCCTTCCAGAAGCTGACCACCGCGATGCTGGAGCATCTCCAGCTGATCGATGCCGATGTGCCGCCCGATACCGACGAACCCGAAGCCCAGGATGAGGGCGACGAGGATGAGGAGCAGTCGGAGGACGGCGATTCGGGACAGGACGAGTCGGGCGACAGCGACGTGAATGCCGAAGCCCGCGCCGAGGATCAGGGCGGCGATACCGAGGACGGCGAGACCGAGTATAGCGACGAGTTCGACGCCGACAGCGATGCGGGCGCGGACGATATGGGCGAGGAAGGCATGATGCCGGTCCGTCCCAACCGGCCCATGTCCGACCTGCCGCCGGGCTTCGATTATAAAGCCTATACGCTCAAGCATGACGAGATCGTCACTGCCGACGAGCTGTGCGACGAGGAGGAGCTGGTTCGTCTGCGCGGCTTCCTCGACCAGCAATTGGTGAGTTTGCAGGGGGCGGTGACCAAGCTGGCCAACCGGCTGCAACGGCGGTTGATGGCGCAACAATCGCGGTCATGGGATTTCGACCAGGATGAGGGGATGCTGGATGCGGCGCGGCTGGCGCGGGTCATCATCGACCCGACCCGGTCGCTGACCTACAAGATCGAGCGCGATACCGAGTTTCGCGACACAGTGGTGACGCTGCTGATCGACAATTCAGGATCGATGCGCGGGCGGCCGATCAGCATCGCGGCGATCAGCGCCGACATCATGGCACGCACGCTGGAGCGGTGCGGGGTCAAGACCGAGATATTGGGCTTTACCACGCGCGCGTGGAAGGGCGGGCAGGCGCGCGAGGAGTGGCTGGCGGCGGGGCGTCCGCCGATGCCGGGGCGGCTCAACGATCTGCGCCATATCGTCTATAAGAAGGCGGATGACCCGTGGCGGCGGGCGCGCAAGAATCTGGGCCTGATGATGCGCGAAGGGTTGCTGAAGGAAAATATCGACGGCGAAGCGCTGCTGTGGGCGCATAGCCGGTTGATCGCACGTCATGAGGAACGGCGCATCCTGATGGTGATTTCGGACGGCGCGCCGGTCGATGACTCGACCCTGTCGGTCAATAGCGGCACCTATCTGGAGCGGCATTTGCGGCAGGTGATCGACTGGATCGAGAATAGGTCGCCGGTGCAGCTGGTCGCGATCGGCATCGGCCATGATGTGACGCGCTATTATAAGCGGGCGGTGACGATCATGGATGCCGAGCAATTGGGCGGGACGATGGTGGAGCAATTGGCCGGATTGTTCGATGAGGATTAAGGCTTATTCCTAGGGCGAGCGTCATCGCGCTCAGAATCACCCATGAAGCGAAAATCTGAGGTACGTTAGTGAGTGTCGGAGAACTTCTCTGCGCTCGACCAATCAAACCGAAGTAGGCCGCATTCAAAACGGAGTCGGCGCTTGCGCGAAATGCGTCGCCGATCCGAAATTGCTGTAGCGATAGTTTGAACGATCAAAGCCAGGAAGCGCGCCAACACCCACGGAAGATGTTCCACCGGGCGTCGTATCCTTTAGGCACAAAAAAACCGCCCATGAGGCGGCTTCGATGATTAGTACAATTACCAACCATATATGTATGCCTAAAACTTTTTGTCGAATGGTCAATATAAATATTCTAGCGAGAGTTTTCGACGATGTACGGAGCGATTTGATGAGCGTCGCCTTTCGCCGTGAGGGCGATGACGAGCATATGGAGCCCAAGTTCGAGGTGCCGCTGCCGCCCGGTCCCAATTGGGTGACGGCGCGTGGGCTGCGGCTGACGCAGGAGATGGCAGCGACGCTGGAAGCGGTCGATACCGGCACCATGGAAGAGGAGGCCGCCAAGAAGCATAAGCGGTTGTTGCGCTATTGGCTTACAAGGCGGGCGACGGCGCAATTGCAGCCGGTGGCTGATGGCGAGGCTGTTAGCTTTGGGTGCCGTGTGACCTATCGCCTGAACGGGCGGGACAAGAGCGTCATGATCGTCGGCGATGACGAGGCCGATCCTGCCGATGGGCGGATCAGTTTTTCCTCGCCGCTGGCGCGCGCGATGATGGACGCGGGCGTTGGCGAGACGGTGGATTTTGCCGGGAAGGCGGATTCGGTCGAGATCTTGGCGATCGCGCCGATCACGGAAGAATAAGGTCGAAGCGCGCAGGGGACATGCCCCGTGCGCGCTTCGATAAGCCTGCTGTTACGCGCCGCGGCCTGCTTCGAACAGGAACCAGGCGCGCTGTTCGGCCTGGTCGGTCCAGTCATCGACGACGCCTTCGGTGGCATTGTCACCTGCGTCCGCCGCCGCTGCCTTCACGACGCGGAAGGCTTCGACCAGCGCCAGATTGTCGTCGCGCAATTCCTTGAGCATGTCGGCCGGGCTGACGAAATCGGCGTCATTGTCCTTGAGGCTCTGATGCCGGGAAATGTCGCCGATCGAGCGCAGGGTGACATTGCCGGTCTTGCGCACGCGCTCGGCGATCAGGTCGGTCGTGGCGAGAATTTCGGCAGCCTGCTCGTCGAACATCAGATGATAGTCGCGGAAATGCGGGCCGGAGACGTGCCAGTGGAAATTCTTGGTCTTGAGATAGAGCGCATAGCTGTCCGCGAGCGCACCGTTCAGCGCCTGCGCAACGGACTTGGTCTCGTTGCTCTTGAGGTCGGTCGGGGTCTTGAGATCGGGGGCTGTCATGGATGTGCTCCTGTTTCGCGAAATGGTTTCGAACATATAATGATCGGCGCTCCAGAAGGTGCCACCAAAAAACGCGATCAGCCTTATGAAAGAAAACGATCAGCGCAGGCCGAGCGCCGTAATCGCCATGATGCCGCCGGTCAGCAGCAGGATCGCCGCCCCCGCGCCGCGAATGAGGCGCACGGGGATGGACGCCAGCAGGCGGTCGCGCAGCAGGACGATGGGCACCAGCGCCGCGATGACACCGATCGCGCCGCCGATTGCGGCCAGCGCGGGGTCGCCGGTGCGGGTGGCGATGCCCAGGATGAGAAATTGCGGACCATCGCCGAAACCCAGGATGAAAAGGCCAAGCGCGGTCGTCAGGAACGCGCCGGTCGGCCAGCCGGTGAGCGTGTCGGGCATCTTGACCCGCCAGAGCAGCCCGGCGCCCAGGAACAGGACCGACAGCGCGAGGAAGAGCAGCCGGGCATCCGCGCCCAGCATCGGGCCGATCCATGCCCCGGCAAAGGCGGAGATCAGTGCGTTGGCGGCAGCGGCGACGATGATCCCGGCGATGACTGCGCCATTGCGGTCATAGCGCGTCGCCAAAGCGAGAATGAGCAACTGGCTCTTGTCGCCGATTTCGCCGAGCAGGCAGCCAAGAAGGGCAAGCAGCAGGGCGTCCATCAGCGGCGCGCGTTCAGGCGCGCAGCGCGATAGGCGGCGTGGCGCGGGCGACGGGCGGCATCATGGTGGCGCCCGGCCTCTCCGTCGCGATCGCGTCGCGCATCAGGTCGAGATAGGACAGCACCACCGGGCCAAGACCGTGCAGCGACAGGGCCGATTCGAGCGTGCCCGCCAGCCCTTCGACTGCATCGAGGTGAAAGGCGCGAGCGATGTGCCGGATCTGGTCGACTTCGTCATGCAGGCGCACCACGGACACATGGCCGCGTTCACCCGCAATCCCGTCGACCCGGCGCATCAGGTCCGCCAATATGGCCAGCATCGGATCATGTCGCATGGGAAGCCTTCCCTCTTCTTGCCCCGATGGCGATCATGCGCTTATGGGGTTAAGGCCGCGTAAACCGGCATGGCAGCGGCCGACGATCATGGCCCAGCCTTGACATCAACCCGAATCTGCCCCAAGGGCGGGCGCTGAAACGGGGCAGCCCTCCTCGACACGCTTGGGGGGACGCTTTTTCTTTTACATGATTCGACCAGGGATTTTGGGCCATGGCCAAGCCAGCAACTGTCAAGATTCGCCTCGTCAGCACGGCTGACACCGGCTTCTTCTACGTTACCAAGAAGAACCCGCGCACCAAGACCGAGAAGTTCAGCTTCAAGAAATATGACCCCGTCGTGCGCAAGCATGTCGAGTTCAAGGAAGCCAAGATCAAGTAAGCCGTTGCGGGCTTTTCGTCCGCGCGCCTGATTGGTTTTGTTACAGCAAAAGGCCCGTCCCTTAGGGGAACGGGCCTTTTGCTGTTGGTTTGGTGAGCGAGTAGAGAAGGCGTAATCGATAGGCCCCCAGTCTAAAGCCCCTACCCTCGACGGGCAGCGGCTATCGCATATGGCACCCAACCTATCCAAAGTCGTCACCCTGAACTTGTTTAGCTGCGCTGGCCTGCGGCTCAGGGTTCATTTCTCCTCACGAGCCGCCGCTTTTGGGGCACGATGGATGCTGAAACAAGTTCAGCATGACGAAGAAAAATGGGATCCGTTTCATATACGATAGCCCCTCCCCCAGACGGGGAAGGGGCCAGTTCGATCTTAGTTGCCTACGGGCTTGGCGTCGGTGCGGCGCACGACGATGGTCGAGGAGCGTGGCTGCTGCCCGGCCACCGGCCAATTGCCGGTCGGATGCTGGATGTTCACGAAGAAGGTCTTGAGGTCCGGCGTGTAGGCAAGGCCGGTGATTTCGCAACCGGTTGGCCCCACCAGGAAGCGGGTCGACTTCTTCGTGGTCTGATCGACATAATACATCGCATTATTGCCGAACACCGATGTCGTCGAACTGCTGGTGCTGGCGTCGGTCTGCACCCACAAGCGACCCTTGGGATCGATCCGCAGGCCGTCGGGGCTGGAGAAGGGATCGCCGTTGATGTCGCCCTTCAGATTGGCCTCGGCCAGAGTCGGGCTGCCCGCGAGCAGGAAGATTTCCCATGTGAACTTCATGGCGAGCGGCGAATTGCCCTCTTCCTTGAACTTGACGATATGGCCGTGGCGATTGGTCGCGCGCGGATTGGCGGCATCGGTGGTGACACGGCGGCTATTGTTGGTCAACGTGACGAAGACGGCGCTGTTGTCGGGGGCAACCGTGATCCATTCGGGCCGATCCATGATCGTACCGCCCGCAACGCGCGCCGCCGACTGGCAGTTCACCAGCACCTGCGCCTGATTGGCGAAATTGACGGTCGATGGGGCCGGGGGAGTGGCAAACTGGCTGACGTCGCCAGGGTCAGACGCGCCGACGACCAGGCCGTTCTGGCCCCAGGTCAGCGCACGCCATTCACCCGAACCGTCGGCATTGAAACGCGCGACATAGAGCGTGCCATTGTCCAGCAGGTCGACATTGTTGGCCCGGTTGGCCGTGGAAAAGGCGCGATCGGGGATGAATTTATAGATGCAGCCCGGCGTCGAATCGTCGCCCATGTAAATGGCGACGCGGCTGTCGCTATTGGCCATATAGGCCGTGTTTTCATGGCTGAAACGACCAAGCGCGGTGCGCTTCGTCGGGGCGGCCAGTTCCTGATAGGGATCGATTTCAACCACCCAGCCATAGTCATTTTCGGGCTGGGTCGGGTCGAGATAATTGTCGGTGGTTTCTTCGCAGGTCAGGTAGGTGCCCCAAGGGGTGCGGCCCGACGCGCAGTTGTTCAACATGCCCTTGACCTGACCCGACAGCAGACCCGAAGCGGGGCCGCTCACGCGGTAAAGGTCATTGCCGGTATAGCGCTTGTTGAAGCGCGAGCCCGCCTTGACCGACCATTTGCCGTCGCTGCCCTTGGCGATTTCAACGACCGAAATACCGACGGCCGACAGAGCGAGCGCCTTCTGGTCAGCGGTTGCGGTCGCGGCATCATAGCTGCCGCCCATCAGGATGTTGAAGTCGGGATATTCGTGGTTCAGCGCCAGCAGGCCGCCTGCGTTAGCATCGGTGCCCGACAGTTCGAAATATTCCATGCCGTCATGGTTGCCGCCAGCCCATTTCTCGGCATCGGCAGGCGTCGGGAAATTGCCCGAATAGGGGGTGCCGGTTTCGACCGAATCGCCAGCCTTCAGCAGCACGTCAACGGTGTAGCCCGTGGGCACGGTGACGGTGTCGTTCTGATTGGCGGCGACGCCCGCGAAGGTGATGGCGTAGCTGTCGGTCGGCGTGGGCGTCGGGGTCGGCGTGGGCGTCGGGGTTGGCGTCGCCGAATCATTGTCGTCATCACCGCAGGCCGCCAGCGTGCCCAGCATCGGCAGGATCGACAGGCCCATCAGGCCGTTCTTGAGGATCGTGCGGCGGGCCGGATTGGCGGCGACGATCGCCTCCAGGCTGTTGTCGCCCATGGCGATGGTCGGCTGCGCGTCACGGAAAGGCGCGCGCGCTTCGTCAGTCAGATGAGACATTAGGAATTTACCCCTGTGCTGTGACAGGCTGTCGGCCGGCGGCCGCGCCCTTGACTCAGGAGTTGGCAGAGAAGGATGACGTGTCGGGGGCGTGACGAAGTAGCGGTGATGAAATATGTATGACAAAACAGCGACGTGTCGGACCCGTCTATTACAATAGCGCGCTGACCTGCGCGATGAAGCGCAGCACCGAGATCGGCTTGGACACATAGGCCTGCGCCCCTGCCGCGCGAATCCGGTCCTCGTCGCCCTTTCCGGCATAGGCGGTCACCGCCATGATCGGCACGGCCGCGAGGCGTGCGTCGGCTTTCAAGGAAATGATCAGGTCCAGGCCGCTGACATGCGGCAAGTGAATGTCGGTGATGACGAGGTCGGGCAGGAAGGCCTGCGCCTGCGCCAGGACGTCGCGCCCGTCGCGCAGCGGCAGCACGTCATAGTCATGCGCCCGCAGCAGATCGCAAAAAAGTTTGAGATTGAGTTCGTTGTCCTCGACAACGAGCACGCGCTTTGCCACCAGTCACCCACGATTTTAACGATCATCCCAAGGCAAGCACGCCGTCAACGCGGCTTTCCCGTAGAGAAACACCCATGCGACCCGACCAACCGAATGGCAAGCAGGATAGCGTTAACGACGCGATGACGCTGGCGCTGATGGCGCTGGGCTGGACGCTGGCGGAGGAATCGCGGGCGGACCGGTTGCTGGCGCTGACCGGGATCGACGTGGAAACCTTGCGCGCGGGCGTGGGCGATCCGGCGATCATGGCGGCCATCCTCGCCTTTCTGGCCAATCATGAGCCGGACCTGATCGCCTGTGCCCAGGCGATCGACACCACACCCGCCGCGCTGATCGCGGCGCAGGAGATTTTGAGCCGATGACCCGCCCCCTGATCATCACCGATTGCGACGAGGTGCTGTTGCACATGGTCGTGCCGCTGCGCGCCTGGCTGGATGAGACCCATGCGGTGGATTTCGACATGCGCGAGCGCGGCTTTGCCGAGGCGCTGCGCCACAAGGATAGTGGCCTGGTGCTGGAACGCGAACATGTCTGGCAATTGCTGATCGCCTTTTTCGATACGGAGATGCATCGGCAATCGCCGATCGCGGGCGCGGTCGAGGCGCTGGGGCGTCTGGCGCAGGTCGCCGACATCGAAGTGCTGACCAATATCGGCGAGCGCCATCACCAGCAGCGCGTCGAACAGCTCGCTGCCTATGGCCTGAACATGCCGGTCCACTGGAATAACGGGCCGAAAGGTCGCCCGCTGGCCCGCATCGTGGCGGCGCGTGCGCCCAGCGTCGCGCTGTTCATCGACGACCTGGCCGAACATCATGAATCGGTCGCGCGGCATGCGCCCGACGTGTGGCGGCTGCACTTTGTCGGCGAGCCGGATATCGCCGCCGACGTGCCCGACGCCCCCCATGCCCATGCGCGGATCGACAACTGGGTCGCGGCCGAAGCCTGGATCATGGACCGGCTGGCCCAGGGTCCGGCCCCCCTTCCCCTTATCCCCACTGATGGAGCCTTATCATGAGCATCGACGCCCGCCTTGCCGAACTCGGCATCACCCTGCCCCAGGCCGCCACCCCGGTCGCCGCTTATGTGTCGAGCGTGGAAGCAGGCGGCATGCTGCATATTTCCGGGCAGATTTCGTTGGCGCCCGACGGCCTGATGACCGGACGCCTGGGTGAAGATCGCGACCTTGACTATGGTGTCGCCGCCGCGCGCATCTGTGGCCTCAACCTGATCGCCCAGATGAAGGCGGCGCTCGGCAGCCTCGACCGGGTCGAGCGCGTCGTGAAACTGGGCGCCTTCATCAGCAGCGCGCCATCCTTCACCGACCAGCCCAAGGTCGCCAATGGCGCGTCCGAACTGATGGTCGATGTGTTCGGCAACGCGGGCAAGCATGCGCGCAGTGCGGTCGGCGTGCCCGTGCTGCCGCTCGGCGCAGTCGTCGAAATCGACGCGATCGTCCTTGTCCGGCCGGCCTGATCGGCTGTCCTGGCTGACCGCCCGCCCCTTTGCCCATCGCGGGCTGCATGGGGCGGGCATCAGCGAAAATGGGATGGCGGCGTTTGAGGCCGCCATCGCCGCCGGGTGCGGCATCGAATGCGATGTCCGGGCGAGCCGCGATGGCGTCGCCTTTGTCTTTCATGATGCGATGCTGGCGCGGATGACCGGCGTAGCGGGATGTCTCGACGCGCGGGATGCGGCCGATCTGGATGCCCTGGCCTTGCCCGATGGCGGTGCCATCCCGCGATTGGCGGCGTTGCTGGAGCGGTGCGGCGGTGGTGTGCCGCTGTTGGTCGAGATCAAGGTGCGGGGGCGCATCGTTGCGCCGCTCTGCGCGGCTGTTGCGCGCGATATAGCCGCATGGACCGACGCCCCCGTGGCGATCATGTCCTTCAATCCCTTGGTGCTGCGCTGGTTCAGACAATATTTGCCGCAGGTGGTGCGCGGATTGGTCGTGACTGAGCAGGGCAAGGGAATGACGCGAGGCAAGATAGGCCGCGCCCTTGCACTTTGGTTGGGGAAACCCGACTTTCTCGCCTGTGATATTCGTGACCTCCCCTCCCCCTTTGCCAGCCACGCCCGCGCCAAGGGGCGGCCCGTGCTGACCTGGACGGTGCGCAGCGACGACGAGCAGGCGCGCGCGGCGCGGCATGCCGATCAGATCATCTTCGAGACGCCCCGTGACTGAGTGGGTGGCGCGCATCGCCGCGGGCGTCGCCGAATTGCCGCGCGACCAGTGGGATGCCTGCGCGGGATCGGCCAACCCCTTCGTCAGTTGGGATTTCCTGACCGCGCTGGAACGATCGGGCAGCGTGGGGGAAGGGACCGGGTGGCAGCCCTTGCCGCTGGTCATCGATGGACCGGATGGGCGGATTGCCGCCGCCGTGCCAGCCTATGGCAAAAGCCATAGTCAGGGCGAATATGTGTTCGACCATGGCTGGGCCGATGCCTGGGAGCGGGCCGGTGGGCGCTATTATCCCAAGATCCAGATCGCCGCGCCTTTCTCGCCCGTGCCCGGTCCACGGCTGCTGCTGCGCGACGAGGCCTTTGCACCCGCGCTGATCGCGGGGATCGAGACGCTGGTGGAACGCAACAGCCTGTCGTCGGCGCATGCGACCTTTGTGGAGGCGGATCAGGTGCCGCTGTTCGAAGCGGCGGGGTGGTTGATTCGCGAAGACAGCCAGTTTCACTGGACCAATCGCGGCTATGGCGATTTCGGCGATTTCCTGGCCGACCTGTCGAGCGAGAAGCGCAAGAATATCCGCAAGGAGCGGGCGCGGGCGGTCGCGGGGCTGGAGATCGTCCATCTGACCGGCGGTGCGCTCACCGAAGCCCATTGGGACATATTCTGGGATTTCTATCAGGATACCGGCGCGCGCAAATGGGGGACGCCCTATCTCACGCGATCCTTCTTCTCGCTGCTGAGCGAGACGATGGCCGACAAGGTGCTGCTGGTGCTGGCGCTGCGCGAGGGGCGGGCGATTGCGGGCGCGCTCAACCTGATCGGCGGCGATGCGCTCTATGGCCGCTATTGGGGGTGCAGCGAGGATGTCCCCAACCTGCATTTCGAGCTATGCTATTATCAGGCGATCGACATCGCCATATCGCGCGGGCTCAAGCGCGTGGAGGCAGGCGCGCAGGGCGGGCACAAGCTGGCGCGGGGCTATGCGCCGGAACCTACTTGGTCAGCCCATCATATCCCCAATCCCGGTTTCCGCCGCGCGGTCGCGGATTTTCTGGCCGCAGAGCGGGCGGGCGTGCAGCAGGATCGCCAATGGCTGGCAGAGCGTACGCCGTTCAGGAAGGGATAGCGGTCAGGCGACGCCGATCTGTGTCGTCACCATCCAGGCGCGGGCCTGACGCTGCGCTTCGGCAATCTGGCGCGCGGTCATTTCTTCCGCGATTTCGGCGCGCATCGATTGGCCTTCCTCGCTGCCGCGCAGGGCGGCCAGGTTGAACCATTTATGGGCTTCGACAAGATCGACCGGCATGCCGCCGGTGCCGCAGCTATAGGCGACACCCAGATCGAAACAGGCTTCTGCCGATCCGCTCGTCGCGTGCGACAAGCGGCTTTCCATCAGAAACTGCGCGCTCTTGCTACTATTGCCCATAATGTTCTTCCCCTTGCCCAGCTAATTCAATGGATCGACCCTGCGGTTTTTCATTGCGGGCAGGTTGGACCAGCATCCGATAAAAAATGGTTAACGCCTGCGGCGTGATTTCCTGCGAATGGTGCAAGGAACCGGGCGTAGTAGGGTTAACGCCGCCCATGGTCCGCCGGAGGAAAGGACAGATAAGGGGTGGCGTCGTTTGGCCTTCATCCCCATAGCCATGCCATGGCCCAATCGTCCCCCCAGCCCGCAACGCCGGGCGAAAAGCAGATCGGTTTCCGCGAGTTCGTGCTGCTGTGCGCGTGCCTGATGGCGATGAACGCGCTGTCGACCGACCCGATGCTGCCCGCTTTGCCCGCGATCAGTCTCGACCTGGCGATCCCGCAGCCCAATGACCGACAATTGATCATCAGCCTCTATTTTCTGGGGTTGGGCCTTGGCTCCCTGTTGTTCGGCGTCCTGTCCGACCGATTCGGACGCAAAAGCGTGTTGGGATGGTCGATGGCGCTGTTCATCATGGCATCGATCGCGTGCGCGGTGGCGCCGAGTTTCACCATGCTGCTGGTCGGCCGCACCTGCGCGGGCTTTTTTGCAGGCGCCAGCCGAGTCGTCACCGTCGGCATCGTGCGCGACCGGTTCAAGGGCGATGCCATGGCGCGGGTCATGTCGTTGATCTTCGCGGTGTTCATGCTGATCCCGGTGATGGCGCCGAGTTTCGGTCAGGCGATCTTATGGATCGCGCCGTGGCGCTGGATCTTCTGGGCGCTGGCGATCCAGGCGAGCCTGATCCTGTTGTGGATGCTGATCCGCATGCCTGAAACGCTGCACCCCGATAACCGGATGCGGATCACGCCGCGCACGCTATGGACCACGGTCGGCATGGTGATGCGGACGCGCAGCTCGATCGGCTATATGCTGGCCAGCGGCGTGGTGATGGGAGGCCTCATCGGCTTCATCCTGTCGGTGCAGCAGATTTTCTTCGACATTTTCGACGCGCAGGGTTTTTTCCCTATCGGTTTCGCGCTGATTGCCGGATCGATGGGGGTTGGTAGCCTGATCAACAGCCGCCTGGTGTCGCGATTCGGTGCCCGCCGGTTGAGCCAGGGCGCGCTGATCATCTTCATCCTGATCGCGCTGGTGCATAGCGGCGTGATCTGGGCGGGGCGTGAAACCTTGGTCACCTTCATGGTGCTGCAGGCGATGACGATGATGACGGTTGCCTTCACCGCGTCCAATTTCAGCGCCATTTCGATGGAGCCCTTCTCCAGGGGCGCGGGCATCGCTTCCTCCTTTCAGGCTTTTCTCACGACGGCCTTGTCGAGCGCGCTGGGCACGATCGTCGGCCAGGCATTCAATGGCACCACCCTGCCGCTGACGCTGGGCCTGCTGGTGTTCGGAAGCTTGTCCTTCCTGATCGTCGTCTGGGCCGAGCGCGGCAAGATGTTCACGCGGCCCAATATGAGCAGCCTGCGCGACATCGAATTCAAGGCGCTGCATTGAACAGCACATGGACGGACAGGCATAAAAAAAGGGGCGGTTTCCCGCCCCTTTTTCGTTGGTCGATCAGGCGTCCTGCCCACCCGGCGTATGCGCGCCGGGTAGCGGCGGCACCGGCTGGGGCGGGATGCCCGCATCATGCTCCGGCACGTCCCCATCATTACCGCGTCCGACATGACTGCGGCTGCGGCTATAGGCGAAATAGACGATGAGGCCGAGGGTGGCCCAGCCAACGAACATCAGCTTGGTTTCGACGCCCAGGCTCCAGAATAGATACATGCAGCCCGCAATCGCTACCGGCGCCGTGAACAGGATCGCCGGGGTGCGGAACGGGCGGGCACGATTGGGGTCGGTCCGGCGCAGCATCATCACCGCGATCGACACGGCGGCGAAGGCGAAGAGTGTGCCGGAGTTGGAGATGTCCGCCAATATGCCGACCGGGAAGAAGGCCGCGAACAGCGCCACGAAGACGCCGGTCATGATCGTGATGACATAGGGCGTCTTGTAGGTCGGGTGAACCTTCGAGAACATCGCAGGCAACAGGCCGTCACGGCTCATGACGAAGAAGATGCGGGTCTGGCCGAACATCATCATCAGGATGACGGATGGCAAAGCGAGGCCGGCGGCCAGGCCGAGCAGGTTGCCGATTTGCGGCCAGCCGATTTCACGCAAGGTCCAGGCGAGTGCTTCCTTCGAGCAGGTGACCGCTTCCGTGCCAGCGGCGGCCAGGGCGGCGCATTGCTGCGACAGGGCGGTCGATCCGGGCGCAAGGGCGATGCCGCCCTGGGCGATCGGAATGCCTGCTTCGGTGACGGGCTGCGCGCCCACCGTGCCGATGACGCCAGCGGCGACCAGCATGTAGAAGATGGTGCAGATGGCGAGCGAACCGATCAGGCCGATCGGCATGTTGCGCTGCGGGTTCTTGGTTTCTTCAGCGGCGGTGGAGACGGCGTCGAAACCGACATAGGCGAAGAAGATCGACGCGGCCGCCGCCGATATGCCGGAGAAGCCGAGCGGGGCGAACGGCGTGAATTTTTCCATGTTCATGACCGGCAGGGCCAGGACAATGAACAGGGTCAGCGCAGCGACCTTGATCAGCACCAGAACGGCATTGACCGACGCGCTCTCCTTGGTGCCAATGACCAGCAGCCAGGTGACGAGGCCAGCGATCAGCATGGCAGGCAGGTTGACCATGCCGCCATCAAAGGGCCCGCGCGTCAGGAGATCAGGGATATCCATCGCGAACGTATGTTCGATCAGGCCGACGACATAGCCGGACCAGCCCACCGATACCGCGCCTGCCGCGACGGCATATTCCAGGATCAAGGCCCAACCAACCATCCAGGCGATCAATTCGCCCATCACGGCATAGCTATAGGTGTAGGCGGAACCGGATACCGGCACCATGGCGGCCATTTCGGCATAGCAGAGGGCTGCCACGGCGCAGACGAAACCGGCGATGACGAAGCTGAGCATCATGCCCGGCCCCGCCTTTTGCGCGGCTTCGGCCGTCAGCACGAAAATGCCGGTGCCGATCACGGCGCCGATGCCCAACATCGTCAGCTGGAATGCACCCAGCGACCGATGCAGCGATTTCTTCTCGGCCGTCGCCAATATGGCGTCGAGAGATTTTACCCGCCCGAATATCATCAATGAAACCCTTTTATCGATATCTTGCCTGGGCGGTCGGTGGCCCCGTCCCCCTATGCTCTGATAGGGGAGACTATCGCCTAAATCGTCCCGCGCAAGTATGTTGCGTGGCGATGACATGAATGTCGGCAGTGAATAAGGGGAACAGCGTGGTTGAATTGATCCGGGCGCGGAGTTTGGCAGACATGCCGCACGGCTTCGCTGGTCGGCGCGGCGGCTGTTCAACGGGGCTCTATGCCGGCGCGAATGTTGGGCTTGGGTCCGAGGATGATCCTGCCCTGGTGCGGCGCAATCGCGATCTGGTGCGGGACGCCGTTCTCCCGGGATCGACGCTGATGACGGCGCATCAGGTTCATTCGGCGGACGTAGTGACGGTTGACGCGGCGGTGGCAGATGACGCTCGGCCCGCTGCCGACGCGCTTGTGACCGACAGGCCTGGGCTGTTGCTGGGGATATTGACGGCGGATTGCGTGCCGGTGCTGTTTGCCGATCCTGAGGCGGGGGTGGTGGGGGCTGCGCATGCCGGATGGAAGGGCGCCATTGGCGGCGTAACCGACCGGACGATTGCGGCGATGGAGACGTTAGGCGCTGGCAGGGGCGCGATCGTCGCCGCGATCGGGCCGTGTATTGGCCGGGCCTCCTATGAGGTGACCGATGCCTTTGCGCTGCGGTTCGAGGCGGAGGACGGGGCGAACGAGCGTTTCTTTTCGGAAGGGCGTGCGGGACATCGCCAGTTCGACATTGCGGCCTATGTCGCTGCGCGCGTGGCGGGCGCTGGCGTTGGTCGGGTCGAACTGCTCGATGAGGATACGTATAGCCAGGCTGATCGTTTTTTCAGCTATCGGCGGTCGTGCCATCTTGGTGAGGGTGATTATGGGCGTCAGCTATCCGTGATTGGTTTGGGGTTGTGATGAGGGCTGGACATCAAAAAGCCCGCCTTTGAGGGCGGGCGTATTGTGTGGGTTGCTGGTCGTGTCCCGGCGCGTTCTCT
>MIAK01000036.1:0-21946 GCA_001829085.1 Sphingomonadales bacterium RIFCSPLOWO2_12_FULL_63_15 | reverse complement strand
CTTGGGCCCTCATCGCCTCAATCCGCATGCTCACACGCAGAACCGCAAGGTATTGTCAGAATTGAAAAACTTCCGAATCCGGCTCTTAGCAGTTACCAGTCCGCCGCATCGTGTGCAAAAGTAACATCCCCAGAAGTTTTTTGTCCAGTCAGCCGAAGGTGTCGGTCCACGCCAGATTTGCACGAGCAGGGGACTCGCAACGCCGCAATGCGGACATCGGCTAATCCCTTTTAGGAGTTCAGGGGAATTATTGTTCATGTGATGACGTTGCGATGTATTTTTATCGCGCGCAATGTCTGATGGCGATTTAGTCTTCAGAATTTAGAATTTAGAAGATGTTCGCGGACCCATCTAAGATCCACTTACTTGTGACGGTCAGCCCGGCTCTCGGCAAACATAGATGGTTGCCTGACAAACCCTAGCATGTCGTAGGTTCGATCAATGCTGAGATACTTTGCTTCCGCGATCGGCTCACCGGACTACTAATGAACGGCAGTTTTCGGGATCAACCGTTTTGGCCTCTGGCCAACAAAAATTGGCGCGAGGCAGCCTGTGGTAGCACACATTCAAGGTGACACAGTAAGGTGCAAAATACCGTTTATAGCACTGCACGCCATGTTTGACGGGCATCACGCCTGACCGGATTGTCCAACATCACTATGTGCCTGAGAAAGCGTTCTACAACGTCACTGGGGCCGAGAATGTAGCTGATATATCGGCATGCCCATTTTAAACCATACGGTTCCAGCCGCCCCCCCTGTCCTACATCCCCCAACCCATGCCATAATCTTACCGCTCTTTCTCCCGGTCCGCCCCCTCATCACTCGCGCGCGCCCACGCGCGCCACCCCCCACTTCGCAAAAATTCTCCGATTGCGAAGTTCACGCCACCCGTCCGTCCCCCGCATAAACGCTCGGCCAGCGACGGTGTGAACTTCACATGATTTTGCAAAACTGCGGAGCGCGCCTCCGGCCCGTCACCACCGCCCCCAGCTCCCGAAAATCGCCGGATCGATCGCCAGACTCGGCGCGAACGCCCCCGCCCCGCCGCGCATGTCTGCGCCCCCCATGCCAAAGGTCACCACGCTGCTGCCAGCATCGCCCAGCACCAGCGGATCGAGCATCAGCGCGGCGCTCAGCCGGTCGGTCGTCACTTCCGTCAACGTCCCAATCCGCGTCAGCGCAAACAGCTTTTGTGCAAAGGCATAAGGGAGCCGGATGCAGCCATGGCTGGCGGGATAGCCCGGATTATGCCCCGCATGCAGCGCGATCCCGTCCCAGGTCAGCCGCTGCATGAAGGGCATCGGCGCATTGCTGTAGAGGTTGGAGCGGTGCCATTGCCGCTTTTGCAGGATCGGGAAGCTGCCGGTCGGCGTGGCCTTGTTTTTCGTCCCCGTCGACACGCTGGCCGCGCCGATCAGCCGGTCGCCGCGATAGACATGGACCTGCTGCCGCGCGAGGCTGACGATCAGGTAGAGCGGCCCGTCCGCGACCCCATCGTCGCTCCAACTATACCCCCCCGGCTTGAGCGGCCCATCCGCGACCTGCGCCCGCACGGACGGCACATGGAAGGATGCGCAACACAGGAGAATAAGCAGCCGGAAGAAAAGCATAAGCCGTTCTTAACCATAACCCCGCCCCGCGCCAGAGGGGGCGAAAGCGCTTTATCGCATCGGTCCCGCCTTGGGACAGGGGGGTGGGGGAGTTGGGTTAGGAGGTTGGAGATAAACCAAGAGCCTCCACTCTCCGTTCGTGCTGAGTAGGGGCTGAGCGAAGTCGAAGACCCGTATCGAAGCATCATGCGACGCCCTTGATCCTTCGATACGCCATTTCGACTTCGCTCAATGGCTACTCAGGACGAACGGGAGGGGGGGGACACGGAAGAATGAGGAGCCCCCCCTAAAGCAGCACCAATTGCGCAACCGGCGCAAAGCTGCGCCGATGCAGCGGAGTCGGCCCATGCGTCCGTAGCGCCGCAAGATGCTGCGCGCTGCCATAGCCCTTGTTGCTGGCCCAGCCATAATGCGGATGCCGCGCCGCTGCCTCCACCATCATCCGGTCCCGCGCTTCCTTGGCAAGGATCGAGGCCGCAGCGATCGACAGGCTCTTGGCATCGCCGCCGACGATGGCGCTCGACGCATGCGGCCAGTCCGGGCAGCGATTGCCATCGACCAGCACATGCGCACAATCCCGCCCCAGCGCCGCGACCGCACGGGTCATCGCCAACATCGTCGCCCACAGGATATTGAGCCGGTCGATCTCCTCGACACTGGCAACGCCCAGCCCCCAGCACAGCGCCCGATCCTTGATCTCCCCCTCCAGCGCCGCCCGGCGGGTGGCCGACAATTTCTTGCTGTCGTCTAACCCCTGCGGACAATCCTCGACGCGCAGGATCACGGCAGCCGCCACCACCGGCCCCGCCAACGGCCCCCGCCCCGCTTCATCCACCCCGGCGACCAGGCCCGGATGGTGCAGGCTTTCATGCGCAAAATCAGGCATGGAAAGTGAACGGCGCCCCCATCGGCCCATGCCCGCCGCCAAAGCCCGGCGCCAGCCTCAACGCCGCCCGCACATAATCCCGCGCCCGCGTGATCGCGTCGGTCAGAGTCATCCCCTGCCCCAACCCAGTCGCAATCGCGCTGGCCATGGTGCAGCCGGTGCCATGGGTGTGCGGCGTGTCAATCCGCACATCGCTCCAGGTTTCGGCAACGCCATGCGGCCCGATCAGCCGGTCGGTGAGCATCGCCCCCTCGCCATGCCCGCCCTTGGCCAGAACATGGGTGCCAAAACGCGCCGCGATCTCCTCACCGCCGAGCGCCACCAGTTCAGGAATATTGGGCGTCACCAAAGTCGCGATGGCCATCAACTTGTGGAAAGCCGCAATCGTATCCGCATCCGCCAACAACGATCCACTGGTCGCGACCATGACGGGATCGAAGACGATAGGGATTTCCCGCTCACCGCCCATCAGCCCAACCCCGTCATCCCCGCGCAGGCGGGGATCCATCTCCTCGCCTTGCATCGCGGGGATAGGTTGGGAGATGGGTTCCCGCCTGCGCGGGAATGACGTCGTAAGAAGCTCAGCCACCGCCATCGCCGTCTGCGCCGACCCGATCATCCCGATCTTCACCGCATCGACACCGATATCGCTGATACAGCTTTCCATCTGCGCCAGCACCATGTCGGTAGGGATCGGGTGAACCCCCTGCACCCCCAACGTATTCTGCGCCGTGATCGCAGTAATCGCCGTCATGGCAAAGCCGCCTAGCAACGTCACCGTCTTGAGGTCCACCTGTATCCCCGCGCCCCCGCCGCTGTCGGACCCAGCAATGATCAAAATCCGCGCAGGCTTCATGGCTTATACCTGCGCACGGTGGCGGCAGGATTGGCCGCCAGCGCCTTGCCCGTCCGCGTAGGCCGGTCCATCAACTCGCCGCCGCAATTGGGACAACGATCGTCCAGCGCCTCGGCACAGGTCGCGCAAAAAGTGCATTCGAACGAACAGATGAACGCGCCCGGCGCGTCAGCGGGCAAGTCCGCGCCGCAGCGCTCGCAATCGGGGTGCATGTCAAGCATAGCCCATCTCCGTCATGCCAGCGGACGCTGGCATCTCTCTTTTCCTTTTGCTCGAACCAAAGCAAGCGAGATCCCAGCGTTCGCTGGGATGACGACGGCAATGAAGATTCACGCGGCCGCCCTCTCGACCGCAGCGCAGATCCGCTCGACCACGTCCCTCACCTGGTCCGCATTGTCGCCTTCCGCCATAACCCGGATCACAGGCTCCGTTCCCGACGGACGAATGACGAGACGGCCCACACCGGCCAGTTCCGCTTCCGCCTGCGCGATGACGCGCTGCACCTCTGCATGCTCCAGCGGCTTGCCCCCGGCAAAGCGCACATTTTTGAGCAACTGCGGCACCGGATCGAACTGATGCAACGTCTCGCTGGCGGGCTTGCCCGATCGGACCAGCGCGGCCAGCACCTGCAATGCCGCGACCGTGCCGTCGCCGGTCGTGGCATAGTCGGACAGGATCATATGCCCCGACTGTTCGCCGCCGACATTGAACCCACCCTCGCGCATTCGCTCCAGCACATAGCGATCGCCGACCTTGGTGCGCTCCAGCGCGATCCCCTGCCCCGCCAGACAGCGTTCCAGGCCCAGATTGGACATCACCGTCGCCACTAACCCGCCGCCGCGCAACATCCCGTCGCGCGCGAAATTGGTCGCGATCAGCGCCATGATCTGGTCGCCATCGACGATCTGGCCTTTCTCATCGACCACGATCAGCCTGTCCGCATCACCGTCCAGCGCAATGCCGATATCCGCGCCCGACGAGACGACCGTTTCCTGGCACAGCAAGGGCGATGTCGATCCGCAGCCGTCATTGATATTGGTGCCATTGGGGCTGACCCCAACCGCCACGACCGTCGCGCCCAATTCCCACAGCGCGGATGGCGCGACCTGATAGGCCGCACCATTGGCACAATCGACCACGATCTTGAGGCCATCGAGCCGCAGATCGGCGGGGAAACTGGACTTGACCGCATGGATGTAACGCCCGCGCGCATCCTCGACCCGGCGGGCGCGGCCAATATCCTTGGACGGCGCGAGCGCAATCTCCTGCCCGATCAGCGCCTCGATCTTCAGTTCATCCTCATCAGACAGTTTGTAACCATCCGGCCCGAACAGCTTGATACCATTATCGAAATAGGGATTGTGGCTGGCGGAGATCATGACACCCAGATCCGCCCGCATCGAATGGGCGAGCAGCGCGACGGCGGGCGTCGGGATCGGCCCGAATTGCACCACATCCATGCCAACGGCGGTAAAGCCCGCGACCAGCGCATTTTCGACCATATAGCCCGACAGCCGCGTATCCTTACCGATCACGACGCGATGGCGATGGGCACCGCGCAGGAAATGCGTGCCCGCCGCCATGCCGACCTTCATCGCCAGGTCTGGGGTCATGGGCCACTGGTTGGTGCGCCCGCGGATACCTTCGGTGCCGAAATATTGCCTGCTCATGCCCGTGTCATGCACCGGAGAGCCGCCCGGTATCAAGCCACAACCGCGATGCTGCAGCCGATAGGCGGGGCGCAGCAAGTTTTTCTTGATCGACAATCCACCCGTCGCCCGCCATCGGCGCAGAATGGAAAATTTCAACGCCATCGTCGATGCCATCTCGGCCGCCGTGTTCTTCAAGCTGCCGATGCTGGGTACGCAGATCGAACTGATCGTCCTCTATCTCGCGCTGCCGATGCTGTTCTTCACGCTGTGGCTGGGCTTTCCCAATATCACCCAGGTCGGCCGCGCCATCCGCATCCTGCGCACCCAGCCCGAAAAGGGCGAAGCGCAGGGCGATGTCAGCCAATGGGCAGCGCTCAGCACCGCGCTGTCGGGCACGATCGGCCTGGGTAATATTGCGGGCGTTGCCGTCGCCCTGACGATGGGTGGGCCGGGCGCAATCCTGTGGATGTTCGTCATCGGTTGGTTCGCGATGACGGTGAAGATGGCGGAAGTCACGCTCGGCCTCAAATATCGCGTGTTCGACGCCCAGGGCCATGTCCATGGCGGGCCGATGTATGTCTTGAAGGCCGTCGGCGCAGCGCGCGGCTGGCCCAAGGTCGGGCTCGCGCTGGGCGGTGCCTACGCCTTTTTTGCTTTGTTCGGGGCGATCCCGATGGTGCAGGTCAACCAGAGTTTCGCGCAGGTCAAGGTCGTCACCGGCCTCACCAACGGCTGGGGCTATGGCATTTTCCTCGCCTGCGCGGTGGCGCTGGTGACGCTGGGCGGCGCGGCCTGGCTGGGCGAGGTCGCCAAGCGGCTGACCCCGCTGAAAGTCGCGGTCTATCTGTTCGGGGTGTTCGCGATTCTGATCCTGCACTTGGGCGCCATCCCCGGCGCGCTCGTGCTGATCTGGGACGGCGCTTGGACCGGCAATGCGGCCACCGGCGGCGCAGTGGGTGCCTTCGTCGCGGGTATGCGCCGCGCGGTGTTCGCCAGTGAGGCCGGTGTCGGCTCGGCCGTCATGGCGCACAGCCTCGCCCGCGCGCGCCATCCCGTGTCCGAAGGCCTGGTGGCCCTATTGGAGCCGCTGCTCGGCACGATGATCGTATGCGGTCTCGGCGGCTTGGCGCTGGTCGTGGCAGGCACATGGAATAGCGGGCTGGAGGGGATCGCCATCACCTCGGCCGCCTTCGCCCAGGTTTCGCCCTGGTTTCCCTGGCTGCTCGCGGTCGTGGTCTTCCTGTTCGCTTATTCGACGCTGGTAGCGTGGGGCTTCTACGGCCTGCAGGCCTGGGGCTATCTGTTCGGGCACGGCGCGCGGGCGCAATGGACCTACAAAATCCTCTACGTCGTCGCGCTACCCCCTGCCGCCGCGATCGACCTGGGCCGGGTCGTGGGCATCGTCGATTCCAGCTTTTTCCTGATGGCCATTCCCAACGTCATCGCGCTGTACCTATGCGCAGGGGAATTGCGGCAAGACGTGAAAGCCTATCTCACGCAAAAAGAAAGCCCCGCCGGTTAGGGCGGGGCTTCCTATTCATTGGGTAGCGATGGCGTCAGACCTTGTCGCCAAGCGCGCCCTTGACCGAACCAGCCACATCCTGACCGGTGCCCTTGACCTGCTGGGCCTTGCCCTCGGCTTCCAGACGCTCATTGTCCGTCGCCTTGCCAACGGCTTCCTTGACGTTGCCGGCGACTTTGTTGCCAGCGGCCTTCAGCTTGTCGGTTGCTTCACCCATGTTCAGTCTCCTGTTGGTTGGTGTTGCCTATTCAACCGACAATCAGAATAAAGGTTGCCGTCAAACCGCTCCCGTAACGAAATCGCCGATAGCTGTTGCGATGATCACGGCTTGATGCCGAACCGCGCATAGTCCGCGTCGATGCGGGGGTTGATGCGGCGCGCGATGGCGATGTCCTTGTCGCCGTCGCTGGCCCGGCCGAGCCGATGCAACACGATCCCGCGCATGAATTGACTCTCGTCCTTGCCTGGCACCTGGTCGAGGACGGCGGTCAAATCCTGAAGCGCGTCTTCATATTTGCCCATGCGGAACGACACCATGGCACGGCTGTCGAGCGCTGCGACGCTGTACGTGCTCGTTTCGATCGCGCGGGTGCAATCCTTGAGCGCGCTATCGAGCATGATATCGCGCGTGCCCTTGATCCAGCAGCGCTCGTTGAGCAGCATGGTCAGGCCAGGCTTTTCCGCAATATGCGCGTCGAGCAGTTCGACCGCCTTGGCCGCATCGCCATAGGTGCCCAGCAGGCTGGCCTTGAGGCGGCGATAGGCATCGCGGGTTTCACCGCCAATGGCGATCCGCTGACCCACCATCACCAGCGCCTCGTCCAACTTGCCGCTTTCGGCAAGATAGGTGGTAACCGCATTGATCGCGCCAAAGGCAGAGGGGTCGAGTTGTCGCGCCATCCGTGCATCGGCCAGCGCGCCGGGCACATCGCCCAGCCTGAAGCGCCGGTCAGCGCGGCTGAGATAAAGATCGACATCCGGCTCGATGGCAATCGCCTTGTCGAGATCGGCCAACGCCTTCTTTCGATCACCTACGCCCCAGCGGAAATTGGCGCGACTGCTATAGCCCGACACTTCCTCCGGGTCTTCGGCGATCGCCTTGGTGAACGCCTGCTCCCCCGCTTTGACCTGCGACCAGTTTGCCAACACCTCGTAAGGGGCATCCCAGTAGAAGGTCGGCTTGACCGGGGCGATCAAGCGCGGGGCCAAGGCCTGCGCCGTGGCAAGCCGATCACGCTCGTCGGGCACCTGCGCCGCCGCAATCTCGACCCCGGTCGAATCCATCCGCTCATCCAGTTCGAGCAGCCCGTCGCGCAACTGGACATTGCGCTTGATCGTGAAGCCGGCGATCGACTGGCTGACATTCTGGTCGCCTTCCAGCACATAACCTTTGCCGCCATCGGGCAAGCGCAATTTGAGCCGATAGCGCACCCCCGACGGCGGCGGGGTCGCCACCGGAATATCGATCCACGCCGGACGCCCGCGATCGGGCGCAAAGCTGATGTCGTTGACGCCCCGGCCGATACTACGCCGATGACGATTATCCTCCAGGCGCCAGGGCGTCGTCGTGACGCCATGCGCTTTCAGCGTCGTGGTCGCCGTGGCGGCATCCATCGCCACGCTGACGTCGCTGAACTGCGACTGTCCCATTTGCCGCATGAAGAAACCGCGCACCATGTCGGCGCGCTGCTTGGTATCGAGTTGGCCCAGGGCGACATTGATCATGGACGCAGCCGGGCCGCGCAACACGGCCACCGCATCGAAGACGCTGGGCAGCCGGATGCTGCCGCTCTCGTCAGCCTCGATCGCGATGTCGATGATAGGCCTGGCGTTGGCGCGGGTCTGGATGGGCAACAGGTCCGCGCCCGCCGTCCGCACCGGCAACACCGTGCCGAAAGGCGGCGTATCGCCCAGATCGTCGATCCGCGCGCCGCTGCCCGTGCCATCCATCCACAGCGTCTCGCCATCGATCGTTGCGCGCACCAGCACATGATCGAACGCCGCGACGCTGGGCAACCGTTCCGGCACGAAATCGCCCATGCCGGAACTGGCAAGCACCGGCTCCGCCTCTATCCCCATGCCCCGCAACAATGCCAGCAACAGCAGGGTCTTGGCCTTGCAATCGCCATAGCGCAGCGTCCAGGTCTGTGCCGGGGTCTGGGGCACATAATTGCCGCCATTCATGCCGATCGCCAGATAGCGAATGCTATCCTGCACCAGTTGCAGCGCCGCAGCCGCCTTCGCGCGCGGCGACCCGCCCGATGCCTTGAGCTTGTCCAGTTCGCCCGCCAGCCCGCTACCCGGCGCGATCAGCCCTTCGGTCGCATAGAGCGGTGCCATCGTCTTGGAAACATCGGCCCAGGACGCGAAGGTGGACAGTTCGAACAAAGGCGGATGGCGATAGCGCAGCGGCGCATCCTCCGGCATCTCCGGCTGCTTGACCAATGGCAGGGCGACGGTCAGTTCATTGAACCCGCCCTTCTTCTGCTGCTTGACCACCGCGTCCTTGGCCAGCAACTTCCACTTGGCCCCGCTGCGCTCATCCCATTGCACACGCAGCCGCCCCTGTCCCATCCGCAACGGCGCGGCGAACAGCCCCATCGCATCCTGGACATGTCCGCCGAGCGCATCATCCTTCATCGACGTCGTATAGCGCAGGCGGACGATATCGCCGACCTGCACCCCTTCGACCGCCAGCGTCGCCGTCAGCACGCCCGTAATCTGCCGCGCCTCCAGATTTTCCTCGCGGCGCAGCACGGCAAAGCGCTTGTCGCCGGCCAGCGCATCAATCACCTGTTCGCCGCGCAGGATCGACACTTCATGGATGATCAGGTCGCCCTTGTCGGGTGCCCATGGCAGGGTGAGCGAGGATAATTGTGCCAGCGCTTCGGCCGACCCAGCACGGGTCGCGACATCGGCATAGCTCCACAGGCGGCCATCCTCGACGCGCTGCTGGCTGTCGAACAACAGCATCGTCGGCGGTTCGCCCTCGAAACTGGACAGCGGCGGCACGCTGGCCTTCTCCACCCAGGCGGGTGCTGCCTGATAGAGCGGCGTTTCACCGGCCACAGCCGGCGCAGCAACCATCGTGGCGATCGGCATCGCCATCCACATCGTCTGTCTCATAAACCCCCGAACATCCCCCGGCATCCGCCTGTAGACACGCAGGCTATTGCATCGGGGCGGGCCACTCAAGCGATCAGACGAAGCGCGCACACGAAAAAAGGGGCCGGAAAACCGGCCCCTTTCCTAAACTTGCAGTCGGTATCGACTTAGCGCTTCGAGAACTGGAAGCTCTTGCGCGCCTTCGCCTTACCGTACTTCTTACGCTCGACGACGCGGCTGTCGCGGGTCAGGAAGCCTTCGGCCTTGACCGCACTGCGCAGCGCAGGCTCATACTTGGTCAGCGCCTGGGCGATGCCATGCTTGACCGCACCGGCCTGGCCGGACAGACCGCCGCCCTTGACGGTGGCGATCACGTCATACTGACCGTTACGGTCGGTGACGCCGAAGGGCTGGTTGATGACCAGACGCAGGGTCGGACGCGCGAAATAGATTTCCTGATCGCGACCATTGACCGTGATCTTGCCGGTGCCGGGCTTCACCCAGACGCGGGCAACGGCATCCTTACGACGACCGGTCGCATAGGCGCGGCCGAGGTTGTCGATTTCCTGCGCACGCAGCGGCATGGTGGGCGCTGCAGGCTCGACCGGAGCGGCAGGCGCTTCGGCTTCAACCGGGGCAGCAGCCGTCGCGGCGGCTTCAGGAGCAGCGGGCGCTGCAGCCGGAGCGGCAGCCGCTTCGGCGGCGATCGCCGCGAGGTCGGACAGGGACTGGCGGTTATCGGACATTATGCACCCACCTTGTTCTTGCGGTTGCGCGACGCGAAGTCGAGCACTTCGGGGTTCTGGGCTTCATGGGGATGCTCGGCACCGGCGAAGACGCGCAGGTTGCGCATCTGCTGGCGGCCCAGCGGGCCACGGGGGATCATGCGCTCGATCGCCTTTTCAAGCACGCGCTCAGGGAAACGGCCTTCCAAAATCTTGGCAGGCGTGGTTTCCTTGATGCCGCCGGCATAGCCGGTGTGCTTGTAATAGATCTTGTCGGTCAGCTTCTTGCCGGTGAACTTCACCTTGCCCGCGTTGATGATGATGACATTGTCACCGCAATCGACATGGGGCGTGAAGCTGGGCTTGTGCTTGCCACGCAGGATATTTGCCACGGTCGAAGCGAGACGGCCGACGACGAGGCCTTCCGCGTCGATCAGGACCCACTTCTTATCAACCGTTGCCGGGCTTGCCGACTTGGTCGTCTTCATCAGCGCCTTCATGGTGCCAATACTCCAGAATGAATTAAAGAACCGCAGGCCGTTACCGACCCCCGGAAGTGGGGCGCTAATGACTGGGGAAGCCGTCCAAGTCAAGCGATATGGCGGCTTTCCTGACGGGTAAAATAATACCTGCGTCTAAATCGCGCTCAATCCGGCGTCCGCCAACCCCCGCCAGAGGTGCAAGGCCTGGACACTTTCCTTGACGTCATGGACCCGCACCATCTGCGCACCGAGCTGCGCCGCCCGGAACGCCAGCGCGATGGAACCACCCAATCGATCGGCAGCGGGCGCTTCGTTCGACAGCGCACCGATCAGCCTTTTGCGGCTGCCTGCAAACAGCAATGGCACACCCAACGCCTGAAACGTCGCCAGGCCATTCACCAGCGCAAGATTGTCGGCCAGCGACTTGCCAAAGCCAAGCCCCGGATCGACCATGATCCGATCGCGCGCGATGCCAGCCTCAAGGCAAGCGGCGATCCGCCCTTCGAGATGATCGAACACATCCGCCACGACATCGCCATAGCCCGCAGGATTGTCATGCGGATCATCGCCCGCAGACGGCGCATGCATCAGGATGACAGGGCAGCCTGCCCCGGCCACGACCTCCA
Organism: Sphingomonadales bacterium RIFCSPLOWO2_12_FULL_63_15; assembly: GCA_001829085.1. Lineage (GTDB taxonomy): Bacteria > Pseudomonadota > Alphaproteobacteria > Sphingomonadales > Sphingomonadaceae > Sphingobium. The sequence continues at coordinate 10,480 of MIAK01000036.1, read as the reverse complement.
GGCTGCGCGGATCATGCGCCAGCGCGCTGACATCATTGACGATCTTCGCACCGGCCGCCAACGCTGCTTCCATCACCGCCGCCTTGCGCGTGTCCACCGACACCGGCACGCCCGCCGCCGCCAGCCGCTCGATCACCGGCGCGATGCGAGCGATCTCGTCGCCTTCCCACACCTTGTCGGCGCGCGGCCGGGTGGATTCGCCGCCCACATCGATCAACGCCGCGCCCGCCGCCGCCATCGCGAACCCCGCATCGGCCGCCGCCTGCGGATCGCCGACATGCTTGCCGCCGTCGGAAAAACTGTCGGGCGTGACGTTCAGGATCGCCATCACCTGCGGCGCATCGAACCGGATGGTCCGCTCGCCCAGCATCAGCGGCGCGCGGGTCGTGGAAATATTGGCAGCGAGCCTATGCGCGCGCTCCGCCAAGGCATCGGGCAAGCTGGCGATCGCATCGGCGAAACCGGCCACCGGCACCGTCACCCGCGCCACCCGGTCCCGCCCGGCAAAGGCGCTGACTTCATAGCCCTGAAACCAGATCAGCCCATTGCCCATCCGCGCCACCGACCCGTCCGGCAGGCCGATCGGCGACGGCACGAACCATGTCGGCCGCAGGTACAGGCGCGCATCGGCGGGTAATTTCATGCTGTCGGCCCCTTCCCGTCATTCCCGCGAAGGCGGGAACCCATCTCCCACCCCATCCCCAGTCGCGAACGCAGGAGATGGATCCCCGCCTGCGCGGGGATGACGCCTGCTAAAATTAAGGCTCGTTCGCCAGCAAATAGGTCTGACGCAGCGTATCGATCGGCTTCAACCCGCCCTCGGCCTCATGATGCCAGAAAGTCCAGCCATTGCAGCTCGGCGCATTCTGCAATGTCGCCCCGATCTTATGGATTGACCCGGTATCAGTCCCCACCGCCAGCGACCCGTCCGCCCGCACCACCGCCTGCCAACGCCGCTTGGCGTCAGTCAGCACCGCGCCGGGCTTGAGGTAACCCGTTTCGACCAGCGTCCCGAACGCGACCTTGGGCTGCGACCGGGCGCTCTGCATGATGGTGAGCGCGGACTCATTCAATGGCAGCGCCGCCTCGATCCGCTCCAGCGCGACCTCGAGATAGGATTCCTCCCGCTCGATACCGATCCATTTACGCCCCAGCCGCTTCGCCACCGCGCCGGTGGTGCCGGTCCCGAAGAAGGGATCAAGCACCACGTCGCCCGGCTTGGTGCAGGACAGCATCACGCGATAGAGCAGCGACTCCGGCTTCTGCGTCGGATGCGCCTTGGTCCCGTTGCGCTTCAACCGCTCCTGCCCGCCGCAGATCGGCAGCACCCAGTCGGACCGCATCTGCAGCTCGTCATTGAGCGTCTTCATCGCCTTATAGTTGAACGTATATTTGGCGTCCTCACCCTGGCTGGCCCAGATCAGCGTCTCATGCGCATTGGTAAAGCGCGTGCCCTTGAAATTGGGCATCGGGTTCGCCTTGCGCCAGATGATGTCGTTGAGGATCCAGAAGCCTTCATCCTGCAACGCCGTGCCGACGCGGAAGATATTATGATAGCTGCCGATCACCCAGATGCTGCCATTGGGCTTCAGGATGCGGCGCGCCTGTTTCAACCACGCCTTGGTGAAGCGGTCATAGGCACCCAGCGTATCGAACTTGTCCCAGTCATTATCGACCGCATCGACCCGCCCGCCTTCGGGCCGGAACAGGTCGCCACCCAGTTGCAGATTATAGGGCGGATCGGCAAAAATCATGTCGATGCAATTGTCGGGCAGCGCCGCCATCTGCGCGATGCAATCGCCCCGCAGCAGGCAATCGGTCGCAATCTCGGCCGCTGCGACCGCGATCGGTGCGATCGTCTTTTTCCGTCGCGCCGGTGCGACCCGCTCCATGAGACCCATGCGTAAAAACCCCCGTTCGTCTTGAACAACAGCGATGAGTCCTTGGGAGTCCGGCGTCAAGCCCGGCCCCTTGGCCTGCCCGATGCCGAACGACACAGATGTCGGGGAGAACGAAGCGGGGAACCACAAGATATGGAGTCTGGCGAGTCGCGCGGGACTCAAGATAGGGCGGTGTGACTCAAAAGACTCACGGACATCCCCGCCCAAAGTTTTTTTGGTTAACGGCGCGCGACGGCCCAAATCGGCGACAATGGTTGACCCATTGATAACCCTATGGTTATGACTGGCCGATGACAGTTGGATTACAGGAAGATAATCGCGGCGCGACGATCGACGCCCAGTTCAAGGCCTTGTCGGACGGCACCCGCCGCGCGCTGCTGGAATATCTCGTGCGCGAAGGCGAACAGAGCGTCCATGCGCTCACCGCGATCGCGGGCGTATCGCAACCCATGGTATCGCGCCACCTCGGCAAGCTGAAACGCGCCAAGCTCGTGACGGCGCGCAAGGCCGGACGCGAAACCTTCTACAGCGCCCGCGCCAAGGGGCTGGCACCGGTGGTGCAATGGATGGCGGTCTATGGCGCGCTCTGGTCGCAATGCTTCACCGCGCTGGAGGATATGGGGGCTTAGGAACGCCAGTTTCTCCGCCGACTGCCCTTCTAAGTTCCCCGGCGCAGGCCGGGGCCCAGGGTTTTGGGCACATCCCCTGCCGCTCCTGGACCCCGGCTTCCGCCGGGGAACAAGAAACGCCAGGTCGCTTAGCCTCAAATCATCGCCATGCCGCCATTCACATGCAGCGTCTGGCCGTTGACATAGCCCGCCTCGCGGCTGGCGAGATAGACCACGGCCGCGCCGATGTCCGCGCCATCGCCCAGATCCCCGACCGGAATCTTCTGCAGGATCGCGCCCTTCTGCGCGTCGTTCAGCGCATCGGTCATCGCGGACCGGATGAAGCCCGGCGCGACGCAATTGACGGTGATGCCCCGGCTCGCCAGTTCCTGGCCCAGCGATTTGGACATGCCGATGATCCCGGCCTTCGACGCGCAATAGTTGGACTGACCCGGATTACCGGTGACGCCCACGACCGACGTGATCGAAATGATCCGTCCGAAGCGCGCCTTCATCATCGGCTTGGCGGCGGCACGGCACAGGCGGAATGCGGCTTCCAGATTCACCGCAATCACGCTCGACCATTCCTCATCCTTCATCCGCAGGATCAGATTGTCGCGCGTCACCCCGGCATTGTTGACCAATATGTCGAGCTTGCCGCCCAGCGCCTCAACCGCCTGCGGCACCAGCGCATCGACCGAAGCCGCATCCGACAGGTTACACACCAAAGTCTTATGATCCCCGCCCAGCTCCGCCGCGAACGCCTTGAGCTTCTCCTCATTGCTGCCCGACAGCGCCAGCGTCGCGCCCTGCGCGGCCAGCGACCGGGCAATCTCGGACCCGATCCCGCCCGAAGCGCCCGTCACCAGCGCGGTCATTCCTGTGAGGTCAAACATGGTCAGTCTCCTTTGAACTGTGGTGGGCGGCGGTCGAAGAAGGCGTCTATCGCCTCGTCATGGTCCGCCGTCGCATGGGCCAGCGCCTGCATCGCGCCTGCCATTTCGAGTATGTGGTTCAATTCCGCCGTCTGCGCCGCACGCAGCAGCCGCTTGGTCATGCGCGTGGCATGAGGTGGGTTGGCAGCGATGGCATCGGCCTGCGCACGCGCGACGCTCATCAGGTCGGCGTCGGGCACCACCGCACCCACCAACCCGATACGCAGCGCTTCGTCCGCGTCGATCGTCTCACCGGTCAGCGACAATTGGCTCGCCTTGGAAAAACCGACGATACGCGGCAACAGCCACGCCCCGCCGTCCCCCGACACCAGCCCCAGCTTCACGAAACTCTCGGCAAACCGCGCCGACTGCGCCGCAATGCGCAGGTCGCACATGCAGGCGAGGTCCATCCCGGCACCGATCGCCGGGCCATTGACCGCCGCGATCACTGGCAGCTCGATCGCCTGGAACAGCAAGGGCAAACGCTGGATGCCCGCCCGGTAATTACGCCGCGTCTGCGCGGGCAGGCCCGCGCGCAAGCCCCCCGCGTCAGGCCGCATCGCGTTCAGGTCACCACCCGACGAAAAAGCGCTCCCCGCGCCGGTCAGGATCGCGACATGGATCGACAGGTCGCGATCAGCCGCCTCGAACACATCGCACAGCGCATCGACCATCGCCGGGTCGGAGATGGGATTGCGCCGGTCCGGCTGGTTCAGCGTGACCGTCAGGACCGCGCCGTCCCGCTGGGTGAGGACAGCGCTCACAGCGCGCCCAGCGCCGCCTCGATATCGTCCATCGTCACGACGCTGCGCACGGTGGCGTCAGGGGCGATGCGCTTGATCATCGGGGTCAACACCTTGCCACCCACTTCCACGAACTCGGTAACGCCCGCGTCCCACATTGCCGCCACGGACTCGCGCCAGCGTACCCGGCCGGTCACTTGCTCCACCAGCCGCAGCTTGATCTCGTCCGGCTCGGCGATCGGCGCGGCCAGCACATTGGCGTAAACCGGCAGCAGCGGCGCCACCAACGCAACCTCCGCCAAGGCCGACGCCATGGCGTCGGCGGCAGGCTGCATCAATTCGCAATGGAACGGCGCGGACACCGGCAGCAAGATGCCACGCTTGATGCCATGCTCCTTCACCATCGCCACGGCGCGGTCGATCGCCGCCTTGTGGCCCGAAATCACGACCTGGCTTGGATCATTGTCGTTGGCGACGGCACAGACTTCGCCCTGCGCCGCGGCATCCGCCAAAGCCTGCGCCTTTTCGATGTCGGCACCCAACAAAGCGGCCATGGCCCCCTCGCCCACCGGCACCGCCGCCTGCATCGCCTGCCCGCGCAGGCGCAAAAGCCGCGCCGTCGTGCCAGCATCGAGCGCCTCCGCCGCGCACAGCGCGCTATATTCGCCCAGGCTATGCCCAGCGACATAATCGCCTTTCTGCGCGATCGAAAAACCGCCCTCGCGCTGCATCACCCGCAACGTCGCGATGGCATTGGCCATGATCGCGGGCTGCGCATTTTCGGTGAGGGTCAGTCGATCCTCCGGTCCTTCGACCATCAACCGAAACAGATGATGCGACAGGGCGTCATCGACCTCCTGAAACAGCTCCCGCGCGGCGGGACTGGCATCGGCCAAGGCCTTGCCCATGCCGACCGACTGGCTGCCCTGACCCGGAAATACAAATGCGCGCATCATCCATCCTCTAACCATCAACCAAAAAAGCGCCGATATTCAACGTCGTTACACTTTGAGACATAAATGCCATTGAGACGTACACGGCCCTGCGGCAGTCAGGTCGCGCACGCTTTACCGCCATCTGTTCTGGCGCGTGGCGGCCCCTTTAACGATGACGGAGTGCTAGGAAAAGGTGCGATATCGCTTTGCAGGGATATGTGGGACGGCGCTGAGCCTGTCGGCCTGCGCCGTCGGCCCGGACTATCGACCGCCACAGGCCATATCGATGGGGGTGCCTGCCACTTATTATCAGAGTGTCGGCACGCCCCAGAATGAGGTGGATCTGGCCCTATGGTGGACCCGGCTCAATGATCCGACGCTATCGGCGCTGATCGATACGGCCATCGCCAACAATCTGGACATCGTCCAGGCCCAGGCCCGGCTGCGGCAAGCGCGCGAAAGCCTGGCACAGACCAACGCCGCCTTCCTGCCGCAGCTCAATGCTTCGGGCAATGGCGGCAAGAATTACCGCAGCCAGGCGGGCGGCACGCGCGTAGACGACAGCGGCAACGTCATCAGCACCGGTGCCAGCAACTGGTCCAGCAGCTATTCCGCCAATACATCGGCCAGTTGGCAGATCGACCTGTTCGGCGAACTCTCCCGCTCGGCCGAAGCCGCGCGCGCGGAACTGGCCGGATCGGGCTATGATCTCGCGACCGTCCGGATGACGATCATCTCCGAACTGGTCACCAACTATGTCCAGGCGCGGCTTGCCCAGGAACAATTGCGCATCGCCCGCGAAACGCAGCAGGTGCAGCAGGATAATTTCGACATAGCGGGCTGGCGGCTGCAGGCAGGCCTCGTCTCCTCGCTCGATGAACAGCAGGCCCGCGCACAACTGGCGCAAACCCGTGCCTCCATCCCCCAGCAGGAAGCCAACCTGCGCGGCAGCCTCAACCGCATCGCCGTCCTGACCGGACAGGCGCCGGGCGAAGCGACCCGCACGCTCGAAACGCCCGCCCCCATCCCCACCGCCACGTCGCAGATCGCCCTTGGCATCCCCGCCGATACGCTGCGCCAGCGACCCGACGTGCGCAGCGCCGAACGCGCCCTTGCCGCGGCAACCGCGCGCATCGGCGTGGCCGAAGCGCAACTCTATCCCTCGCTCGGCATCAGCGGCAATCTGGGCACCACGTCCAATGCGTTCAGCGATCTGTTCAGTCTGATCACTGGCGGCCTCTTCGCCAATGTCTCGCAGGTCATCTTCGACGGCGGCCGCCTGGCCTCGCAGGTCCGATCGCAACGGGCGGCGACCGACGCTGCCTTTGCCGCCTACAAGCAAAGCGTGCTGACCGCCCTGGAGGATGTCGAAAATGCCATGGCCTCGCTCGCCAGCGCGCGGGCACGGCAGGCGGAATTCACCATCGCCTATGATGCGTCGAACAACGCCGCCCTGCTGGCACGCAGCCAGTATCAGGCGGGCCTTATCGACTTCCAGACGCTGTCTAATACCGAAACCACCCTTCTGAACGCCCGCAACAGCCTCGCCACCGCCCGTTCGGACGAAATTCTCGCCATCGCCCGGCTCTATGACGCCTTGGGCGGCGGCTGGCAGAGCATGGACACCCGCCCCATCGATGAGCAAAAATCATGAGCAATGACGTGACCACCGATCCGGCCCTCGACGAATTTCTGGGCGCCAAGCCCGCCAAACCCTGGCGAAAATGGGCGATCCGGGGCAGCATCGGCGTCGCGCTGCTCATCGCCATATTGCTGGTGACGCAATGTTTTTCGGGCGACGACAAGCCGAATTATGCGACCCGTGAAGTGCGCAAAGGCGACCTGACCGTCGCCGTCTCCGCCACCGGCAACCTCAAGCCCGTCAATCAGGTCGATGTCGGTTCCGAACAGTCGGGCAAGATCACCGCCGTCTATGTCGACGTCAATGATCGCGTCACGCGCGGCCAGCGGCTCGCCGAACTCGACACCCGCCGCCTGGTCGATTCCGTGAACCAGAACCGCTCACAGGTCTCCGCGTCCCAGGCCAGCGTCGCGCAGGCCCAGGCCCAGGTCGCGCTCGCCAAAGCGACCCTAGACCGTCAGCTCAACGTCTATCAATTGTCGGGCGGCAAGGTGCCCGCCAAGACGGAGATCGACACGGCCCGCGCCAATTATCAGGGCGCAGTCGCCAGCCTGCGATCGGCGCAGGCGCAGGTCGATGTGTCCCGTGCCCAGCTCTCGTCTGCCCAGACCAACCTGTCGATCGCCCAGATCGTCTCGCCTGTGACCGGCGTGGTCCTCTCGCGCGATATCGAGCCGGGCCAGACCGTTGCGGCGTCCTTCAACGCCCCGGTGCTGTTCACCATCGCCGAAGACCTGACGCAGATGGAAGTCGAAGTGTCGGTCGATGAAGCCGATGTCGGCCAGGTCAAGGACGGCCAGAGCGCGACCTTCGCGGTCGACGCCTTCCCCGGCCGCACTTTCCCCGCGACGGTGGCCCGCGTGAATGTCGGCTCGAACGCCAGCAGCACTTCGTCATCCTCTACCACCACGACCAGCACGACCGGCACCGTGGTCGCCTACACCGCCGTTCTGACCGTCAATAACGAGGATGAAACGCTGCGTCCTGGCATGACCGCCACCGCCGACATCGTGACGCAGGAACTGCGCGACGTGCTGCTCATTCCCAACAGCGCCCTGCGCTTCAAGCCAAGCGCAGGCGCAAAGGGCGGCGGCATCACCAGCGTCCTGCCCGGCCCCGGCCGGATGCGGCGCGGCGGCAATGCGCGCCAGGTCAATTTCGGCGCAGGCAGCAGCCAGACCGTCTATGTGCTGGACGCCGACGGCAACCCCAAGGCGGTGCAAGTCACCATCGGCTCCAGCGACGGATCGCGCACGGCCATCACCGGCGGCGAAATCAAGGAAGGGATGCGCGTGATTACCGGGCAACTGGCTGCGGGCCAGGAAGCCCCGGCCGAGGATGAGCGCGCCGCCCCCGCCGACGCCAAGGCACCCGACCGCCAGCGTAATCCGGCAGCGGACGGCAAGCCTGCCAGCGTCGGCTCGCTCGGCAATTCGGGCGACAAGGCCCCCGAAACCGCCCCCGTCGCCCCCACCGAAACGCGCGGCACTGGCCGGCCGAGCGGGACGTAAGGCGCATGGCGATCGCACCGATCATCTCGCTGCGCGGGGTCACCAAAGTCTATGGCGAAGGCCCGACCGCCTTTCAGGCGTTGAAGGGCATCGACCTCGACATCGAACAGGGTGATTTCGTCGCCGTGATGGGACCGTCCGGCTCCGGCAAATCGACGACGATGAACATCCTGGGCTGCCTTGACGTGCCATCGGCGGGCACCTTCCTGTTCAAGGGGCACCATGTCGAAACGCTCGACCGCGACCAGCGCGCCCTGCTGCGCCGCCGCTATCTCGGCTTCGTGTTCCAGGGCTTCAACCTCCTGTCCCGCACCACCGCGCTCGAAAATGTCGAACTGCCGCTCATCTATCGCGGCGAGGACAAGAAGACGCGCTATGAGCTCGGCATGGCCGCGCTCGACAAGGTCGGCCTCAAGGAGTGGTGGGATCATACGCCCGCCGAACTGTCGGGCGGCCAGCAACAGCGCGTCGCCATCGCTCGCGCCATCGTCACCAGCCCCGACGTGCTGCTGGCGGACGAGCCGACCGGCAATCTCGATTCCGAACGATCAGTGGAAATCATGGAATTGCTGACCGATCTCAATCAGAACAGCGGCATCACCGTGCTGATGGTCACCCACGAACCCGACATGGCCGCCTTCGCGCGGACCATCGTCCATTTCAAGGACGGCCTGGTCGAACGCATCGACAATGAGGTGACGGCGTGATGGGGATAGCGATCAAGCCTTCTCCCCGTGGGGGAGAAGGATACGCAGCCTTAGGCGCGAAGCGACTTAGGCGGAGTTGGAAGAGGGGGGTATGCCCTCGCGGCGGATCGCTGCCCCCTCTCCAAGCGGGGCTAGCCAGCAAGCTGGCAAGCGCCGCTATCCTCTCCCCCAAGGGGCGAGGAGACTTGGGATGCTAGGCACCACCATCACCCTCGCTTTCCGCGCGATCAACCGGCACAAGCTGCGCAGCTTCCTCACGACGCTCGGCATCATCATCGGCGTCGCCGCGGTCGTGACCATGGTCACGCTCGGCAATGGCGCAACCGCGGCCGTGCGCGAACAGATCAGCTCGCTCGGCGCCAACGTCTTGCAACTGCGGCCCGGCCAGGGCTTTGGTCGCGGCGGCGGCGGCCCGCGCCCGCCCGATTTCAAGCCTGCCGACCTCACCGCCATCCAGAATCAGTTGACCGGCGTCCGCGCCGTCGCGCCGCTGGTGCAGTCGAGCGGCACCGCCATCTATGAAGGCAATAACTGGTCCACCACCGTCTATGGCACCACATCGGCCTATTCCGAGGTGCAGCAATGGACCACCGATGTCGGCCGCCTATTCCTGCCCGAAGAGGAAGAGGCCGGTCGTCCGGTCTGCATCATCGGCAATACCGTGCGCACCAACCTGTTCCAGGGCGCGGACCCGGTGGGCAAGCGGATGCGGATCAAGGGCATTTCCTGCCAGGTTATCGGCGCGCTCAAGACACGCGGCCAGGGCGGCTTTGGCGATCAGGACGATGTCGTCGTGATGCCGATCAAATTCGTCCAACGCCGCTTCACCGGCGACCGCGACATCAGCCAGATCATGGTCGCGGTGGACGATGCCTATGACACCAGCACCGTGCAGACGAGCCTGGAAGAACTCATGCGCGAACGGCGCAAGATCAAAGCCGGGTCCGAAGACAATTTCAACGTCTTCGACACCAAGCAGATTAGCGACACGCTGACCGGCACCACCACCATCCTGACCCAGATCGTGGGCGCCGTGGCCGCCATCTCGCTGCTCGTCGGCGGCATCGGCATCATGAACATCATGCTGGTGTCGGTGACCGAGCGGACCCGCGAGATCGGTATCCGCCTCGCCATCGGCGCGGTCGCGCGCGAAGTGCTGATGCAGTTCCTGGTCGAGGCGATCGTGCTGTCCTGCCTTGGCGGCCTCATCGGCCTGCTGCTGGCGCTGGCCGCGACCGCCGCCATCGCCCCGCTGATGCAGGTGCCCTTCCTCTTCGACATCAAGGTCAACCTGATCGCCTTCATCTTCTCGGCCGCGATCGGCGTCGTGTTCGGCTATTTCCCCGCCCGCCGCGCAGCCGCCCTCAACCCCATCGACGCCCTGCGCCACGAATAGGAAATAAGCTCATCCTCCCTCCTTTGGCAGGGGAATCGCATTTGAGCTTGAACGATTGCTCGAACGAGATTCTTAGGCAGTCTCCATAGTTGGAGGCACCTA
>MIAK01000035.1:4494-10096 GCA_001829085.1 Sphingomonadales bacterium RIFCSPLOWO2_12_FULL_63_15 | reverse complement strand
TATTATCGGACGGTGATAGCGCCTACGTTGGGTGCGGACATCATCCATGTCGGCCATTTGGCACATAGCGAACTGGCGCAGTTGGTGGCTGGAGCCAGCGCGTTTCTGTGTACGCCTTTATGGGACGAGCCCTATGGGCTGGTCGTGGCCGAGGCATTGGCCTGCGGCGTGCCGGTGGCTGCCTTTGCGCGGGGTGCGATCCCGGAAATTCTTGATTCCAGTTGTGGGGTTTTGGCCACGCCCGATGATGTCGGGTCGCTGGCGCAAGCGGGGCGCGCGGCGCTGGCGCTGGATCGGCGGGCCTGTCGCGCGCGGGCGGAGCAGATGTGCGACGCTAACCGCATGGTGGAAAGCTATGAAGCGCTCTATCGGCAGCAGATCGACCTGGGCAGGCCGGTGCCGCGCGATGGCCGGGCGGCCATGCATCTGGTGCCGCCGTCTTCGCCGGAATCCTTGCGTGCGATGCTGCATGGTTGAGCCGGCGATCAATTTTTGCGTATGCGTTCCCGCGCGGAACGAGGCCGAAAGGTTGCCGGTGCTGCTTGCAGCTTTGGCGGCGCAGGACTGGCTGGATCCGGTGATGGTATCGATCGGCGTCAACAATACGACGGACGATAGTCTGGACGTGATTGGCAGGGCGCAACGGCGATATGGCGCGCGGCTGGATATTGCGGTGGTCGTTGCCGATTTCGCGCCGGAGCTGGCGCATGCCGGATCGGCGCGAAAGTTGGCGATGGATGCGGGGCTGTCGCGGATTGCGATGGCCGGAGATGGCGTGCTGGTTAGTACCGACGCCGATAGTCGGCCGCCCGTCGACTGGCTGCGCAATATCGCCCAGGCTGTGGACCGGGGCGCGGACATGGTGGGTGGCCGGATCGATATCGATAGCCAAGAGCCTCTGCCCCCGGCCGTTTCGGCGCTGCGTTCGGCATGGGATGCCTATTGGGCGGCGGTGCGCGCGATAGAGGATGCGATCGATCCCCTGCCCTGGGATATTGCGCCGCGCCATGGCGATCATACGGGGGCTTCACTGGCGATCCGGGCCTCTGCTTATCAGGCCTGTGGTGGCGTACCGTTGCTCGCGACGGGTGAGGATCGGGCTTTGGTGATGGCGGCCTTGGCGCGGGGCGCGCGGCTCGCCCATCCGGCTGATGTACGCATATCCGTGTCACCGCGTTTGGATGGGCGCGCGGCGGGCGGCATGGCGAGTGCCATGCAGCAGCTTTATCGGGACGCGGAGGATGGCGGCCGGCCGATGGCCCCCGCCTTCGACCATTGGCGTGAGCGAGCGCTATGGCGCAAGCGGTTGCGCGCGCGGGCGGATGGTCATGCGCTGATCGCGCGACGCGAGCCATTATTGCCGCCGATGCCGCATGATATGCCGCTGGAGATCAGCACATGACGCGGCGACCGATCGGCTATTATGTCCATCATCATGGTGCGGGACACCGGGCAAGGGCACGGGCGATTGCCACCGCGAGCGACTGGCCGATCATATTGCTGGGGACCGGGGTTGGCGAGGCCGGGATCGACTTGCCCGACGATCGGCCGCTGTCGGGGCGGTTCGACGGCGTGGATGGCAGCGAAGGGCGGCCCGCAGCGCTCCATTATGCGCCGATCGATCATGAAGGCGTGCGGTTGCGCGTGGCGCGGGTGACGCAATGGATCGCGACGGAACGGCCCGCGCTGATGGTGGTGGATGTGTCGGTGGAGATGGCGATGCTGGCGCGGCTGGCATCGGTGCCGACCATCTGTGTCCGGTTGAATGGTGCGCGCAGCGATGTGCCACATCTGGAGGCTTTCCGGGGGGCTGTGGGGTTGCTGGCCCCTTTTCATGCCGATCTGGAGCTGGAGTCGACGCCGACCTGGGTGCGCGAGCGGACCCGCTATCTGCCGGGCATTACGACGGCCGTGGCGGGGGCGGTGCCGCCGTCAGGCCGGATTTTAGTTGTGATCGGGCGCGGCGGTGCGCCGGGTGATGGCGCGCGATTGGCGGAGGCGGCGCGGGCTTGCCCAGATCTGCAATGGCGGGTGATTGGGCCGGTGTCGGCGGTCGACGATTGCCCGGCCAATCTGGATATTGCGGGTTGGGTGGATGATGCGGCGCGCGAAATAGCTGCAGCCAATGTGGTGATCGGCGGAGCGGGCGAAGGACTGGTGAGCGCGGTACTGGTCGCGGACCGGCCGTTTATCTGTATGCCCGAAGCGCGGCCCTTTGGTGAGCAGCAGGCCACGGCCAGCGGTCTTGCGCGTCTGGGTGCGGCGATCGTGCTGCAGGATTGGCCGGAGGCGGCGGCATGGCCGTCCTTACTGGCGCAGGCGAAGGCTTTGTCTCCGGAAGCGAGGAGGCGGTTGCACGATCCGCAAGGCGCGCGAACGGCGGCGATCTGGCTTAGCGAACAGGCAGCAGCGGCATGAGCGTAGCGCCCTCCCCTATCGCGGACGACGCGTATCCAACGGCGCGGGCTGCCGCCGTTGCGCCAAGGCTGATGGAATTGGGGGCGCGCTATGACGCCGCGCCGGTCTTTCCGATCGACAGTATGCAATGTCTGGCGGCTGCGTGCCTGCATCACTGCTTTGCGCCTGTCGCGAGCGGCGGGCTTGATTTTGGTGGCGACAAGGAGGCTTGGCATCTCTGCCTGTTCGATGTCCTGCGGGTTATCGGTCGCGCGGACCTGAGCGTCGGGCGGCTGTATGAAGGGCATGTCAATGCGATGATCCTGTTCGATCATTTCGCGACGGCGGCGCAGAAACATGGTCTTCGCCAGAGGCTGGATGCGGGGGCCTTTTACGGCATGTGGGCAACGGAGCCGCCGCCCGGCGTGCGGATGGTGGGTCGGACGTTGCAAGGCGCTAAATCCTTCGCAACAGGTGCAGGTGGGCTAGCGCACGCGATCATTACCGTGCAGCCGGAGGACGGCGCACGGCAACTGGTCGTGGTTGCGGCGGACGATGCGACGCGGACCGACCTGTCGCAATGGCGGGTGCGGGGGATGCGGGCTACGGGCAGCGGGCTGTATGATCTGACCGGGATGGTGGTTGCGCCCGAAGACATGTTGGGCGCGCCGGGCGATTATGATCGCGAACCGCTGTTCACCACCGGGGCTTGGCGGTTTACGGCGGTGCAACTGGGCGGCATCGAAGCGCTGCTAATCGAGACGCGCAAGGCGATGTCTGAGGCGGCGCGGGGCGATCCTGTGCAGCGCGCGAGATTCGCCGATGCGGTGGCGGCCACGCGCACCGCTTATCTGTGGGTGCGCGAAGCGGCGCTGCGCGCGGCGCGGGACGATGTGGATGGCCCGGCCTTTGCGCGGATGACGCGCGGGGTCGTGGAGCGCGCGGCTTTGGATGTCATGGAACTTGCAGCGCGGATCGTTGGGACGCGCAGCGCGATGGACGGGCAGCGGATCGACAAGATCAGCCGGGATATGAGCCTCTATTTGCGCCAGGGCGGTCCCGATTATGCGCGGGATCAGGCGGCATTGGCCTGGCTGGATCATGATGCCTGGGGCGCGGAGGATTTGTTGTGGTGACGGCTGCGCTGTCCTCGCGCCAGTGGCGCGACCTGCGCTGGCTGGTGCTGGCGCCGCACCCCGATGACGAGACGCTGGGCGCGGGCGCGCTGATCGCGCAGACGGCCAAGGCGGGGCGGTTGGCGGGCCTTGTCTATCTGACCGATGGCGCGGGATCGCATGAGGCGGCGCAAAGGCTGGCGGCGGCTCGGCGGCGCGAAGCGACCAGGGCCGTGCAGCGACTGGCGGGTGGACGGGCGCGTCGGCCGGGGCATCTGGACTGGAAGGATGCGGCCCCGGCACGCCCCGGCGATCCGCTGTTCGAGCGCACGGCGCGCTATCTGGCGGCGCTGTGCCGGCGTTGGCGGGTCGATGCGCTGGCCGTCACGGCCGGGCATGAGCCCCATTGCGACCATGAAGCTGCGGCGGCGCTGGCCTATGCCGTCCATGCGCGGGCGATGCGCAATTTAATCGTGGCGGAGTATCTGGTCTGGGCGGACCGGCCCGACCGGAAGATGCGGCGCGCGATCCATACGGCGCCGATGGCGGCGGGACAGCGGCGCTTGGCGCTGGCGGCGCATCGCAGTCAGTTGACGGCCGCGCACGGCCCCGGCTTTCGCCTGTCGCCCGAACAGCGACGCATGGGCGCGCGCGATATACTCTATGTGCGGAGACGGCCATGACCCGGCATGCAAGCAGCCTGGACCCCCAATATTTCGAGCAGATGTTCCAGGGAACAGATGATCCCTGGTCGCTGGAAACCAGCGCCTATGAGCAAGCGAAATATGCCCATAGCCTCGATGCGCTGGGCGATCGTCGCTATGAACTGGGTTTCGAGATTGGCTGCGCGAAGGGCATGTTGACACGGCAATTGGCCGAGCATTGCCGGGCGCTGGTCGCGATCGACGTCAGCGAAACGGCGCTCGGCGGCGCGCGCGAGCGTTGTGCCGTATTCGATCATGTCTCGTTCAACCGGATGACCTTCCCCGCGCAAGTGCCGCTGGGTGGGCCGTTCGATCTGATCATCCTGTCCGAAGTCATCTATTATTGGGATGATGCGGATATCCAGCGGGCCGCCAAATGGGCGGGCACGCATGGCGCGCCGGGAGGCGACCTATTGCTGGTCCATTGGACTGGCGAAACGGACTATCCGCAAAGCGGCGACGAGGCGGTGGAGAAGTTTCGCGCGGCAATGCCGCGACCGGTTGAGGTCGTCACAGCGGAACGCCGCGACCAATATCGGCTCGATCTGTGGCGCATGTCGGCATGACGATGAGCGTCCTGACGATCGTGAAGAACCGGCCGGGGCATCTGGCGCAATTGATCGAGGGGTTGCGGCGGAGCGAGGCGCAGCCTGACGAACTGGTAATCGTCGATATGGGGAGCGAGCCGCCCGTCGCGGTGGAGGCAACGGGCTTTCCCGTGCGTATCGTGCGGCTCGATCAGCCGGGGCTGCCGCTGGCGGCGGCGCGCAATGCGGCGGCGCAGGCTGCGCGGGGCGACATGCTGTTGTTTCTGGATGTCGATTGCATTCCGATGCAGGGCCTGACGGCGGCGATGGCGCAAGCGTTGACGGAGCAGGATGCGCTGATCTGCGCCGAAGCGCTCTATCTTGGTCCCAAGGATGCGCGCGGCGCGTGGGACGAGGCGGCTTTGATACAATGCGCTAAACCGCACCCGGTTCGTCCTTTTCCCACGGCAGGCTTGCGCGAAGAACATAATGCCGGGCTGTTCTGGTCATTGATCTTCGGCATTCGACGCGAGCGGTTCGTCGAACTGGGTGGGTTCGATGAGGCTTTTACCGGCTATGGCGCGGAAGATACCGATTTCGGTTTCCGTGCGCGGGAGGCAGCCCTGCCCCTGTTATTCCTGGGAGGGACCGGGGCATTTCATCAATATCATGATGTGATCGATCCGCCGCTACAGCATCTGACCGACATCGTGCGCAATGCGCGGCTGTTTAGACAGAAATGGGGGATATGGCCGATGGAAGGCTGGCTGGCCGCCTTCGAAAAGGCGGGAGTGATCGCGCGTGAGGGCGATGCGATCAGCCTGGTGCGTATGCCGACCACGGCAGAGATGGATGCGGC
>MIAK01000035.1:0-4478 GCA_001829085.1 Sphingomonadales bacterium RIFCSPLOWO2_12_FULL_63_15 | reverse complement strand
CCGCCGATCCGTTTTTCTTAGTGCTGCATCGAATGCTTGATGTCGCGCATTTCGTCATGGCCTGCCTTGACCGAGCTATAGCAGCCTTCGATCACGCTGCGGACGGCGGGCGAAAGCTTGGTGTCGCCCAGCGCGTCTTCGAACTTGGCCTTGATATGATCTTCGCCGGCTTCGACTTCGTTGACGATCGCCTTGTCGTCATGGCCCGTCATCATCCCCTTGAGGTTGAGGAACATGCGGTGTGCGCCAGCAAGGACGGTGCCGTCGTCTTCAGGATTGCCGCCGAGACGAGTCACTTCCTGCTGCAGGCGGGTGGCGACTTCGCGGCGTTCGGCGGCGCGGCTGGTGAAGAGGGTCACGAAGCGACCGCCTTCGCTGTCCTTGGCGGCTTCGGTATAGCCATCGGCGCTGTCGATCGTGGTGGCGATCAGGCCATTGAGGGTCGAAATATCGTGGCTGTTGTCGGACATGATGGTTCCCGTCTTGAAAGATGAAAACCGGCGCCATTGGCAACCGGATACCCCCTTCAACGACGAGCGACTGGGAAAGTCGCAAACAAATGTCGGTCCTTAACCTCCATCAATGCGATTGATAGGAAAGCCCTCAGTCGCCTGATGCCGCGAGCATCCGATAGTCGCGGATGCCGAGTTCCAGCAGCCGCGCCTCAGCGCGCAGCAAATGCGTGCGGCCCAGGGGATTGGGCGCGTGGAGCGCGTTTTGCAGCGTCGTATCGGTCGTGACGGTGACGATACGTTCAAGCCCGGTCATCAGCGCCGTCGCCATGCTGAATACCGGCGATTGCGGTTTGCTAAGGTCGCCATCCATCTGTTCGACCATCAGGCGCATGACCGGCAGGGCCGCGCTGATACGATGCAGCATCATCCGCTCATTCTGCGCGTCGGCCATGCGGTTGCGCAGATGGAGCAGGCGGGAATTTTTGACCCAGAAGCCATGATAGGCCGTCACCAGCGCCAGACTATGCTCGCCCAGCGAAGCATCGTCCCAGCGCGTGCGGAGCAGGCCGACATATGCCTCTTCGGCGGTCGCCATCACCGGTTCCAGCACGGCCAGGAGCAATTCGGTCAGGTCGTTGAAATAATTATAGAGCGACGTCATGCCAAGCGACGCCTGACGCGCGACGGCGCTAAGCGACAGTTCGATATCGGCGGGGCCAGCGAGCAATTCGTTGGTGGCGGCAAGGATGCGGTCGCGCGTATCCCGCCCCTTGCGCCCCAAGCGTTGTCCGTTGAGATTATGGCTGAGCGTCTTGGTCGCGGCGGACGGGCGCGAGCGTGGCGATTTGCCTGCCGCCTGCCCTGCCTTCATGTCCGCCTTTGCGCTCAAGAGCCGATCCTTGCTATCCTGTCATGCGCGCCATGCGATCAATTTGGTTTCGAGAAATTCCTCGATTCCCTCAAGACCCCATTCGCGGCCGATTCCACTGGCCTTGTAACCGCCAAAAGGCAAGTCCCCGGCAATGCACATGCCGCCATTCACGCTGACGGAGCCGGTGCGTATCCGCCTCGCCACCGCAATGGCGCGATCGAGATCGGCCGAATAGACCCCGCCGCACAGGCCATAGTCGCTTTCATTGGCGATGCGGACGGCGTCGTCATCATCCTCGAACGGTATGACGACCAGCACGGGGCCGAAAATTTCCTCCTGGGCGATGCGCATGTCGTTGGTGACATCGACAAAGCAGGTCGGTTCGATGAAATAGCCGCTGCCCTTGTCGGGCCGTGCCTTGCCACCCGCCAGCAGTGTCGCGCCTTCGGCCTGGCCAATATCGATATAGGACAAGACCCGTTCCATCTGCCGCTGCGACACGACCGGTCCCATGATATGCGCGGGATTATCATAGTCGCCCCAATTGTCGCCGAAGCTGGCATAGGCATGTTTGAGGACCGCCTTGGCTTCCTCATAGCGGCTGCGCGGGACGAGCAGGCGCGAATGGACGGCGCAGCCCTGACCCGCGTGGAACACCAGCATCGACTGGGCGACGTCCATCGCGAAATTGGCGCTGTCCTCCAATATGATCTTGGCGGACTTGCCGCCCAGTTCGAGAAAGACGCGCTTCAATGTGGCCGCGCCCTGTTCCATGATGCGCTTGCCGACATTGGTGGAGCCAGTGAAGGAGATAAGATCGACGCGCGGATCAGTCACCAGCATCTCCCCGGCCAGAGCCGGATCGCTGCCGAAGATGACGTTGAGGACACCGGCGGGGAAGCCCGCTTCCTGGGCCAGTTCGCCGAAGATTGCGCCCATGCCCGGCGTGTTGGGCGCGGGTTTGAGGATGACGGTGCAACCGGCGAGCAGTGCGGCGACGACCTTGCCCACATTCACATAAAGCGGGACGTTCCAAGGCGTGATGGCGCCGACGACGCCGACCGGTTCATAGACCGCCTTGCGCTGCGTTTCGAAGCCATAGCCGGTGCGGCCGCCATAATCCTTGTCCCACTTCAATTGCGGGAAGAGGCGCAGATAATCGTCCCAGCCGTCGAGCGCCATGTCGACATGGGCGCGGCCGACTGCGCCCATCGCTGCGCCGGCTTCGTCGCGCGCGAGGTCGGACAGGCGTTCGCGGTTCGCTTCGAACAGGGCACGCAATTTGGTGACCAGGTCGACGCGCTTTTCGACATTGGTGGACCAGTCGGTCGTGTCGAAGGCGCGGCGCGCGGCGGCGATGGCTTCATCCACATCGGCGGCCGAAGCATCTGCGGCCTTGCCGATCGGCTCGCCGGTCCAGGGGCTGATGACGTCGAAGGTCTTGCCGCCCTGCGCGTCGCGCAGCACGCCGTCGATGGTGAGTTTGGCGTCGGGGAGAGTGGCCATGGCTAGGGTCTTTCTGTCGATATGCGGGGATAAGGGGATCAGCGGCGGCGCGCCGTCAGTGCGACCGTGCCGATGTGCAGGTCGGCGGGCATGTCGATGACGGCGCGGAAAGCGTCGGTGACGGAATCATAATGGGTGATGGGCCGCTCACGCGGGTTGAGGCCGATCTTGGCATTGTCCTGCATGAAGCGCATGGCGACATCCATCGGCCAGTTGGTACCGGTCTTGGTTTCGTCCATCATTTGCCCGGCCTGGACCACGGTGACGCGCACATCGTCCGCCGCCAGTTCCCGTCCCCACATGTCCGACATCAGTTCCAGTCCTGCCTTGCCGCCGGCATAGAGCCAGAGCATCGCCATCTTGATCGCGACGGATTCGCTGCTGACGTTGATGATATGCCCGCCGCCCCGCAGCAGCGGCAGCGCTTCACGGGCGCAATAGATCGGCCCGGCGACATTGATGGCGAGGGACGACTGGATCTGGTCGTCGCGCACCTCGGCGAGGGTAAACGGTTCATAGATGGCGGCGTTGTTGATGAGGACGTCCACTTTGGGATGGCGCGTGGCGATCTGCGCGAAGGCGGCGCGGACGGAGTCGGGATCGCCGACATCGCATTGCAGGGCCAAATGCCCCTCGCCCAGTTCGGCGGCCACGACTTCCAGCTTCGACAAGGTGCGGCCGAGCAGGATGACGGTTTCGCCGTCACGCGCAAAGCGCCGCGTCAGGGCGCGACCGAGGCCGTCGCCCGCGCCGGTGATGATGATCGTCTTGCCCATGTCCTGCTCCATCCTTCATCTGTTGTTGCATCATCCCATTCCGCACTGGCGCGCGCACGGCAAGGGGGACGGCCATCGCGCGCGCGATGGCTGTTCAGGCGCTGGCAGCGGGCCGCGCGAAATCGGCGGGGTAGACCGAGAGATCGCCATCATAAGCGATGCCGCCGGGCCAAAAGGCCGGGCCGCTGACTTTGCCGAAATAATGGACCGTGCGGGCGACCGAGCCGGAGGCGGAGCGTGGGGCAAAGGCGACGCCGCTGGGGCTGACGCCGCGGGCGCGGGCGCTGAAATCCTTGACGGTGAAGAGCAGATCGTCGGTCTGCTGCGCGCAGAGGACCAGGTCGCTGCCAGGGCAATAGCGTTTGGGTTCGAGCTGCACCGGCGACAGGCGGCCGCGCTTCATGCCGACCTTGCCGGGAACGCGCGTCACTTCAGGGGAATGCACCGTATCATACCAGTGATGATATTCCGCTTCGCGCCCGGCGACGAAATTGGCGAGAATGATGCTGACGCCCGAAAAGGGCTGATCGGCCCGGTGGTTGGGGCTGAACGCCCAGTCGGCATACATGGCATAGCTGTGGATGCGCTCGCTTTCGTCGCTATCGTCGATTAGCCCGGCGTCGCGCGCCTGGGCCAGGAGCGGGGCGAGGGCGGGCAGGTCGATTTCCGGGGTGGCGGTGTCATGTTCATAGACGCTCAGGAACCGCCACGGCTGGGGGATATCGGGCATGATCTGCTGCGGCGTAATGGCATAGCGGTCGGCCGAGCGGAAACCACGCAAGCGGCCGAGGTCGTCGCGATGGGGGCCGTCGAACCAGGCGGCATAGTCCGCTTCCCGTCCGGCCGGGACGTTATGGAGGTGGATGGTGG
>MIAK01000034.1:0-35414 GCA_001829085.1 Sphingomonadales bacterium RIFCSPLOWO2_12_FULL_63_15 | reverse complement strand
GTCGTGACATAGTGGGACTCCTTGTTGCCCATTATGCCCGCCCACACACGGAAATCCTGACAGTCCCGGGCGTGATCAGCGTGCAGAAAAGGGTGGCGATGGCGATGGCCGCCAGCAACAGCTTTTCCAGCCTGCTCCATGGCGCGGCCAGCAGCATGTCGGCGCTCCGGGCGCCTGTTCTTGTCCTGATCCGTTCGCTTCGCATCGCCGCCGCACTTTACCCTATGACCGCGATGCTAAAGCCCAGCCCTTAATATTTCCCGTCCGTAACTCAATTTTGCTGGGGTTGCCTTAGCCGTCCTCTTCGACCGCCCGCTTGATCGGCGGGTGCAGCCGCAACCGGGTCACGCGCCGTCCGTCGCTGGCGAGGATTTCGAGTTTCCAGCCGCTTTGGTCGTGCATCAATATTTCGCCGGGTTCGGGCACGCGGCCCGCGATGACGAAGGCGAGACCGCCCAGCGTATCGACATCCTCGTCGATATCGCCCAGCTTCTCGTCGATTTCCTCGGCAACGTCCTCCAGTTCGGCGCGGGCGTCGGCTTCCCACAGGCCGTCTTCCAGCGGGACCAGCATCGCTTCGGGGGCATCGTCATGCTCATCCTCGACCTCGCCGACGATTTCCTCGACCAGATCCTCGAAGGTCAACAGCCCCTCGGTGCCCGAATATTCGTCCAGCACGATGGCAAGATGCGTGCGCTTGGCGCGCATTTCGGCGAGCAGGTCGAGCGCGCCCATGCTTTCGGGCACATAGAGCGGCTGGCGGATCAGCGGTTCGAGCGTTTCCGGCACCGGGGCTTTGCCCGCCAATATGGCGAAAGCGTCGCGGATATGGACCATGCCCACGATGGTATCGAGCGTGTCGCGATAGACCGGGATGCGGCTATGGCCCGCTTCGGCGAACAGCGCGGCGAGATCGGCGAAACTCGCTTTCTCCTCGATCGCGATAATGTCGGCGCGGGGCACGGCGACGTCGTCGACCGTATGTTCGGAAAAATGGAGGAGGTTGCGGACCATCTGCCGCTCGATCGCCGACAGGTCGCCCTTGGTAGGCGGGGCTGCGCCGACTTCCTCGCTATCCTCGTCATATTCGTCGAGCGCTTCTTCCAGTTCCTGTCGCAGGCTGGTGGATTCGCCATCGCCGAACAGGAGCGACTTGATGCCGCTCCATAAGCCGCCGTCGTTACTACTGTCCGATTCCTTGGAACCGTTGCCGTCCTTCGGGCTGCCCTCAGCCATAGTTAGTCCTAATCCCCTGTCATTATGCGATCCCCATAGGGATCGGGAAGTCCAAGACTGGCCAGCGCGGCGATTTCCAACGCTTCCATGGCCTGCGCCTCATTGTCGTCCATATGATCATATCCGAGCAAATGAAAAGTCCCGTGAACAATCAAATGCACGGCATGATCGGCGATGGAGATGCCCTTGTCGGCCGCTTCGGCGGCGCAGACCCCCTCGGCCAGCACGATGTCGCCGAGCAGGACTTCGCCATCGTCGGTGTTGGCGGTGCCTTGCAACAGGTCGGCCTGCACCATCGGAAAGGACAGGACGTTGGTCGGCTTGTCCTTGTCGCGATAGGCGCGGTTCAACGCATGCACTTCGGCGTCGCTGGTCAGCTTGACCGCGATTTCATACAGCGCCTGGTCGGTCGCGAAGGCGGCATAGGGGCTGTGGGCGATGGCGGCGGCGACGGCGCTTTGGGCGAGCTGTTCCCAGTCCGCACCGGGCCAGCCATCTTCGTGGAGGAGAGCGACTTCAATCATGATATGCCTTGCTTTCCGTTCGGGCTGAGCGAAGTCGAAGCCCGTGCCAGAGCGAAGCGAAGGCACCTCGCTCTGCTCGGTAGGGCATTTCGACTTCGCTCAGTGCGAACGGACGAGTATGTCGTTTACGCATCCGGCCCCTCATAGGCCTGAACGATGCGCCCGACGACGGGGTGGCGGACGACATCGCCGATACCGAAGGGCACCATGGCGATGCCTTCGGCACCTTCGAGCCGCGCGACCGCGTCGGCCAGGCCCGATGCGCCGGGCTGCGGCAGATCGACCTGCTTGGGATCGCCGCACACGACCATGCGGCTGCCTTCGCCGAAGCGAGTGAGAAACATCTTCATCTGGGCGATGGTGGTGTTCTGCGCTTCGTCCAGCACGATGAAGGCGTTGGCAAGCGTCCGTCCACGCATGAAGGCGAGCGGCGCGATTTCGATCTCTCCGCTGGCGATGCGCCGTTCGACCTGCTCGGCAGGCAGCGTGTCGTAGAGCGCGTCGTAGATCGGGCGAAGATAGGGATCGACCTTCTCCTTCATGTCGCCGGGCAGGAAGCCCAGCCGCTCACCGGCCTCGACCGCGGGGCGCGACAGGATCAGCTTGTCGACCGTGCCGGTGATGAGCTGGCTGACCGCTTGGGCCACGGCGAGATAGGTTTTGCCGGTGCCTGCTGGCCCCAGGGCGAAGATGATGTCGTTGCGGTTCAGCGCCTCCATATAGGTGACCTGGGTGGCCGAGCGCGGGACGATCGTCTTCTTGCGGGTGCGGATCATCACCGTGGGCGGTTCGGCGACATCGTGGCGGATGATGCCGTCCAGCGTCGGTTCGGACGACATGGCGATGACGGCTTCGACCGCGCCGGTATCGATCTGCTGCCCCGCGACGATTCGGTTGTAGAGGCCGGTCATGACATCGCGCGCACGGGCGGCGGCCTGCGCCTCGCCCTCGATCTGCAGCTTGTTGCCGCGCGCCGCGATGTAGACGCCCAGCCGATTTTCGATCGCAACCAGATTGCGGTCATATTGGCCGAACAATGTGCCGAGCAGATGCGGCTTGTCGAAGGTGACTTCGAGTTTTGCGCGTTCGGTGACTTCGCTGCGATGGTGGGGGTTCGGTTTCTTGCCCATGCTTAGCCTCCCTTGCTCGTCATGCATCTCGTGAAGATCCGTCCCAGCGGAAGATCGGGGAGATGGCGTCCCGCCCATGCGGGAATGACGAGGCTTTGGTTCAAGCGGCTTTCCTCCTGCTATAGTCGCCGGCCAGACTATTGGGACCGGCGCTGATGATATCGACTTCGATAAGGTCGCCGATCGCACTGTCGGGCGCGGTGACGTGGACGGACTGGAGCCAGGGCGTCTTGCCAATCAATTGACCGGGATAGCGACCCTTGCGCTCCAGCAATATGTCGGTGCGGCGACCGACGGTGGCGCTGTTGAACGCGACCTGATGCCGGTTGATCGCGGCTTGCAGCCGGGCGAGGCGTTCGTCCATGACGGCGGCGGGCACTTGGCCCTCCATGTCGGCGGCCGGGGTGCCGGGGCGGGGGCTATATTTGAACGAATAGCATTGGGCATAGCCAACGGCATCGACGATGCGCAGCGTATCTTCGAACTCCGCGTCGGTTTCGCCGGGAAAGCCGACGATGAAGTCACCCGACAGGGCGATGTCGGGCCGCACGGCGCGGACCCGGTCGAGGAGGCGCAGATAGCTCGCCACATCATGGCTGCGGTTCATGGCCTTGAGGATGCGGTCATTGCCCGACTGTACCGGCAGATGGAGGAAGGGCATTAGCTTGGCACAATCTCCATGCGCGGCGATCAGGCCGTCGCTCATGTCGTTGGGGTGGCTGGTGGTGTAGCGGATGCGATGGAGGCCGGGCAGTTCGGCCAATCCGCGCACCAGGCCGTCCATGCCCTGCATCCGGCCCTGGTCATCCTCGCCCGACCAGGCGTTGACGTTTTGACCCAGCAGGGTGATTTCCTTCACTCCGCCATCGACCAGCGCCTTGGCTTCATCCAGGATGGCGCTCCACGAGCGGCTGATCTCCGCGCCACGCGTATAGGGTACGACGCAATAGGTGCAGAATTTGTCGCATCCTTCCATGATTGTCAGGAAGGCGGTGGGGCGCGCCTGCTTGGTGCGGGCGGGCAGCGCGCCGAATTTGGATGCCGCGGGCATGTCGGTATCGACGGCCTCTTCCCCGCGTCCGGCCTTTTCGATCAGGTCGGGCAGGCGGTGATAGGCTTGCGGGCCGACGACGATATCGACGGTCTTGGCGCGGCGGCTGATCTCGCTGCCTTCGGCTTGCGCGACGCAGCCTGCGACAGCGATCATCGGGCGGCTGCCGTCTTCGCGGGTCATGCGACCAATGTCGGAATAGACCTTGTCCACCGCCTTTTCGCGGATGTGGCAGGTGTTGAGGATGACCAGATCGGCATCCGTCCCGTCCGCCGCCGCCGTCATTCCCTGCGCGCCAAGCATCTCGGCCATGCGCTCGCCATCATAGACGTTCATCTGGCAACCGAAGGATTTGACGTGGAAGGTGGCAGGCGCTTTGGGGGCATCGGTACGATTCATGGCCACCAGCTATATAGAGGGCGGGACAGAAGCGAAAGGGCGCTGGTGCAGGGCGATACTTGCGGCGATCGCCTCGCGTGCGGTTGCCGCGATCACTTTGCGATCGGCGCAGCTTGCTGGGTCGAAGGGCAACAGAAAGCGCAGGGTCACGACCAGCGAACCCTTGCGACCCAATAGGCGCCAGGCGTTGGTGCCTGCGGGTTCATCGCCATGCCAGGCGATCTCACCGGTCGCTGCGCCATAGTCGATATGCACCGGCTGGATCAGCACGGCGCGGGGCGGAGGGATAAGGACGGCGAGCAGCGAGGGTTTGAACGGCAGCAGGCCGCTGCCGTCGCTGGTGGTGCCTTCGGGGAAGAGCGCGACCGGCTGATGCCCTTGCATCGCGGCGCGCAGCGCATCGAGTTGATGGGACAGAGCGCCGCGCCGTTCGCGGGCGACAAACAGCGTGTTGTTCTGGGCTGCCAGCCAGCCGATCACCGGCCAGCGCGCGATCCCGTCATGCGCGACGAAGGCCGCGCCGGTCGTGCCGCCGAGCGCCAATATATCGATCCAGCTGACATGATTGGCGAGCAGAACCATGTCGTCATCATGCGGCTGTCCCGCACGCTCCACGCGCGCGCCGATCGAGCGCGCCGCCAGCGCCAGGAAGCAGCGTGGCCAGGGCGACCGTTGCCGGACCAGCTTCCAGAGCAGATGGGGGATAAGACAGGCAAGCAGGCTGGCGACCAGCGCTGCGATGCGGGCCGTGCGGCGGACAGGCGCCAGCGTCAGTTCTTCCGTTCCAGGGCTACGCCGTACAGTTCCATGCGATGGTCGACCAGGCGGAAGCCGAGCTTCTCGGCAATCTGCTTTTGCAGCTGCTCCAGTTCGGGGTCGACAAATTCGATGACATTGCCGGTTTCGACATCGATCAGATGATCATGATGCGATTCCGGTGCCGCTTCGTAGCGGGCGCGGCCGTCGCCAAAGTCATGGCGTTCCAAGATGCCCGCTTCCTCGAATAAGCGAACGGTGCGGTAGACGGTGGCGATCGAGATGCCCGGATCGATCATCGCGGAGCGTTTATGCAGTTCCTCGACATCGGGATGATCCATGGCGTCGCTCAACACCTGAGCGATCACGCGCCGTTGTTCGGTGATGCGAAGGCCTTTTTCATGGCACAGGGCTTCGACGTCGATCTTGCGGTTCATGAAGGCTCGCTCAAATGGAAAGTCCGGGGAAAGACCCATTGCCTAGCGGCTTTTACGCGGACAGGAAAGGCCAGATACAGGAAAGGGGCGCATCGACGATGCGCCCCTGGCTTCCCTTATTCCTGCGGGCAAAGACTTACTTTGCGACGCGGGTGGTCCGGCGGCGCTTGGTGCCCAGGCCGATCTTCTTCGCCAGATTGCGGCGCTGTTCGGCATAATTGGGGGCGACCATGGGATAGTCGGCCGGCAGACCCCACTTGGCGCGGTAATCGTCCGGGGTCATCTGATAATGGGTCATCAGATGGCGCTTGAGCATCTTGAGCTTCTTGCCATCTTCCAGACAGATGATGAAGTCAGGCTTGATCGAAGAGCGAACCGAGACGGCAGGCTCCGGCTTGACTTCAGGCGCGGCGACCGGCTCGTTGAGCGCCGACAATGCACCATGTACATTCTGGATCAGCGTAGCGACGTCGGAGACGGCGACGCTATTGTTGGAGACATGTGCGGCGACGATGTCGGACGTCAAAGTAATGAGCAGTTCGCTCTGTGCCGATTCGGTTTCCATTTTTCTATTTCCTACGAAGGCTTTTTATAATGCGACCCGCCGGTGGAAATGGATTTCTGCAGCGGTAGGTTTCCGCTAGACGGTATAGCCTCATTTCGCAAGGGGCTATTGGCTCATATCCGCATGTCAATACGAAAGCTCAGAGCATCATGAAGTTGTCCATCATTGCCGCGATAGTAACCGGGGCGATGATGCACATATTCGAAGCCGGCTTTTTCGTATAGTTTTATGGCGTTATTTGAAGAGCGTACTTCCAGGTTCATCGATGTGATGCCCCTACGGCGCGCACGCATCAAACTGTCGCGCAGCAGCGCTTCGCCAACACCGCGACCGCGCCACAGCGGGTCAACCGCGAGTAGTAGCAGTTCACATTCGTCCAATACGGATCGCACCAGAGCAAAGCCTAACGGGGCCGCATCAATCCGCACGACTGTTAACCAAGTGCCTGGCATTAACATGACGCCTGCGAGTTGTGCAGAGGTCCATGCCTCCCCGAAGACAGGGTCGAAGGCGGCGTCCATGACGGTCATGGCGTCGGCAATGGCGTTGCGTTCGCCCTCGTCATAAGTGTCGAAGATCAGCTCTGGCATCATGATGCTACGCGCTCCGCGATCGTCTTGGCATCGGCACCCCGGCCATAGAGGGGCATCGAGGAAAGGGGGGGTAGGTTGGCGATCAACGGATAGTCGGCTGCATCGGGATAAAGGGTCAAGGCCGCGCCTGCACCGCGTGCGGTGACCAAGGCCTCGGCCCCCGTGCCATAGATGATAGGCGCACTGATCTGATCCGCGAGGAGGGTGATGGGCGTGGATTGGACCGGGCTGGTCGCAGTCATGCCGTCGCTGGTGAAGGGTTGCCAGAAAAGCTCGCCATGACCGCCGGTGATGGTGACGATGATCGGATCGTCGCCCTGATGCTGCCGCGCGGCACTGGCGGCGATGATCGACGGGGCGCTGTAGCCATGGAGGGGGAGCGCCCAGGCCAAAGCCAGCGCGCGGGCGGCCGCTATGCCGATGCGGACGCCGGTGAAACTGCCTGGCCCCACATCCACCGCGATGGCGTCGGCGCGTCCGCCGTCGGGGAGGGCGGCGATGGCGGGCAGCAAGGCTTCGGCATGGCCGCGCCCGACGATTTCATGATGGCGGCCGATCGGCGCGCCGTCTTCCAGCAACGCCACGGACAGGGCCTGTGTCGCAGTGTCGATCACCAGCAGGCGCAAAGGATACTCCCGTTAGGCTCCGCAAAAGAGCGGATTCGCCTAGCGGTTAGTCGATCAGTCGCGTTTTGCCAAATCACATGCGCGGCTTAGACCGCGCGGACTTCAGTCACTTCGGGAACATAATGTTTGAGCAATTGCTCGATCCCGTTCTTGAGCGTCGCGGTGGACGAGGGACAACCGGCGCACGCGCCCTGCATCTTGAGATAGACGGTGCCCTTGTCGAAGCCGCGATAGATGATGTCGCCGCCGTCATTGGCGACGGCCGGGCGCACGCGCGTATCGATGAGCTCGCGGATCTGTTCGACGATTTCGGCATCCGCCGGATCATCGCCAAAGCTGCCTTCATCGCCGGGCACGCTGATTTCTGCGGCGGAGCCAGCCTTGAAGAGCGGCATGTTGGCGGAAAAATGTTCTAGCAGGGTCGCGAGAATATCCGGCTTTACATCAGACCATTCGGAACCCGGTGCGATCGTGACGGAAATGAAGTCGCTGCCGAAAAAGACGCCGGTGACGTCGCCAAGGCCGAACAGAGCATCGGCGAGCGGCGAAGCTTCGGCTTCTTCCGGCGTCGCGAAATCGCGGGTGCCTGCGCCCATGACGGTGCGGCCGGGGAGGAATTTGATGGTCGCCGGGTTGGGCGTCAGTTCGGTCTCGATCAGCATGGACGCTATGTGGAGGCAAGCAGGCCCAAGATCAAGCGGCGGGGAACTTCGTTGGCTGCCGTCGATTGATTGAGGGAAGCAATTGGAGAGCCCATATGAGCACCGAATCCGAAATCCACGACCGTTTCTGGAGCGATCTGGCGAGCAGCCCGTTTGTGATGATCGGTTTGCAGAATAGTCATGAGCATAGCCTGCCGATGACGGCGCAACTTGATCCCGACGCCAATCATTGCTTCTGGTTCTATACCAGTCGCGACAATCGACTGGCTCCCGGCGGCCCGGCGATGGCGCAATATGCCGCCAAGGATCATGACCTGTTCGCCTGCATCGACGGGACATTGACCGAGGAGACGGATGCGGCGGTCATCGATCGTTATTGGTCCAAGCAGGTCGAAGCCTGGTATCCGGGCGGGCGGAATGATCCCAATTTGCTGATGCTGCGTTTTGATCTTGGCACCGCGGAAATCTGGCGCGCGGACATGTCGCTGACGGGCGTGTTCAAGATGATGTTCGGTGGCGATGTGCGCGACGAGATGAAGACCAAGCATGTCGAAATAACGCTCTGAGCCTTTTCACCTAAAGAAATGAGCGGCCGCGACAGGATGTTGCGGCCGCTTGCTTTTTGTCTGCGCCTTCGCCATATGCGTTGCAGCGCAGCAGAGGGACCATTTTGGCCCCACAGCGATTGGCAGCGTGATCGTCCGCAAACCTATGATGGCTGAAGCAGTCACAAAGGGCTCACGGACCGGCCAATGAGAGTCTGCGTCAAGCTTGAGGCTTCCCTTTTCACGCGGGTCGTTTCGTAACCCGCCTTAGCGCCCTTGCTGCGTCCGCAGATCAGGTTGGCGCATGGCCCACTTGTGAGTTTACACATGGAATTCAATGACTTTGGTCTGGCTGAGCCGATCATGAAGGCGCTCGCCTCCAAAAATTACGTTACCCCGACGCCGATCCAGCAAAAGGCCATTCCGGCGCTGCTGGAAGGCAAGGATCTGTGCGGCATCGCGCAGACCGGCACCGGTAAGACCGCGGCGTTCGCGCTGCCCAGCCTCGACTATTTCGCGCGCAATCCCAAGGTTACGCCACTCAAGGGCTGTCGGATGCTGGTGCTGGCACCGACCCGCGAACTGGCGGCGCAGATCGCGCAGAGCTTCCGCGACTATGGCCGTTTCCTCAAGCTGAGCGTCGAAACCGTGTTCGGCGGCGTGCCGATCAACAAGCAGATCCGCGTGCTGGCCGGTGGCGTCGATATCGTCGTCGCAACGCCTGGCCGCCTGCTCGACCTGATCGACCAGCGCGCCTTGACCATCAAGGACACGGAAATCTTCGTTCTCGATGAAGCCGACCAGATGATGGACATGGGCTTCATCCAGCCGTTGAAGCGCGTCGCCAAGATGCTGCCGCGCGAACGGCAGAATCTGTTCTTCTCGGCCACCATGCCCAAGGAAATCGAAGCGCTCGCCGCCCAGTTCCTGAATGATCCGGTCAAGGTCAGCGTCGCGCCGCAGTCGACCACGGCGGAACGTGTGCGTCAGCGCGCGATCTTCGTGAACCAGGCAGAAAAGCAGGCGCTGCTCCATCTGATGCTCAATAGCGAAGACATCGACCGCGCCCTGATCTTCACGCGCACCAAACATGGTGCCGACCGTGTCGTGCGTTTCCTGGAAGGCGCCGGGATCGACGCTTTCGCGATTCACGGCAATAAGAGCCAGGGCCAGCGCACCACAGCCTTGCAGGCATTCCGCCAGGGCAAGGTCAAGTTGCTGGTCGCGACCGACATCGCCGCGCGCGGCATCGACGTGTCGGGCGTGTCCCACGTCATCAACTTCGAAATCCCCAATGTGGCGGAACAATATGTCCACCGCATCGGCCGCACCGCGCGCGCTGGGGCCGAAGGCATCGCGATCAGCTTCGTGGCGGATGACGAGCGTCCCTTCCTCAAGGCGATCGAAAAGACCACCCGCGTAAAGCTGGAAATCGAGGCGCTGCCTGAGAATTTCATGGAAGCGGTGCGCAACATGCCCAAGCCCGCAGCCCCGAAAAAGGGTCCGAGCCAGTCGCCCCAGCAGCAGGCACGTCGCGCCGATGGTCAGCGCAAATATCAGGACGGCCAGAAGCAGTCGCGCGGCATGCCGGATCGGGCACATCGCCCCGACTCCGAGGGTGGCGAGAAGCGTCCCTTCCGTCGTCGTCGCAGCGGCGGCCCGGTCGGCGCGCACAAGAGCGCCGTCCAGCGTACCGGCGCACCGCGCGTATAAAATAGGATCGAGCGTGCCGGGACGGGGTTCCGGCACGCTCCACCCGATGGGGGCAACAGTCTCCCGTCCTGACGATGATTGTCAGTGGCCATTCAGGAAAGTGTCGCTAGGCTGCTAGGCCTATGCATTTTTTCCCCCGCCGTTCGGCCACTTCGCTCTCCGTTCTCGCCCTGTTGCTGTCGGTGTCGTCCGTGCCGCTTGTCGCACAGACGCAATCGCCGACCGCCCTTGCCAAGACGGGCGCTGCGCAGGCGCAGACGCGCCCCTGGCTCTATGAAAATAGTGACGTGCCGATCGATGCCGCCTGGCATTTCGGCACGCTCTCCAACGGGTTGCGCTACGCCATCCGGCGTAACGGCGTGCCGCCGGGGCAGGTGTCGGTGCGGTTGCGGATCGATGCCGGTTCCTTGATGGAGCGACCCGATGAAATGGGATACGCCCATTATATGGAGCATCTGACGATGCGAGGGTCGCGCCATGTGCCGGACGGCGAATCCAAACGTATCTGGCAGCGTTTGGGTGTGACCTTCGGCAGCGACAGCAACGCCGTCACGTCGCCGACCGGCACCACTTATGCACTCGACCTGCCCCAAGCCACACAGGCAAGCCTGAACGAAAGTTTGAAAATTCTTTCGGGTATGATGGCTGATCCCAACATCGTCGATAGCGCCATCGCCGCCGAGCGCGCGGTGGTATTGGCCGAGCGGCGGGAAAGCGAGGGCACCCAGATGCGGGTATCGGATGCCAGTCGCCAGCATTTCTTCGCCGGGCAGCCTTTGGCCGATCATTCACCCATCGGCACTGTCGCCACTTTGAACGCCGCGACAGCCAAGGCGATGGCTGCCTTTCACCAGCGCTGGTATCGCCCTGAAAATACGGTGATTGCGATAGCGGGCGACATCGGCCCCGCGCAGGCCGAGCAGTTGATCCGCGACAATTTCGCCACGTGGAGCGCAACGGGCAAGGGCGCGGCCATTCCCGACTTCGGCAAGCCCGATCCAAAAAGCCCGGCGACGCGGGTGCTGGTCGAACCCGGCACGCCTGTCGGCCTGACGGCGGCTTGGCTGCGTCCGTGGAAGCCGCGGGCCGACACGATACTGTATAATCAGGACAAGCTGACCGACATGCTGGCGCTGCAGATCATCAGCCGCCGGTTGGAACAGGCCGCTAGGGCAGGCGGTAGCTTCCTGCAGGCAAGCGTCGAGCAGCAGGATGTCAGTCGTTCAGCGGACGGCACCTTTATGTCGATCATTCCTGCCAATGATGATTGGGAAAAGGCGCTGGCCGATGTCCGCGCCATCGTGGAAGACGCCAAGGCCAGCCCGCCCAGCCAGCTGGAGATCGACCGCGAATATGCGCAGATGGATACGGCGCTGTCGATCCAGGTCGAAAATGCCGATACCGAGGCGAGCGCCAGGCAGGTGAGCGATCTGGTTAGCGCCGTGGACATTCGCGAGACAACCGTCAGTCCGCAGGCCGCCGTGGATATCTTCCGCGCCGGTAAGCCCGCCATGACACCGCAGAAGATATTGGATTCCACGCGGCGGTTGTTTTCCGCCGACGTCTTCCGCGCCCTGCTGGTGACCGGCAAGGTGGAGGCGGGCACGGATACTCGTCTCGCCGCGGCCGTTGCCGCCCCGGTCAAGGCGGCGACCAATGTCCGGCTCGCTGAAAAGCCGGTGACTATGGATGACCTGCCTGCGCTTGGCGCTCCGGCAACGGTCGTGTCACGTACGGCCACTGGTTTGCCGGGGATGGAGAGCATCACTTTCTCCAACGGCGTCAAGCTGACCCTGTTCGCCAATGATGCCGAAACGGAGAAGGTGCGGATCAACGTCCGCTTCGGTCATGGCCAGCAGAGTTTTTCGCCGACCAAGCCAGTTGCGAGCTGGGCAGGCGGCTATGTGCTCGTCGCCAGTGGTATCGGCAAGCTGGGCCAGCGCGAGCTGGATGAGCTGACCAATGGCCGCCGCATGGGCATGGAGTTCGGCATCGACGATGATGCGTTCGAATTGCAGGCCGTGACCCGGCCAGCGGATTATCGCGACCAGTTGCGTCTGTTTGCAACCAAGCTGGCAGCGCCCGGCTGGGATCCAGCGCCGATCGAGCGGGTGAAGACGGGCGCGATCCTGGCCTATGATGCCATGTCGCAATCGGCAGATGCGGTGTTGGGCCGCGATCTCAACTGGTTGCTGCATGACAAGGATGTGCGGTTCCGCACGCCGTCACGCGAAGAGATCGCCGCGCTGACGCCGCAGGCTTTTCGCGCCGTGTGGGAGCCAGTGCTGGCATCGGGGCCGATCGAGGTGCAGATATTCGGCGATGTGAAGGCGGAGGAGGCGATCCAGGCGGTTGCCGCGACCTTTGGCGCTTTGGCACCGAGATCCGATACGCCCGTGCCTGTCGCGAATCGCGCGATGCGCTTCCCCGCCCCTGTGAAAGAGCCGGTGGTGTTGCGGCATAAGGGCGACAAGGAGCAGGCGGCGGCCGTATTGGCCTGGCCGACGGCAGGCGGCTTCACGCTGCAAAAGGAAGCGCGTCAGTTGGAGATATTGACCCAGATCTTCAACGATCGCCTGTTCGACCGGCTGCGGTCAGCGGAAGGCGCGGCCTATTCGCCGAGCGTCCAGAATAACTGGCCTTTTTCCTATGATGCGGGTGGCTATATATTGGTGACCAGTCAGGTCCGTCCCGATCGCGTCGCCTATTTTTACGATGTGGTCAAAAGCACCGCCGCCGATCTGGTGAAAAATCCGGTCAGCGAGGATGAGTTGCAACGCGCTGTCGCGCCGATGCGGCAATTACTGACGCGGGCCAGCACCGGCAATGCTTTCTGGATGAACCAGATGGAGGGCGCGACTCACGATCCGCGCTATGTCGAGGCGATGCAGCGGATGGGCCAGGATATGCTGACCGTGACCGCGCCGCAGTTGCAGGCATTGGCGGCCAAATATCTGGTGCCGGGCAAAAGCTGGTCAGCGGTCGTCCTGCCCGAAGGCGTGGCGGCGAAATAAGGGGGCGGCCGCTGATTTTCCTTGCGGTTTTGCCCAGTCCGTCGATAGCCGCGCGCTGGTATATACGGCTTGGGACTAGGATGACGTGAGCCTTCGGATCATTCTTTCGGTCGAAGCGCTCGAACCCCGGCTGTCGGGTATCGGGCGCTATAGCTGGGAATTGGCGCAGCGCCTTCCGCTTCTGGACGGGGTGGATGGCGTCCGATTCTATCGCAATGGCGAATGGATCGCTGATCCGGCCACTCTGTTGGTGGATCAAGGCAGCGGCAAGCGGCGGAACATCGTACAGCGCTGGCTGCGCAAGCACAGCAAATGGGCCCGCAATTTGCGCGATGCGTCGATCATGCGGTCGAACTTGTTTCATGGCCCCAATTATTTTCTGCCACCGGGCGGGGAGGGCGGCGTGATCACGGTCCATGACCTGTCCATCTTCCGCTATCCCAAAACCCACCCGGCCGAGCGATTGCGGCAGTTTGAGCGCTATTTTCGGCTTTCGGTCGAACGGGCGGGGCATATCATCACGGACTGCGAGACGACGCGGGCGGAAGTGGCGGATTTTCTCTCGATCGATCCGGCACTTGTGACGGCGGTGCCGCTGGCGGCCAGTCCCGACTTCCATCCGCGCACGAACGATGCGATCGCGCCCACGCTGGCGCGCTATGACCTGCAACCGCATGGCTATGCCCTGTGCGTTTCCACGGTAGAGCCGCGCAAGCGGATCGCGGAATTGCTATGCGCGTGGGAGAAATTGCCGCCCGCCGTGCGAAACCGCTGGCCCTTGATGGTCACGGGCGGGGCTGGCTGGCTGAGCGATGCGGTGCAGGCGCGGATGGAAAAGGGCGGGCGCGAGGGATGGGTGCGCTACTTGGGCTTCGTGCCCGACGCTGATCTGCCGCTGCTCTATGCGGGTGCGGCCCTGTTCCTTTATCCCTCGGTCTATGAAGGCTTTGGCCTGCCGCCGGTCGAGGCCATGGCGAGCGGGGTGCCGGTGGTGGTCGCGGACGCCTCTTGCTTGCCCGAGGTTACGGGCGGCGCAGCGATGCTGGTCGCGCCGGAGGATGTCGATGATTTCGCCCGGCGGCTGGAACAGGCCCTGGTCGATGATGCCTGGCGGGCGCAAGCGCGCGCGGATGGCTTGCGTGTCGCGGCCCGCTATAACTGGGATCGTTGTGCGCGCGAAACGGTAGAGGTCTACCGCAAGGTGTGGTGATGGATCAGTTGATCGCGCGGAGCGCCGCGATGATCATCCGTGCCGACAGGGTGGCGGTGGCGGCGGCGCTCAGTTGCGGTCGCGACAGGCTGCGATGGCCCAATCCGAACATGCAGGCCAACACCACTTCCTCCGCGCCCTCCAGCGCTTCGCCCGAGAGGTCAGGATTGGCGGCGCAGGCGAAATCGCGAATATAGGTACGGAACCGCATGCACATATTCGCAATCGTATCGCCGACGGCGGGGTTGCGGAAACTTTCGGCCAATATGTCGAAGGATAGCGCTTCGTTCTTCTCGTCGATCGTGTGCAGTAGCAATTGTTCGAACGTCTGTTCGATCGACAACAAACCGGCATGTAGCCGTTCGCGCAGGATGGCCATATCGTCGCACCATTCGTCGGCGTCGGCATGGACAAGGGCTTCGATAATGTCTTCCTTGCCCTTGAAGAGCCGATAGATCTGGCCGACCGACACTTGGGCAGCGGCCGCCAGTTCTGCCATTGAGGTCTGGTGGAACCCATGGCTGTCGAACAGGTCACGGGCCGCCGCCAAAATGCGGGCCTTGCCGGATTTCTCTATGTTCACCACGCTCTTGCCATGCTGCACCGCAACCAATTTCTGCTCCCCTGCGATTTTGTCTCTTGAATATCCTGTGGCACGAACCTAATTGCGGGGCAAGCGGAATGAACGTTCATTCCGAATGGATATCTACATCGGAACGGAATTCAGGCGATGCACAAGGGGACATTCATCGGGTTGCTGGCGTGTGCGTCGGCATCGGCGCTGAGCGCGTGCGGGGAAAGCCCGCCGCCCGCACCCCCGCCACCGGCCGTCGGCGTCGTCACGCTGAAAACCGAGTCGGTGCCGTTAGTGAATGAATTGCCGGGCCGCATCGTGGCCCTGGAAATAGCGGAGGTACGTCCGCAGATCAGTGGCGTCATTCGCCGCCGCCTGTTTACCGAAGGCGCCATGGTGCGCGCCGGGCAGCTGCTTTACGAAATCGAGGACGCGCCCTACCGCGCGGCGCTGGCACAAGCGCAAGGCTCGCTGGCCCGCGCCAACGCGGCGATCCGATCGACAGCGCTGCAGGCGCAGCGCTATAAGGATCTTGTCGGCGTGAACGCCGTGAGCCGCCAGGAATATGACAATGCCGATGCGGCAGCGCAGCAAGCGCGTGCCGATGTTGCAGCGCAGCGTGGCGCGGTAGAGGCCGCCCAGGTCAACCAAGGCTTCACCCGCATCAAGGCACCGATTTCGGGCCGGATCGGTCGGTCTCTGTTCACGCCCGGCGCGCTGGTTCAGACCGGCCAGGCCGATCCGCTGGCGACGATCCAGCGCACCGATTCGGTCTATGTCGACATGACGCAGTCCGCCGCTGAGATCATCGACCTTAAACAAGCCATGAAGCGGGGCGGCGTCAGCGAAGCGGACGGCGCGCGCATCCAGTTGCTGCTGCCCAATGGCAGCCCCTATCCGATCGAAGGACGGCTGCAATTTTCCGAAGTGTCGGTTGATCCGACATCGGGCGCCGTGACGCTGCGCGCGACCTTCCCCAATCCCGACGGGATGTTGCTGCCCGGCATGTATGTCCGCGCCAAGCTGGTCGAAGGGCAGCAGAGCGAGGCGATATTGGCACCGCAGCAGGGCATCACCCGCGATGCGCGTGGTCGGGCCACGGCGATGGTGCTGGGGAAAGACAATAAGGCCGAGATGCGCCAGGTTCAGGTAGCCCGCGCCGTGGGCGACAAGTGGATCGTCACCAGCGGGTTGAAGCCCGGCGACAAGCTGATCGTGGAAGGGCTGCTCAACCTGCGCCCCGGCACGGTCGTCGCGCCCGGCGCACCGCAGCAGGTGACGGCGGCGCCGGGTGCGCCACAGGGATCAAAGCAGGGCGGGGCGAACTAAGCCATGGCACGCTATTTCATCGACAGGCCCATCTTCGCATGGGTCTTGGCCATCGTCATGATGCTGGCGGGCCTGCTTGCGCTTCGCACGCTACCCGTGGCGCAATTCCCCGAAATTGCCCCGCCTTCGGTCGGCATTTCCACCAGCTATCCTGGCGCGAACGCGCAGACGCTGGAAAGCACGACGACGCAGATCATCGAGCAACAGCTCAAGGGCATCGACAATCTACGCTATTTTTCCTCCACCAGTGACGGCGCGGGCAATCTGTCCATCACCCTGACTTTCGAACAGGGGACGGACGCGGACATTGCGCAGGTGCAGGTCCAGAACAAGCTGTCGCAGGCGACGCCGCTGTTGCCGCAGGAAGTGCAGCAACAAGGGCTGCGCGTCACCAAATCGACGTCCAGCTTCCTGCTCGTCATGGCGGTCTATGCCGATGATGGCATTCATGATCAGCAGGATGCGGGCGATTTCGTCGCATCGACCCTGCAAGATCCCATCAGCCGTGTGGAAGGCGTTGGCGATACTCAGTTGCTGGGCGCGCAATATGCCATGCGCGTGTGGCTCGACCCCTATAAGATGGCCAATCTGGGCGTGACGACTGGCGACGTAAAATCTGCGATCCAGGCCCAGAATGCCCAGGTTTCCGCTGGCCAGATCGGCGGCACGCCGTCGCCGAAGGGTCAAGCGCTCAACGCCACCATCACCGCCCAGTCGCGCCTGCGGACGCCCGAACAATTCCGCGCGATCCGCCTGCGCAGCAACAGCGACGGCGCGGTCGTGCGTCTGTCGGATGTGGCGCGCGTCGAATTGGGGTCGGAAAATTACAGCTTCGGTGCAAAGTTCAACGGCCATCCGGCCGCTGGCTTCGGTATCAAACTGGCCCCCGGTGCGAACGCGCTGGACACGGTGGAAGGCGTCAAGGAACAGATCAAGGCGCAGTCCAAGAATTTTCCGACCTGGGTCAAATATGATTTTCCGGTCGATAACTCGACCTTCGTGGCCCTTTCGGTCGAGCAGGTCATCCATACGCTGATTGAGGCAGTGCTTCTCGTCTTCGTGGTGATGTTCCTCTTCCTCCAGAATTGGCGCGCCACGCTGATCCCGACCATCGCCGTGCCGGTGGTGTTGTTGGGGTCGCTCGCCATCCTGAGCGCGGCCGGTTTCACCATCAACACGCTGACCCTGTTCGGCATGGTGTTGGCGATCGGCCTGCTGGTCGATGACGCGATCGTGGTGGTCGAGAATGTCGAGCGCCTGATCCAGGACGAAGGGCTTAGCCCCAAGGAAGCGGCCAAGAAGTCGATGGACGAGATCAGCGGCGCGCTGATCGGCATCGGCCTGGTCCTGTCGGCAGTGTTCCTGCCGATGGCCTTCTTCGCTGGATCGACCGGCGTCATCTTCCGCCAATTTTCGATCACCATCGTGTCTTCGATGATCCTGTCGGTGCTGGTCGCGTTGATCCTGACACCAGCCTTGTGCGCTACGATCCTCAAGCCCGCGAAACATGGCCATGCCGACAAGAAGGGCTTTTTCGGTTGGTTCAACCGCACCTTCGACAAGGGCGTGAAAGGCTATGGCCGCAATGTCGAAAAGATCGAGCATCGTTGGGGCCGCAGCATGCTGGTCTATGCCGCGATCGTCGTCGGGATGGTCTTCATATTCCTGCGCTTGCCGAGCGGCTTCCTGCCGGAGGAAGATCAGGGATCGTTGATCAGCCAGGTCTCTCTGCCTGCCGGTTCTTCGCTGGAAGAGACCGAACGCACGCTGGCCAGAGTGCGCGACCATTTCCTGCAGTCTGAAAAGGATAATGTCGCGGCGGTCTTCACCATTTCGGGCTTCGGTTTCGTCGGCCAGGGTCAGAATGTCGGCATCGTCTTTGCCCGGATGAAGGACTGGTCGGAACGCAAGGGTTCGGACAATAGCGTCATGGCGGTTGCCCAGCGCGCGAACAGGGCGTTCAGCAAAATTTCGTCGGGCATGGTCATCGCTTTCGTGCCGCCTGCCGTGCAGGAATTGGGCAATGCCTCCGGCTTCGACCTGCAATTGCTCGACAATGCCAATGTCGGTCATGAAAAGCTGTTGGAGGCGCGCAACCAGCTATTGGGTATGGCGATGGCCGACAAGCGGCTGGCGCAGGTGCGTCCGAACGGGTTGGAGGATACGCCGCAGCTCAAACTCAATGTCGATCAGGCCGCGGCGGGCGCGTTGGGCATTGCCCAGGCGGACGTCAACGACACGATCAGCACCAATATGGGTAGCAGCTACGTCAACGACTTTATCGATCGTGATCGGGTGAAGCGTGTGTTCGTGCAGGCCGATGCGCCTTATCGTTCATCGCCCGACGCCATCGGCGCGTTGCATGTGCGCGGTAGCAGTGGCGTGATGGCTCCCTTGTCTTCGTTCGTCACATCCGAATGGACCCAGGGACCGGCTCGTCTGGAACGCTTCAATGGCGTCCCGTCCATGAACATCATGGGTGCGCCCGCACCCGGCGTAGCGAGCGGCACGGCGATGCAGGCGATGGAAGAACATATCGCCAAATTGCCGCCGGGCATCGGCCATAGCTGGAACGGCATTTCCTATGAGGAGCGGACGTCGGGCGGGCAGGCAGGCTATGTTTATGCGCTGTCGCTGCTGATCGTCTTCCTGTGCCTTGCAGCGCTCTATGAAAGCTGGTCGGTGCCGATCGCGGTCATGCTGGTGGTGCCGTTGGGCGTGCTGGGTGCGGTCATTGCCGCGACGCTGGCGGGCCTCAACAACGACATCTATCTGCAGGTCGGGTTAATCACCACCATCGGCGTGTCGGCCAAGAACGCGATCCTGATCGTGGAGTTTGCCGAAGAGAAGATGCGCGAAGGGCTGTCGCCTGCGGCGGCGGCGCTGGAAGCGGGCAAGCTGCGCTTGCGGCCGATCCTGATGACCAGCTTCGCCTTCATCTTCGGCGTGCTGCCCTTGGCCTTGTCCAACGGGGCGGGCGCAGGCGGTCAGAATGCGATTGGTTGGGCTGTGGTCGGCGGCATGTTGTCGGCGACGGTGCTGGCGATCTTCTTCGTCCCCGTCTTCTTCACCGTCGTAAAGCGGCTGTTCCGCGAACATAAGGCTCATGAAGCGGCCGACGACCGGGCAACGCCCGCCGCGCCGCAGGAGGCATGATCATGCATAATATAAAGGCGCTGGGCGCCATCACCCTGTCGCTGGCGCTCGCCGCGTGCGACATGGCCCCCAAATATGTGCGGCCGCAACTGGCGGTTCCGGCGGGATCGCCGCAGGGACCAGCCTATGGCACCGATGGCGGCGCGGCGATCGTCCCGGCGGATACGGCGTGGCGGGATTTCTTCACCGATGCGCGGCTGGCGCGGGTGATCGAGACCGCGCTGGTGAACAATCGTGACCTGCGTATTGCCCTGGCCAATGTCGAACAGGCGCGGGCGCAATATCGGGTGCAACGGGCTGACCTCTTGCCCGGCGTTTCGGCGGGCGGCACCGCAACCTATCAGGACTCGCCCTTTTCGCTGGCGGGATCGGGCCGCACGGATTTGTATCAAGCACAGGTCGGGATTTCTGCCTGGGAAGTCGATCTGTTCGGCCGGGTACGGAATCTGAGCAAAGCGGCGCAGGAGCAATATTTCGCTAGCGTCGAAACGCGCAACGCGGCGCAGACCGCGCTGATTGCCGAAACAGCCAATGCTTGGCTTACCATGGCGGCGGATCAGGAACGGTTGCGCATCGCCCGCGACCTGGAACAGGCGTTCGGCAAGACGCTGGAACTCAACCGGGCGCGCTTCGCCAAGGGCATCGCATCCGAACTGGAAGTGCGTCAGGCGCAGACCAGCTATGATGCGGCGCGATCGACCATCGCCGAAACGACCACGTTGGTCGCGCAGGATCAAAATGCGCTCAACTTGCTGGCCGGAACGACCGTGCCTGCGACTGACCTGCCCGAAGGGTTCCCGACGGCGAGCGCGACGATCGAAAATCTGCCAGCCGATATCGCGTCGGACGTGCTGCTGCGCCGCCCGGACATCGCCTCGGCGGAGCATCAATTGCTGAGTGCCAACGCCAATATCGGCGCGGCGCGGGCGGCGTTCTTTCCCAATA
Organism: Sphingomonadales bacterium RIFCSPLOWO2_12_FULL_63_15; assembly: GCA_001829085.1. GTDB lineage: Bacteria > Pseudomonadota > Alphaproteobacteria > Sphingomonadales > Sphingomonadaceae > Sphingobium. The sequence continues at coordinate 14,949 of MIAK01000034.1, read as the reverse complement.
TATCGCTGACGGCGGCATTTGGCTCGCTCAGCCTGGGCCTGTCCAATCTGTTCGGGTCGGGCAGCAGTTTCTGGTCGGTAGCGCCGACCGCCTCTTTGCCGATCTTCGACTTCGGGAAGAACAAGGGCAATCTGGCCTATGCCAAGGCGACCTATGACGCGATGCTGGCGACCTATGAGAAGAGCGTGCAGACGGGTTTCCGCGAAGTCGCGGATGCGCTCGCTCGGCGTGGCACGATGGGGGAACAGCTTGAGGCGCAGACGTCGCAGCGTAATGCGGCGCGGGTCGCCTATACGCTGTCGGAGGCTCGCTTTCGTGCGGGAGTCGATGGCTTCCTGACGACGCTGGATTCGCAGCGGGCGTTGTCCAATGCCGAACAGAGCCTGCTCACTACGCGGCTGACGCGCGCCTCCAACATGGTGGAACTCTACCGCGCCATGGGCGGTGGGTTGAAGTAACAGCGGGCGGGTCAGGTCGGGGATCATCGGGCGGGACAGAATAATCTGTCCAACCGGCAGGAATAGCGCCTATGATTAAGGTCATAGTTATTGCGGATATGTAGCAGCGCCCATGACCCCTGACCTCGACGCCATTGTCGGCGATATCATCGCCATGATGGCACAGGCGGATGAGCGTGGTGCCGTCGCATCCTACATCCCCGAACTGGCCAAGGTCGATCCCGCGCAATTCGGTATCGCGATCGCCACCGCCGACGGACGCATGATCACAGGCGGGGATGCCGACACCGGTTTTTCGATCCAGTCTATTTCCAAGGTCTTTGCGCTGACGCTCGCGCTCGGCAAGGTCGGCGATCAGCTATGGCAACGGGTCGGGCGCGAGCCGTCGGGCAATGCCTTCAATTCGATTACCCAGTTGGAACATGAGCAGGGGATTCCGCGCAATCCCTTCATCAATGCGGGGGCGATCGTAGTGACCGACGTCAATCTTGGCGGGCATGAGCCGCGCGTGGCGATCGGCGAAATGCTGCGCTTTCTGCATTATGTGAGCGGCGACGACAGCATTGCGATCAACGAAGCGGTGGCTGCGTCCGAGACCGCGACGGGGTTCCGTAACGCGGCGCTCACCAATTATATGCGCGCCTTCGATAATGTGCGCCATCCGGTCGATCTGGTGCTGGGCAGCTATTTTCATCAATGCGCGATCGAGATGACGTGCCGTCAGCTTGCTCTGGCGGGGCGCTTCCTCATGCTGGATGGCCAGCATCCGGGCGGGGGGAGGGTGGTGCCGCCCCGCCGGGCGCGGCGGATCAATGCGCTGATGCTGACCTGCGGCCATTATGACGCGTCGGGCGACTTCGCCTTTCGCGTCGGCATTCCCGGCAAGTCGGGCGTGGGCGGTGGCATCATGGCAATCGTGCCCGGCCGCGCCTCGATCGCCGTCTGGTCACCGGGCCTGAACGCCAGCGGCAATAGCCAGATCGGCACGGCGGCGCTGGAGGAACTGGCGCGCCGCACCGGCTGGTCGGTGTTCAGCCCGCCCGTGGTATCGGATTAAGCAGCCTCTTCGTCCGAGCGAAGGCGGCGCAGCTTGGGCGCGGTTTCCATTTGCGCCGCTTCCTTGATCCCCATCCGCAGATCCTCGCGGGTCTGGTGGATCGACGCGATCACTGGTCCCATCGCGACGCCCAGATCGACCAGCGCGGTTTCGGCCAGTTGCAGCGAGCTTTCGAGCGTTTCGGGAACGGCATCGCTCGCGCCAGCGCGATAGAGCTGCGCGGCATGATCGGTATCGCGGGCGCGCGCGATGATCGGCAAGTCGGGCACCCAGCCGCGCACCCGCTGGGTTACTCGCACCGACAGCACCGGGTCGTCCATCGTCAGGATCAGCGCGCGGGCATGACCCAGCCGCAACTTGTCGAGCATTTCCACGCGCGACACGTCGCCGAACAAGATGGGATAGCCCGCCCGCCGCGCTTCGGCGACCACGTCGGGATCGGACTCCACGACGATGAAACGCTGCTTATGGGTCTTGAGCAAGTCGCACACCATGCGCCCGACACGGCCAAAGCCGATGACGACCGCCGCCGCTTCGGCATGATCTTCGGTCGGATCGACGCGATCCTCGCCCAGTGCCATTTCCAGCCGCCGCGCGACATCATGGCCGATCCGCGCTAGCAGCGGCGTGATCGTCAGGCCGATCGCAGTCACGATCTGCCAGAAGGCGGCGGTAGAGGGCAGGATCAGTTGCGCCGCCGCGGCGGTGGACAGCACGATCAACGTGGTTTCCGACGGGCTGGACATCAGCACGCCGACCTCCAGCGCCGTTCCCTTGCGCGCGCCGGAGAAATAGAGGAGCGCCGAGGTCACCAGCGTCTTGGCGAACACGACGCCAACGACCGCCATCAACAGACTCTGCCAATTGGCCAGGATGACGCGCAGGTCCAGGCTCATGCCCACGGTGATCAGGAAGACGCCAAGCGCCAGCCCCTTGAACGGCGCGGTCATCACTTCGACCTCGCCATGATAATCCGTCTCGGCGATCAGCAGGCCCGCGAGCAGGGCCCCCACGATCGGCGATAGGCCCGCGAGCGAGGTGGCGAGGCTGGAAACGATGACCACCAGCAGACTAGCCGCTAGAAACACTTCCGGACTTTTGGTGCGCGCGGCCTGGCTGAACACATGGGGTAGCAGGAAACGGCCCATCACCAGCATGAAAGCGATGGTGATGCCGCCGCGCAGCAGCGTGTCGCCCATGGCGCTCCATGCGCCGTCCGGGCTGGCGGCGACGGATGGGGCGAGCGCACCGAGCATGAAGATGATCGGGACGAGCGCCAGATCCTCGAACAACAGCATCGAAAAAGCGGCACGCCCGACCGCGCTCTGGGTGCCCACCATCGGCAGCACGACGGCAGTGGATGAGAGGGCGAGGGCCAAGCCGAGGCCGATCGCGCCAGCCGTGGGCTGACCGAGCAGATAGAGGCCAGTCGCGATCAGCACGGCGCTCAGGATCAGTTCCGCCGCGCCGACGCCGAATACCTGCGTTCGCATCGTCCATAATCGGCGGAAACTCAGTTCCAGCCCGATCGAGAAGAGCAATAATATGACGCCCAACTCGGCAAAAGGCTCGATCGCCTCCTGATTGGAGATCGTCACATGATAGAGCCAGGGATATTGCCCGACGAGCGCACCGAGGCCGTTCGGTCCCACCGCCAGCCCAACCAGGATGAAGCCGATCACCGGGCTGATGCGAAAGCGCGAGAAGCCGGGAATGACCAGCCCCGCCGCGCCGAGAATGACGAGAGAGTCGCTGAAACTGTGAGGATTTATTGCGCCAACCATGCGCGCACCATTGCGCCAAGTCGGCGCAATATCCAGTCTTTTGGTTGAAAAATCGCGATGCAGCGCAGCATTTGCCCTGTCCGCAAATATTGCGCCTAATAGCTTTCGTCACCGCATTGGATTCGTCCGGTGCCGCGATTGTCGACGGTGCAGGCGGGTTTGCCGCCGATGGTCACATCGCCCGACCCCGTCGATACCACCTTCGCGGTCACCTCGGCGGTCAGCGTGACGCTGCCCGGTCCATCATTGGCGATGCTTGCCTGCCGCGCCCGCAGCCCCTCGGCGGCGACCGCCCCAGGTCCATTCACTCGGATGTTGGCCACACCCGTCCGACCGCCAAGCGTCGCCCGACCGCCGCCTGCCAGCGCCACGTCGATCCGGTCGAGCGCGACATCGGCCACGCCGACATCGCCATTGCCGCCCAGCACGATCTGGCCCTGCAATCCCTTCATCCGGTCGACCGTCACCGAACCGCCACCCGTCAGAACGATGCGATCGATCATGCCCGTGGATAGCCGCAAGGTGGCCGCGCCGCCGCTCTTCTCGCCAGATCGTGGCCGCGCCATGGTAATGATCAACAGCCGCCCCGACACATCGACCTTCAACCGGTCGAGCGCGCCCTGGTCGCCCTCCGCCCGCGCGGACGCGCCGCTGCCGGTCTTGACGACCACGGTCACGGGCGCATCCACGCGGATCGCATCGAAACTGGTGATGGTAAAGCCGCGCGTCGCGGCCTGAGCGGGCAGGCCCAACGAGGATAGGCCAAGCAGCAGGGGCATCAGCAAAAGGGGGCGTGGCAAAATCATCTCCCAGATCATGGTCTATCGGCAAGGAACACAGGTCGTTAGCGGTTCCCACCCCCTTGTTCGTCTCACCAGTTAGGGCAAGATAGCGCCTGGTTCATAGAGGAGCATCCCGTCATGCGCGCGCTTTTTTCCGCTCTCCCGCTTCTTTCGCTGGCCTTGTCCGCGCCGGTGCTGGCGCAGGAGGATGACGGTGCGGCCTGGTGGGCGCATGTGAAGAAATTGGCCGACGATGCGATGGAGGGGCGGGGGACCGGTACGCCGGGCTATGACCGCGCCGCCGACTATGTGATCGGCCAGTTCAAGGCGCTGGGCCTCAAGCCCGCTGGCGTCGATGGGTATAAGCAGCCCGTCGATTTCGTGGAACAGCGGATTCAGTCCGACCGCAGCAGCGCGGCGCTGGTCGGGCCGCAGGGGGAGGTGCCGCTGGCGGTGCCGGGCGATCTCATCTTTTCCGGCGGCGGTGGCCCGGTTCCCGAAAGCATCGACGCCCCGATGGTGTTCGCGGGCTATGGTCTGCATCTGCCGGAAGTCGGCCATGACGATTTTGCCGGACTGGACCTCAAGGGCAAGATGGTGGTCGTCCTGTCGGGCGGGCCGACGACGATTTCGGGCGCGCTCAAATCCCATGCCCGTTCCGAGCGGGCGCAATGGCTGGCGGCGCAGGGCGCGGTCGGCATGATCACGCTGGTCACGCCCAAACAGGTCGAGATACCCTGGACGCGGCGGGTAGCGCTGGCCGGTGCGCCGGCGCTTTATTATCGCGATGCGGCGCTGCGTGAGACGCGGACGCCGTTCCTGGGCGCGCAGCTTGATCCCGCCAAGTCCGCTGCCCTATTTGCCGGGTCGGGACAGGATTTCGCAACCATCGCTGCCGCCGCCGATGCCTCCGCGCCAGTGGCGTCCTTCCCGCTCGCCTTGCGGCTCAAGGCGCAGGTCGTAGCAACCCGGCGGGATCTGTCTTCGCCAAATCTGGTCGCGGTCCTGCCCGGCAGCGACCCTGCATTGCGCAACGATTATGTCGTCATGTCCGCACATCTCGACGGCTATGGCATCGGCACGCCAATGAAAGGCGACGCCATCTATAATGGCGCGTTCGACAATGCGTCGGGCGTCGCCAGCCTGCTGGAGATCGCCAAGGCGCTCAAGGCCAGCAAGGTGAAGCCCAAACGGTCGATCCTCTTCGCCATCGTCACGGCCGAAGAGAAAGGGCTGCTTGGATCACGCTATTTCGCGCGGCGACCGACCGTGCCGCAGAAGAGCCTCGTCGCGAACCTCAATTTCGACATGGCGCTGCCCATCTTCCCGCTGACCAGCGTGACGCCGGTCGGCTATGACCAAAGCTCGCTGGGTGGCGTAGCGCAGGCGGTGAGCGCGGCGATGAACCTGCCGATCACGCCCGATCCTTTCCCCGATCGCAACGTCTTCATCCGCTCCGACCAATATGCCTTCATCCGCGAAGGCATCCCGGCGCTCTTCTTCAAATATGGTTTCAAGGCGGGCACGCCCGAAGCCGAAACGGAAAAAGCCTGGCGTGCGAACCTCTATCATTCGCCGTTCGATGATTTGAACCAGCCGGTGATGCCTGCCGAAACGGCGAAACTGAACGCCTATGTGACGGCGGTGACGTTGCAGGTAGCGAACGCGGCGGAGCGACCGACATGGAATGAGGATAGTTTCTTCAAGCGGTTCGCGAAATAGGGGGATGGGATGACGGCTTTCTACCCCTCCCGCCGGCGGGAGGGGAAATAAGGCCGCCCAGGGTCGTTCAAAGGATAATCGCTCTTCCTGCCATCGCCTCCGACTTTCCAATCGACCACCGGTTCGCCCCCGATCCCGGCTTGCCCTTGATCCCCCGTCGCCCCGCGCCTAGACCGGCGGCATGACCCATGCCCTTTATCCGGCGCTACGCTTGCGCCGCACTCGTGCCTCGGCTTGGAGCCGGGCGATGTTTGCTGAAAACCGGTTGTCGCCAAGCGATTTCATCTGGCCGCTGTTCGTGACCGAAGGGCAGCAGGTCGAAGAGCCGATTGCTGCGCTGCCCGGCGTGTCGCGCTGGTCGGTGGACGGCATAGTCGACCGCGCCCGCGACGCGCGCGATGCGGGCATTCCCTGCCTCGCGCTGTTCCCCAACACCCAGCCTGACCGGCGCAGCGACGATGGGGTCGAAGCGCTCAATCCCGATAATCTCATGTGTCGCGCCATCCGCGCGATCAAGGATGCGGTACCCGACATCGGTATCCTGACCGACGTGGCGCTCGATCCCTATACCGCCCATGGCCAGGACGGGTTGCTCGACGGCACCGGCTATGTCGTCAATGACGCCACAGTCGATGTGCTGATCGGCCAGTCGCTCAACCAGGCGGCGGCGGGCGCAGACATTATCGCGCCGAGCGACATGATGGACGGCCGGGTCGGCGCGATCCGCGCGGCGCTGGAAGAAAGCGGCCACGCCAATGTCCAGATCATGGCCTATGCCGCCAAATATGCGAGTGCCTTTTATGGCCCCTTCCGCGACGCGGTAGGATCGCGCGGACTGCTGAAAGGCGACAAGAAAAATTACCAGATGGACCCGGCCAATAGCGAGGAAGCGCTGCGCGAAGTCGCGCTCGACCTCGCCGAAGGGGCAGACAGCGTGATGATCAAGCCCGGCCTGCCCTATCTCGACATCGTCCGACGGGTGAAGGACCGGTTCGAAGTGCCGGTCTTCGCCTATCAGGTGTCGGGCGAATATGCGATGATCGAACATGCCGCCGCTGCGGGCGCGGGGGACCGCGATGCGCTGATCCTCGAAACGCTGATGGCGTTCAAGCGGGCGGGCTGTTCGGGTGTGCTGACCTATCATGCGCTGCACGCCGCGCGCCTGCTGGGAGCATAAGATGCGCGACTATCCCGATGTCTCCATCATCCCCTTCAACGGCAAGGCACCGCTGATCCACCCCAGCGCCTTCATCGCGCCGGGATGCCGCATCATCGGCGATGTTGAGATCGGCGAGGATGCCAGCATCTGGTATAATTGCGTTATCCGCGCCGACGTGAACCGGATACGCATCGGCGCGCGCAGCAATGTGCAGGACGGCACGGTGATTCATTGCGACAGCCCCGGCGATGGCATCAGCCGCCCGACCGAAGGCTGGCCGACGATCATCGGCGAGGATGTGCTGATCGGCCATATGGCGATGATCCATGGCTGCACCCTGCAGGACCGGTCCTTCGTCGGGCTGGGCGCGATCGTCATGGATGGCTGCGTGGTCGAGAGCGACGGGATGCTGGCGGCGGGCGCGTTGCTGTCGCCCGGCAAGACGCTGCCGCATCGCCAGCTATGGGCGGGGCGTCCGGCCAAATATATGCGCGACCTGTCGGATGATGCGCTGGTCCAGTTGCGCGGCGGTGCCGATCGCTATGTCCATTATGCCAAGGCGCATAAGGGCGCGGTGAAGGACGCGCTGGACTGACGGCTGGTCAGGGCTGCGCGAGGCGGCCCTTCATTCCGTCGATTCGGTCATTCTGACTGTCCACCATCGCCAGCGTCGCGACGCGGGCCGTGTCGATTTCGGCCAGGCCGCCCCGTTCGCGGCCATCGGCAATGGCATTGCTGCGCTGGACATAGAGGGTGTCGAGGCTGGCGAGCGCCGACACGCTGTCGTTGCGCGCCGCTTCGAGCGCGCTGATCGCGACTTGCGCCGCAACCCAGGCATCACTTGATACACCGGCGCCTGATGCGGCCTTTGCTGCCCGATCGGCCCGGACAAAGGCGTCATCGAAGGCGCTGCGCCCCTTGTCCGCCTGCGCCACATAGCGGGCAATTTCCGCCGTCAGCGGCGCATCGGCCGCGATCGGGGCAGGGGGCGGCGCGATCTCCGCCATCGGCGCGCCCTCCACCGCCCGCTTGGCCAGCGAGGGATAGCCTTGCTGCGATCCGGTACAACCGGACAATAGCAGGGCAAGCGTGGCAAGAAGGCGGCGCGGGTTCATGGCATCCATCTAGGCAGGCGGGCGGGCAGGCGCAATGGCGTCAGCGGGGAAGCGCAGCGGCTTCCCTCGCCAGGGCTTCGATCTTCGCGCCATCGACTGGCCCCTTGGGCACGATCCAGCTACCGCCAACGCATTTGACGAAGGGCTGAGCGAGCCATTCGGGCGCGGATTTGGCGGTGATGCCGCCGGTCGGGCAAAAACGCGCCATGTGCAACGGCGCGGCCAGGGCCTTGAGCGCGGGCAGCCCGCCGGAGGTTTCGGCGGGGAAGAATTTGAAATGGGTCAGCCCCATGTCCAGCCCCCGCATGATGTCGCCCGCCGTCGCCGTGCCAGGCAGGAAGGGGATTTTCGCCGCGATTGCTGCCTTGCCCAAGGGTTTGGTGAGGCCGGGGCTGACGATGAAGCGCGCGCCCGCTTCCATCGCGGCATCGAGATCGGCGGGGTTCAGCACCGTGCCAGCGCCGACGATGGCACCCTCGACCTTGCTCATCTCGCGGATCACATCCAGCGCGGCGGGGGTGCGCAGCGTCACTTCCAGCGCGGGCAGACCGCCCGCGACCAGCGCGCGCGCGATGGTGAGCGCATCTTCCACCCGATCGACCACCAGCACCGGAATGACCGGCGCGAGTTCCATCACCTGTTCGACGGTCAGCTTGCTCATTTCTTCATCTCCCTAAAGGCGGCGGCGGCCCCGAACAGGCCGATTTCATCATGGACGGCCAGGCGGATCGGCACGCTCGCCATCAGGCTTTCGAACCGGCCCTTGGCCTTGAAACGGGTATGGAAACCACTGTGCGGCAGGAAGTCGCGCATCCGCTGCGTCAGCCCGCCTGCCAGCACGACGGCATGGGGTCCGTGCGCCAGCGCCAGGTCGCCCGCGACCGACCCGTAGCACAGGCAAAAGCGTTCAAGCGCGGCGCGGGCGAAAGGATCGGTCCCGTCGAGCGCACTCTGCCACAATTCGGGGTCTTCCATCAGCATGACACGATCATGGCCGATCGTCGCCATCGCCTTGTAGATATAGTTGAGGCCTGGCCCCGACACGATCCGTTCGGTCGAGACGCGCAGGAATTTGTCGCGCAGGTAAGAGAGGATTTTCTCCTCCATATGATCAAGCGGCGCGAAGTCGAGATGCCCGCCTTCGGTCGCGATCACATGGGGATGATCATCGTCGTAGGCGATCATTGCGACGCCAAGGCCTGTGCCGGGGCCAAGGATCGTCACCCCGCCATCGCGCGGGAAGGGCCGGTCCTCGCCGAACAGCAGCGGCAGATTCTCGTCGGGCAGACGGGACACGGCATGGGCCACCGCCTCGAAATCGTTGACCAGCCGCACATGGCTTACGCCCAGATCTTCGGCCAGCGTGTCGGCGCGGATCACCCAATTGCTGTTGGTCAGCTTAATGACATCGCGCCCGATCGCGGTGGCAAAGGCGATGGCGGCGGCGTCCGGCAGCGGCGTGGGGTCAGCCGCCGTCTCGTCATCGACAAAAGCCTGCCAGCAGGATTGCAGGCTGGGATAGTCGGCGACCTTATATTTGCGCACGGTGCCGAGCGTCGGCACGCCGCGGTCGTCGAGCGATGCACGGGCGAAGCGCGCATTGGTGCCGCCAATGTCGGCGGCGATGATGTCGGTCATCAGGGCATCCCACTCTTTTTATCCGTCATCCCAGCGAAAGCTGGGATCTCCCTTTCTTCGGTCACCGCAAGGGGGAAGAAGGGAGATGCCAGCTTTCGCTGGCATGACGGTGGATTTTAGATTTCGGTTTCCATCGCGGCGAGCAGCGGCGACGCGCCTTGCTCCGCCAGATCGCTATGGTGGCGGAACAGGGCGAACAGCTCCCGGCCGGTATCATAGGGCGCGGGCGGGGCAGGCGGCATATCGCGCGCGTCCCATTCCGCCGCATCGACCAGCGCCTCGATCACGCCCTGCTGCGCGCAGACCCGCACCATGTCGCCGTCGCGCAGCTTGGCGATGGCGCCACCGCCCAGGGCTTCGGGTGAAAGATGGATGGCGGCGGGCACCTTGCCGGACGCGCCGGACATGCGCCCGTCGGTCACCAGTGCGACCTTGAAACCGCGATCCTGCAACACGCCCAGCGCCGGGGTCAGTTTGTGCAGTTCGGGCATGCCGTTGGCTTTCGGCCCCTGGAAGCGGACGACGACGACGACATCCCGCTCCAGTTCGCCCGCCTTGAACGCGCGCAACACGTCGTCTTGGGTATGGAAGACGGCGGCCGGGGCTTCGATCGTCCACAGCGCCGGATCGACCGCGCTGACCTTCATCACGCAGCGGCCGAGATTGCCCGCCAGCAGGCGCATGCCGCCATCCGCGCTGAACGGATTGGACACGGGCCGCAGCATATTTTCGTCGCGCGATACAGGTACGTCGCGCCATTGCAGCGCTTCATCCTCCAGCACCGGCTCCTTGCCATAGTCGGTCAGGTCGCCGCGCGCGACGGTCAGGATATCGCGGTGGAGCAGGCCATTGTCGAGCAGCTCGCGGATGATGAAGCTCATGCCGCCTGCCGCATGAAAATGGTTCACATCGCCCGATCCATTGGGATAAACCCGCGCCAGCAACGGTACGACGTCCGATATTTCCGCGAAATCGGTCCAGTCGATGCTGATCCCCGCGGCCCGCGCGATCGCGGGCAAATGGATCGCGTGGTTGGTCGAGCCACCCGTCGCCATCAGCCCGATGATGGCGTTGACGATCGCTTTCTCATCCACGCAATGGCCGAGCGGTCGGTAATCGTCGCCGTCCCACCCGATACTGGTGAGCCGATGCGTCGCCGCACGGGTCAGTTCGCTGCGCAGCTTCGTGCCCGGATTGACGAAAGAGGCGCAGGGCATGTGCAAACCCATCACTTCCATCATCATCTGGTTGGAGTTGGCCGTGCCATAGAAAGTGCAGGTGCCCGCGCCATGATAGCTGGCGCTTTCGGACTCCAGCAATTCGTCACGGCCGACTTTCCCTTCGGCATAAAGCTGCCGGATGCGGACCTTTTCCTTGTTGGCGAGGCCGGATGGCATCGGCCCGGCGGGGATCAGGATGGTCGGCAGATGGCCAAAGCGCAGCGCTCCCATCAACAGCCCCGGCACGATCTTGTCGCAAATGCCGAGCAGCGCGACGCCCTCGAACATCGCATGGCTGAGCGACACGGCGGTCGACAGCGCGATGGTGTCGCGGCTGAACAGCGACAATTCCATGCCCGACTGGCCCTGCGTCACGCCATCGCACATGGCGGGCACGCCGCCTGCGACCTGCGCCGTGGCCCCCACTTCGCGCGCGGCGATCTTGATCTGTTCGGGATAGCGGCCATAGGGCTGATGTGCCGACAGCATGTCGTTATAGGCGGTGACGATGCCTATATTCATCGCCCGACCGGTGCGGATCGCGGGCTTATCCTCGCCACTGGCGGCAAAGCCATGCGCCAGATTGCCGCAGGACAATTGATCGCGATTGGTGCCTGCTTCGCGACCGCGCTCGATCAGGTCGAGATAGGCGCGCCGCCGCTTGGCGCTGCGCGCGACGATGCGCTCGGTCACCTTGGCGATTACGGGGTGCAGTTCATTCATGCCAGCTTGCTCCGTCTCGTTCGATAAGGGCAATGGCCGATGACGGCCCCCAGTTCCCCGATGAATAGGCGGCGGGCTTCATATTCGCGTCCTTCCATCCGCCAATAATCGAATCGATCCAGGCCCATTGCGCCTCCACCTCGTCGCGGCGCACGAACAGGGTCTGGTCCCCCGCCAGCAGGTCCAGGATCAGCCGTTCATAGGCGATGCGGCGACGCTGCCCGGCAAAGGCGGCGGTCAGTGATACGTCGAGCGTCACTTCGTCCAATAGAACCTGCCGCTCCAGCCCCGGCCGCTTCGACATGATGAGCAGGCGGATATATTCCTCCGGCTGCAACCGGATGATCAGCGTGTTGGGCTCCAGTCCGGTGCCATGCCCGTCACGGCCAAAGATGGAGTGGCGCACCGGTTTGAACTGGATCATGATTTCGGACTGGCGCGCGGGCATCCGCTTGCCGGTGCGCAGGTAGAAGGGCACGCCCTGCCAGCGCCAATTGTCGATATGCGCCTTCAAGGCCACGAAGGTTTCGGTGTCCGATGGCTGGCCGAGTTCATCGGCATAGCCGGTCACGATCTGGCCACCGACGGCGCCCGGCGTATATTGGCCGCGCACGCTATGCGTCTTGACCGTTTCCGCCGTCATGGGGCGCAACGACCGCAGCGCCTTCACCTTCTCGTCGCGCACGGCGGTCGGGTCCATGCGCGCGGGCGGCTCCATCGCGATGATGGACAGGATCTGCAGCATGTGATTCTGGACCATGTCGCGCAGCGCGCCGACGCCGTCATAATAGGATACGCGGCCTTCCAGCCCCACGGTTTCACCCACCGTGATCTGGACATGGTCGATCGCGGTGGCATTCCACAGCGGCTCGAACATGACATTGCCGAAGCGCAGCGCCAGCAGGTTCTGGACCGTTTCCTTGCCCAGATAATGGTCGACGCGGAAAATCTGCTCTTCGGCGAACATCGCGCCGATGCCGTCATTGACCTCCTTGGAAGAAGCCAGGTCCTTGCCGATCGGCTTTTCCATCGCGATCCGCGTCAGCGGCGTGATGAGACCCGCTTCGGCTAGGCCTTGCGCGGTGGGCGCGAACAGGGACGGGGGGGTGGAAAGATAGACCGACAGGCCGCGCTCCAACCGCCCGTCGATCCGCTCGGCTAGCGCGGTGAACTGGTCCGCTTTGCCCGCCTCGACCGGTTGATAGACGATCATCTGGCCAAATGTCGCGGCGGTCTCGGCATCATAGCGATCCGACGCCAGAAATTGGCGCAATGCGGCATCAACATCGGCCCGAAAATCCTCGTCGCTCATCGGCGACCGTGCCGACGCGACGATCAGGAAATCGTCGGGCAGCAGGCCATCCGCCAACAGATTGTAAAGCGAGGGGAAGATCATGCGGCGCGCCAGATCACCGGTGGCACCAAATAACAGGAACGTGGCAGACGATTCGGTCAAAGGATGGTCCTTCTCCGTTGAAATTATCTATGTCTGCACGAAGCGGCACTTATAACGCGGGCGGATCATAGCGCAAGTCAGGCTATCGCCCCTTGGCCCGCATCGCAACATATGCCGAAAACCGTCGCCAATTGATGTTGGCGACAGCCAAAGCCATTTTCGGCTGGACGCCCGCGTCGGATTTTGCCATTTGGCCTCTCCCAGCCGTGCGGGCGTGGTGAAACTGGTAGACGCGCCGGACTCAAAATCCGGTTCCGCAAGGAGTGTCGGTTCGATTCCGACCGCCCGCACCATATTCCAACAAAATGATCGTCGATGTTCAAGGCGCTGCCACCTGCGCGCTGCCAGTGCCTTGTTGCGCTCCACCGTTTCCACCCTTTTGGGTTAAGCGGGTGTCATCGGAAGGCCGCATTGTTGGACTTCACGACATTCACAGGATGATTTGGTCCATTTTAGATCAGTTTCCGGTAGACGATAATCCAACTGCCCTTCACACCCATGAATAGTGAAGTAATCGAGCGCATATGTGCCGATTATTCAATATTGATCTGCTATTTTCTATGAAAATGGTACCAATGTTATTGGCACTATCTGCTTTCATTATAATGAGATTCCGCTGTGCTGTAATATCGAACGATTGACAAGGGAGGCATTGCGTTGACCGAAGTGATCGATGCGACCGCTGGCAAGATTCGTTCCCTGCCGATCCAACCCAAGCTGGCAGATCTTTTGAAAGACTGCGCCAGTCATTGCGGCATCGACGTCGTTCGCGTCATCTCCGGTGGTCAGGCTGCGAAAGGGACAGCGGGTCGTCGCACGGGGTCCACCCGGCACGATCTGGGCTGGGCCGCCGATCTGCAATTGGAGATTGACGGACGATCCCTGTCTTTCGTGAAGTCGGCGGACCTCCCATTTTTTGAGGCGTTCGTGAGTTATGCCAGCCAATCAGGCGCGACCGGCATTGGCGCCGGCGTGGACTATATGGGGCCTTTGACGATCCATGTCGGCTATGGCGCAGAGGCCGTATGGGGCGCGGGCGGCAAGCTTGGAGCGGCCCCCAAATGGCTGCGTGATGCTTTTGCGAAAGGCAGGACACGGCGAGGGCAAGCCCTGGCGCCGCTCGATACGCCGTTGCGTTCGGGTCCGGCAATGCCATCCAGCAAGCCGCATATCGTGGTGGCGCGCGGTGGCCTCAACGTGCGTGCCGGCCCCAGCACGGAGGCTCCAATCGTCGGAAAGCTCGCGGCAGGCATGCATGTCTGGTGCGATCCGCTTGAGCGCACGAACGCCTGGTGGCGGATCGATCTGCAGAATGACGGGCTGTATGACGGCTTTGTCTTCGGTGCCTATTTGGCACCCGCCTGACATGGTTACCGCTGGGGTGCGGAGAAGGGGACATCCATGAGCGATTTCAGGGTGCAGGATGCAGAAGTTGGAAAGCCTGACTTTGCGGGACAGACCGTGTTGGAGATTTATGGCAAAGTCTCGACGCGCTTTGCCGTGTATCGCAACGCCAAGCAGGTCATGATCCAGTTCGCCGACGATGACGGTGAAGGCGTCAACCAACGTAGTTCGCTCACACCCCTGGCGTCGTTGCGCAGTGAGATTTCGGCGATCTTGGCGGATCTTGCGCTCGACCCTTCTTCCTATCATCAAGCGAAGGTCAACAAATATACCGATCAACTGGGTCGGGCGCTCGTGGTCGCGATGCAGGGGGACTTGCCGCGGGCGACGTCCGACCTAGCCCGGAAAATTCACCTAGGGTTGGCGGATGTGGCATAACACTATGATTTAACGTATGATTTGGTTGCTAAAGCCGATCACCGTTATTTCTG
>MIAK01000033.1:0-5921 GCA_001829085.1 Sphingomonadales bacterium RIFCSPLOWO2_12_FULL_63_15 | reverse complement strand
CCGGCCTGGATGTCGTTTGGCCGCAGTTCCTGGCGATCATCGCCATCTGGGCGATCTTCTTCGCCATCGCGCTTTCGCGGTTTCGCAAGACGATCGGGGCGATGGCATGACCCCACCCGCCCTATCCAGCGATACGCTCAACCGAACGGAGACAAAAGATGGCCCATAACGGTAACGCCGATAAAGGCACGAACTGGGGGATCGAACCGCTCCTCAAATTGGGTAGCGATGCGTTCGATTACTGGGCGGACGCTGCCCAGCGCACGGTGATCTATGCCGATGTGAAGCGGCAGCGCGGCGATCAATATCGTGAGCACCTTAGTCAGGAAGCGCCCAATGTACTCAACTTTCCGAGCAAGCTGCTGTTGTCCGGCCTCGAACTGGCACGACCTGTCAACTATGCGCTTGCGCACATCCTTCCATCGGTGGACCGGCCGACCGATCCGAACAAACGTCCGTTCATCATCGTAGATCCGCGTGCCGGTCACGGCCCGGGAGTAGGGGGTTTTAAGCCCGAGAGCGAGGTCGGGGCAGCGCTCAAAGAAGGGCATCCCTGCTATTTTGTCGGCTTTCTGCCTGATCCTGTTCCCGGCCAGACAGTCGAGGACGTCATGCGCGCCGAAGCTGCCTTTGTGCGGCATGTCGGGGAATTGCATCTGGGGCAGGACAAGCCGGTGGTCATCGGCAATTGTCAGGCGGGCTGGCAGATTCTCATGACCGCCTCGGTGTGGCCAGAACTGTTCGGTCCGATCATCGTTGCCGGTGCGCCCATGTCTTACTGGGCGGGTGACAATCCCATGCGCTATGCTGGCGGGCTTCTGGGCGGCAGCTGGATGACGGCTTTGGCCGGAGACATCGGCGCAGGCCGGTTCGACGGTGCCACGCTGGTCCAGAATTTTGAAAATCTCGATCCGGCCAACACTTTGTGGAAGAAGAATTACAATCTTTATTCCAAAATTGACACCGAGCCGCAGCGCTATCTCGAATTTGAAAAATATTGGGGTGGCTATGTCTTCCTCAATGATATCGAAATGCAATATATTGTCGATAATCTTTTCATCGGCAACAAGCTGGCCACCGCGCAGCTTCTGACATCGGATGGTATCCGGATCGACTTCCGTAACATTCGCTCGCCGATCGTCGTTTTTTGCTCCTATGGCGATAATATCACGCCGCCGCCCCAGGCGCTGGGATGGATCACCGACCTCTATCGCAACGACGATGAAATTCTCTCGCACGATCAGACGATCATCTACGCGACCCATGACGATATCGGCCATCTGGGGATCTTCGTTTCGTCGAGCGTCGGTCGGAAGGAGCATCAGGAATTTGCCAGTGCGATTGATCTGATCGATCTTCTGCCAGCGGGCGTTTATCAGGCTACGGTCGAGACCAATGCCGGCCAGGCGCTCACGGAAGCGCCCGACGAGGACGGGCAGTTTCTCTCCCTGGAGGTCCGCAGTGTGGCGGATGTTCGCGGTATTGTGCGGCAGGATCTCGAATCCGAGAAGCGCTTCTCCGCGGTTGCGCGGCTTTCCCAGAGCAATCTGGGCTTATACAGGCAGTTCGTGCAGCCATGGGTTCGGGCGGCCGTGACGCCGGATATCGCGCACTGGATCGAACGCATGCATCCCTTGCGCCTGTCGCATCAATGGTCCAGCGCCCATCCGCTGGCTCAGCCGGTCGCTGCCCTTGCGGAGCAGGCCCGCGAAAATCGCCACCGCGCTGAACCTGATAATCCTTTTATCCTGGCGCAGGAAATGGTTTCGAGCGCTATTGCGGCCAGCCTGGATCAGTACCGCGATGCCCGCGACCATATGTGCGCGGTCATATTCGAAAGCATATATAGTGCCCCGCTTATCCAGGCGCTGACTGGCATGACGGCTGATCAAGCGCTGCCGCCGCGCCCTCATCCCGGCGATACGCCCGAACATCGCGCTTTCGTGGCACAGGAAATCAGCCAGCTCGACGAAAGAATGACCGATGGTGGTCTTCTCGAGGCCGGTGTGCGTGCGCTCTTCTATGTGCTCCAGGCAAGGGGCGAAGCCGATGGGCGGCACTTTCGACAGGCTCGGGAGCTTTATGGGCCGACGTCTTCCGAGAAATTGCCGCCCGGCCTATTCAAGCGGATCGTTCGCGAGCAGGCCAAACTCATGCGCCACGATCCCGACGCTGCGATCGGCGCGATTGCGCACCTGTTGTCGCCTTTCTCCACGGAAGAAATCCGCCACGTTGCCGATGCGCTCGAACAGCTCATATTGCTGCGCGGCACCCCGGCCGCGGCGGAACGCGACAGGCTGGCCGAGATGCTGACATTGTTCGGCGGCAACGGTCGGCAGTCCGAGCTGTTGCTGCCGCCTCCGCAAGCCCCGCTCACTTCGGAAACACCAGCACTTGCCCTGACACCTGTGTCGGACATAGCGGGAAAGAAGCCTTCCCCCGATCCGCAAAGAAAAGCGCTGCCACGTCGTCAGTCGGCGAAGCCGGCAAAATGATAGTCTGATCTGTTCAATCGCATATCGGACCATCGCTTCATCTCGACTTTTTACGATTAGGTATCCGCCCGTGCGGCCCGTGTTTCATCACAATCAGGGTAACAGATGAATGCATTTCCGACTCAATGCATCCAACGGCCACGATGGCCCGAGCTTCGAAACCTTTGAAATATTTTTCCAGCACTAAACTAAGGTACGACAAAGCCTTTTTCCGTCGGGTCGCGCGACGAGGCCACACACCCCGCAGGTAAGCGCACGGGTTAGGCGGTCGTGGTCCGTGCCGCTATCGGCGTGTAACGACTGCACTTCGGCGGTTGTACCGCATCGCTCAGTTGCCAGGGAGCCTTCATCATGGCCGGGGTCGGGCCATGATGAAGGCTGGCTTGTCGATCCGAGCGCCTGGCGCCGCTTCGGATCGGCGGGTCAGTAGTGAATGACCGTGCGGATCGACTTGCCTTCGTGCATAAGTTCGAACGCCTCGTTGATCTCCTCCAAACCCATGGTGTGGGTCACGAACGGGGCCAGATCGATATCGCCTCTCATGGCGTCCTCGACCATGCCGGGGAGCTGTGTCCGTCCCTTGACGCCGCCGAAAGCGGACCCCTTCCAGACGCGGCCCGTAACGAGCTGGAATGGACGGGTGGAGATTTCTTCGCCCGCGCCGGCAACGCCAATCACGATCGACTGACCCCAGCCACGGTGCGCTGATTCAAGAGCGGCGCGCATGACATTGACGTTGCCGATGCACTCGAAGGTATGATCGATGCCCCATCCCGTCATCTCGATCAGCACTTGCTGGATGGGCTTGTCATGGTCCTTGGGGTTGATACACTCGGTCGCACCGAACTGGCGTGCCAGCTCGAACTTGGACGGATTGGTGTCGATGGCGATGATGCGACCCGCCTTCGCCTGGCGCGCACCCTGAATCGCCGCGAGGCCGATGCCGCCCAAGCCGAACACGGCGACCGAGTCTCCGGGCTGGACCTTGGCGGTATTGTGGACTGCGCCGATGCCGGTCGTGACGCCGCAGCCCAGCAGACAGACATGTTCGGGGTTAGCCTCGGGATTGATCTTGGCGAGCGAAACTTCGGCGACGACAGTATATTCACTGAAGGTTGAACAGCCCATGTAATGATAAAGGGGCTGGCCATTGTACGAAAAGCGGGTGGTGCCATCGGGCATCAAACCCTTGCCCTGCGTTTCGCGGACAGCGACGCACAGGTTGGTCTTGCCCGACACGCAGAAATCGCACTTGCCGCACTCGGCTGTGTAGAGCGGAATCACGTGATCGCCCGGCCTGACGCTGGTGACGCCCTCACCGACCTCGACAACGATGCCCGCGCCCTCGTGGCCTAGAACCACCGGGAAAACGCCCTCCGGATCACTGCCCGCCAGCGTGTACGCGTCGGTGTGGCACACACCGGTGTGCGTCACCCGGATGAGCACTTCACCCTTCCGGGGTGGGGCGACATCGATTTCGACGATTTCGAGTGGCTTGCCCGGCTCGAAGGCTACAGCGGCGCGAGATTTCATGTTGGGATACCCTCGTTGATGGAAACTGATTGCCGGTGCGAGGCCGTTGCGCCATCGCAAATTCGTCGACGTTCTCATACTGTCAGGGAGTATCTTTGTCATACTCCCTGCCAGTATACAAGAGGTGTCCTACCGAGGATCTCAAACCAGAGAAGGCAGCAGGGGCTGGCTTCTAAGTGCGAGAGAACACGGGCAAGAAAATGAGCCTGAAATCGTCATTTAAGATAAGTACGCAGAATCTTCATTACGCCCTCCACGCCGTCATCGTGATCGCCACCCTCGCTTTTGAGGGCCGGATCTGCGCCGGAACCGAATGTTTCCCTGAGGTGACTCTCCATCACTTCCGCCATCAGCCCGTTTGTCGCGCCACGCATGGCGACAATTTGCTGCAGCAGGGGAGCGCAATCGGCCCCGGCTTCGATCGCGCGTTCCAGAGCGTCCGCCTGGCCCTTGATACGCCGCAAGCGTGTGATGGCTCGCTTTTTGTCCTCTGATGAATGTGGCATCGCGTTTTCCCGAGAAATCGCTTCAGCATACCATACAGGGGGGGAGTTTCAATCCTGCACTGAGACGGGCGTTTCTCTCATCGGGCGAGGTTCCGGTCATGCTCTCAAGCCTGCGCCGCAAGCAACCACGGCATGGGCTGAGGGTCCGATCATGTGTCGGGGAAGGGGGGGGAGCCATCGCTCGCTCCCCCAGAATTGCCGGTCAGACCGTAACGACGACCTTGCCGATCTGGTCGTTTGATTCGAGGAAGCGGTGCGCGTCTTGGATGGCGTCGAGCGGGAAGGTGCGCGCGATCTGCGGCTTTAGTGCGCCCGATTCCAGTCCCGCCACGATGAACGCCTTGGCGCGATCGAGGGCGGCATCGTCGGAGACGATCTCGCTGTAGAGATAACCCTTGAGCGTTAGGCTCTTGCCCAGAACGGAGAACAACGGGAACGGCGTCGGCTCGTCGCTTAGCGCGCCATATTCAAGCAGGATGCCGCCGCGCGCCATGCTTGCGGTCAGCGGTTCGAGCGACGGGCCTCCGACCGGATCGAGCACCACGCGCGCACCTGCGCCATCGGTTATCTCCATCACCTTCGCTACCAGATCCTCTTCCCCGGTCGCGATGACGTGATGTGCACCGGCATCGAGCAGGGCCTGGCGCTTGGCGCCGGTACGCGTCGTCGCGATTACCGTCGCGCCGACCATCCGCGCAATCTGGAAGGCAGCAAGGCCGACGCTGCTGGAAGCAGCGGTGACGATGACGAAATCGCCTTCGCCGAGCTTCGCCTGCTCCACCAGCGCACCCCAGGCGGTGACATACTGCATCCACACGGCCGCCGCTTCCTCGAACGACAGCGCCACCGGATGCTTGACGACGAGGCGGGCGGGCACGTTGGCGACCTCGCCATAGGTGCCCCAGCGCGCGATATCGAGCGGGGGGATGACGCTGACGGCTTCGCCTTCCGCAAACCCGGTCACGTCCGCGCCGACCTTAACGACGGTGCCGGCAGCCTCATAGCCAAGGCGGCTCGGGAACTCGGCTTCCTGAAGGTAGGCATGGTTGCGGAACATCACCTCGGCGCGGTTTATGCCTATCGCCTTGACCGCGATCTGCACCTCGTCGGCCGCGGGCGCGGGCACTGCCAAATCTTCAATCTTGAGGACACTGGCGTCGCCATATTCGTGGATTCGAACGATGCGGCTCATGGGACATTCCTTGATTATTGAACGATCGTTCTGTATCGAGGTCAGCGACGAGGTTCAAGCTATTATTTATCGATCATTCCATATCAGGCGTCAGACATGACAGAGACGAAAGCACGTCGCGGCGCAGGTCGCCCTCGCGCGTTCGACACTAACGCAGCGCTCGACAAGGCGGTACGGCTGTTCTGGCAGCGCGGC
>MIAK01000032.1:128705-158017 GCA_001829085.1 Sphingomonadales bacterium RIFCSPLOWO2_12_FULL_63_15 | reverse complement strand
GCAAATCGCCGTCTCATCCTGTGACACATCCAGTGCTGCAAAAAATCCCATAACGTCCTCCACGTTCGACTCCGGCCGAGCGCCGAAGCGGCAATGACATCCTACCGCAACGAAGCGGAGGTCGAGTGTGGCGATTACGTTAAGTGGTGTGGTGTAGCTGGGTGTTGAGGTGGTCACCATGATTTCCGGATAGGTTTGGGTTGCGAAGCTCGAACCTACGAAAGGAACCACGATGACCGATTCCATGATTCACCTGCGTTCACTGGTGGAAAAGCCCCCGACGCCGATATTTTGCGCGACATGATCTCGTTTGCCGCCGAGTGATTGACGGAGATGGAGGTTGGTGGCCTGACCGGTGTGCCATACGGCGAGAAGTCGCCCTCCCGGCTCGTCCAGCGCAATGGTCACCACGAGCGCGACTGGCAGACCCGCGCCGGAACGGTAGAGCTGCGCATTCCCAAGCTCAGGAAAGGCAGCGACTTTCCTGGCTTCCTCGAACCGCGCCGGATGGCGGAAGGCTCTCTCCGCCGTCATTCAGGAAGCCTATATCTAGGGCATCTCGGCCCGCTCGGTCGATGATCTGGTCAAAGCCTTGGGCATGGATGGCATCTCCAAGAGCCAAGTGAGTCGGCTTTGCGAAGATATCGACGAGCGTGTTCACGCCTTCCTCCACCGGCCGATCGAGGGGGACTGGCCGTATCTGTGGATCGACGCCACCTATGTGAAAGGTCCGCCAAAACGGGCGGATCGTCTAGGTCGCCGTGATCGTTGCGGTCAGCGTCGACAGCGACGGCCGCCGGCAGTTGCTGGGCATGGACATTGGCCATTCAGAAGCGGAACCTTTCTGGACAGCATTCCTGCGCACGGGGCCTGCGCGGCGTGAAACGGGTCATCTCCGACGCCCACGAAGGCATCAAGGCGGCCACCTCCAAGCTGCTGTGTGCCACCTGGCAGCGCTGCCGCGTCCACTTCATGCGCAATCCCTTGGCCCATGCCGGCAAGAGTGGCAGGCGCGTCGTCTCCGCGTTCATCGCCACCGCCTTCGCGTAGGAAACGCCCGAAGCGGCAAGCCAGCAGTGGCGTTCTGTGGCCGATCAGGTGCGACCCAAACTACCCAAGCTGACCACCCTGATGGACGACGCCGAACCCGACATGCTTCCCTACATGACTTTCCTCAAGGAACATCGCACAAAGCTTCACAGCACGAATCCTATCGAGAGGCTCAACGGCGAGATCAAGCGCAGGACAGAGGTCGTCGGCATCTTCCCCAACGATCCGCCATCACCAGACTCATGGATGCCATCCTCATGGAATAAAGCGATGAGTGGGCGGTCCAGCGGGCGCGCTACATGACGCTTGAAACGATGGCGTCGCTCGGCGATGATTCGATCATCGTGCACTTGGCAGTGCCCGGGACATGATCGGCTAAGGCTGACGCCGGAACGCGCGGGTGATCGACCCCAGCTACACCACATCACCGTCTGGGACACGATCGAATGCCAATAGTAGCGCAAATTGCCGATCCCAGCTGTGCGCATATTTTACAGGCTTCGCCAAAAGCAACACTTTGGTATAGGCGACCGTCGGCTTTCCGGACGCCGCTGTCGACCATCAAATGTCAGGAAATGGCGCAAACCAGACATTAGGCGGAAGCGGTCTGCATCACTCCCGCTCCCACACTTGTCACCGCAACAACTCCCGCGCAATCGTGTTCTTCTGAATCTCCGACGACCCCTCGTAAATCCGCGTGATGCGAATGTCGCGATACAGCCGCTCGACTGCAAAGCCCCGGCAATAGCCTGAACCGCCGAAGATTTGGACCGCCGTGTCGACCGTCCGGCTGCCGGCTTCGGTGCAGAACAGTTTGGCCATGGAGGCAAGTTCGCGCTTTTTCTCGCCCTGGTCGTAGCGCCAGCAGGCGTCGAGCAGGATCAGGCGGGCGGCGCGCATGTCGGTCGCCATGGTGGCGATATAGTGGCGGATCGCCTGGAAATCGGAGATCACGCCGCCAAAGGCGGGACGCTGCTTGGATTCCTCGATCGCCAGTTCCAGCGCATATTCGCCCATGCCGACGGCGGTCGCGCCGACATTCATGCGGCCCTCGTTCAGGCCTTCGAGCGCATAGTGGAAGCCGCGCCCTTCTTCGCCGAGCAGGGCGTCGGCGGGCAATTGGCATTCGTCGAAGGTCAGTTCATAGACGCCGGGCGTTGCGGTGCCCATCAGTTCGATCGTGCCAGTGACGGCAAAGCCGGGCGTGTCGGCGGGCATCAGGAAGGCGGAAATGCCGCCGCGTGGCCCGGCGGCCTTGTCGGTATAGGCATAGACGATCACATATTTGGCGTTCTTGCCGTTGGAAATATAGGTTTTGGAACCGTTGATGACCCAGCCGTCGGCGTTGCGGGTCGCGGTGGTGCGCATCGACCCCGGATCGGACCCGCTATTGGGTTCGGTCAGGGCAAAGGCGATGCCGATTTCGCCTGATACCATGCCGGGGATCAACTGCTGCTTTTGCGCTTCGGATGCATGATAGACGATGTTGCGCGCGCCCGGACCCATCAGCGGGCGCAATTCGGTCCAGAATTGGGGAGGAAGGCGGGCGAGTTCGATCTGCACGGCCGCCTGCGCGAGCGCGCCGAGACCCAGGCCGCCATATTCTTCCGGCAGGGACAGGCCGAAATAGCCATTGTCGACCAGCGTTTGCCGCACGATCGGCGGGACTTTGCCGGTGGCCTGAAATTCCGCTTCATAAGGGAGCAGGTCGCGCACGATGGCGCGGGTGACGTCGCAAAATTCCTTGATGTCGTCGGGCAGTTCAAAGTCCACGGGGTGCCTCCTTCTTATCCGAATCCCTGGGGCGCTGCGTGCGCCTCTCGACATTGGTCCTACCATTAGAGTAATGGTCAGTCCATTAGAATTTCGGCTGATCGGGGCAAGGCGCCGCTGTCCTTTGGGGCAGTTGTCCGGTAAGGCTGCGGTCGCCCGATGACGCACAGCGCGCGGGCGCAGGGTAACAAGAGTAAGCGGCATGGCGACCGATCCGTTCGACCTCAATCTGCGCCACCTGCGCGCGCTGCTCGCGATCCGCGAACATGGCAGCATCACCGCTGCCGCCGATGTGGTCAGCCTGTCGCAACCGGCGCTGACGCAGGGGCTGGCGAAGCTGGAGCGGCAGTTCGGCTACACTTTTTTCGAGCGGCGGTCGGGCGGCATGGTGCCAACGCCTATGGGCGAGATCGTGATCGAGCGGGCGCGCGCGGCGCTGGATCATCTGTCGCAGGCGGCCAAGGGTTTGTCGGGCGTGTTTCACTATCCTGAGCGGCTAATGACGATGACGCAGTTGCGCGCCTTTCTGGCGCTGGCGGAGGCGGGGAGTTTCGCGGCGGCGGCGCATGGCAGCACTCTGTCGCAGACGGCGGTGCATCGGGCGGTCGGCGACCTGGAGCAGATGATCGGAGGCAAGCTGGTCGAGCGGCGGGGGCGGGCGGTGTGGCTCAATCCGGCGGGCAAGCGGCTGGCGCGGGGCACGCGGCTGGCGGTGGCGGAGATCGTCGCGGCGCTGGCGGACATTGGGCGCGATAGCGGGAGCGGGAGCGAGCTGATCGCGTTCGGCGCGCTGCCGCTGGCGCGGCCCTATCTGGTTCCCGCCGCCATGGCGCGGATGGCGCGGAGCGATCCGCGCGCGGCGTTCAAGGTGCTGGAAGGCAGTTGGCGCGAACTGGTAGAGCCGCTGCGCGACGGGGTGATCGACATGGTGGTCGGCGCGCTGCGGCCGTTCGAGATTGCCGACCTGTATCAGTTGCCCTTGTCGGAGGATCGGCTGGTGATCGCGGCGGGGAGCCAGCATCCGCTGGCCAAGGTGCCCAGGCCGACGATGGAGCAACTGGCCAGCTATCCCTGGATCGTCGCGCCCGCCAATTCGCCATTGCGCGAACAGTGGGAAAAGCTGTTCGGGGCAGGCAAGGTGCCAGCGACGCCGGTCGAGTGCGGGTCGGTGATGATTATCGGGCGGTTGTTGACGGAGGGGGATTTTCTGACATTGCTGTCGCCCGATCAGGTGGCGTTGCAGATCCGCAGCGGGCTGCTGACGCAGGTCGGGCCGCCGCTGGAAGGCAGCAAGCGCGTGGTAGGGATCACGACGCGGCGCAGCTGGCGCCCGACCGCGACGCAGCGGCGCTTTCTGGAAATGCTGGGCGAGGCGGCCAAGGGCGAGCGGGTGGCAGGCGCGCCGCCTGACTTGCGAGAATCGGGCTGGGTGTGAGGCTATCGCGGGTTGCCGGCCTCAAGCGCGGCGATGCGGCCCTTCAGACGATCAGCAAGCGAAGGGCGGATCGGCTGTCCGGCGAGCAATTTGCGCCATGTATTGTAACTGATGCCGAAGCGGGCGTTAAGCGCTTCGTCAGTGCGGCCAGTCACCAGCCTTTGCATCTGGAGGATCATCTCCTCCTCCAGATGCACGCCATTGCTGTTGTTCTGCTGCACGATACGCGCCTCAGTCCAGGTTGATCCAGACCGCCTTCGTTTCCAAATAATCCTCGATATGGTGCGGGCCGGACTCGCGGCCGAAGCCGCTCATGCGATAGCCGCCGAAGGGGACGGCGGGGTCGAGCATCTGGTAGCAATTGACCCAGACGGACCCGGCGCGGATGCCGCGCGCCATGCGGTGCGCGGTGCCAAGGTCGCGGGTCCACACGCCGCTGCCCAAGCCAAATTCGGTGGCGTTGGCGCGGGTCAGCACCTCCTCGATCGTGTCAAACGTAAAGGCGGACAGGACCGGGCCGAAAATCTCTTCACGCGCGATCGTCATGTCGTCGGCGACATGGGTGAAGATGGTGGGTTCGATAAAATAGCCCGCATCATAGCCCGCGCCGCTCATACGGCCGCCGCCGGTCAGCGGGCGGGCGCCTTGCATGTTGGCGCCGTCGATGAAGGCGAGGATCTTGTCCATCTGGGCCAGGGATACGACCGGTCCCATCTGGGTGGTCGGGCCAAGAGGATCGCCGACCTTGATCGTCTTCGTGAAGGCGGCGAGGCGCTCCATGAATTCGTCGTGGATTGAGCTTTGCACGAACAGGCGCGTGCCCGCGCTGCAAATCTGCCCGGCATTGGCGAACACGGCCATGGCGGCGGCAGGGACGGCCTTGTCGAGATCAGCGTCGGCAAAGACGATGTTGGGCGACTTGCCGCCCAGTTCCACCGTTACGCGCTTCATCGTTCCGGCGGCGGCGTGCAGGATTTTTTCACCGACGCCGGTGGAGCCGGTGAAGGCGATCTTGTCGACGTCCGGGTGGCTGGAGAGCGCCGCGCCTGCATCGCCAAGGCCAGTGACGATGTTGATGACGCCGTCCGGTACGCCCGCTTCCAGGCATAGTTCGCCAAAGCGCAGCGCGGAAAGGGGCGTCTGTTCAGCGGGCTTCATGACGAGGGTGCAGCCGGTGGCGAGTACCGGCCCCGCCTTCCACACCGACATGCCGATCGGGCCGTTCCATGGGTTGATTGCTGCGACCACGCCGATCGGTTCCTTGAGCGTGTGGGAGAGGACGTCGCCCATCGCGCTATTGTCGATCGTATCGCCCGCGATCAGCGTTGCCTGCCCCGCATAATAGCGCAGCAGCGCACCGGCGCGCGCCTTGCCCATGATCGTGCGGCTATAGGGTGCGCCAAGGTCCAGCGTGTCGAGCATCGCCAGTTCCTCGAAATGCTGTTCCACCAGATCGGCGAGGCGCAGCATGATGCGCTGGCGCTCCACCGGCTTCATGCGCCGCCATGGCCCCTCGAACGCGGCGCGGGCCGATTTGACCGCGCGGTCGACATCCTCCGCCCCGCCCTGCGCAACGGTAGCCAACAGATCGCCAGTGGCGGGATTGCGGGTCTCGAACCGCTGCCCCGACAATGCAGGGACGCGCTGGCCGCCGATCAGCATGTCCTGATGCGGGGTGTCGAGCAGGGCGGGGCGGGGGGGGATGATAAGCTGGGTCATGAAGGGCTCTTTCAGGCGGCGATGTTGGATGTGACGGCGTCTTGCAGGATGAACTGCGCTGCGCGCTGAGCGATCATCATGGTGGGGGCGGAGGTGTTGCCGCTGATGATGTCCGGCATGACGGAAGCATCGACGACGCGCAGGCCCGACACGCCGCGCACGCGCAAGCGATTGTCCACGACGGCCATCGGGTCGCTGTCCGGCCCCATTTTACAGGTGCCGGTGGGGTGATAGGCAGTGTTGACGATCTTGCGCAGGGCGGCGTCGATCTCGGCGTCGCTTTGATGCTGAGCGCCCGGCTCGATTTCCGCACCAGTCATGGCGGCGAGTGCGGGTTGGGCGAAGATATGGCGGCAGGCGCGGAACCCGGCGATCAGCGTCTGCATGTCATAGGGATCGGCAAAGAAATTGGGATCGATGACCGGCTTGTCCTCCGGCCGGTTGCTGGCCAAGCGAACCGACCCGCTGCTTTTGGGACGCAGCAACTGAATGAGCCCCATATAGCCGTGGCGGCGGGGGACCGAACGGGCGTCGAGCTTCAGCCCGGCGAGGAAGGTGATCTGAATATCCGGGCGACCCGTTCCGTCGGTGCAAAGGAAACCGCCGGCCTCCGCGACATTGGACGCCAGCATTCCTTCGCGTTTCAGCAGATATTTGAACGGGCTGGCCAGGATGCGGGGCAGAACCTTGGCCGATACGGCATAGGATTCCGCCGACGGGTTCTCCATCGCGACATGGACGGTGGGATGGTCCTGCAAATGCGCGCCGACGCCGGGCAAATGGTGGACCAGGTCGATGCCCATCTCGCGCAGATGATGCTGCGGCCCGATGCCTGACAGCATCAGCAGTTGCGGCGAATTGGTCGCACCCGCGCACAGGATGATCTCCCGCCGCGCCGCGATGGTGCTGCGCGCGCCGTTCGTCTCTATTTCCAGCCCCACCGCGCGACCCCGGTCGAACAGGATGCGGCGGACCATGGTGTCCGCCATGACGGTCAGGTTGGCGCGATCCAGTGCGGGGTGGAGGAAGGCGCGGGCGCTCGACAGGCGGGTGCCGTTGCGTTGGTTGAGGTCGTAACGGCCAAAGCCGTCCTGCCGATCGCTGGCAAAATCATCATTGCGGCGATGCCCGGCTTGTTCTGCCGCGTCGACGATTGCGGCGCTGACGGGGTTCCAGCTTTTGGGCTTCTGCACGTCCAGTTCGCCGCCCTTGCCGTGCCAGGGCGTATCGGGACCGGCGTAATTTTCGACCGCCTTGAACGCGGGCAGGACATCGTCATAGGCCCAGCCATCATTGCCCGCATCGGCCCAGGCGTCATAGTCCGCCCGTTGCCCGCGAATGTAGACGCCACCGTTGATGGCGCTGCATCCCCCGAACAGCTTGCCGCGCGGAAAGTTGATCGTACGGTCGTTGACGGCGGCGTTGCCGGTCAGCGCCTGTTTCCAGTTATATTTTGCGTGCGGCAGCAGGAAGATATTGCCGACCGGCATCGCGGTTTTGAGGTTCACCGGCCATTGTTTGTCGGATGGCCCGGCTTCGATCAGAGCGACCCGGTTGGCCGGGTCGGCGGACAGGCGATTGGCCATCAGGCTGCCCGCCGAGCCGGAGCCGATCACGATATAGTCGAAGCTGTCGCTCATATCTGTGCATCCTTGCGGGCGATGGCGGGCACATGGCCCCGCACGGCGATGAAGCCCAAGGCGTTGACCAGCATCAGGGCGGCGAGCGCGCCGAAGAAGCCGAGATTGCCCCAGTCGATGAGGAGCGCGCCCGCCACCGCGCTGACGATCGCGCCGACCCGGCCCGCCGCGCCCATCAGGCCCAGGCCACGGGCGCGCAGGCCGGTGGGGAAAGCGTGTGCGCCCACCGCGAACATGGCCGACTGGGCTGCACTGGCGAACAGGCCGAGCGCGCCGAGGCAGGCAAGGACAGCGCCTTCATTCCGCGCGCCGCTGATGGGGAGCAGGGCGAGCGTGGCGCAGACGGCCGCCCCGACGATCGCCATCAGGATCAGCACAGGGCGCGATCCGAAGCGGATGATGGCCAGCGACGCGATCATCGCGCCGATGGTGCCGCCGATGTTGAAACTGGTAAGGCCAAGGCTGGCGGTCTGGAGGCCGAAGCCCGCGCTGGTGAGCATGGTCGGCGCCCAGTTGAACATGAGATAGATCATGAACATGCCGGAGAACATCGCCACCGACAGCGCCAGCGTATCGCGCAACAGGGCCGTGCCGAACAGGTTGCGCATCGGTTCGTAGCGGGGTGCTTCCCCGGCGGCGAGGGGGATGTGGGCTACAGAAGCGGGATCAGGATGGCCGATGCGACGCAATATGCGGTCGAGTTCAGCGGCTCGATCGGGCCGTTCCGCCAGATAACGGGGGGATTCAGGCAGGACGAACCAGAGCCAGGCGACGAAGATCATCGTCACGCTGCCGCCGATGTAGAAGAGCCAGCGCCAACCAAGGCCCGGCAGAATCAACGCGGCCGCAACCCCGCCCAATATTCCGCCGATCGACACGCACACCACGCCGAAGGTGACAGCGACGCTGCGCCAGCGGACGGGGGTGAATTCGGCGATCATGGCGCTGGCGGTGCCGGGGACGCCGCCAAGGCCCACGCCCGCCAGCGTCTTGAGCGCGGCAACCTGCCACAATGCCGTGGAAAAGCCGGTAAGCAGGGTCGCAACGCCGAAGATGGCGACGCCGATGATGAGCGCGCCGCGCCGTCCGAAACGGTCGCCGACCCAGCCCGACGTCAGCGTGCCGATGGCCATGCCGACAAAGCCCAGCGCGAACACGGACCCCAATGCCGTGCGGTCGATGCCCCATTCCTGGAGCAAGGAGGGCGCGGCTAGGCCAAGCATCTGATTGTCGAGGCCGTCGAGAATGACGGTCGCGGCGATCATCAGCACGGACCAGATCTGGTAGGACGACATGGGTATGTCATCCAGCATCCCCTTACTGCTGCCTTTCATTGGGACGACCGCCAACACCTTCTCCTTACCCTGGGCCATGTGTGGCCGCTCTATTCATTTATCGACAGGCAATTGAAAAACCGGAATATCGCAATCAGATGTCGAGGACGAGGTTGGCACTTTTCGACCCCGAACAGCAGACCATGATCGACCTGTTGGCGGCTTTGTCGTCATCCGACAGGAAATGGTCGCGATGGTCGGGAATGCCGTCCAGCACCTTGACCTCGCAGGTGCCGCAAATTCCTTCCGAACAAGCAAAGCCGACATTGACACCGGCGCTGAGCAGCGCGTCGAGCATCGTTTCGCCTTCTTCCACCGCGATGGTCTTGCCGCTTTTGGCCAGTTCCAGCGTGTAGCCGCCCTCGGTCGCCATTTCGGTTTCGGCCGAGAAATATTCGATATGGGCGTGGCCCTTGGGCCGGTCGCAATTGATCGCCACGAAAGCATCGAGCATCCCGCCCGGACCGCAGCAATAGAGATGCGCGTCGGCAGGCGCAGCCGCGCAGATGGCCTTGAGGTCCAGGCGGCGGCCGCCGGGAATGCCGTCATAGGCGATTTCCACCTGGTCATAATCAGACAGGCGATCGACATAGGCGGCGCGCTCAGGCGAGGCGGCGACATAATGGAGTTCCCAGCTACGCCCAAGTTTTTCGAGACGCGCGATCATGGGCAACATCGGCGTAATGCCGATCCCGCCACCGATCATCACGGTGTGGCTGGCATCCTCCACCATCGGAAAATTGTTTTTCGGTTCCGAGATGTCGAGGATCTGGCCAACCTGCCATTTTTCATGGATGTGGCGCGATCCGCCGCGACCGTCGATCGCATGATGGACGGCGATTTCATAATAGCCGCGAATGGCGGGATCATTGACCAACGAATAGCTGCGCGCCAAGCCGGGGGAAAGCTGCACGTCGATATGTGCGCCGGGATCGAAGGGCGGCATCAGCCCGCCATCGACCGGTTCGAGGATGTAGCTGTTGATGCCTTCGGCTTCCCAGCGGATATTCTTCAATCGTGCGCGCATCACCCTCTCCGTCCGGTGCGATGCGTCTCTTGGCAGGGCCGGGGCGCCATGGATCGGCGAACCGGACAAACCGCAATGCGTGTCGTCACCTCTGTCATCCTTGTCTGAGGCACCGGGGCATGGATCGCCCCGGCCCTTATATATGTGTCACTCAGCCGCTTCGACCTTGTCGGGCCAGCGTACCGCCTTCGCCAGTGCCGATTCATAGGCGTTGGCGAGTGTATCGCTGGGATCGTGCAGGAAGGAGCCTGCGCGCGCGCGATAGAAGATGCTGGGGTCTTCGATGCCCGGCGGCAGCGTGCCCTTGTTGGCGAGTGCGCGGGCGGCCAGCAACACGCGGCGGCGCACACGGGCGATCATCTGGTCGGTGGGGGCCAGATTTTCAAAACTGTGGTCGGTGATCGGTCCCATGCTTTCGGTCACGGCCTGGTCCTGCATCGTGATGTTGGGGATGCCGGTGAATTGGGTGCCGTTGCGCTGGGATTCCCGGTCGATCGCCCAGTCATTCTTCTCGCTATCGGGCGAGCGCCAGCGGCCAAACCAGTCGGTGGTCGTCGGCGCATATTCCAGCGGCGCGAACAAGGGCGTGCCGTCCTTGAGCGTCGAGGTATAGGCCGGGTTGCCCGCGTCCACGCCGCAGGTGATGTCGAACAGCATTGAATGTTCGTCGTCCATCGGCACCCAGGCGCGGGCGATCGCGCGGGTGGCGAAGCGATTGTTGGGCGTCTGCGTCCAGAACGGGAACATATAGTGGGCGACGCGCCAGCTCATCTGGCCATCATCATTCGGGCGATAGCCGCCATACATGACGCCCCAATCGGCCTGCGCCACTTCATAATCGGGCGCGCGGTTGAGGACGGTCGGGCGCATCGGATGATCCTCATCCAGATCGTCCGCCTCGATCGAACCGACATGCAGGAAACCGACATGGCTGGTGTCGATGTCACCTTCCAGCGCCTGAAGCCAGTTGCAGTCGCGCTGCAGGCACCAGATTTCCGCGTCCGGGTGCATCGTTGCTTCGATTTCCGGCAAGGGCGGCGGCGCGGACTGGTTTTCGCCCATATAGACCCAGATCAGGCCGTTGGCTTCGTGCGTCTTATACGCTTTGGCATGGACCTTGTCCTTGAAGTCCATGCGGGCGGGGACGGACGGCATGTCGACGCACTTGCCGTCGACGTCGAACTTCCAGCCATGATAGACGCAGCGTATGCCGTTTTCTTCGTTGCGGCCGATGAACAGCGACGCGCAGCGATGTGGGCAGCGATGGTCCATGATGCCTACGCGGCCTGAGCTGTCGCGAAAGGCGATCAGCTTTTCGCACAGGATCATCAGGCGCAACGGATCGCCATCGGCGGCAACTTCGGACGATAGGCAGGCGGGCAGCCAATATTGGCGCATCATCGTGCCCATGACCGTGCCCGGTCCTACCCTGGTCATGTCGGCGCTATCTGTGGACTGCATGAGTTTTTCAGCCTCTTCCTTGCTTTTCATTGGTAGCGCCGCGTGAATCGAAGCCAGCGCCATTCCCTGATCCCTGACTAAAGCCACTCCACGCCACGCCCCAATCGGAATGTGGTCGGACCATTCAATAACCGGGACGATACTATTGCACCTCTTTTGTTTTTGCTGCTTCACGGTTGGCAGACGGCATCAAGCCGTGTTGTCAAGGGAGAGTCCGGGAATGCCTTTCAGCTTCAAAACATCCTGCGCCATGGGCGCGATCATCGCCGCCATGACGAGCGTTTCGGCCTTTGCGCAGGCCGATCAGCCAGTGCCGCAGGACGCAGCGCCCCAGCAGGCGATCTTCCCCGAGGACATCGTCGTCACCGCCGAACGGCGCGAATCGACGGTGCGCGAGGTGCCTTTTTCCATTGCGGCGTTCGGCGGCGAATTGCTGCGCGAGGCGCAGGTCTACAGCCCCGCCGCGCTGACGCAGCAGATGCCGGGCATCACCATCAACACCGCCGACAAGTCGCTGTCGATCGTCGCGATCCGTGGCAATGTGTCGACATTCCGCACCGCCACGCTGGACACGCCGGTCGCCTATTTCATGGACGACGTCTATTATGTGTTCAACAATGACCTGAACGCCAATTTCTACGACACCAACCGCGTCGAAGTGCTGCGCGGTCCGCAGGGGACATTGTTCGGTCGAAACGTGGTGGGCGGCGCGATTGCGGTGGTCACCAACAATCCTGAATTCAACGATGATTATTTCGCCCAGATCAGTGGCGGCAATGGCGGCTTCGTGCGGACCGAAGGGATGCTGAACGGCGCGCTGGTAGAGGACAAGATCGCCGGACGCTTCGCGTTCAGCACTGAACATAGCGATGGCCTGATCGACACGCCCAATCAGTCGGGGCGTTATGGCAAATATGACAGCTATTCGGCGCGCGGCAAGCTTCTGTTCCAGCCGACCGATACGCTGCAGGTCGTCCTGTCAGGTGACTATAGCTATACCAAAGGCAATGGCGGCGCGATCCAGCTCGGCATTGGCGGCAATCAGGTCATACCCGATACGTTCGGTGCCTATACCGACGACGAATGGACGAATAACGACTTCGTATCGTCACCCTATCGCCAGCGGTTGCGCGGGGGCTATCTGCGCGGTGACCTCGACCTGCTCGGCGGCACGCTGACGTCGATCACCGGCTATCGCATGAACGACAGCCGCGCGATCAACGACGACGTGCCGGTGGGGACGGTCGTGCCGGTGTTCGACCGCCGCCAGGTTGTCAAGAACCGCAGCTTTACGCAGGAAGTGCGCTTCGCATCGGCACCGGGCCGTTTCTCCTATGTCGTGGGTGCCTATTTCCTGTCGGCCGATGTTTCGACGACGAACATCTTCTTCTACAGCCCGCTGCCCGGATCGGCCGTGCCCGGCAGCATCCGCCGGAATCCCGACGTCACCAACATCACGCGCGTTCAGGACGGCAATGTCCGCAGCCTGGCCGTGTTCGGCGAAGCGACATTCGAAATCACCGACAATCTGGCTGTGGTCGCGGGCGGTCGCTATACGTCGGATCGCAAGAAGATCGATTATCGTGCGTTTTCGACCACGGATGCAGGGGCCATTCCCGGTTTCGGTTTTCCTGGTGAAGTGCGCGCATCGGGCGGCCGCACCTGGGATGCCTTCACGCCGCGCTTCACGGTCAAGTTCGAGCCGACCGAACAGATCAACATGTATGCGACCTATGCCAAGGGCTTCAAATCGGGCGGCTTCGTCGATAATGCCTATCGCGACCCGACCATCCCGCTGGAGCCGGAAAATGCCGAAAATTATGAAATCGGCGCAAAGTCGCGTCTTTTCAATAATAAGCTGGATCTAAACGTCGCGCTGTTCCACCAGACGACCAAGAATCTCCAGAATTTCTCTGGCGCGGGCGGTATTGCCCATACCTATAATGGCACGCTCAAGATGAAGGGCATGGAGGTCGAATCCGTCATTCGCCCGGTCGAAGACCTGCGTCTGACCGCCAATTATACGCATCTGGTGGGCAAATATACCGACCTGCGCGATCCGCTGGTGAACCTCGATTATTCGGGCAATCCGGCCAAGTTCGCGCCGCGTGACAGCTTCACCGTCGGCGCGGCCTATACCGGGCGGTTGAGCAATGGCGCGACGTTGACGCCGCAGGCGGATTTCAACTTCTCCACCCGTATTTCGACCGACGACGCCAATACGCTGCGGCTATATGACAATCTGCATCGCGACACGCGGGGGCGGACACTCAATGCCCGCCTGAATTATGAAACAGCCGATGGCCGTTTCCAGATCGGCCTGTGGGGCAAGAACCTGACCAACAATTATCAGATCGTGAATGCGGACGACATCACCGCCTTCCTGGCCGTACCGGGCAATGGCACGACTTATTGGAAGATCTTTACCAACACGCCGCGGACCTATGGCCTGACGCTGTCGATCCGCCGCTGACGAACGGCATGGGCGGGGAGGGTGCGGCCTTCCCCGCCATTTCATTGCAGGACGATATCATGAGCGATCATTTCACGCTGCCTGCCAATGGCAGCTTTTCCTTTGCAGGCCGCACCGCGCTGGTGACCGGCGGCGGCCGTGGTGTGGGCGAGGCGGTGGCGCGCGAAATCCATGCCGGGGGCGGTCGCGTGGCCGTCAGCGATGTGGACAGCGCTGTGGCGCAGGCGGTCGCGGCCTCGCTCGATCCGTCGGGCGAGACGGCGATCGCCTTGACGCTGGACGTGCGGGAGAAGGCGCATTTCCTCGCTGCGCGGGATCAGATGGCGGGCCTGTGGGGCAAGGTCGACATCGTGGTGAACAATGCCGGCTTCGCCAAGCGCACGCCGACGCAGGACATCAGCCCCGAAGAGTTCGACGCGATCGTGCAGATCAACATGCGCAGCGTATTCCTGAGCTGCCAGATATTTTCCGACCATATGCGCGAGAATGGCTATGGCCGGATCGTCAATATCACGTCGCTCGCCGGGCAGAATGGCGGGACGGTGGCCTCCCCCCATTATGCCGCGTCCAAGGCCGGGGCGATCATGCTGACCAAATATTTCGCCCGCTATCTGGCCGGGACCGGCGTGACCGTGAACGCCATCGCGCCGGGACCGATCGACACGGCCAAGGCGCGACTGTCGGCGGAACAGATCGCACAGGTCGAGGGCGAGGTGCCGGTCGGCCGCTTCATGGAGGTGGGCGAGATTGCGGCGGCGACCGCACTGCTGGCTTCGGATCGCGGTGGGTTCTTCGTGGGCGCCACGCTGGACATGAATGGGGGGCTATATTTGCGGTGATCCCGCTTTACCGTCTTTGTTTCCCGCTTTTCTTATGGCGTTATGGGATTGCGATTGGCGGTTCTGCGCGGGCCATCCATAATCACAGCCAACAATAGGGTAGCGCCGGAGCCGTGAACGGCCCGGCCGGATAATGGAGAGCAGCATGTTCATTTACAACGCATGGTATGTGGCCGCTTTCGCCGCCGATATCGAACCGGGCAAGACGCTGGGGCGCAAATATCTGAACAAGGCGGTCGTGCTGTTCCGCACCGAAAGCGGCGAGATCGCCGCGTTGGAGGATCGGTGCAGCCATCGGGCGATGCCGCTCTCTTCGGGCCATGTCGATGGCGACGTCATCCGCTGCTGCTATCATGGCGTGGAATTTGACGGCAAAGGCACCTGCACCCGCATCCCCAACCAGGCGCGTATCCCTGCCGCCGCCAATGTCCGCCATTATCCGGTGGTGGAAAAGGATCATCTGATCTGGATCTGGATGGGCGAACCGGCGCTGGCCGATCCGTCGATCATCGTCGACAGCCCGGAACATAATGATCCGGCCTGGACGTGGCGGCCCTATAATTTCCCGGTGAAGGCCAATTGGCAGCTGATCATCGACAATATCATGGACCTGACCCATGTGCCTTATATCCATGCGCGCACGATCGGCGGGAACCCGGAGCAGCATTATAATGCCGATACCAAGGTCGAGTTCGACGGTCGCAAGGTGACGTTGCTGCGCAAGATGCCCAATTCGATCCCGCCCAAATCCTATATCGATGCTGGTGGGTTCAAAGGCCGGGTCGATCGCTGGCAGGAAGTGCGGTTCGAGCCGGGCATCGGCATGACGTGCCGCGTCAACGCGGGGGGCTGTGATGCTGGCACCGGTGCCTATGAAGGCAAACGCGACAATGGCTTCATGCTGGCCAACAACCATTTCATCACGCCGGAAACGGCGACGACCAGCCATTATCTGTGGACGATCTGCACCACCGCGCCCAGGGAGTGTGGTGTGCCGGATGTGCTGTTCGATCAGTTTTTCGATACTATCACCGAGGATGAGGTGACGCTGGAAGCACAGCAGCGCCGGATCGACGACGAACCGGAGCGTCCTTTCATCGGCATTGCCAGCGACGGTGCGGTCAATCAGGCACGGCGATTGCTGAGCGCGATGCAGGAAGCGGAGGAAGGCGGCAAGGTCGCTGCCTGAACCGCCGGGCCTTGCGTATATAAGTAACATAGCGGCTTGCCCTGTCTGGTGCGCCATGCTGTAGCGCCATCATGAAGATGCGCGAACTGGAGGATCGGACGGGTGTTCATCGGGAGACGATCCGCGTCTATCTGCGCGAAGGATTGATCCCGGAGCCAGAGCGGCCGCGCAAGACGGTTGCCGACTATGGTGAGGAGCATGTCCAGGCGATCCTGTCCGTGCGTCGGCTCCAGCGGGAGAACCGGCTGACACTGGCACAGATCAAGGCAATCATCGGCGGCGAAGGCACCGACGGCCGGGTCGAGGCCAGCGCATTCGACCAGTTGGAGCAGCTCGTCGCGCATCGCGTCGGCGTGGACGGGCCGCCGGTGACGATCGCATCGCTGCTGGAACGCTATCCGCATGCGGCGGAGGATGCCCGCACGCTGGCGAAGATCGGTATATTGGATATCATCGAAACGGATCAGGGCGAGGCGCTGAGCATCACCTGCGCGCAGCTGGTGCGTATCTGGGGCGACATGCGCAAGGCCGGGTTCGATCAGCGGCTGGATTATACGCCCGACATTCTGGGCTTTTACACAGAGGCGGCGGATTTCGTCGGACGCTGGGAAGCGTCGACCTTCATGGAGCGGGTCGACGGGCATATCGATGTGGCTGAGGCAGCCACCATGGTCGAACATGCGCTTCCGCTCATGCTCGATTTCTTCGGCCTGATGCGGCAGCGCGCTTTCTTCCGCCATGTCGAGGCGATCCGCGCCGGCAAGGAAACGGATCGCCCGGCGGGCAAGGTCACGCCATCGTCAGTACAGCCTTGACGCAGCGGCCATCATGCTGGTCCTCGATCGCTTGGTTGATGTCTTCCAGCCTGTAGGTCGTTATCAGCTTCTCGAATGGGAACAGCCCTTTGGCATTCAGCGCGATCAGTTCGGGCAGGAACGTCTGCGGGTCGGCATTGCCTTCGGTCACGCCGCAGATCGAGATGCCAAGCGACAGGAGGGTCAGGATGTTGAGGCTGATCGCCGCATCCAGCGCCTTGGGCACACCGACGATGGCAAGACGCCCCAGAGGGGCAAGAGAGGCCACGCCGGCGTCGATCGCCGGGACCGCGCCCGACGTGTCCAGCACGCAATCGACGCCTTGGGGCAACAGCTTGCGCAACTGTTCGGCGGTGTCGCTCGCGGTCACGTCGATGACATGGGTCGCGCCCAAGTCGAGCGCCATGGCGCGGCGTGTTGCCAAAGGATCCGCGACGATGATCTGCCCAGCGCCCGAAGCCTTCGCCGCGATGACGGCGCTCAGACCGACGGGGCCGCCGCCAGTGATCAGGATGGTCTCGCCAGCCTGAAGTTTGAGCGCCTTCATCACCGCGCCTGCCCCGGTCATGATACCGCAGCCCAGCGGGCCGAGCAGTTCGAGCGGTGCTTCGGCCGGTACCTTCACCAGATTATGGGCGGCCGCGATGGCGTGGCTGGCGAAGGAGGATTGGCCGAAGAAGTGACTGCTGACCGGTGCTACGCCGTCATGCAGGCAGGTCGAGCCGTCCGCCCGGCAGCCGCCGAAGTTGAGTGCGGAAAAATCGCGGCAATAGGCTGGGTGTCCCGCCACACATTGGGGGCATTCGCGGCAGGCGGCAAAGCCCATCACGACGCGATCACCCGGCATGAGCGTGGTGACATCCGCGCCGACTGCCTCGACGATGCCTGCACCTTCATGGCCCAGCACAGCGGGCAGGGGCGTCGGCAGCAACTGATCGCGCACGACGATATCGGTATGGCACAGGCCCGTCGCGACGATCCGCACCAGCACTTCGTCGGCGCGCATATCGGACAAAGTGAGCTGCTCTAGCGTAAAGTCACCACCCGCTATCCGGGCGACAGCTGCCTTCACTTCCATGGGTCTTCTCCTATTCAATCTTTGGGTTCGTCATTCAGTTTCGGGGATGGGAGCGGATGATTTGCGCCGTAAAGTCGCGTATTTTCTGCGATTCCCGTCCCTGAAAGGCTGAATGGTCCGACCTCTTTTTACGATTGACGAATCCGCTTGTCCATAGTTACGTAATGACAATACGTAATACGCAAGTGTCCCTAGGACAGCGTGTAGGAGAGGGTAGTTTCATGGCGACTTCGCTGGATGCCGACGTGCGTCCCATCATCCCCGACGACATTGCGCGGATCGTGATCGCGCCCAAAAGCTATACGGACGACGCGACGATCTATGGCGCTTTTCGCTGGCTGCGCGAACATATGCCGCTGGGTATCGCACAGGTGCCTGGCTATGACCCGGTCTGGGTCGTCACCAAACATGGCGACATCAAGGAAGTGGAACGCAACGGCAAGCTGTTCCACAACGCCGATCACAACCCGATCCTGGTCGATCAGGCGTCGGACGCCTTCACGCGAGACATCAACGGCGGGTCGATCCGCATCTTGTCGTCGCTGACCTATATGGACCCGCCAGAACATGCGTCCTACCGCACGCTGACGTCCAACTGGTTCCTGCCCGGCAAGATCAGCAAGCTGGAGGATCAGATCCGGGTGCTGGCGCGCCAGTCGGTGGACAATCTGCTGAGCTTCGATGGCGAATGCGATTTCGTCCGCGATTTCGCGCTGCATTATCCGCTGCGCGTCATCATGACGCTGTTCGGCGTGCCACCTGAGGACGAACCGCGGATGCTCAAGCTGACGCAGGAGTTTTTCGGCGTGCATGATCCCGAAGAACAGCGGCCCGAAATGGCGGCGGACCCGGTCGTCGCGGCGAAGCAGTGGGCGGCGTCGATCGAGGATTTCTACACCTATTTCGACAAATTGAGTGCCGACCGCCGGGAGAGGCCGACCGATGACCTGTTGTCGCTGATCGCCAATTCGCGGATCAACGGCGCGCCGATCCCGCGCGATGAGGCGAACGGCTATTATGTCGCGATCGCCACCGCGGGCCATGACACGACGTCGTCCTCGACCGCCGGTGGGCTGCACGGGATGATGGTCTATCCCGAAAATTGGGCCAAGGTGAAGGCGGACCCGTCGCTGATCCCTGGCCTCGTGGATGAGGCGATCCGCTGGACCAGTCCGGTCAAGCATTTCATGCGCAATGCCACCGCCGACACGCAGGTGCGCGGCATGGATATTCGCGCGATGGAACGGCTGATGATCTGTTACCCGTCGGGCAATCGCGACGAGGCGGTGTTTGACGACGCTGACCGCTTCGACATCACCCGCTCGCCCAATCCGCACATCGCCTTCGGCTTTGGTCCGCACATGTGCCTGGGCCAGCATCTCGCCAAGCTGGAGATGCGCATCCTGTTCGAGGAATTGCTGCCGCATCTCAGCTCGGTCGAAATGGCGGGCGATCCCCGCATGGTCGAGACGAACTTCGTCGGCGGGTACAAGGCGCTGCCGATCCGCTTCACGAAGAACTGACGCACATCGCCGCTGGATCACCGCCAAAGCGAGACCGGCGCACAGGCCCAGGATGGGAACATCCGGGCGATAAATGGGAGGAGTCTGAACATGACCAAGAGGTTTATCACGCTGGCCGCCACCGTATCGGCCGTTGCATTGCATGCTCAGGCCTGGGGCCAGACCGAAGCTGCGCCACAGGCGACATCCTCGGGCCTTGGCGACATCGTGGTGACGGCACAGAAGCGCGAGCAGGCGATCAACGATGTGCCGCTGTCGATCACCGCGGCATCCGGCGAGAAGCTGGCGAACCAGGGCATCACCAATGTCGCGGATCTGGTAAAGATTGTGCCGGGGTTCAACTATACCGAGAGCGCGTTCGCAACGCCAGTCTACACATTGCGGGGTATCGGCTTTTACGACACCAGCCTGGCCGCCAAGCCGACGGTCAGCATCTATCAGGATCAGGTGCCGATCCCCTTTTCCATCATGACGCGCGGCGCGACGCTCGATCTGGAGCGCGTGGAAGTGCTGAAAGGGCCGCAGGGCACGCTGTTCGGATCGAACGCGACGGGCGGTGCAATCAACTATATCGCCGCCAAGCCGACATCGACCTTCAAAGCCGGTCTTGACGCGGGTCTGGACAGTTTCGGACAGGTGTCGGGTGGCGGCTTCATCAGCGGGCCGATCAGCGATACGCTGTCCGCACGCGTGGCGGTGCGGACCGAGCAGGGTGGGGCATGGCAACGCAGCTACACGCGCGATGAAAAGCTCGGTGATCGCAACTTCACCACGGGCCGCATCCTGATCGACTTCGAGCCGTCCGACAGCGCACGCTTTTCGCTTAACCTCAACGGTTTCATCGACAAGAGCGATGGGCAGGCTGCGCAGCTGATCGGCGTGGTGCCGCTGGGCAATCCCGCGCGGCTGGGGCCTCTGGCCACCTATCCTATCGCGCCGCGTAACAATCGTGATGCCGACTGGACGCCGGAACAAAAGCCCCAGCGTGACGACTGGTTCTATCAGGCCTCGTTTCGGGGGGATATCGATCTGGCCGACGATGTGAGCCTGACCTCGATCAGCAGCTGGTCGGAATATCATAATGACCAGGATATCGACCCGGACGGCGTCGCCCTGCGTGACTATTTCTACAACACCACCGGAAAGATCACGGCACTGTCGCAGGAATTGCGTCTGCAAGGGCGGACTGGCGGCCT
This sequence comes from Sphingomonadales bacterium RIFCSPLOWO2_12_FULL_63_15, assembly GCA_001829085.1. Classification (GTDB taxonomy): domain Bacteria; phylum Pseudomonadota; class Alphaproteobacteria; order Sphingomonadales; family Sphingomonadaceae; genus Sphingobium. The sequence goes on along the minus strand of MIAK01000032.1, from coordinate 137,465 downwards.
GACCTATATTCTGGGTGCCAATTATGCGCGCGAAAAAACCTATCAGCAGGATGATGCCGGTCCCTATGACCAATCGACATCGGCCTATAATTTCGTCGACGCCGGCCTTGGCATCCCCTTTTTCGTCTACAGCCAATATGCGCGCCAGAAATTCGTGAACAAGGCGGTGTTCGCCAATCTGGACTATGACATCGGTGACAGCATCACCCTGCATGGCGGGGTGCGTTATACCAAGACCAATATCGATTTTGCCGGTTGCACGGCCGATCGCGGCAATGCGTTGGGGCTGGGGATCGAAAATCTGATCAACTTCATTCGCGGCGGCGCAGGGCTGGCGCCCATCGATATTCCCACCAATGGCTGCGTCACGATCGACGGATCGACGCTGACCGTGGGCGAGGTGCGCAAGTCGCTGGACGAGGATAATATTTCCTGGCGTGCGGGTGTCGATTACAAGCCGAGCAGGGACGTGCTGCTCTACGCTTCCGTCAGCAAAGGCTACAAGTCGGGTAGCTTTCCGCTGCTGTCGGCCAGCGATGCCAACCAGTTCAATCCCGTCACGCAGGAATCCGTGACCGCTTATGAACTCGGCGCGAAACTGACCTTGCTGGAGAACACCGCCCAGATCAACGGCGCACTCTTCTATTACGACTATAGCGACAAGCAGTTGAAGGGCCGCGTGATCGCAAGTCCCAATGTGTTCGGCCCTCTCGAAGCGTTGGTCAATGTCCCGAAAAGCCGTGTAAAAGGTGCGGAAATTCAACTTGACCTCGCGCCGACCGATGGCCTGCGCGTCAGCATCGGCGCGACCTATCTCGACACGCGGATCAAGGGCAGTTTCGTCAACTATGACAGCTATGGCAGCCAGCTGGATTTTGGCGGATCGGCCTTTCCCTACACGCCCAAATTTCAGATCGTGACCGATGCCCAATATGACTGGGCGCTCAGCGACGATGTCGAGGCTTTCGTCGGTGCCAATCTGAATTTCCAGAGCGATACCAAGGCTGTGCTGGGCAACGCCCGCGCCACGCCATCGGCGGACCTGAGCGCGCAAGGTGGCCTGACGATCGAGGATTATACGCTGATCGACCTGCGCGCTGGCCTGTCCTTTGCCGACAAGCGCTACAAGATCAGCGCCTTCGTGCGGAACCTGGGCAATACCTACTACTGGTCCAACGCCACGCGGATCACGGACACGACGGTCCGTTTTGCCGGACGACCACGCACGTTCGGCGCAAGCCTGTCGGCGCGCTTCTGACCCGCTCCCCCTGGGCCGCGCCCTGAAAGGCGGGCGCGGCTCTTTCTTGATCCCCGGAGACATGTTCCATGACTGCACCCGTTTCGATCGCCGCTGGATTGCATGGTGACGCCGGTTTCGAGGTCCGCCTTCCCCAGCAAAAAATGTTGATCGGCGGGGCATGGGAAGCGGCCGGGGACGGTCGCGTCATCGAGGTGGAAGACCCCGCGACCGGACGAGTTTTCGCTGACGTTCCGGCGGGCAGCGCAGCCGATGTCGATCGCGCGGTCAGGGCAGCGCGGGCCGCGTTCGAATCCGCGGCCTGGAGCCGGATGCGCCCGCTGGATCGCGGCCGGATCATCGAGGCGATCGCGCGCAAGATCGAGGATCATGCGGAGGAACTGGCGCTGCTCGAAAGCTATGACAATGGCAAGGCGGTGCATCATGCACTTGCCGTCGATGTCCCAGCCGCCGTCGATATCTTCCGCTACATGGCGGGCTGGGCGTCGAAAATCTATGGTCAGGTGAACCCGATTTCCGGCGATGGCCGCCAATATCACAGTTACTCGGTACGCGAACCGATCGGTGTCGTCGGCCAGATCGTGCCGTGGAATTATCCGCTGGCGATGGCGGCGTGGAAAATCGCGTCGGCACTGGCGGCGGGCTGTACCATCGTCCTGAAACCATCGGAAGTCACGCCGCTGACCGCGCTGCGCCTGGCCGAGTTGGCGTTGGAGGCAGGGCTGCCCGAAGGCGTGCTGAACATCGTTACAGGCTATGGGCACGAAGCGGGGCAGGCGCTGGTCGAGCATCCCGGCATCGACAAGATCGCCTTCACCGGATCGACCCGCGTCGGCAAGCAGATCGTTCAGACCTGCGCGAAAGACCTCAAGCGCGTCACGCTGGAACTGGGCGGCAAGTCGCCCTCGCTGATATTTGCCGACGCCGATCTCGATAAGGCAGCGCTCGGCGCGGCGCTCGCGATCTTCTTCAATTCCGGGCAGGTTTGCTTGGCCGCCTCGCGCCTTTATGTCGAACGGTCGGTGTTCGACAAGGTGGTGGAGGGCGTGGCGCAGGTCGCTAAGAGCTTCAGACTTGGCCATGGGCGCGACCCCGACACGATGCTGGGGCCGCTCGTATCACGCACGCAGCAGGCGCGGGTGATGGACTATATTGCGCAGGGTCAGGCAAGCGGTGCCGAACTGGTGATCGGCGGCGGAACGGGCGCGCAGGACGGCTATTTCGTGGAACCCACGATCTTCGCCAACCCCGGTGCCGATGCCAGCATCGTGCGGGAAGAGATATTCGGGCCGGTACTCGTCGCCACCCCGTTCGATGATGTGGACGATGTCGTGAAGACGGCCAACGACACCCGCTATGGCCTGGCCGCCAATATCTGGACCCGCGACCTGTCGCGCGCGCATCTAATGGCGCGCGGATTGCAGGCCGGAACGGTCTGGATCAATACGCATGGTATGAACGATCCGTCGGCACCCTTTGGCGGTATGAAGGAGTCGGGCTGGGGCCGCGAAGTCGGAGAGGAGGGAGTTTTACATTATACTGAAACCAAGACAATTACAGCGCTCTTAGATTAATAAGTTATTCAGGTAACTGCAAAAAAGTGAAAACTACCCTTATTTTTGGCCAGATTGACAAATGTGATGAAAAAGAATAGTCAATTAAGAGGAATATTTCTTGTTAGTATTTCTCCAATATTAAGAAGGTCGGAAACGTTGTGAACGCGGATGAGTGAAAAATGAAGCCATGCGTTGCTGTTTCTAGCTTCAGCAATAAAAGGATCATTGACATCGTTTGGCCGGAAGTTGGCGTCTGGCATCATTATCGCTAAGTCGGTGTCAGATTGCCGTTGTGCATGTCGTTAGCAATCGCTTCGGCTGCAGTCTGCATCGGCTGCAGGAACTGATGCACCGCATCCTGCATTTTTATTGCGTTGACAAAAAAGGCCAGCGTTAATGTGCCGATGACATGATCATCCTGGTCAATCACCGGCACCGCGAGCGAGGATGTCTTGCCCGGATTGCGGGTGAAGGTATTGAACGCGCGCGTCGCATGACCCTTGGCACGAACCTCTTGCGCCAGCCCGCCATTTTCGAACAGTTCTATAATGTGGCTCGTGGTTTCTCCGGGCATCAGCTTGAGCGCGGCGATCAAATCGTGCCGCTCATCTTCGGGCAGATAGGAGAGATAGGCGATACCGGCCGCGCACTCCAATAGCGGCAGCGCATAGCCTGGATAATAGCTGCTGAAGGTCAGCGTGGTCAACGAGTGAGTGGAGTCGCGGATGATCATTGAATGGCCGACATGGCTCGCCAGTGAAATCGGCCAGCCCACCTTGCGCGTCAGTTCTACGATATGGGGCCGCGCCGCTTGCACTAACCGCGCATGGCCCTGGAAACCGTGCGCCAACGTTTGCACCAAAGCTGTCGGGCGGTAATGTTTGCGCGATGGTTCGCGTTCGATCAGGCCTTCGTGCATCAGCGTCTGTACGATCCGGCATGCGGTGGGATAGGGCACGTTGGACGTGCGCGCAATTTCCATCATCGAGATGGTGCCGCCGCGATTGACCGCTTGCAAGACAGCAATGCCCCGGCTCAGAGATCGCCGCAATCTCGCCCGGTGGCAGATTTAAGCGCCGATCCATGACCTGCCAATTATCATTGCGATAACGAAATAATCTATCCCCCTGGCCGCCCCAGGACGCCCAGAGGGCACCGTCGGCGGTCTGGGCGAACTTCAGGATGGACGGCGGGGGAGATGGCATGGACAGGGCGTGCAAGCGACCGTCGCGATACATGGCCGCACCCGCATTTTGATTGAAGCCCACCCATAAGCGGCCATCCCGATCGGCAAAGACGGAGGTCGGGATGGCATGGGCGAAACGCGCCTCGCGCGGGGCCGGTATGGATTCGAAGCTCAGCCCATCGAAGCGGAAGACGCCCTCGGCCGACGCGATCCACAGATAGCCGTCCGGCGTCTGGGCGATGCCGACGACATTGCTGGGCGCGCCTTGTTCGGGCGTCCAGCTACTATGCTTGAATCCCTCTATGCCCGCGGCGGCGAGTGGCGTCGCGACCAGCGCTGCCGCAATCAGCAACCATGACCTGATATGGCGCAAAGATAGTCCCCCTGATGCGCGTTGCCGCAACCTATCGGATGGGGTCGGGCGTGACCATAGCGCGCGCTCCCCCAAATGAGGGAGCCGCCTCTCCCCCTTGCCAGTGTGGGGGCCAGCGGGCGTCGGGTGTAATCATTGCCCCTGCCGATCGTCGCCGTGACGATCGGCATGCAGGAAGCGCCTATTGCTGCCCCCCATTCCTGTCCTCGTCGAAAGGATTTTGTCCATGCCTACCGCAACCGCCACACCGGCAACCGCCTTGCTGTCGCCCTCCGATCATGCGCTGGTGCTGATCGATTTTCAGTCGCAAATGGCCTTTGCCACCAAGTCGATCGCGCCCGAACTGCTGCGCAGCAATGCCGCGCTGGTCGCCAGTTCCGCAGCCGGGTTTCACATCCCCACCATACTGACCACGGTTGCCGAAAAGAGCTTTTCCGGCCCGATGTTCACCGAGATCACGGACCCTTTTCCGGGCCAGGCGATGCTCGACCGCACGTCGATGAACACATGGGAAGATGCCGCCGTGATCGAAGAGATCAACCGCATCGGGAAAGGTCGCATCGTCCTGGCGGGCCTGTGGACCAGCGTCTGCATCGTCGGCCCGGCCCTGTCCGCGCTGGAACAGGGGTTCGAGGTCTATGTCATCACCGACGCCTGCGGCGACATTTCCGAAGAAGCGCATGAGCGTGCCGTCGCGCGGATGATTCAGGCGGGCGCTCGCCCGATTACGGCGCTGCAATATCTGCTCGAACTTCAGCGCGACTGGACGCGGGGCGAAACCTATGACCTCACCACCGGCATCGCCCGCAAATGGGGCGGTGGCTACGGCATCGGCATCACCTATGCCAAGACCATGTTCGGCGCGTCCGAAGGCGGTCACTGATCCCGGCACCCTGACCGGATCACACTCGATCCGGTCAGGGCCTTAAACCCAATTTCTTCCACCGGAGATTTCCCATGAGCAGTTTCATCACCACCACGGACGGCGTCGATATCTTCTACAAGGACTGGGGCAGCAAGGATGCCCAGCCGATCATGTTCCACCATGGCTGGCCGCTCTCGTCGGACGACTGGGACGCGCAAATGCTATTCTTCCTGGCCAAGGGCTATCGCGTCGTCGCGCATGACCGTCGCGGCCATGGACGCTCCGCCCAGGTCGATTTCGGTCATGACATGGCGCATTATGCCGCCGACGCGGCGGCGGTCGCGGATCATCTCGACCTGCGCAACGCCGTCCATATCGGCCATTCGACCGGCGGCGGCGAAGTGGCGGCCTATGTCGCGCGCCACGGCCTGCCCAATGGGCGCGTTGCCAAGGCGGTGCTGGTGAGCGCCGTGCCACCGATCATGCTGGCGACCGATCGCTATCCCGGTGGCCTGCCGATCGCGACGTTCGACGGGTTCCGCGAAGCGCTCGCTGCCAACCGCGCGCAGTTTTTCCGCGATGTCGCGGCCGGGCCTTTCTACGGCTTCAATCGCGACGGGGCGACCATCCTGCCCGCCGTGATCGACAATTGGTGGCGGCAGGGGATGATGGGCAGCGCGCTCGCCCATTATGCAGGCATCAAGGCCTTTTCCGAGACCGACCAGACCGATGACCTCAAGGCGATCACCGTGCCGACCCTCGTCCTGCATGGCGATGATGACCAGATCGTGCCGTATGAAAATGCGGCCGTGCTGCAGGCGCAACTGCTGCCCGACGCGACGCTGAAACTTTACGAAGGCTATCCGCACGGCATGCTCACGGTGAATGCCGACGTGCTGAACGCCGACATGCTCGCCTTCATCCAGGCCTGACTCAGGAACGGGAGAACGACCCCATGAAAGCCTATTGTCTTGCGCTGGGTGCCGGGCTGCTGGTCGGTATCGTCTACAGCCTCTTGGGTGTCCGTTCTCCCGCCCCGCCGCTCATCGCGCTGGTCGGGCTGGCGGGGATATTGGTGGGGGAGCAGTTGATCCCCATCGCCCAGTGCCTCGCCAGCCTGCCCGAACTGACCCGCTTCGTCGCCACGGACTGCGCCCATCATGTGCTGGGGAAATTGCCTGCCAATTCAGGGCGCGACGCATGATCACACGCCGCCAGGCGCTCGCCAGCGCCGCCTCGACCGCCCTTGTGACCGCCACGGAGAGCTTCGCCATGACCGCCAAAGACATGATCCTGATCAATGCGAAAGTGACGACGCTGGATCGCGAAAACCCGGTGGCGGAGGCGGTTGCCATCCGCGACGGCAAATTCCTGGCAGTGGGCCGCGAACAGGATGTCCGTGCCGCCGCCGGGCCGGACGCCACCGTCATCGACGCCAACGGCCGCCGCCTGATCCCCGGCCTGATCGACAGCCATATCCATGTCATCCGGGGTGGCCTCAACTATAATATGGAATTGCGCTGGGAAGGGGTGCCGAGCCTGTCCGAAGCCATGGCGATGCTCAAACGGCAGGCTGAAAATACGCCGCCGCCGCAATGGGTGCGCGTGGTCGGCGGCTTTACCGAACATCAGTTCGCCGAAAAACGCCTGCCCACCATATCGGAGATCAATGCGGCCGCGCCCGACACGCCCGTTTTTATCCTGCATGTCTATGATCGCGCGCTGCTGAACGCGGCAGCGCTGCGCGCCGTGGGCTATACCAGGGACACGCCCAATCCGCCGGGTGGCGAGATCGTCCGCGATGCGCATGGCAACCCGACCGGTCTGTTGCTGGCCCAGCCCAATGCGACGATCCTCTATGCGACACTGGCCAAGGGGCCGAAGCTGCCACCCGACTATCAACTCAACAGCACGAAGCATTTCATGCGTGAGCTGAATTCGCTCGGCGTCACCAGCGTCATCGACGCGGGCGGGGGATCGCAAAATTATCCAGACGATTATGCGATCGTCGAGAAGCTGCATCAGGATGGCGAACTGACGCTGCGCATTGCCTATAATCTCTTTACCCAGAAGCCCAAGGAAGAGCTGAAGGACTTTGCCAGCTGGTCGACCCAGATCAAACCGGGCGATGGCGACGACAGCTATCGCCACAATGGCGCGGGCGAGATGCTCGTCTATTCCGCCGCCGATTTCGAGGATTTCCGCGTCGCCCGCCCCGATATGGCGCCGGAGATGGAGGGCGACCTGGAGCCGGTCATTCGCCTGCTCGCCGAGCGCCGCTGGCCCTGGCGGTTGCATGCGACCTATGACCAGACGATCGGCCGCGCGCTCGATGTGTTCGAGAAGGTGAACAAGGATATTCCGCTCACCGGCCTCAACTGGTTCTTCGACCATGCCGAAACGATCAGCGACCGGAATATCGATCGGGTCGCGGCCTTGGGTGGCGGCATCGCGGTGCAGCATCGCATGGCCTTCCAGGGCGAATATTTCGTCGAACGCTATGGTGCCAAGGCGGCAGAAGCGACGCCGCCGATCGCCAAGATGATGGCGGCGGGCATTCCGGTCGGCGCCGGCACGGACGCGACCCGCGTCGCGAGCTACAACCCCTGGGTATCGCTTAGCTGGCTGGTGACGTCGAAGACGGTCGGGGGCTTGCGGCTCTATCCCGTCCGCAACCGGCTCGACCGCGAAACCGCGCTGCGGCTGTGGACGGAAAGGAACACATGGTTCTCGAACGAGGTCGGCAAGAAAGGGCAGATCAAGGCGGGGCAATTGGCCGATCTCGCCTTGCTGTCGGACGATTATTTCAGCGTGCCGGAAGATGACATCGCCTTGCTGCGATCTGTGCTGACGGTGCTGGGTGGTAGAATCGTCTATGGCGAAGGAGAGTTCGGCCCACTCGCGCCAACCGCACCCAAGGCTATGCCCGACTGGTCGCCGGTCGCGACCTTCGGCGGCCATTATCGCCGTGACGACATGGCGGCTAAGCTGGCCTCGGCCTGCGGATGCGCATCTGGCTGCGCCGTCCATGGCCATGACCATGCCGCTGCCCTTGGCGCGCAAGTGCCCGCCGCTGACGTCCAGAGCTTCTGGGGCGCGGTCGGCTGCGGCTGCTGGGCGGTTTGAGCCATGGCCCCGCGCCCCATCGCCGCCCTGCTGGCCGATCGCCGTTTCGCGACCGGCGCGGCCATTCTGCTGACCCTGCCTTATTGGACCAGCGGCATCGCCAAGCTGATCGACTGGAACGGCGCGCTGGCCGAAGCCGCGCATTTCGGGTTGCAGCCTCCGGCCGGGGTGGCGGTGCTGACGATCTTGGTTCAGATCGGCGCATCGCTGCTGATCATCATGGGGCGGCAGGCGTGGCTTGGGGCCGGTGCGCTCGGCCTGTTCACGGCCTTGGCGACGGGAATTGCGCACCCCTTCTGGGACATCGCCGATCCGATCGCGCGCTTTCATGAGCGCGTGACCTTCTTGGAGCATATCGGCCTGATCGGCGGGCTGATGATGGCCGCGATCCTGCGT
>MIAK01000032.1:0-128695 GCA_001829085.1 Sphingomonadales bacterium RIFCSPLOWO2_12_FULL_63_15 | reverse complement strand
GATCGGCGGGCTGATGATGGCCGCGATCCTGCGTGAGCGCGGCCAATGACCGCCGCGGACGACAAGCCGCTCGCGAGTCCTGTCTTTCGCGCGCTGTGGATCGCGACGATCGTGTCCAACATCGGCACATGGATGCATGATGTCGGCGCGGGCTGGCTCATGACGTCGCTGTCCACCGACCCGCTGATGGTCGCGCTCGTCCAGGCCGCGACGACCCTGCCCATGTTTCTCTTCGCGCTCCCCGCCGGGGCGCTCGCCGATATCGTGGACCGACGTAAGCTGCTGATCGGCGCGCAACTGTTCGGATTGGTGGCGACCATCATCCTCGCGATCGCGACGGTGTGCGGTCTCACGACGCCATGGGTGCTGCTCGCGCTGACCGCCGCCATCGCTGTCGGGGCAGCGCTGTCGGCCCCGACCTTTCAGGCGATCGTGCCCGAACTGGTGCCTGGCCCCGCCTTGCAGCAGGCGGTCGCGCTCAACAGCCTGGGCGTCAACATTGCCCGCGCCATCGGCCCGGCCCTCGGCGGCCTCATCATCGCTATCGCCGGAAGTGCCGCTGTTTTCGCGCTCAATGCGGTGTCGGTGCTGGGCGTCATCATCGTCATGCTCCGCTGGCGGCGGGAGGGTACGACGCGACATCTGCCTGCCGAACATTTTGTCGGCGCGATGCGGGCCGGCCTGCGCTACGCGCTGCGCGCGCCGGAATTGCAGGTCGTGCTGATCCGTTCGGTCGGCTTCTTTCTGTTCGCCAGCGGCCTATGGGCGCTGCTGCCGATTGTTGCGCGGCGCGACCTCGCGCTCGGGCCAGCGAGCTATGGCGGGCTGCTGGCCTTCATGGGGCTGGGCGCGGTCGCCGGGGCGATCCTGATGCCCCGGCTGCGCACACGTCTAGGGGCCAATCGCACGACGGTAGCGGCATCGGCGCTGCTGGCGGCTGCGATGGCGGGCCTTTCCTGGTCGAGCAATTTCCTGGCAGCGGCGATGGCCGTAGCGGCGGGCGGCTTCGCATGGATCGCGATGATGGCCGCGCTGAACGGCGGGGCGCAGGCCCGCTCGCCGGGCTGGGTGAAGGCGCGCGCGCTGGCCATTTACCTGCTGGTCTTTCAGGGGTCGATGACCGCTGGCGCCATGCTGTGGGGCGCGATCGCGGGGCAGATCGGCGTTCCGGCGACCCTGATGCTGGCAGCGACGGCGCTGGTCGTGGCGTCGCTGCTGCTCGCCTGGCGCTATCCGCTCGACAGCGCGGCCCGGTTCGACCTTGCGCCCTCGCTCCACTGGCCCGCGCCCATGATCGAAGCGGCGATCGAGCAGGATCGCGGTCCCGTGCTGGTGACGATCGAATATCGGATCGACCCCGCCCTGGTGCCCGACTTTTTCGCCGCAATGCAGGACATGCGCCGCATCCGTCGCCGCGATGGCGCGATCCATTGGGGCGTCTATGAGGATGTCGCGCAGCCCGGCCGGGTGCTGGAAACCTTCACCGTCGAAAGCTGGCTCGAACATCTGCGCCAGCATGAGCGGGTGACCAATGCCGACCGGGTGCAGCAGGACGCGGTGCGGGCATTTCAGGTGGATGCCGTGCCGCCTTTGGTCCGCCACCTCGTCGCGCGATGATCCGCGCGCTGCTGCTCGCGGCTTCGTTTGGCTTGCCATCGGTCGCCGAGGCACAGGTCGCGCAGACCAACCTGCGCTATGATGAGGATTGGTCGCAGTTGCGCGGAACCCCCGACCGCCGCGCCGACTGGTGGGCGAGATTGAAGGACCGCCCGCTGGATGAAGGCGGCCGTTTCACGCTGACCTTGGGCGCGGAGGCGCGGGTCCGCTATGAGGGCTTTGCCGACAATCTTTGGGGCGCGCCGCCCGCCCCGGATGACGGCTATCTCTGGCTGCGTGTCCTGCCGCTCGCCGACCTGCATGCAGGCCCCGCGCGTATCTTCGTCCAGGGGATTGGCGGCTATGCCAGAGGCGTGGGCGCGGGGGCAGGACCGGCGGATAAAACCGGTCTGGACCTGCTTCAGGGCTTTGCCGATATCCAGCTACCCATTAGCGATCAAGCGTCGCTGACGCTGCGTGCGGGGCGTGAGTTGATCGCGCTTGGATCGGAACGGTTGGTCGGTTTGCGCTATGGCCCCAACATCCCGCAGCCTTTCGACGGCGTCCGGCTGATGCTGGAGCGGGGCAACAGCCGGATCGAAGCCTTCCACGGAAAGCCCGTGGCGGTGCACCCCGGCAATTTCGACGATCGCCGTTCGCCGACCAAACAGCTTGACGGCCTTTATGTCACCGCACCCCTGGCGACAGGCGTGAAAGTCGATCTTTACGCCCTCCGTTACAGCGACGCCGCCGCCCGCTATGCCAATATGATCGCGCGCGAGCGACGACAAACTTATGGCGTCAGGCTGTTCGGCACCCATGCGGCGCTGGGCTGGAACTGGGAAGCGATGCTCCAGCGCGGTCGGTTCGGCACCCAGTCCATCAAAGCCTGGTCGATTGCGACCGAAACCAGCTATGCGTTTGCCGAAACCCCGCTCAAGCCCCGCCTTCGCCTGCGCGCCAATGCCGCCAGTGGCGACCATGATCCGAAGGACGACCGGCTGGGCACGTTCAACGCGCTGTTTCCCAAGGGCAAATATTTCGGCGAACTGACGCCCATCGGCCCGCGCAATATCCTCAACCTGCATCCCAGCATCGATGTCGATCTGGGTCGTGGCTTGACGGCCGAACTGGCGGCAGTCGCCTATTGGCGCTTCAGTCGCGGGGACGGCATTTATGATGTCCCCGGCCAATTGATCCGCGCCGCAGGGCAGGGGGTGTCCCGGCACATCGGCAATCAGGTCGAACTATCGGCCAACTGGCAGGCCAGCACGATCCTGTCCGTCTCCGCTTCGGCATCGCTGTTCCGCGCTGGCGACTTTCTGCGCCAGACCGGCCCCGCCCGCCCCATCCGCATGGTGGGGACGGAAATCATGTTCCGCTTCTAAAAGCCGGTCGGGAAAATCCTGTCTTTTTAATAACCTGTCGTTCTTCCCACGGCTGTCTGCGATGCCGTTGGCAGTCGCCCAAAGCGAAATGGCCGACATAAATGTCAGTGGTCTGCCATAAGATTGTTGACAGCTTCGGGCCGTCACAATAAATCGGGTTAACGTTACCATTCTGATTTTCGACAGGCCGGATGATCTGACTGTTCCAGCCGTTCGGCACGCGAATGCAGGCTTAGGGTGATTTCGCGGGTTCAGTTATAAATATCCAATAAATACAAAGACTGGGAGATGGACATGATACGGAAGACGACGGCACAATATCGGCTGAAATGGCGGCTCGCCTATATAGCTACCGGCTCGATGATAGCGATAGCATCGAATCTGGCCCTGCCATCCGTCGCACTCGCGCAGCAGGCTCCGCAGCCCGCCGCCACGCAATCGGAAGCGCCGCAATCGGCGCCGGCCGCCCCCGCCCCGACGAACCAGGATATCGTGGTCACCGGATCGCGCATCACGTCCAACGGCTTCAATGCGCCCACGCCCACCACCATGATCGGCACTGAGCAGATCGAGGCGAATGCGCAGCCCAACATCTTCACCACCATCGCCCAATTGCCTTCGCTGCAAGGGTCGACCGGTTCCACCGTCAACACGTTCAGCACATCGAGCGGTCAGCAAGGGCTGTCCTCCTTCTCGCTGCGCGGCCTGGGGCCGATCCGCACCCTGACGCTCTTGGATGGCCAGCGCGTCGTCGGTGCCAATGTCACCGGCGTTCCCGATGTCAGCCTCTTCCCGCAACTGCTCATCAAGCAGGTCGATGTCGTCAATGGCGGCGCTTCGGCCTCCTATGGCTCGGACGCAGTGGGCGGGGTTGTAAATTTCATCACCGACACGCGCTTTGAAGGGTTCAAGGGCAACGTCCAGGGTGGCGTGTCCACCTATGGCGATAATGAGCAATATCTCGTCCAACTGGCGGCGGGCAAAAGCTTTCTCGACGGCCGCCTGCGCGCCGTCGTCAGCGCCGAATATGGCGATGAGGCCGGTGTCGGTGGCGGCGATTTCGGCATCGGGCTGGCCGGTGGCCGCGACTGGTTCAAGCAGACCACGCTGATTAATCGCAATGCACTCAACGACGGATCGCCTCAATATCTGCTGCTCGATAATGCGCAGCCCTATAATTATACCAAATATGGCCTGATCACCGCGGGGCCGTTGCAGGGCATCGCCTTCGATCAGGCAGGCAATCCGTTCCAGTTCCAATATGGCTCCAACGGCACACCGTCCGGCAATGCATCGGGCGCGGTCAATGGCTGTTATCCCGGCTTCTGCATCGGCGGCGATCTGTCGGGCAATGTCGATGCCGGTCGGTCGCTGCAATCGAGCATCAAGCGGCTTAATTCCTACGGCCGCCTGGGCTTCGAATTTGCCCCCGACAATGAAATTTACGGGACGGTCAACATCGCGCAGGTGAAAACCAACAACCAGCCGGTGGGGGGCATGAACCGGCCCAACCTGACGATCGAATGCAGCAATCCCTTCGTGCCGGCATCAGTGCAGCAGGCGTGCGCCACGGCGGGCATCACCAATTTCGCCTATGGCACCAGCAATGCGGCGCTGGGCAATACGCAGGTCTATACCGACCGCCGCCAATATCGCTTCGTCGCGGGCGCGAAGGGCCGCGTGCCGGTCGCCGGGTCGGACTGGACCTATGATGCCTATTATCAGCATGGCACCAATTATACCGACGTCGATGTCACCAACATCATGCTGTCCCGCCGCTTCAACCAGGCGATTCAGGCGGTAACGTTGAATGGCGCGATCGTCTGTGCCGATCCGGTTGCCAGATCCAATGGCTGCGTGCCCCTCAACATCCTGGGCGGCGCACCGCCATCGGCCGCAGCCCTGTCCTACATCATGCCTGAAAACGGTCCCTATCAGCGGACCCGCCAGACGCAGGATGTGGTCAGCCTCAATTTCTCCGGCTCGCCCTTCGACCTTTGGGCTGGACCGCTGTCGGTCGCGTTCGGCGCGGAATATCGCCATGAATATTATAAGGTCACGGCCGACCCCTATGGCGCGGGCGTGTCCGACCTGTCGCCCAATAACAGCGAATATCCCGCCGATCCCGCGCTGTTGATTGATGGCAACAATTGGTATGCCGGCAATTACAAGAATGGCCAGGGTGCCTACAGCGTCAAAGAAGCCTTTGTCGAAGTCGACCTTCCGCTGTTCGACAGCAGCTCCGTCGGCCGCGCCAACATCAATGCTGCGGCCCGCGTAACGGACTATAGCACGTCGGGAACGGTGTGGGCCTGGAAGGTCGGCGGCACCTGGGATCTGCCGATCGAGGGGCTGCGTCTGCGCGGTGTCGCCTCGCGCGATGTGCGCGCGCCCAACCTGTCGGAACTGTTCGCAGCGCCCGTCACCACCACCTTGCCCAATTTCTTCGACCCCTTCCGCAACGTCAACGTGCTCGCCATCCAGAACCAGATCGGCAACACCGACCTGACCCCGGAAATCGTGCGCAACACCACCTTTGGCGTGGCCCTTGCCAATGCCCCCTGGCTGCCCGGCGTCAGCCTGTCGGTGGATTATTACAAGATCAACCTGACCGACGTGATTTCCAGCCTGGGCGCTGGCGACATCGTCAATCTCTGCTTCCGCGAAATCCTGCCCGACGCTTGCAATGCGTTCAATCTGAACAACCAGAACGGGCCGAACTTCATCAATGTCCAGGCCTTCAACCTGGCGTCGATCAAGACCGAGGGCATCGATATCGAAGCCAGCTATGTGTGGCAGCAGCCACTGGGGCTGGACGGCACATTGACGTTGCGCGCACTGGCGACCCATATCCGCAAGTTCGTGACCGACAATGGTCTGTTCGGTTCGGTTCCGTTGGACTCGGCGGGCGCGAACCTGGGCAATACGCCCGACTGGAAATGGCTGGCGATCCAGACCTATGCCACCGACACTTTCTCTCTCTATGTTCAGGAACGCTGGTTTTCCGACGGCGTATTGGGCAAGCAATATGTCGAATGTCAGCCCGGCAGCTGCCCGGAATCGACCAACAACAATCCGACGATCGACAATAATTTCATGCCCGGCGCCTTCTACATGGACATAGGCGGCACCTATAATCTGACACCCGCGATCACCGCCTATGCCAAGGTCGACAATCTGTTCGATCGTGATCCGGCACGCTCGCCCTATTTCGCCAATCCCGCTCTCTATGATGTCGTAGGCCGCATGTATCGTGCCGGTGTGCGCTTCAAATTCTGACCTTTACCGATACGGTCGGCGGTGCGACCTCCCCCTGCACCCGCCGATCGAAACGGCCGCCATCGTCTATCCCGCGATGGCGGCCGTCGATTGCCGCTCGATAAGCTGATGGCCCAACAGGCATTTGGGATGGCGCACCTTGCGCGAGGTGCTGATTTCCTGGGTCAAAAGGCGCAACGCTTCGGCCGCCAGTTCGCGCACGGGCTGGCGGATCGTCGTGAGCGGCGGCCACAGTGTCACCGCGGCGGTGGTATCGTCAAAGCCGACCACGGTCAGGTCTTCGGGCACGGACAGGTGGCGGCGATGGGCGACGGAGACGACCGCAGCGGCCATGTCGTCATTGCTCGCGAATATGGCGGTCGGCGGATGGTCGATATCCAGCAACTGCTCGCCCGCCAGCAAGCCGGACGTATAGGAGAAGTCTCCCTGGACCAATATCGTCTCAATACCCCCGGCTTCATGCACGGCGGCGTCGAATCCTGCCAGCCGGTCTTCGCTGGCGGACTGGCCAGGATTGCCGATGATGAAGCCGATGCGACGATGGCCAAGGCCGATCAGATGTTTGGTCATGTCATAAGCCGCCGCGCGATCGTCGATCCGCACGCAGATCGCATCGCGCGCATAGCCACCCACCACCGCCATCGGCAATTGCGCCAGGTGGATGGGATCGCGCACCACGCGCGATTCCCCCAGCGGCGGCGCGATGATGATGCCGCCAACGCCCGATCCGATCAGGCGGTGGATCGCTTCGGGCGGCGGCGGGCGACCATCCTGCCCGCCCAGCAGCGTCAATTGCGCGCCCATGACCGACGCTTCCTCGAACACGCCGATCAGGAAATCATGCATGAAAGCGGCGCTCGGATTGGAATAGATCACGCCGATCCGCACTTCGCGCGACGTCACCAGCGCGCGGGCCGCGACATTGGGCGTATAGTTCAACTCCGCAATGGCGGCATTGACCGCCAGGCGGGTTTCGGCGCGCACCTTGCCATTGCCGTTGATAACGCGGGACACGGTCATCGCGGACACGCCTGCACGCTTGGCGACATCGACCACGGTCGCGCTGCGCTGCTGAGGATGGGGAGGCTTCAAGATCATCCTTTCGAACCAATCGCACCATTTCTAGCGAGATGGCAGGCCCGTCAAGACAAAGACGATGGCGTCCATCGGGGCGGATGTGCGCCCTCCCGCACATTAGCGCTTGCCGCCTCCGGCCGCCTTCGCCTACATCACTATGATAACGTTAACGCAGGACATGTCTGTTGACCTATTTCCGGCATATCCGTTGGACCATCATCGGTCTGTTCGCGATCGCGATGACCATCAATTATCTGACGCGCAGCGTCCTGGGGGTGGCCGCCCCTACGATCATGGGTGAACAGGGCATCACGTCCGAACAATATTCCTGGATCACCGGCGCGTTTCAGATCGGCATCATGTTTCAGCCGGTCGCAGGCTATGTCCTCGACATTGCGGGCCTGCGCTACGGCTTCACCTTCTTCGTGCTGATCTGGTCGCTCATCACCATGGCGCATGGGTTGGTTCAGGGGTGGCTCGGCTTTCTCGCGCTACGCGGCGCGCTCGGCCTGGTCGAAGGCGGCGCGCAGCCCGCCGGCATGAAGGTCGTGTCCCAATGGTTCCCCGCCCGCGAGCGCGGGACCGCAGGGGGATTGTACCAGATCGGCGCATCGCTGGGTGCCGTCGCCGCGCCGCCGCTGGTGGCCTGGGCGGTTCTCACCCATAGCTGGCGCGCGGCCTTCTTCGTCGCTGGCGGCCTCGGTCTCGTCTGGCTCATCCTGTGGCTATTCTGGTATCAGACGCCTGCACGGCACCGGGCCATCACCGCGGAAG
Source organism: Sphingomonadales bacterium RIFCSPLOWO2_12_FULL_63_15 (assembly GCA_001829085.1). GTDB lineage: Bacteria > Pseudomonadota > Alphaproteobacteria > Sphingomonadales > Sphingomonadaceae > Sphingobium. The sequence continues at coordinate 120,581 of MIAK01000032.1, read as the reverse complement.
AACGCACGAAGATCCTCGATGGCCAGGAAGCGGAGCTGCAGCAGAAGCGCAAGCGCCCGGACCTGCGCACGATGCTGCGCCGTCGCGATATGTGGGGCATCGCGCTCCCGCGCTTTCTGGCTGATCCGGTCTGGGGGATGCTCTCGCTCTGGATGCCGCTCTATCTGGTGCAGGTGCGCAATTTCGATATTCAGCAAATTGCGATCTTCGCCTGGTTGCCCTTCCTCGCCGCAGACCTTGGCTGTCTTGCGGGGCCAGCCCTGGTCGCCTGGCTCCAGCGGCGCGGCGTCCATCTGATCGACGCGCGGCGGGGCGCCTTTACCGTCGGCGCGGTGCTGATGTGTTCAATGATGTTCGTCGGCATCGTGCAAAGCCCGGTTGCGGCCATCGCCCTGCTCTGTGTTGCGGGCTTTGCCCATCAAACCCTGTCGGTCACCGTCATTACCATGTCGGCCGACCTGTTCCCGCAGGATGAGGTGGCGACGGCCACCGGCATAGCGGGCACGGCGGCCAATCTAGGCGTGCTGATCTTCACCCTGCTGCTCGGCAGTTGGGTCGATCAGGTCGGCTATGGCCCCTTCTTCATTCTCCTTGGGCTGCTGGACCTTGTCGGCGCCGCGATACTTTGGACCTTGGTGCGAAAACCGGTATGATCTCGATTACCAATCCTATCCTGCGGGGCTTCAATCCCGATCCCTCGATCGTGCGTGTGGGTGACGACTATTATGTCGCCACCTCGACCTTCGAATGGTATCCGGGCGTGCAGATCCACCATTCCCGTGACCTCGCCAATTGGCAGCTCGTTGCCCGGCCGCTGCGTCGCCCGGCCCAGCTCGACATGCGGGGCAATCCCGATTCCTGCGGGGTGTGGGCACCGGACCTTAGCTATGCTGACGGCCGGTTCCACCTGACCTATACCGACGTCAAACGCTATGGCCGCACCACCCGATCCGACCGGACGGACGTATCGCTGCGGGACTTCCATAATTATTGGGTCTGGTGCGACCGTATCGATGGCGAATGGTCCGATCCCGTCCATGTGAACAGCAGCGGCTTCGATCCCGCGCTCTTCCACGACGATGATGGCCGTAGTTGGCTGCTCAACATGTTGTGGGATCATCGCCCCGGCCACAAACGCTTCGCCGGGATCGTCATCCAGCAAATGTGCCTTAACACCGGCCGCCTTCTGGGCGAGCGGCATAATATCTTTGGCGGCAGCCCGCTGGGCTTCACCGAAGGACCGCATCTCTACAAGCGCGACGGCTATTATCATATCTTGGTGGCCGAGGGCGGGACGGAGCGCAATCATGCCGTGGTGATGGCGCGGTCGCGGTCGCTCTTCGGCCCCTATGACCTGCATCCCGATGGGCCGGTGCTGACGGCGCGGGATCAGGCCGATGGGCCGCTCGCCCGCGCTGGCCATGGCGACCTGGTGGAAACGGCGAACGGCGATCCCTGGCTCGTCTATCTCTGCGGCCGCCCACTGCCCGCGTCCGATCGTTGCATATTGGGCCGGGAAACCGCGATCCAGCCGATGCGCTGGGGCGAGGATGGCTGGCTGCGCACGATCGACGGAACGGGCCGCCCGATGGCGTCGGTCGGAAACGTGAGCGTCGCGCGCACCCTGACCGATGATCGCGCGGATTTCGATGATCCGAACCTGCCGCCAGACTTCCAATGGCTGCGCACCCCTTACCCTGACCAGATTTTCTCGCTAACCGATCGGCCGGGCCATCTGCGCCTGTTCGGGCGCGAGTCCGTGGGCAGCCATTTCACCCAGGCGCTGGTGGCGCGCCGCCAGTGCGAATGGCGCTTCAGCGCGGAAACGTTGGTCGATTTCCATCCCGCCAATTTCCAGCAGTCGGCTGGTCTGATCCATTATTATAACAGCACGAAATTCCATTATCTGCACATCACCGCCGACGATGTGGGGCAACCGGTGATCCAGATATTGTCGGTCGTGCCCGACGAGGCCCGCCCCAGTGTCACCTCGCCCGCCATCCCGATCGCGCGCAGCCCTGTCTGCCTGCGGCTGGACGTGGATCATGAAATAATGCGCTTCTCCTATCGCATGGCCGATGAAGAGGCTTGGCACGCTATGCCCGGCGATCGCGACGCGAGCATCCTGTCCGACGAAGCGACCTTGCCCTATTTGCCCAACTTCACTGGCACGTTCGTCGGCATGGCCTGTCAGGACATGGCGGGGACAGGAGCCGTCGCCGACTTCGACTATTTCCATTATATCGAACAGGACGACTGACGCGAAACCGAATGGGGGCGCGCTGCCATAACCGGCAGCGCGCCCTTTGCGTCAGAAGCGGATCGGCATGTCCGTTGCGGTGGCGGGCAGCGCGCCCGTCGTCGCCACACCCGCCACACCCGCCGCATCGACCGACAGCGTAAAGCCATAGCGGTGCGGCGTCACCGGAATGCGATATGGCTCCAAAGGTCGGCCAAGCGCGCTCCAGCTATCGGTGCCACCGACCCCGCTTTGCACCTTGTCGATCAACAGCGTGACGTCACCATGCGGCTTGATATCGCTGCTGCGCCAGGTGCCGGGCGGACGCCGCGCCAGGTCATCATAGGGAAAGGCCAGCACATTGGCGGACAGCGGCTCCATGCCCTTCACGGTCAGGGATGGCATGGTCGCGCCGCTAACCTTCATCCAGCGCACCCCGACCTTATTCCCGCTTTCCTGCGGCCGCATATAATCATGGTGCTGATCGGCGATCGCGCCGGTCCAGCGGCCCAGCGCCGCGCCGGTCTGGCGGTCGGCATAGCTTTCATGCGGCCCCTTGCCATACCATTCGACGCTCTTGAACGACGGCGGCATGCTATAGACAAGGCCGATGCGGAGCGGATCGGGCAGATCCGTCTGCAACGGCGTGAACTGCGCCTCCACCGCCACCTGACCATCGCCGCGCAGGACATAGCGGTTTTCGAACCGCGCCACGCCATCGCCGACGTTGAACCGGACGCTGACGGCGACGGCGCTTTTGTCCGCTTGGTCCACCGTCACCGCTTCGACGACGCGCTTCTCCGAAGCCGTCTTCCACATCGCATGGGTGCGCGGGACGCCGGTGCCGATGTCATTGTCGATCAGCGCGCGATAGAAATGCGGCGCGCCGCCCGACAGAATATTGCGGCCCTCCTTGCGATAGGCGATCAGCCCGGTCGCGCGGTCGATCGTCAGCTCAGACCCCGCCGCCGCCAGGACGATATTGGCCTGATCATCGGCGACGCTGACCGGCCCGCCACCATCCGACGCTTGCGCCATCACGGCACCCGGCACGACGAACTGGTCCCAGGCGACCAGATGCCCGGCCGGAACCAGCGGCACTGCCCCGCCACGCGCGCGCGCGGTCAACGTCACTACATATTCGCGGCCCGCCTTGCGGGTCTGTGGCAAGGCAGCGGTAATTGCGGCCTCCGATCGCGCGGCGACAGCGGGGGAGGGGATAGCGCCACGCGCCACCTCGATCCCGTCTTCCAGCAAGATCCAGCCCAGATCGAAATCGGCCAGGCTGCGGAAATCATGGCGATTGATCACCGTGAACCGCCCGCTGCCCAGGTCATCGGCGCGGAAGGCGATCGGCTGATAGACTTTATGCAGTTCGAACAGATGCGGATTGGGCGTGCGGTCGGGCTGGATCAACCCGTCGCCAAATTCGATGTCGCCCCCCGGATTGGGACCATAGATCCCGCCGGTGCCCCAGAACGGCTCACCCGTCTCGTCGCGCGCGTGCATCGACTGGTCCACCCAATCCCACACGAAACCACCCTGCAATTTGCGATGGGCGTAGATGGCCTCCCAATAGTCGGCCATATTGCCCCCGCTATTGCCCTGCATATGGGCATATTCGCACTGGATCAGCGGCTGGGTGAAACGCGGATCGCGGGCATAGGCGATCGTTTGGTCGACGCTATAATACATCGGCGCAAAGATATCGGCATAGGCATTGGGCTTCGGCTCGCTCAGCGTGCCCCAGCCCAGATAGTTGATCAGTCGCGTGGGGTCGCGTCGCCGCGCTTCCGCCGCCGCCTTTTCGAACGCCGGGCCGATCCCCGCCTCATTGCCCAGGGACCAGAAGATGATCGACGGATGATTCTTGTCCCGCTCGATCATGTTGACCACGCGTGAGACATGGGCCGCGTCCCAGGCCGGATCATAGCCGATCTGATAAAGTTTGCGCTCGGCTTCGCCCTTCCAGCCCATTTCCATATAGGCGTGGGATTCGATATTCGCCTCGTCCATGACATAGAGGCCATATTCGTCGGCCAGATCATACCAGCGCGGGTCGTTGGGATAATGCGACGTGCGTACCGCGTTGACATTGTTGCGCTTCATCATCTCCATGTCGCGCCGCATCGACGCCATCGAAATGACGTGGAACGTGTCCGGGTCATGCTCGTGCCGGTTGACGCCGCGGATCATGATCGGGCGGCCATTGACCATCAACTGCCCATCGCGGATCGCGACATCGCGGAAACCGATCCGCTGGGCAGTTGCCTGCACCACCGCGCCCTTGTCGTCCAACAACTCCAGTAGCAGCGTGTAGAGGCTGGGCGTTTCCGCAGACCAGGCGCGCACCTCCGGCAGCCGGTCGGCAACGCGCACGGTCTGTTCGGCTTGGCCCGATGCAACCGCGATCGTCCGGCGCGAGAGCGTCTGCTCGCCATCCATCACCGTTACGCGCATGGTCATCGGCCTGCTGCCGGGCAGCACCTTCGCCACCACCTCCAGCGTCCCGTCGCGCCAATCCTGCGTCAATCCCGCCCGCACCGCGAAATCGCGGATGCGCGTCTTCGGCGCCGCCATCAGGAACACTTCGCGCTCGATCCCCGACACGCGCCAGAAATCCTGATCCTCCAGATAGGAACCGTCCGACCAGCGATAGATGCGGATCGCGATGCTGTTCTTGCCGGGGCGCAGGAAGCGCGAAACGTTGAATTCGGACGGCAGCTTGCTGTCCTCGCTATAGCCGACCTGCTGTCCGTTGACCCAGACATAATAGGCCGAACCCGCAGCGCCGATGTGCAATATCACATCCTCGCCCGCCCAGTCCGGCGGCACATCGACATCGCGGCGATACGACCCCACCGGATTGCGATCATGCGGGATCAGCGGCCGGTTCGCGGGGAAGGGGTAGGTGATATTATTGTATCGCGCCTGGTCATAACCTTCCGCCTGCCAGTCCGCCGGCACGCTTATGCTCTTCCATCCCGACGCATCGAAATCATCGCGGAAGAAATCCGCCGGTGCCCCATCGACATTGGGCGAAAAATGAAACTGCCACTGGCCATTGAGCGACAGGAAGCGCCGCGACGCCGTGCGATCTCCCGCCAGCGCGCGCGCGCTGTCTTCGAACGGAAAGCCGGTGGCGCGCGCAGGCTCCTTGCCGCGTTCGAAAACCGCCGGATTTTCCCAGTCGGGACGGCTATTGTCGATTTGCGGGGTCAGCGGAACGGCGGGCCGACTCTGCGCGCCAACCGGCGCTGCCATCAATAGGGGAGTGAGACCCGTCAACCAGGTTGCAGCTTTTCTCTTCATCGGCTCCCTCCATCATATGGCATCTGTTCCGATGCGTGGTAACGCTCACATAGCAGGCGCATAGCCCGCTTGCCAGCATCGCTTGCCTATGTCTGTGTGCCCAAGACCGGCATATCGCGATAGGGCAAAAGAGACTTGCGAATGATAGTGGTTCGCATTAGTAGCGGCCCGACAGGGTGATCCTACGCCCGCTATTTGCATAAAAGGGATTTTATGAAGGCCGCAAAGCTCGCGCTGTGCCTCTGCACCGCCATGACCGTCACGCCATCCTTCGCGCAGGCACCCGACGCTGCGGAGGGCGCGGACCAGTCCAGCATCGTCGTCACTGCGGTCGCTGGCCAGTCGAGTGGCGCAGGCACGAAAACCGACGTGCCCCTCATCGAAACGCCCCAGCCGATCAGCATCATCAATGCCGAAACCTATCAGGCGCAAGGCGCCATCTCGATCGCCGACACGCTGCGCTATGTGTCGGGCGTGGTCGCCAACCCCTATGGCGCGGACGGCCGCGAGGATGGTGCCTTCATTCGCGGCATTTCCCCGCTCCAGTTCCGCGATGGCATGCGCGACCTGTTCAGCTATTTCGCCAATATCCGGTCCGACCCCTATAATTTCTCGCAAGTCGAAGTCGTGCGCGGCCCGGCCTCCGTGTTGTTCGGGTCAGGCTCGATCGGCGGCCTCATCAACACCGTGTCGAAGCGGCCCGATTATGAAACGCATGGCGAAATGTCGGTCCGCTATGGCTCGTTCGATCGCAAGGAGATATTGGGCGACGTCACCGGATCGCTGACCGACGGCATTGCTGCGCGGCTCGTCGCGCGGGTCCGCGATGCCGATACGCAGGTCGATCATGTCTCCGACGATCGCGTGATGCTCGCCCCTTCGCTGCGCTTCAAGCTCGGCGAACAGACCGAACTGACGCTGCTGGGCCTGTATCAGGAAGATGATGGCGGCTCGATCTCGCAATTCCTGCCGATCGTGGGGACGCTTGCGGCCAACCCCAACGGCCAACTGCCCAACAACACCTTCATCGGCAAGCCCGGTTGGGATCGCTATGACGGCCGTACCCTGCAGGGCACGGCTCTGCTGGAACATCGCTTCAACGACAATGTCCGCCTGAACCTCAAGGCGCGGGTGATCGACTCCGATCTCACCTATTTCACCCATTATCCCAACAGCTACAGCAATCCCGCCAATCCCTATCTCGACTCCGCGCAGCGCGTGATCGGCCTCTATGCCGATGGCAGCTATGCCAGCACCGATGTCTTTTCGACCGACAATAATGTGCGGATCGACTTCAACACCGGCGATGCGATCGAACATATCCTGCTGGCGGGCGTCGATTATAGCTGGAACCGGGTGCGCAAATTGGGTGGTGCCGCGTTTGAAACGATCGATATTTACGACATCGACTATGCGTCCTTGTCCGATTATGGCGGCGGTATCCCGCAGCCGGGCGATGCGGGCTATCTCTACGGCACCAACAGCAATGTGACCCAGGCCCAACTCGGCTTCTATCTGCAGGATCAGATCCGCCTGTGGGATCGCGTCTCGATCGTGCTGGGCGGACGGCGCGACCATGTCGAAACCAAAAGCCTCGATCCCGCGACGAACAACCGCACCAAGGAAACGGCCAAGGCCACCTCCTTCCGCGCGGGCATCATCGCCGAAGTCGTGACCGGCTTCTCGCCCTTTTTCAGCTATACCGAATCCTTCAACCCCATTTCCGGCAGCGCCAATGACGGCACGCCCTGGAAGCCCGAACGCGGTCGCCAATATGAGGTCGGCGTCAAGCTCCACCCCGACGACCGCACCCTGCTGACCGCGACCGCCTATCATATCCGGCAGAGCAACCGCGTCATCAACCTGTCCCCAACCGTCTCGGTGCAGGCGGGTAAGGCCACGTCGAAGGGCATTGAGATTGAAGGCCGCCGTTCGCTACCCGGCGATTATGAAATCATCGCCAATTTCAGCTACAACAAAGCCTATCTGAACGAAAATGCGGATCAGCAGCAACTCGACAATGTGCCCAAATATGGCGCGTCCGCCTGGGCCACCAAGACGTTCCGCATGGATGATGACAAGTCGCTGCGGCTCGGCACCGGCGTCCGCTATGTCGGCGAAAACTGGTCCGGCGGTGTCGTGCGCACCCCGTCCTACACGCTGGTCGATGCCCTGGCCGAAGTGAACTGGCGGCAATGGCGCATGTCGATCAATGCGACCAACCTATTCAACACGAAACATTATGCCGCCTGCCTGTCGCGCGGCGACTGCTTCATCGGGGCGGATCGCAATGTGTTCGGCACGCTGACCTACGCCTTCTAATGGCCTGGGTCTGGGCAGGATCGGCGATGACGGTGGCCGCAGTGCTGTTGCTCCGTCACGCTTGGCGGTTGCAGGGGCGGTCCGTCCCGCTGCTGGGTGCGGCCTGGGCGCTGCTGGTCCTGGGCCTGGTCGCGGCCGGGGCGGGCCAAGGCGCCTGGGGCGTGTCGGTGGCGTGCCTCTCGCTGATGCTCTGCGCCTTCGCCTGCCTAGCCGTCGCGGGCTGGACTGCGCCGCGTGACAAGGCGCGCCCGCTCCAGCGGCGCGCGCATATGCTGCCCGACGCGGGCGAGCCATCCTATATTGGCCGCCGCTTGCTGACCTTCCTGATCACGGTGCCGCTCGCCCTCGTCGCATCGCTCGCCCTCGCACTGGCCGTGCGCGTCTGGCTATCCGCCAACGGGGCAGGGGAGGCCAATGCCAATGTCGTCACCCTCTTCCTGACGCCTTTGCTCTGGTCGATCTCGGTCGTCCTGTTGATGCTGGCAAAGCGGCGGCGCACGCAATGGCTGATGCTGGGCGCGCCGCTTCTGGTCGGCGGCCTGTCCATCCTGTGGGGAATGATGTAATGAGCAACGGCGAAGGCGTGCGCGCGAAAGGCTTCGACAAGGCGACCGTTCGCGACGCGCTGTCGGCCCATGCCGCCATCGGCCTGCTGGCGGGTGCCTTCCTCTATCTCGTCTGCCTGACCGGCACGATTGTCGTCTTCTTCACCGAATGGCAACGGATCGAGCAGCCCGCCGCCCCCGAAATGCGCGCCATCGCGCCCCAATCGGTACAGCGCGCGGTGGAAACCGTGCTGGCGAGCGAGAAGGGCAAGCCGCTCACCACGCATCTCTACGTCCATCTGCCGACGCAAGACCTGCCGCGCACCACCATCACCACCGATCATCACGCGGTGCATGTCGCCTCCGATGGTAGCATAGCCATGCCGGAGGAAAATGCCTGGTCCGACTATCTCCTCTCGCTCCATTATACGCTGCATCTGCCCTCGACGCTGGGCATGATCCTCGTCGGCCTCCTGGGCGTCATGATCGTGGCGCTGGCGATCTCCGGCGTAATCGCCCATCCGCGCATCTTCCGCGACGCCTTCCGTCTGCGCGCCCGCAGTAGCGGCGGGGTGGGGCTGGCCGACTGGCACAATCGGCTCGGCGTCTGGACGCTGCCCTTCACCATCATGATCGCGCTGACCGGCGCGATGATCGGCCTCGCGGTCGTCACTGGCTATGGCCTGGCGGGCAGTTTCTACAAGGGCGATCTCGAAGCCGTCTACGCTCCTATCTTCGGCGGCGAAGGTGCAGCGGACAAGGCATCTGCGCCCGTCCCGGACATGGCGACCCCCATGCGCTACATGCAGGCGCATCATCCCGATGTGCATCCCAGCTACCTGATCCTGCATGATCCGCTGACCGCCGGGCAGCATGTCCAGGTCGTCGGCCTTCATCCCAACCGACTCATTTTCGGCGAATATTATATGTTCGACGCGAAGGGTGGCTATCATGGCAAGGCGGGCCTGTCCGACGGCGCGCTGGGGCAACAGGCGGCGGCATCGGCCTATAATCTCCACTTCGGCAATTATGGCGGCCTGCCGGTCAAGATCGCTTATGCCCTGTTCGGCCTTGCGCTATGCGCGATGACCGCGACCGGCACCTCGATCTGGCTCGGCAAGCGGCGGCGGCGCGGCCTCGACCATCCCCGCCTGACCCGCGCCTGGGACGCCATCGTCTGGGGCAGCCCGGCCGCGCTGATGCTGACCTTCGTCCTGCGCCAATGGATCGGCAACGACGCGCCGCTGGTCGCGGCCTTCTGGGGCCTGCTCGTCACGATCTTGGTCGTCAGCCTGGTCGTGACCAACGGCCATCGCTTTCGGCGCGGCCTTCAAATCTTGCTGATCGTCGCCATCCTCGCCGGCTGCGTGGGGTTTGCGCTGATGCTGTGAAGCGGCGTGGGAGATATCCTCAGTCGAAGGTCACGACCACGCGCCGGACATCCCCCTCGATCGTCCCTTGCGCCGTGGCATAGCTTGTAACCGGAACGCCCAGATCGCGGCCTATGTCCAGCGACTCCCCACCACCGGCGGGCATCATCACGCTCGATGACGATTGTCCCTGCGCGATGGCCTGGCCGTCGGCTTCGATGCTGATGCGCGCGCCCGTCCCCTCTTTCATCGGGGTAAACCGCAGCCGCAGCGTCGTGGCACCCGGCGGCAACGGGCGATCGGCGGCGATGTTGCTGATTTCCCTGGGATCGGTCGATCGCGCAAAGGTGAATGTCGGACGACCTTGGTCCAGATGGAGGCTCCAGCCGCCGAACCGGCTGCCGATCGCCATGACGACGCCCGACGCCGCATCCTTGTCGAGCCGAACATCCGCCTCCACCGTGAAGGCGCGCCCGGACAGCCGCGGGGCGGCATTGGCGGGAATGGTCACGTCCTTCCCCCAATAGGTGAATCGCTGTGTCGATGACGCCCCCGGTGCCACGCGCAGGCCGCCATATCGGGCCGCTCCAAAACGATGGTCCAACGGGAACACATTGTTGCGCATCGCCTCGGCACGCCACAGCGATTGCATCTCTGCCAACCGCTTGGGTTCCTGCATGGCCAGATCCCGTGACTGGGAAAAATCCTTGTCCAGATTGTAGAGCGACCATTGGATCGTCGGCCGTGGCCCGGTGGGGGGCATGAATTCCCAGGCGGGCCGACCATCCTCCCCACTCAGAAACCAACCGTCATGATAGAGGCTGACCTTGCCGTTGATCTCGAAATATTGGGTACGCGGCGCGGCCGCGTTGCAAGCGCCAAGGCTCGGCAGCAGGCTTTGGCCATCGATCGGCTTTTGCGCGACGCCCAATACGCTGCTGGGTGCGGGCAGGGTTGCGGCATCCAGCAATGTCGGGGCAATGTCGATCAGATGGCTGAACTGCGCGCACACTGCGCCGGGCTGGGCGACATGCCCCGGCCACGCCAGGATCATGCCATTGCGGATGCCACCCAGCATCGATGCATATTGCTTCACCCACGGGAAAGGCGCGTTCATCGCCCAGGCCCAGCCGACCGGATAATTTTGATAGGTTTGCGGACCACCCAGCCGATCCAGATTGGCGGTCAGCCACGCCTGATCCTCGTCATGCGTGCCGATCGTCCGAAGCTCGTTGACGGTTCCGCCAGGCCCAGCCTCGCCGCTCGCGCCATTATCGCCCTGAATGACCGCGATCAGCGTGCGGTTCAATTCGCCCATGCGGTCAAGCTCGTCGATCACCCGCCCCAACTGCTCGTCCTGCAACACCAATTGGGCCGCCGCCACTTCCATCGTGCGCGCGGCGAAGGCCTTGGCTTGCGCATTCAGCGATGACCAGGCCGGTATGGCGTCGGGCCGAGCCGACAGCTTTGTGCCACGCGGGACGATCCCGGCGGCAATCTGGCGGGCGAGCGTTTCCTCCCGCAGCCTGTCCCAGCCCTGATCGAATTTACCCCTGAAGCGCGCTATATAGGCGGGCGGTGCCTGATGCGGGGCATGGGCCGTTCCGGGCGCCAGATAAGCGAAGAAGGGCTTATCGGGCGCACCCGCCTTCTGATTATGGATCCAGCCGATCATGTCATCGGCCAGCCGCTGGTCGAGCAGAGTATCGGACTGCCCATCTGGCTCGATCCGGCTGACCCCCCGATACAGAGCAGGCTGATATTGATCGGTATCCCCGGCAAGGAAGCCGTAAAAATAGTCAAATCCCAGTCCCGTGGGCCAGGCCTCGAACGGCCCCGCCGCGCTGCGCTCATGTCCCGGCACATTATGATGTTTGCCGAACATGGCGGTGCTGTAACCGTTGAGGCACAATATCTGCGCGATGGTCGCCGTTTCGGGCAGCATCTTGCCGCCATAGCCGGGGAAGGGCGCTGGCATGTCGCTCAGGAAGCCGGTGCCCGCATTATGGCTGTTGCGGCCGGTTAGTAGCGCGGCGCGACTGGGGGAGCATATGCCCGTCGTGTGGAACCGATTATAACGCTGCCCCTGGGCGGCGAGCTTTTCCATATTGGGCGTCGGCACCGGCCCGCCAAAGGCGCTGGACATGGCAAAGCCAACGTCGTCGGCCATGAACAGCAGGATATTGGGCGCACCCTTTGGCACCTGTGCCGGGCGGGCGGTGCCGGGGCGGGCGTCCAGCACATTGTCGGCGATCACACCGTCGAAGGCGGGGCGCGCCAGCGGCAATATCGTGCGATCCACCTGCGCGCGGGAAGGCGCGCTGGCGCAAACGGTCATCATCGCCGCTGATATCAACAGCCCCCTGCGCGTCTTGCACCGCATAACCCACTCCTGCCTGCCGCCCTGCAAGACGGTCGATAAAGTCATTGACGGGACCAAGAGTAGGACGGCATCTCCATGCGGTCCAATGCGGATTAAATCCTAAATCCATGACTTGGAGTTATCCTATGGACTTCACCCAGTTACGGCACATCCTCGCGGTAGCAGACACAGGCAGCTTTTCCCGCGCGGCCGAAGCGGCTCATATAACCCAGCCCGGCCTGAGCCGCAGCATCGCCGCCTTCGAACGGCATCATGGCGTGCGGCTGTTCGATCGCGGTCGCGGCGGCGTATGTCTGACCCCGGCGGGCGCGCTGGTGGTGGCCCAGGCGCGTATGCTACTAGCATCTTCCGCCGACCTTGAACGCAACCTTCGCCTGTTCACCAAAGGAGAGGCGGGCCGGGTTGCCATCGGCCTTGGTCCCTTGCTGGCCAGCCTGCTGCTGCCGCAGGTCGGGCAGACTATGCTCAACCAACGACCTGGCCTTCAGGTCAGCACGCGGGTTCGACCGGTCGCGGAACTGCTTACGGATCTTTTCGACGGCACGATCGAAATGATCCTCGGCAGCAACTGGCAGTTCGCCGACGTGCCGGGCATCGGCCATGAACGGCTCGGCGTCATGCCGCTCGGCGTGGTCGTGCGGGCTGGCCACCCCCTGACCAAGAAGCCCCACGCGACGCTGGCCGACCTTGAACGCTATCCCGGTGTCAGCCCGGTAGAGATGCCGGTGGCGGGGCTGGGTCAAAAGGCAGGCTCGCTCGTCTGCGAAAATTTCCATATCCTGCGGGATATCGTGAAGGGAAGCGATGCGATCTGGCGCACGACGCCCTGGTTCGTTCGGGATGACATGCAACAGGGGATGCTTGCCCTGCTCGACGTGCCAGAACTGACGCCGACCGAAACCGAAATATGGGCGGTCTTCCCCCGCGACCGATCAAGATCGCCTGCGGCAACGGCTCTGGTTCAGGAGGTGCAGGCCGTGATCGACGGGATAGCCCAAGGTTAGGATGACGGTTCTGCGCGCCACAGTGGCGCAGACAGACTCTCTCGTAGTGCTTGCAGGAAGGCATTGGTCCGCCCGCTGCGCCCTTGCCGGGCGTGGAGCAGCGCCACCACATTGGCAGCGGGCGGGGACCAGCGCGGCAATATCGCCTGCAACCGCCCCGCCGCCAGATCCTGCGCCACATCCCACTCGCTCCGCAAGATGATGCCCAGCCCCGCCAGCGCCCAGTCGCGGATGATCTCGCCATCATTGCTGGCCATGACCGGCTTGATCCGCACCGTTACCTTGCCCTGCTTGGCATGGGCAAAGCGCCACAGCGTCACATCCTCATCATTCTCGCGCAGCGCGAGGCAGTGATGCGCCGTCAGATCCTGCGGTGTTTGGATCGGGGGATGCCCGGCGAGATAATCGGGGGCGGCGCACAGGATGCGCCTGTTCGGCGCAAGCGTCGTGACCAGGCGGTCGCTTTCGGGCAACGCGCCGATATGCACGACGATATCCCAATTGTCGGCCATCTGTCGGATCGGGCTGTCGGACAGCGCCAGCGTCACCGTAATCACCGGATGGCTTTTGGCAAAGTCGCGCACAACCGGCGCGACATGCCGCCTGCCAAAACCATAGGGTGCCGCCACGCGCAGATGGCCGCTAACCTGCCGGGTGCGGCTCGCCACCCGTTCCGACAATTGCTCGATGGCACTGATGATGTCTGCGCCATCCGACGCGATCAATTCCCCTTCGTCGGTCAGGCGCAGGCCGCGCGATGTGCGGTCGATCAGCTTCACCCCCACCCGATCCTCCAACGCCCGCAAGCGTTGCGTGACCGCAGGCGGCGTGACATTCAACCTGCGCGCCGCCTCGGCCAGCGACGGCGCGCTGGCGATCATATGGAAGAAGCGCAGATCGTCCGTCGAAAGCATTAAGTTCTATCTTAGCTATAAATACAGAATATGTTAATTGCGGACTTCAGAAATCGGCATATTCTGCGACCCATGGCATGTCAAAACCAATGTACGGGTCGCTGTCCGTTTCATCGAAGAAAGCCGCGCTTATGACCATCCCATCCTGCGATCGGCTCTATATCGACGGGGCCTGGATCGACCCGGTCAAACCGCTCCCGGCCATCCCGGTGATCAGCCCGGTGACCGAGCAACAGATCGGATCAGTCGTTCAGGGCAGCGCGGCCGATGTCGACGCCGCCGTCCTGGCGGCCCGTCGCGCCTTCCCGGCCTTTTCACAGACCACCCCCGCCGAACGGATCGCTTTGCTCCGCCGCATACTGACGCTGATGGAAGAGCGGTTCGAACCCCTGGCGCAGGCCATCTGTCTGGAAATGGGCTCAGCGATCAGCTTCGCCCGCGCGTCACAGGTGCCCTTCGGCATCGCCCATGTCCGCGCCGCGATCGACGTGCTGGAAGATTATACCTTCCTCCGTCAGCAGGGCAGCACCGCTATCGTGCGCGAAGCGATCGGCGTCTGCGGCCTCATCACGCCCTGGAACTGGCCGCTCTATCAGGTCACGGCCAAGGTCGCGCCCGCCATCGCAGCGGGCTGCGCGATCATCCTGAAACCCAGCGAACTATCGCCCTTCAGCGCGCATCTCTTCGCGCAGATCATGCATGACGCCGGGACACCGGCGGGCATCTTCAACCTGGTCAGCGGCACCGGCGCGGAGGTCGGCGCGACGCTCGCCGCGCATCCTAGCATCGACATGATCTCGATCACCGGCTCCACCCGCGCGGGCGTGTTGGTGGCGCAGGCCGCCGCCCCCACGGTCAAGCGGGTGACGCAAGAACTGGGCGGCAAGTCGCCCAACATCCTGCTGGACGATGCGGACTTCGAACGGGTCGTGCCGTTGGGCGTGGCCTCGGCCTTTCGCAATGTCGGACAATCCTGCAGCGCCCCTACCCGGATGCTGGTGCCGGTCGATAGGCTGGCGCAGGTTGAAGCGCTCGCCGCGGCCGCCGCCGCGGCACTGGTCGTCGGCGATCCCGCCTTGGACCGCACAGACCTTGGCCCGGTCGCCAATCGCAACCAGTTCGACAAGGTGCAGGCCATGATCCGCATCGGCATGGGCGAAGGGGCGCGGCTGGTGTGCGGCGGTCCGGGGCGGCCCGATGGTCAGGACACGGGCTTTTTCGTCCGGCCCACCATCTTCTCCGACGTCAGCCCCGCCATGCGCATCGCGCAGGAGGAAATCTTCGGCCCCGTCCTCTGCCTTATCCCCTATGCCGACGAAGCCGATGCGGTGCGCATCGCAAACGACACCATCTACGGCCTCGGATCGCACATTCAGTCGCGCGACTTGGATCGCGCCCGCGCCGTCGCCGCGCAAATCCGCGCCGGGCAAGTGCATATCAACCATCCGGCCTGGGACGGCATGGCCCCGTTTGGCGGCTATAAGCAATCGGGCAATGGGCGCGAATATGGCGTGTTCGGCCTGGAGGAATATTTGGAGACCAAGGCGATACTGGGCTATTTCCCATGACAAACATGATGATGCCAACAAGGAACCGACCGTGACGATAGCCCAAACCGTGGAACCGCCGCAGGAGGAAGCGGCAATCACGCGCCTCGCCGATCTAGAGACGCCCTGTCTCATCCTCGACGCCGACCGCATGGACCGCAACATCGCCCGCCTGCGCGAACGGCTCGCGCCCTTGGGCGTATCGCTCCGCCCCCACCTCAAGACCGCCAAGTCGATCGAGGTCGCCCATCGCGCCATGACCACGCCGCAGGGACCAGCCACGGTCTCGACCCTCAAGGAGGCGGAATTCTTCGCCGCCGCCGGTGTCCGCGACATCATCTATGCGGTGGGGATCGCGCCGTGGAAACTGGCAAAGGTCATCGCCCTGCGCAAACAAGGCATCGACCTTGCGATCGTCCTCGACACGGTCGAACAGGCGCAGGCCGTGGCCGCCGCATCGCGTGAAGCGGGCGATGCCATTCCTGCGCTCATCGAAATCGACTGCGACGGCCATCGCTCCGGCGTGTTGCCGACCGACCGGGACCGGCTGGTCGCGATCGGGCAGGCGCTGACCCAGAGCGGGGAACTGCGCGGCGTGCTGACCCATGCGGGCGGCAGCTATGCCGCGCGCGGGGAAGAAGCACTGCGCCGCTGTGCGGAGGAAGAACGCCGCGCCGTTGTCGATGCCGCCACCATCCTGCGCGATGCGGGCCTGCCCTGTCCGGTCGTCAGCATGGGCTCCTCCCCGACCGCCCACCACGCCCATGACCTGACCGGCGTGACCGAAGTGCGCGCGGGCGTCTTCATGTTCTTCGATCTGGTGATGACAGGCGTTGGCATATGTCGCGTCGAGGATATCGCGCTTTCCGTGCTGGCGACCGTGATCGGGCATCAGCGCGACAAGGGCTGGATATTGATCGACGCGGGCTGGATGGCGATGTCGCAGGATCGCGGCACCTCCAAACAAGCGGTCAATCAGGGCTATGGCCTCGTCTGCGACAGCAGCGGCACGGCCTATGATGATGTCATCCTGGCCGACGCCAATCAGGAACATGGCATCATCATGGTCCGCCCTGGTTCCAGCGCATCCTTACCCGACCTCAAGATCGGCGACCGGGTGCGCGTGCTGCCCAACCATGCGTGCGCCACCGGCGCGCAGCATCGCCGCTATTATGTCGTTCACGGCACCGACGATCGGGTCGTGGCACAATGGCAGCGTTTTGGAGGATGGTAATGACCAATACACCAAACACACCACAGCCGATCCTGACCGACACCGCACCCGCTCCGGCCGGCCATTATGCGCAGGCGATCCGGTCGGGCGACACCCTCTATATTTCGGGTCAGCTACCGATCCGGGCCGACAAGGCGCCCCTGTCCGACATGGCGTTCGATACGCAAGCGCGGCAAGCCATCGCCAACATGCTGGCGATCCTGAAGGCGGCGGGGGCCGAGCCGTCCGACCTGTGCCGGGTCACCGCCTATATCGTTGGCGTCGAAAATTGGCCGCGCTTCAACGCCGTCTATGCCGACATGCTGGGTGCCGCTACGCCCGCTCGTACAGTGGTGCCTGTCCCTGAACTTCATTACGGCTATCTGGTGGAAATCGACGCGATCGCCAGCTTGCCCGCCACAATCGACTGATCCTTCAGGAGCCGATGATGCTGCCCTTCGTTCAACAGGTCGCCAGTGACGACCATCTGCCCGACGTGGTCGATGTCGTCGTGGTGGGTGGGGGTATCGTCGGTACGGCGGCCACCTATTATCTGGCAAAGCGCGGCTTGAAGGTCGCCCTGATCGAAAAAGGTCACATCGCCTGCGAACAATCGAGCCGCAGCTGGGGCTGGTGCCGCCTGCAAAATCGCGATCCGCGTGAAATGCCGCTCTCTTTGCTGTCGATGCGCCTCTGGGACAGTCTGGCGCCGGAGATCGGGCAGGATCTGGGCTTTCGCCGCACTGGGCTTATCTACACCACCGATGACGCCGCGATGCTGGCAGGCTGGGAGGCCTGGACCCCGACCGCGCGCGAATTTGGCGTCGAAACCTACATGCTCAGCGCCAAGGAAGCGGCCGATCATATTCCCCAGACGCGCCGCAAATGGTTGGGTGGCCTTCATTCGGTGCGAGACGGCAAGGCCGAACCCGCCTTGGCAGCGCCGATATTGGCGGAAGGCGCCCGCGCTCTCGGCGCGACCATTCACCAGCAATGTGCCGCGCGTGGCCTAGACATCACGAACGGCCGAGTTACCGGCGTCCATTCCGAAAAAGGCATGATCCGAACCGACGCGATATTATGCGCGGCCGGTGCCTGGGCCTCGACCTTCCTGCGCCGCCACGGCATCCGCTTCCCGCAGGCCAGCGTGCGGCAAACGGCTTTGCGCACCAAACCGACCGTCAATGTTGGAGAAGTCCTCTATTGCCCGGACCTCGCCATGACCCGCCGCCTCGACGGCAGCTACACCATGGCGATCAGCGGTCGGGCCACGCTGGAACTGACGCCCCAGGGCATAAGCTTCGCGCGCGAATTCATGCCGCAATTCATCCAGCGGCTCAAAGCCGTGCAGATGGGGGTGGGCGCGTCCTTCTTCACCGGCCCAGAATCGCTATCGGCCATGTTCGGCAAAGATGACCGTCTCTTCGAACGCAACCGCATCGCCGCCCCCGTGCCCAACCGACGGCTGGTCCAGGCGATCATGGACAATGTGCGCGGCACCTTCCCACAACTGGCAGGCCTGGAGATCGATCATGCCTGGGGTGCCTATGTCGACTGCACCCCCGACGCGGTCCCGGTAATCTCGGCCGTCGATCCGGTCGGCGGGCTCTATCTCGCAGCGGGATGCTCCGGCCATGGCTTCGGCCTTGGCCCCGGCATCGGCTATCTCGCGTCGGAACTGATCGCCAACGATCGGCCAAGCGTCGATCCCACCCAATTCCGCCTGAACCGCCTGATCGACGGCTCGAAAATCAAGGTAGGCTCGCTCTAACGCGGCGCAAATCATCCGCTGAGAGTGGCTCGATCGGATCTCTATCCGCGCTCGAAGGTTGACATCGACCAACCAATAGTATTTGGCCTTACCAATAATTGGGAGAGGTCAAATGCGCGTATCGAAAATCCAATTTCTCGGTCTGGTCAGCATGGCGGCAATGGCGCTGGCAACCGCCCCCGCTGCCGCAGTCCCCGCATCGGCCACGGCGCAACCGGGTGCACAGGCCGCCGGTCCCCGCCAGATCGCCTCCC
Source organism: Sphingomonadales bacterium RIFCSPLOWO2_12_FULL_63_15 (assembly GCA_001829085.1). Taxonomy (GTDB): domain Bacteria; phylum Pseudomonadota; class Alphaproteobacteria; order Sphingomonadales; family Sphingomonadaceae; genus Sphingobium. The sequence goes on along the minus strand of MIAK01000032.1, from coordinate 101,707 downwards.
TCGCATCGGGATGGCGTTTCCGTTTCGGCGGCGATGCCGATGGCGTTACCGCCCCGACCTTCGACGATAGCAGCTGGGAACGGATCGACCTCCCCCACACATGGAACCGCATGGGCGAATATCAGCTCACCCGGTCGGCACAGAGCAATTTGGAACAAGGCATCGGCTGGTATCGCCTGGCCCTGACCGCGCCATCGCGCGCCAAGGGCCAGCGCCAGTTGATCCAGTTCGACGGCGTCGGCGCGATCGCGGAAATATGGGTGAACGGCGTGCGAGTCGGCGGCCATGCCGGCGCCTTTTCGACCTTCCGTTTCGACATCACCGATCAGTTGCGGGCGGGCGCATCCAACGTCATTGTCGTCAAAGCCGATAACAGCAAGCCCGCGCCCGGCAGTTCGACGGCGGACGTCATTCCACTGGGCGGCGACTTCTTCGTCCATGGCGGCCTCTATCGCGGCGTATCCTTGATCACGGTCGATGCCGCACAGTTTGATACGCTCGATCATGGCGGACCGGGCCTGTATCTCAGCACACAGCAGGTGACGGACGCCGCCGCCAGCGTGGCGCTGCTCGCGCGGCTGCGCAACGCCGGACCGGGGCGACGCAAACTGACCGTCAACACGCAGATTCTGGATGCCGAGGGCGCGGTCGTCGCACGGGACAGCTCCCCCGCCGCACTGACCGCGAATGGCACGCTGGAACTGCGCCGTTCGCTGACGATCGCACAGCCGAAATTGTGGCAGGGACGTGAAAATCCCTATCTTTATCGCGTCGTGTCGGAATTGGTCGAACGCGGCCGCGTGGTCGATCGGGTGGAACAGCCGCTGGGCGTGCGAACCTTCGCCTTTGATCCCGACAAGGGCTTCATTCTGAACGGCAAACCCACCCGCCTGCACGGCGCGTCGCGCCATCAGGACCGGCAGGGCAAGGGCTGGGCGCTCACCCCGGAAGACCATGCACAGGATATGGCGATCATGGCGGAAATGGGCGTCAACACCATTCGCCATGCCCATTATCAACATGCCCAGGAATGGACTCGCTTGGCCGACGAAGCAGGCATGGTCGTCAAGGCTGAACTGCCCTTCGTCCACCAATCCGCTTTCGGCGACACCCCGCCATCGCCTGCGTTGATCGCCAATGCGCGGCAGCAATTGCGCGAACTGATCCGTCAGAATTACAATCATCCCTCGATCATGATCTGGTCGGTCGGCAATGAAATCGACATCGGCGCGGCGATCGACGCGCTGCGTAAAGGGGCAAAGGGGCCACCCGCCCAGTCGCGCGACATGCTGATCGAACTCAATGCGATGGCGCAGGCGGAAGACCCCAGCCGCCCGACGGCCTATGCCGATTGTTGCGAAGCGACGGGCTCGCCCCTGTCGCTGCCAGGCGCGCAAGTCCTCAACGACGTGACCGACATGGTCGGGCTGAACCGCTATTTCGGCTGGTATTATGGCAAGCCCGGCGACGCCGCGACGGCGTTGTCGGCCTTGCATGCCAAATATCCGGGGCGCGCGGTTGCGCTGACGGAATATGGGGCAGGGGGTGCGCTAACCCAGCATACCGACAATCCGCTGGGCGGACCGGTTAACGCCAATGGCCGCCCGCATCCAGAAGCGTTTCAGGCCTGGGTACATGAAGAAACATGGAAGGTTCTCAAAAAGGAGGATTATCTCTCTGCGACCTGGATCTGGAACATGTTCGACTTCGCCTCGAACAGCCGCGAAGAGGGCGAGGCCATCGACCTCAACGACAAGGGGCTGGTCAGCTATGATCGCACCATTCGCAAGGACGCCTTTTATTTCTACAAGGCCAGTTGGTCGAAGGAGCCTGTCCTGCACCTGACCGGTCGGCGCTACGTCGATCGCGCCTATCCGGTGATGGATGTCCGCGCCTACAGCAATGCCGCCACCGCCAGTCTGAAGGTCAACGGGCGCGATGCCGGGACGGTGCCCTGTCCCGACCATATCTGCGTCTGGCCGGGCATCGCGCTCAAACCGGGCGATAATAAAGTGACCACCACCGCGTCCATCGACGGCAAGTCCCTGTCGGACACGGTAAGCTGGAAGGCACCGGATGCCGCCGACGGTTTGCGCATCCGGGTGGGAAGCCTGACTGGTCTTACCACTGTAGACGGTAAACGCTATGGCTCGGATACCTTCTTCACGGGTGGCACGGTCCCCGAATTGCGCATGGGCGCACGCGGGAAGGTGGCGAAGAGCAATGTCGTCGGCACGGCCGACCCCGAACTCTATGCCTCCTATCGGGAAGGTAGCTTCTCCTATGCTTTGCCCATGCCCAATGGGCGCTGGTCAGTCACGCTGCATATGTTTGAGCCGGACGCCGAAAAAGCGGCAACGCGCAGCTTCGACGTTATCGCCAATGGCAGCACGGCGCTATCGGGCTTTAATACCGCAAAAGCGGCCGGCGGCGCATTGAAGGCGGTTACACGGATTTTCCCCGTAGAGGTACGAAACGGAAAACTGGCGCTGCAATTCAACGCGGCCAGGGGCGATGCATTGGTGTCCGCGATCACGATCGTTCCTGAAGCGCGCCGCGCGCAGTAGGCGTGAAATCGTTTGACAGGAAGAGGGTTGCGTGCGAGATCGGTATTACCAGTTTAAAAAACCGGTCATATACTATGGCTAGTGAATCGGGGGGATAGCCTGCGCAGCTTTTCAAGGTTTTGGGTAGGCACGGCAATGATCATAACTGTTCTCGCCGTCACCCAGCACACAGCATCCGCAGTCCAGAGCGTCGATCATGCTGGGCACTAAGCTGACTGACGATATACGCTTGAACAAAGAGGCTATTTCGGTCTGCCATCTGCGCTTCAACAGCAATGGCGGCAATCACCCTTTCTCCACCTCCCACTGATGGCCGGGCATTCAAGGCCCGGCCATTTTTTTGAAGGTTCTGACGATGACCACACAGAGGATCGGGCGACTGAGATGGTGGATCATCAGCTTGGTCACTTTGGGTACGGTCCTTAATTACCTCGCCCGTTCCTCCCTGTCGGTGGCCGCCCCGACCCTCAAGGCGACGTTCGACATGAGCACCCAGCAATATAGCTGGGTCGTCGCAGCTTTTCAGGCAGCCTATACCGTGTCCCAACCCTTGGCTGGGCTGGCGCTCGACTGGATGGGGGTGCGGCTTGGCTTCGCCTTGTTCGCGCTCGGATGGTCGGCGGCCAATTGCTGTCATGCCTTTGCGACCGGCTGGCCGAGCTTCGCGGTTTTCCGTGGGCTGCTCGGCCTGACCGAAGCCGCGGCGATCCCGGCCGGGATCAAGGTCGTAGGCGAATGGTTTCCCCCGGTAGAACGCACGGTCGCCACCGGCTGGTTCAATATCGGATCATCGCTCGGCGCCATGATCGCACCGCCGGTTGTCGTCTTCTGCATCGCTGTCTGGGGGTGGCAATCCGCCTTCATCGTCACGGGCAGCGTTGGCTTCCTGTGGGCGGCCCTTTGGTATTTCGGCTATCGCAACCCGGAAGATCATCCGCGCCTCAGCGCAAGCGAGCGCGAGCATATTTTGGGCGGGCGCGCGGCCGAAGAGGCGGCATCCGATGCGGCGGCAGGGGATACGCCGCTTGGCTGGCGCGCACTGATCGTCCGCCGCGATTTCTGGAGCATCGCCATTCCGCGCTTCCTCGCGGAACCGGCATGGCAGACATTCAGCTTCTTCATTCCCCTTTATCTGGTCGAAGCGCGCGGCATGGACCTCAAGGGGATTGCCGCTTTCGCATGGCTGCCCTTTCTCGCCGCCGATGCCGGGTCGATCATCGGCGGCTATTATGCGCCCTGGCTCATGCGGCGGTTCAACGTGTCGCTGCTGACGTCGCGCAAGATCGTGATGACCACCGGCGCACTTTGCATGATCGGGCCGGGCTGTATTGGCCTGGCGGGCAGTCCCGGCATGGCGATCGCGCTTTTCTGCGTCGGCGGTTTCGCGCATCAGATGCTATCGGGTGCGCTGCTCACGCTGTCGGCCGATCTGTTCGACCGCCGTGTCGTCGCCACGGCGACCGGCATGGCGGGCTCTGCGGCCTGGATCGGCGGCTTGAGCTTCTCGCTCATCATCGGCGCCTTGGCCGACACGATCGGCTATGATCCGCTGTTCGTTTGCCTCGCTCTGTTCGATATTGCGGGAGCCGCCATCCTGTGGACCCTGCTCCGTAAAAAGCCCTCTGCCATTCCTCTCCCGGCCTGACATCCAGGCGACGAAAGCACAGAAAAGGGCGCTGGAATAAGCCAATTCCAGCGCCCTTTTTCTTATGCGATCATATTCCGACGATATTGACCGGCCTTACCAGTTCCACATGGTTCCATCGGTCAGGCGCGCCACTGGAAGATAGGCGGGCTTATAGGGATATTTCGCTGCCAGCTTTTCGTCGATATCGACGCCATGGCCCGGCGTTTCGCCAACGAACATTTCGCCCGCTTCGAACCGGTAGTCATGCGGGAATACCGCGTCGGTTTCGGGCGTATGGCGCATATATTCCTGAATGCCGAAATTGGGCACCCATGTGTCGAAATGCAGCGCCGTGCCCATCGTCACCGGTGACAGGTCGGTCGCGCCATGGCTTCCGGTCCGCACCTGGTACAGGGCAGCAAGGTCGGCGATCCGGCGCAGATGCGTGACGCCGCCTGCGCCGACCACCGTGCAGCGGATATAATCGATCAGTTGGTTCTGGATCAGATCCTTGCAATCCCAGATCGTGTTGAAAATCTCGCCGACGGCCAGCGGCGTCACCGTATGCTGGCGCACCAGCTTGAATGCTTCCTGATTTTCCGCCGGCGTGCAATCTTCCAGCCAGAACAGCTGATAGGGCTCCAGCATCTTGCCCAGATTGGCGGCTTCCTGCGGCGTATAGCGATGATGCCCATCATGCAGCAGATGATGATCGAAGCCATAAGTGGCGCGCAATTTGTCGAACAGCTTTGGCACATGATTGAGCGCCTTGCGGGTATCCCATCCCGTGACCGACGGCAGCGCGGCATCGGCCGGTTCATAGAATAGCTTGTCGCGGCCGACGCCATAAGCATCCTTGATGCCCGGCACGCCCGTCTGCGCGCGGATCGCCTTATAGCCCATGTCGATATAGTGGCCGACCGCATCGACCGTTTCTTCAATGTCGCTGCCATTGGCATGACCATAGACCATGATGCCGTCCCGGCTCTTGCCGCCTAGCAAATCATAGAGCGGCATGCCGGCCATCTTGCCTTTGATATCCCACAGCGCGGTATCGACCGCGCTCACGGCGCGCATCGTCACCGGCCCGCGCCGCCAATAGGCACCGCGATAGAGATACTGCCAGATATCCTCGATTCGGCGGGGGTCCATGCCGATCAGGCAGGGAATGACATGGTCCTGCAGATAGGAGACGACCGCCAGTTCGCGCCCATTGAGAGTCGCATCGCCAATGCCATAGACACCCTGGTCGGTTTCGATCTTGAGCGTCACGAAATTACGCCCCGGACAGGTGACGATGACGCGCGCTGATTGAATTTTCATGAGATACTCCCCTCACCAGTGGCCATAGTTGGCAATTACCGTTAGTGTCACTCTTGCCGATTTCAACAAAGTTGGTAAGGCCTATTTTCAGGCGAGGGTAGAAAAATGATTGAGACAGGCAAAAGCGCCGGTGGATCGGTCCCGATGGACGGTACCGAGCGGCTATATCAGAAGCTGGCACGCCGATTGTTCGAGGATCTGGCGACCGGCCGCTATGCGATTGGCGACCGCCTGCCGGCCGAGCGCGAGCTGTCGGTCATGCACGGCGTCAGCCGTCCGGCCGTGCGCGAGGCGATGATCGCGCTGGAAGTCCAGGGGTTGATCGAAGTGCGGATCGGGTCCGGTGCCTATGTCCGCGCGCTGCCGGGTGATCAGGACCGGCCGGGCTTTACCGTCACCGCCTTCGAATTGATGGAGGCGCGCTTGCTAGTTGAAGGCGAAGCGGCGGCGCTGGCCGCAGTCAACATCCGCGACGACGAACTCGAAGAACTCGACCGGCTAGTCCTGAAAATGTCGGAGGAAAATCTCCTCCCCGGCGTCAGCACTGAAGCCGATCGCGCCTTCCACCTGCTCATCGCTTCGGCCACGCGCAACGCGGTGATCCACAACCAAGTGGAGGAAATGTGGCGCTTGCGCTCGACCTCGCCCGACTGCGCGCTGCTGCTCGAAAAGGCGCGCACCGCCAATATCCAGCCCGTGGTGGCGGAACATAGCGTCGTGCGCGATGCTCTCCATGCCCGCGATCCCGCCGCCGCCAGGGCCGCGATGCGCGCGCATCTCGGCTCGGTCATCGATCATCTGCTGTTCACGATCGAGGAAGATGCGATCGAGGACGCCCGCCGCACCATCGCTTCCACCCGTGCGCGCTATGCCCGCGCCGCAACTCTATAGGTTTCGTTCATGCGTCCGCTGATCCTGCATCCTGACCGTCTGTTCCCGACCGACCCGTCCGTCCGGCCGATTGCGCGCCGCCTCTATGAAGCCGTCGCGGGCCTGCCGATCATCAGCCCGCATGGCCATACCGACCCGCGCTGGTTCGCGCAGGATCAGCCCTTCGGCAATGCCAGCGAATTGCTGCTGACGCCCGACCATTATGTCTTTCGGATGCTCTACAGCCAAGGCATATCGCTCGACATGATCGGGCTGGTGCCCAAAGGCGGCGAGGGCACCTCTGTCGATCCGCGCGCGGCATGGCGCAAATTGGCGGAAAATTACACGCTGTTCCGGGGCACGCCCTCGCGCATGTGGCTCGACTGGGTTTTCGCCGAAGCCTTCGGCCTGACCGTCCAGCTCGAAGCGTCCAGCGCCGACCTTTATTATGACACCATTACGCAGGCGCTGGCGACCGAGGCCTTCCGCCCGCGCGCGCTTTATGACCGCTTCAATATCGAAGTGATCACGACCACGGAATCGCCGCTCGACGATCTCGCCCATCATGCCGCGATCCTTGCCGAAAATGATCGCGCCGATGGCTGGAAGGGCAGGGTGCTGACCGCCTACCGCCCCGATCCCGTCATCGACCCGCAGTTTGACGGCTTTCGCGACAATCTGCGCAAACTGTCCGACCTGACCGGGGAAGATGCGTTCGACTATAAGGGCTATCTCGCCGCCCACCGCCAGCGCCGCGCCTTTTTCGCCAGCATGGGCGCGACGTCGGCCGATCACGGCCATCCAACCGCCGCGACCGCCGATCTGTCGGATGCTGAGGCGCAAGCGCTGTTCGCCCGCGTGACTGCCGATAGCGTGTCCGATGCCGACGCCGAACTGTTCCGCGCCCATATGCTGACCGTCATGGCCGGGATGAGCGTCGAGGATGGCATGGTCATGCAGATCCATCCCGGTGCCTATCGCAACCATAATGCGTCGCTCTTCGCGCGCTTCGGCCGCGACAAGGGGGCCGATATTCCGATGGCGACCGAATATGTTCACGCGCTGCGCCCGTTGCTCAGCCGCTATGGCAATGAAGCCAACCTCACCATCATCCTCTTCACGCTTGATGAAACAAGCTATGCACGCGAATTGGCACCGCTCGCGGGCCATTATCCCGCGCTCAAGCTCGGCCCGGCCTGGTGGTTCCATGACAGCCCCGAAGGCATGCGCCGGTTCCGCAACCAGATGACCGAGACCGCCGGCTTCTACAATACGGTCGGCTTCAACGACGATACCCGCGCCTTCCTGTCGATCCCGGCGCGCCACGATGTCGCGCGGCGGATCGACTGCGGTTTCCTCGCCCAATGGGTGGCGGAACATCGCATGGAGGAATGGGAGGCTGCCGAACTGGCGGTCGACCTCTCCTACACGCTGGCCAAGAAGGCGTATAAACTGTGAGACTATCGCAAGAGACCATCGCCGCGCTGAACGCCGACGTCGAACGGCTGGGCTATGACCGCGCGGCCCAGGCCTGCGGCATCGTCCATTTCGGCATCGGCGCTTTTCACCGCGCGCATCAGGCGGTCTATACCGACGATGCCATGGCGGCGGGCGACCGCGATTGGGGCATCATTGGCGTATCGCTGCGATCGGGCGATGTCGCGGATCAGATGGAGCCGCAAGACGGCCTGTTCACCGTATCGGAACGCGGCAGCGGCAGCCCGCATACCCGCCTGATCGGCACAGTGCAGCGCGTGATCGTCGCGCCGCGCGATCCCGCCGCCGTCGTCGCGGCGCTGGCCAGCAGCAGCACGCACATCGTCAGCTTCACCGTGACGGAAAAGGGCTATTGCCGCACACCGGCTGGCCAGCTTGATCTGGCCAAGCTCGAACCGGAACTGGTCAAGGGCGCAACCCCCAGCAGCATCTACGGCTTCCTCGCCGCCGGGCTGGCGCGTCGACGCGCGGCCGGCATCGCGGGCTTGACGCTGGTCAGCTGCGATAATCTCGCGGAAAATGGCGCGGTCCTGTCGGGCCTGCTCAACGCCTATCTCGATCGCGTCGATCCCGGCCTCGCCGCCTGGTTCCGCCGCGAATGCGCGTGCCCCTCCACCATGGTCGATCGCATCGTGCCCGCCGTCACCGATGCCGACCGCCAGCAGATCGCCGACACCATCGGCATGGAGGACGCCGCCGCCGTCATCACCGAACCCTTCCGCCAATGGGTGATCGAGGATCGCTTCGCCGGACCGCGCCCCCGTTGGGAAGTCGGCGGCGCGCAACTGGTATCCGATGTGCGTCAGCATGAAGCCGCCAAGCTGCGGATGCTCAATGGCGCCCACTCCGCGCTCGCCTATCTCGGTCTCGCGCAGGGCCATGACTTCGTGCATCAGGCGATCGCCGATCCCACCCTGCGCCCCTTGATCGAACGGCTCATGCGCGACGAAGCGGGCCTCAGCCTCGGCGGCGATCCCGGCCTCGACATCGACGCCTATGCCGCGCAATTGCTCGCGCGTTTCGCCAATCCCGCATTGCCGCACCGCCTCGCCCAGATCGCGATCGACGGGTCGCAGAAAATCCCGCAACGCTGGCTGGAACCACTCGCGATCAACCTGGCCGCAGGCCGCGCCTGCCCGGCAACATTGAAAGCCCTGGCCGCCTGGATGCTCCACGTCCGCGGCGACGCGCGGCCGGTGGATGATCCTATGGCCGCGCAGCTTGCCGCCCTATGGCAATCGGCGGGAACCGACGGCATCGTGACCGCCTTGTTCGGCGAACAGGGACTGTTCGCCGATCGCTGGACCGTCACCGACCAGAGCCACGCTCTGCTCCAGGCCGAAGTGGATCAGAGGACGGCTGCCTGATCGGCCGCTATTTCAATCGCATAATGGATGGGCTTGAAGCTGCCGCCATTGGAATCGGGCGCGGAACAGGCGGTGAGGCCAATGATCAGGTCCATCTCCGCCCGGAACCGGATATGGTCACCCGCCTTGCTGACGGGCGGCAGCACGCGCAGCTTGCCGTCCGGCGCAACCGGCACGTTCATGAAGCAATTAAACGCCACCGGAATCGCATCCGGCTCGATCCCATAGGGAGCCAGCGCCTCGGCCAGATTGCCGAAACAGCCGCGGTGCGGTTCCAGGTCGGGATAGAAATGGTGGAACGTGTCGATCGAACAGGGCGTCAGCAGAAAATCATGACGGCCCACCGTATCCGCGATGATAGTCAGCATCACCTGCGACCGATTGGAGTAGAGCGCATGCCCGGTGGTCAGGCTGATCGTCTCGGCATAATCCAGCGTCCGTCCGGACGAGATGACCTCCCGCACATCGGCTGCATTATAGGCCAACAGGTCAGCCACCTGCTCGCCCTTGGGGTCAGTCACCGTCAGCACGGCCCCACGCGGTAAACGGAACGCCGCACCGCTCCGCTCAGCGATCACATGCACGCCATCGGTCATGCTTTCTCTCCATGATATTCAAACGGCGCGACCCATTGGTCACCCACCGCGCGCCCGGAATATTGCCGCGCCTCGCTATTTTCGCCGTGCCGCTCCAGCATGGGGTTGCGCGACCCGGCCAGCGCTTCGTCGCGCACCAATATCTTCTCGCGCATCGTCTCATATTTCCCTTCGGCGCGTAGTTGCTCGAACTGATCATGCAGGTTGAAGATCAAGGTGGGGTATTTGAACCGGCGCGCTGGCCTGCTGGCGCGCGGATGCAAGCCGACGATGAAATAGGCTTCGCCCCCGAAACTCAGCGAAAAATGCGGATTGGTCGGATCGGCGCTGACCCGCTTGTCATAATCCTGACCCCGCCACGCATCCTTGTCGCTCAGCGATTGCACCCGGTCCCACAAGGCATGCTCGAACGCTTCTTCCGACAGATCGTCCGGCCCTTCGAACACCGCCGCAAAGCTGCGGAACAGCCCCGGCTGGTCCTTATACGCGCTGGTAAAGCCCAGCAACGCATCATGCACGCGCAGGTCATCCCATGCGCTGTCGATGCGATTGCACGCCAGCGTCACCAAATTGCCCCGCGCCAGCGCAGCCTTCGCGCCGACGCAGGGGAAGGCGGGCGCCACGATATGGTCCTGCAACTCGGCTTCGAGTTGGACTTGGGACTTATGGGTCCAGGGAAACATGCTGCATTCCGTTTCATTGTCTGCGTCGGGCGGAGCAGGCGCTCCCGACTGGGGCGACCCGCTTTCAACCGCTCGACTGTCCGTTTGTTTCGGCTGCGATAACGTCTCGACCCCAAAATTGGTCGCACCCGTCGCACGGGAATCGGACTGATACAGATTAGTGCGCCCCGCCTGGCGTCGCGTCTGGGTCTGGGCTGGGCTCATCGGGATCGCGCCCGCGGCTCCGGTCGAGCAGCCGCATCGCCGGTGTCACGGTCAGCCCATGCAGCAGGATCGACAGCACAGCGACCAGCCCGACGATCGCCCACAGCCGCTCGCCCGTCTCCAGCGGCATATGATTGAGCCCATAGGCCAGATAATAGAATGACCCGACGCCACGAATGCCGAAAAAGGCCAAAGTCAGCTTCTCCGGCCATGCCGCGCGGAACCCGATCATCGCCAGTAGACCCGCCAGCGGCCGAACGATCAGGATGATGGCAAAGGCCGCCGCCACATCCGTCCACCGCAATGCGCTCAGCAACCCGTTGGCGAGCGCGCCGCCCAGCAGGATCAACACCACCATCATCGCCAACCGTTCGATCTGCTCGGTGATATTATGCATGGCATGGTTGAAATCATGGTCATGCTGCGACCGCCGCAGCGTCAACGCCGTGACGAAGACAGCCAGGAAGCCATAGACGTTGATGATTTCGGTCAACCCATAGGAGACGAAAGTGGCGGCAATGGCGATCAGGCCATCGCCCGTCTTCGATAATTTCGTTTCCGCCGGAACATGGTAGGTCAGCCAGCCGAAGACCTTGCCGATCACCCAGCCGCCCGCGACACCGCCGCCAATCTCCCATAACACACTTTCCAGCACCCATTTCTGCACCCATGGCTCACCGACCGAAGCCGCGAGTCCCAGCGCCAGCGCCAGATTGACGAAGGGAAAGGCCAGCCCGTCATTCAGCCCGGCTTCGGACGTCAGGCCGAATCGCACCTCATCTTCCTCGCCCGTCTTGGGCGGCCCCACCTGCACATCGGCTGCCAGCACGGGATCGGTCGGCGCCAGGCTCGCGCCCAGCAGCAGCGCCGCCACCCAGGGCAGCCCCAGTCCCCACCCGCCGATCGCGGTGATCGCCACGATGCTGATCGGCATGGTGACGATCAGCAATCGCCAGGTGACGCCCCAGCGCGGCCAACTGAACGACCGATCCAGCTTCAATCCCGCGCCCATCAGTGCGATGATGACGACGAACTCCGTAAACCGTTCGGTGATGTCGGGATAATCCAGCGGCATCGGCCGCAGCGTAACGGCGGGAATGGAGAAAACGGCCGCACCGATCCCAATGCAGATGATCGGCAATGACAGCGGCAGTTTCTTCAACGCCAGCGGCAGCCAGGCGACCAGGGCAATCAACACCCCCGCGCCAGTTAGCCAGAGGATATAGGGTTCGGGCGCGGAGAAATGGAGCATCGTTGCGTAACGGTCGGCGCGCCGAAGCGTTGCCTTTTCTGCTTAAATGGAACGACAGGCTTGGCGACTTGTTGGTTCGGGGACAAGCGCTTGGCGACCTGCAAGGAGCAGAATATGATATTTGATAGCTGGGCCGAATTGCTGCGCGTCGTGGCGCTTGGCGCGGCTGCCTATCTGGCGCTGGTCACGACTTTGCGTATCAGCGGCAAACGCACGCTGGCAAAGATGAATGCTTTCGATCTGGTCGTCACGGTTGCGCTAGGATCGACATTGGCGACGATCCTGCTGTCCAAGGATGTTGCCTTGGTCGAAGGCGTCGTCGCCTTCCTCCTCCTGGTGGGCCTGCAATATCTGATCGCCGCCTTGTCCGTGCGCTTTCCTTGGATCGAAAATCTCGCCAAATCCGAGCCAAGAGCCCTGCTGTACAATGGCGTGCCCGATGAGGCCGCCCTGCGGCAGGAGCGGGTGACGCAGGACGAATTGCTCTCGGCCGTCCGGGCGGCTGGCTTTGGTGGCCTTGATCTGGTGGCTGCCGTCGTTCTGGAAACCGACGGCAACTTCAGTGTCGTGTCCAGGGACAAGGTCGGTTCGCGATCGGCTATTCCGATGGTCAAGGGCGTTGCCACATGAGCGCGTCTGATCGTGGCGATCTGGCGCAGGATCGCACCGACTTCGCCGAAGACCGCACGCTGCTGGCGCATGAACGCAGCTTCGCCAGTTGGATCCGTACCGGCATGGCATCGGTGGGTATTGCGCTTGGCTTTCACGCGCTGTTCGACGCGGTCGATCCGGCCTGGGTGTCGAAGAGTATCGCATCGACGTTTCTGCTGATCGCGATTTTCATATTCATATCCGCCGAACGCCGCGCCTGTCGCATCAGGGGCCGACTGGATGCGCACAGCGTCGCCGCGCTGCGGCCAGTGCGCATCCGGCTGATGGCGTGGAGCCTGATTGCGGCGACGCTCGGATTGCTGGCAGCGATATGGGCGCTTGTCCGCGCCTGACCCTTATCCCTTTTTGCTGCCCACGCCTTTCATATAGCGTTCCATGCCCTCCAGATAGGCGGGGTTGAGCATCAGGGCGCTGTTCGCCATGCGCTCGACATGTCGCCCCATGGAGGGGCCGACCTCGGCCGCCAGTTCGATCGCGATCTTGGCTGCGCCCATCTGCTCGGCATTCTGCTTGGTCAGGTGGCGGCAGAAATTCAGCGCCGCTTCGTCAAACCCTTTGTCGGGCAACACGTCATGCACCAGCCCCATGACGAGGGCGCGGTCGGCATCCGCCTTCTGGTTGCCCATGATCAGCCAGCGCGCCCAGTGCGGCCCGCAGATGCGCGTCAGGCGGCTGACGCCATTGGAAGCGGGCAATACCCCGAACAAGCCTTCGGGAAAGGAAAAAGCAGCGGATTTCGCCGCCAGCCGGAAATCGCACGACAGCGCCATTTCCAGCCCGCCACCGACGCAGGTCGCATGAATGGCGCTGACGATCGGCTTTTCGATATGCTCCATCTCGTCATAGATGCGCTGCATCCCGTTGAGGTTGAGCCGATGATTTTCGCGGATGCCCGACGGCGTGCGCGGATAGTCCGGGTTGCCGCCGCTTTTCAAATCCGCGCCCGAACAGAAATAGCGCCCGGTCGCCCGGATCAGCATCACCCGCAATTCCGGCGTATCGCGAAAGCGCAACAGCGCCTGCTCGAACAGCGCCATCGTCTGCGCCGACAGGGCGTTGAGCTTATCCGGCCGGTTCAAAGTTACAATCAGGATGCCGTCTTGGTCCTGCGTCAGCAGATGCGGGGCGTCGCTCATATCGTCATCCTTCACGCGCGGGTACGCGGCAGGCCCAGCGCGCGCTCGGCGATCATGGAACGATGGACCTCGCTTGTCCCACCATAAATGGTCGCGCCCTGCGCGTGGCGGTAGAACATGTTGATCTCCGCCGCCGCCCCCTTGCGCTTGGACAGGGACAAGGGCGCAGTCAGGTCCAGCAAGTCGCGTGCATCGCTCTGGAACTTCTCGGAACTGAACATCTTGGCCATCGGTCCATAGGCCAGGTTCGGCTTCTTCTCCATGCTTGCCCAATTGGCGCGGAATGCGATCAGTTCGGACGCCCACAGATTGGCCGCGGTGCGCGCCAGCCGCGCCTGCGCCCCGGCGTCGGCGATCAACGGCTGGCCATCGTGCTGTATCTCCCGGCACAGCGTTTCGGCCGCATGCAGCATCGCGCGCTGATATTTGGCGAAACCGCCACCATGCTCCAGTTCCAGGCTTGCGCTCATCGTCCGCACCCCGCCGTCGACCGCGCCCAGCCGCCAGCTATCGGGTATCTTCACTCCGTCATAGAAGGTGATGTTGGTCCGCTCGTCCTGAAAAGTATGGACCGGCTGGATCGTCACGCCCTCGGCCTTCAGCGGCACGATGAACATGGTCAGCCCCTTATGCTTGGCTACGTCCGGGTTGGTCCGGCACAGCATCAGCACATAGGTCGACAGGTTCGCCCCGCTGGTGAACATCTTGGTCCCATCGATCCGCCAGCTACCATCGGCTTCCTGCGTCGCGCGGCATTGCGCGGCGAACACGTCGGACCCAGCGCCCGGCTCGGAATAGCCCAGCGAGCAGATGACTTCGCCGCGCATGATTTCGGGCAGGATCGCCGCCTTCAATTCCTCGCTGCCAAAGCGATGGACGATCAGCGCGACCATCTGCGTAACATTCGCAGCCGGATTATTATAACCCTCCGCCTCGAACGCATCCATCGCGGCGGTCTTTTCATAGGCGGAAAGCCCGCGCCCGCCAACATCCTGCGGCAAGCCGACATAGAGCAGATTCTGCGCCGCCAATTTGCGGTTGAGGTCCGGGTTATAGCCCTCCCAGCTATAATGAAATGCCTCGCGCATTTCCGGCGTCACATGGGCGGCGAAGAAATCCTCTATCTCCTGGGTGATGGCGCGCGCGTCGTCGCCCAGATCGAAATTGACCGGCATGTCGCCCGCATCAGGCAAGGCCGCCTGCTCGCCCGCATAGAGCCGTCGCCCGGCCTCGCCGATCAACCGTTGCGGATCGCCCAGCAGCAAAGGCCAGGCCTTGGCGCGCAGGTTGAACAGGAAAATATCATATTCGGTGGTCAGGCCATAACCGCCAAATGTGTGCAGCGCCTGTGCCACCGCCCGGCCCGCCGCATCGCTGTTCCACCAGGCGGCAATGCTGATCGCCGCGCCAGCCTCCGGCGCGCCATCGGCAATGTCGCGGATCGCCTTCCACACCAGGAACTTGCCGCCGTCGACATCGCACAGCAAATCGGCGAGGGGGTGGGAAATCCCCTGAAATTGGCCGATATACTGATCGAACTGCTTGCGCTCGCACGCATAGGCCGCCGCCAGCTTCAACGCCTCGCGCCCGATCCCGGCTAGGCCAGCCGCGATCAGCAGTTTCCATTCCTCGATACCGCTGGCGAAGGTCGCAACGGCGTCCGCGCCGGACGCCAGCACGACCTGCGGCAAGGCGCCAAGGTCGATTTGTGCCATCGGCGTATCGGCCAAATTCTCCTCCGCCACGCGCGCGCCGTCCGGCACGTCGATCAGAAGGATGTCGTCACCCCGCCGCGCCACGACAGCCTGCACCACCTGACCTCCGCCGATCCACTGCACCGGCTGCGTAGCGATATCATGGAAGGCGATGCTCGCGACCGCTTCGCCCGCCATGACCCGGCCGAGCAGGTCGGTCGCCGCGTCGCCGCCCAGCAAAGCCAGCATCCGCGCCACCACCAGTGTTTCGGCCAGCGGCCCCGACACCAACGTCCGGCCCGCTTCCTCCATCAAAAGGACGGCATCGAACAGGCCAAGCCCCAGGCCGCCTGCTTCCTCCGGCACGCGGATCGACAAGGCACCCAATTCCGCCAAACCCGTCCACAGCGCCGGATCGAAACCCGAAGGTGCCGCCGAGCGCACCCGCGCGATGCTGCTATGTTCGTCCAGAAAGCGCACGAACATGTCGCGCATCATTTCCTGGTCATCGGTCAGGTCGAAATTCATGGGACTATGCCTCTACTCTCAATCCTCCCCCGTAAGGGGAGGGGAACATGGTGGGCGTGTCTGCCCCCTAACCCTGCGCAGGCGCGGATCGGCGCATCATGACGCTCAGGTCCACCTGTCCGGTGGCGACTCCGCCCATGAAGCCGCCATCGACGGGGAAAACGACGCCATTGACGATGCTCGCCAGATCGCTGTTGATCAGCACCAACCCCGCCGCTTGCTCTTCCGGCGTCGAATAACGCCCCATCGGCTCGGCGGCGGCCGCGACCACATCCTTGCCCGACGTCGCCTCGAACGCCGCCATCATCGGGGTCTGGGTGGGGGAGGGCAGGGTGCAGTTGATGCGGATGCCCTTTTTGATCAAATGCGCGCCCATAAACTGGGTCCACACGATCACATTCTCCTTGGAGAAGCTGTAGCCCTCCTTGACCGTGTCCATATTGGCATCGCACCAGGCGATCGCACTGTCGAACCCCTTGGTGGTGACGAATTCCATATTGGTCGGAATGCGGCGGCTCCACCCCATCCCGCCAGTGGACGCGATGCTGACGATCGCGCCACCCGGTCCCATCAGCGGCAAGACCTGCTCGGTCAAATGACGCAGGCCGATGAAGTTCACCTTCATCACGTCCATCGCCGGAAAGGATTGCGGCAGTCCCGCACAGTTGAACAGCGCGTCCACCTTGCCGCCAATGCCTGCCACCGCCGCGTCGATCGACGCCGGGTCGCGCAGGTCGACATTGTGGAAGGACGCCAGCGGCAGCGCGCTGTCCTTATAGTCCAGCCCATGCACCTCCGCGCCCAGGCTCAGCAACAGTTTCGCGGTCGCCTCCCCCATGCCCGAAAAGCAGCCGGTCACGATCACGCGTTTGCCCTTATAGCCCAACAGGTCGCTCATCATACTCTCCGATTATATAGGAATGTCAGGCCTTGGCCGCCGGGGGCCAGCTGATGCGGCCATCATCTTCTTCAACGAAGATGATGCGTTCGGGGCAGGCGCGCGCGCCATTTCTGGCGGCCTTTTCCATGCCTTCGGGGACGGTAAAGCCCTCGGTTTGGATATAGCCGTCATCGTCCAGCGGATAGAGGGTTGCGGACACGGCGGCGCAGCGGGCATTGCCCACGCAACCGGCCTTTTCGATGCGGATTTTCATGCAGCCACTCCAGCGATACTTGTCTTCCTTAGAAAGGAGATTGGGGGACCGATCAACATGTCCACCCGCTCAATCGCTGGCACGATACGCCAGCCAGCCATAGCGCCCAGCAATCGTCGGAGCGGTATATGGGCGATGGTTGCGCCGGGCATTTGCCTTTGTGGCCCATGCGCGCGAAACCGGGATAAACGATAAACAGACTTGCCGGAGACTTGCATGGATCACGCCCTCAGCGCCGCCGCCCCCCAGCCCGCCCATGTGCCCGACGCACTGGTCTATGATTTCGACATCCATGCCGATCCCGGCTTGCTCGACGATCCGCATGTCCGCATCATGGACCTGCTGCGCAACGCGCCGCCGGTTTTCTGGACGCCGCGCAATGGCGGCGGCTGGGTCGCGCTGACCCATGCCGCTAATTATGAGGCCTCGCGGGATACAGAAGCCTTCTCCAGCGAATTCGTGCCGCAGGACAAGATGAAGGCGATGCTCGCCTCGCTGCCGCCCGGCGCGCCGCATATCCCCCAGCCGATCCCGATCACGCTCGATCCGCCCGAACACACCAAATATCGCCAGCCGCTGCAAAAAGTCTTTTCGCCCAAGACCATTTCGGCGCTGCGCGACAGCATCCGCGAACTGGCAGGCGACCTGATCGAGGCGATCAAGCCCGATGGCCGTTGCGAATTTATGAGCGCGGTCGCCGAACCGCTGCCGGTGCAGGTGTTCCTCAAGATGCTCGGCCTGCCGCTCGACCGTCTGCCCGAATATCGCGCCATCGTGAAGGAGCATATGGAGGCGATCGACAGCGACCGCGAAGGCTCGATGCGCCGCCTCCAGAAGATCGCTGCCGCCATGCGCGACACGGTACTCGACCGCCGCGACAATCCGCGCGACGACATCATCTCCATGCTCTGGAAGCTGGAGATTGATGGCCAGCCGACGACGCTCGCCGACATGGAAAATTACGGCGTGCTGCTGTTCATCGCGGGGCTCGACACGGTGATGAACGGCATGGGTCTCGCCATGCGTGGCCTGGCCATCGACCTGGAACTGCAACGCAAGCTGCGCGCCGAACCCAAGCTGATCGCCGAAGCTGCCGAAGAAATGCTGCGCCGCTACACCTTTACAGTGCCGATGCGGATCGTGAAGAAGGAAGCGGAACTGGCGGGCGCGAAGCTGATGCCGGGCGATTGGCTCAAACTGTTCCTGCCCGCCGCCGACCTCGACGCCAAGGAATTTCCGCAGCCCGACGTCTATGATCTCGACCGCGAAAACAATGTCCACATCGCCTTTGGCGTCGGCCCGCACCGTTGCCTCGGCTCGCATCTCGCGCGCGTCGAGCTGCAGGTTCTCTATGAAGAGATGCTGGCGCGCATGCCCGAATTCCGGCTCGATCCCGATCAGCCGCCGGTCTTCCATGGCGGTCATGTCATCGGCATCGAAAGCATGCACCTGGTCTGGGACGTCTGATCCATGGCGTGGCAACGTTCGCGCCCGCGTCTCGACCGGGACAACCGCGCCTTCTGGACCGGCGGGGCGGAGGGGAAGCTGCACATTACCCGATGCGGTGATTGCGGCGACTATACCCATCCGCCGCGCGAGCTGTGTCGCCATTGCCAGTCGGAAAATGTCGCTCCCCATGCGGTGGCGGGCACGGGCATCATCGACACCTATACCGTCAATCACCAGGCCTGGGCGAAGGATATGGACGTGCCCTTCGTCATCGCGCGGGTGAAGCTGGACGATGCGCCCGGCGTTTACCTGACTACCAATATCGTGGGCAGCCCGGTCGATACGGTCGATATCGATGACCGCGTGCAGGTTCTGTTCGAGGAACAGGACGGCATCTGGTTTCCCCTGTTCGAAAAGGTCGCCTGACCATGGCGCAACGCGAAGCCTATATCAGCGGCATCGGCATGTCGGAGGTCGGGGTGCGCCTGACCCGCTCGCCGCTGCTGCTCACGGTCGATGCCGTGCGCGAAGCCATCGCCGACGCAGGTCTGACGCTCGATCAGGTCGACGGCGTCGCCACCTATCCTGGCAAGATGCCGAGTTTCCTGGGCTTTTCCCCGGTCAGTTCGGACGATCTGATCGAAGTGCTGGGGCTGAAAACCCGCTGGCATATCGGCGCGGCGGAATCGACCGCGCAATTGGGGGCCATTATCGAAGCCGCCAACGCGGTCAAGGCAGGCCTCGCGCGTCACGTCCTCTGCTTCCGCACGGTTTACGAGGCCGCCGCGCTTGCCCGCCCGGAGGAATTTCCGCCGATGGAACGGCGCAAGGATGTGTCGGGCAATTCCCAATGGGTCTCGCCCTTCGGTGCCTTCTCTGCCGCCAACTGGACCGCGCAATTCGCGATGCGCCATATGAGACGCTATGGCCTCACCCGCGAGCAATTGGCGCAGGTGGCGCTGAACGACCATGCCAATGCCGCGCTCAACCCGCGCGCGCTGGTCAAAAAGCCGCTGACGATGGACGATTATATGTCCGCCCGGATGATCAGTTCGCCCTTCTGCCTCTATGACTGCGACCGTTTCACCGATGCTTCGACGGTGGTGATCGTCTCGGCGGGCGACGCGCTTGGCGAGGTGAAGGCGACACCCATCCGCATCGCCGCCAGCGCGGGTTCGGTCGAACGCTATAGCTGGGACCAGGCCGAATGGGCGGGCGCCTATGCCACCGGGCGCGACCTGTGGAAGAACACGGACTACACGGTGTACGATGTCGATACCGTCCAGCTCTATGACGGCTTCGCTTTCCAGCCCATCACATGGCTCGAAGGGCTGGGCTTTTGTCCCATCGGTGAAGGCGGTCAATTCCTCGAAGGTGGCACCCGCATCGCGCGCGATGGCGCGCTGCCGATGAATACCGGCGGCGGCCAGCTTGGCTGGGGCCGTCTCCATGGCTTCGGCTTCGCTTATGAAGCGGTCGTCCAATTGCGTGGGGAAGGCGGCGCACGCCAGATCGGCGGCGATCCCCGCGTCGCCATCGCCACGTCGGGCGGTGGTCCCATGGCGGCGGCGCTGCTGCTGGCCAAGGACTAGCCGTCATGGACAGTGCTACGCTCGACGCGCTGCCAGGCTTCCGGCGGCGCTTCCGCGTCACGCCCTCTAAGGGTCAGGTCATCGCCGCAGTCGAGGATGACTATCATTGCATGGCCGTCACCCTGCGCCATGACGGCACGCACGTCACTGGCGTCGACTCCCTCATGGAGCGCGTCCCCTGGACCACTTGTCCCGGCGCGCGTGCGGTATTGGCCGCGACCTTCACCGGTGTCGCGCTGGCGGATGTCGCGGCGCGGGGAGAAAAGAAGGCCAATTGCACCCATTTGCACGATCTGGCCGTACTGGCCGCCGCTCATGCGGCGGACGATGAACCGATCCTCTATGACATCGTCGCCTGCGACCCCGTCGATGGCTTGGCGGTCGCAGAGATCCGGCGCGACGGCGCGCTACTGCTCAGGCTAACGCACCACCAGCATATCATGGAAGCCCCGGCCGCCATCGCGGGCCTTTCCCTCCTGAAATTGCGCCCCTGGATCGACAGCCTCGAAGACCCGCAGCGCGAAGCCGCCCGCCTGCTGCAATGGGGCGCGATCCTCGCCAATGGCCGCCTGATTCCGATGGAGCGGCAATCCACCGCGACGAAGGTGCCGCCTAATTGTTTCACCTTCCAGCCGGACAATGCCGTCCACGCGCGGCGGGTCGGCCAGGTCATCGATTTCAGCGGTGCGTCGCTGACCCCTCTCGACCATTTCGATGGTCACGCCTTCCACCCGCGATAGACAAAAAAAGGGGCGCGCCGGAGAGGGAAGGCGCGCCCCATATCGTCCCTTCGCTATCAGAAGGGCAGGTTGTAGAGGCCTGTCGCGTTGGTCTGCAGAACCTTTTTCTTCACCTCGAAATCATAGCCGCCCAGCACGTCGATGACATGCGCCTGCACGCCGGGATAGAGCGAGGTGGGATGCGGGAAATCGGTTTCGAACATCACCTTGTCGATGCCGATGGTTTCCAGCAGCAGCTTGGGACCGACCTTCTCGAACCAGAAAGTGACCCAGAAATGGTCGCGGAAATATTCCCACGGCCGCTTGTGCAGCATATTGGCCTTGCTCGGCAGCATCTCGTTGAACTGATGCTCCAGCGCCTCGATCGCGAAGGGCAGCCAGCCCATGCCGCTTTCGATAAGGCCGATCTTCAGCTTGGGATGACGATCGAGACGGCCCGACACCATCCAGTTGCCCAGCGTCGCGGCATTGCCGATCGAGAACATCGTCGCCACCACCGACAGCGTCTGCTCGAAGCCGAACCCGTCCCAGGTCAGCGTATTGGGGTCGACCGCACTGTTGAGGTGGAAGTTGAGCGGCATACCGGTCGCTTCGCACATCTCCAGGAACGGCGTCCAATAGTCGTGCATGAAGCTCGGCACGCCGACACGTTCGGGCGTATCGGGCAGGACAAAGCCCTTGATACCCATGTCGAAGCAACGCCGTGCCTCGGTCTCCAACGCCTTCTGGTCCCAGAAGGGCAGGTGGCCCATGTTGAAGATGCGGTTGCCCGACACATGCTGATATTCGGCCGATGCATCATTATACATTTGCACGATGGCGAGCGCGAGGTCGGGGTCACCCAGCGACATCAGCGACCCGGCCTGGGTCACGCCCGAATTCTGGAAGCCGATCTGGGCATAGACGCCCATATCGTCCATCGCCTGCAACCGTTCCTTGATCAGGTGGCCGCCCGGATGCGCCTGTTCCAGTTTGGGGAAGGCGAGCCGCCCCAACAGCTTGTTATTGTCGGCACGAATGACGTTGCCGCCCATCGACCCGAAATTGCGGTCACCGACATACCAGCGTTCGACGCCATCGGCGTCCTGCTTCACATAGGGCACCTTGCCCTTATATTTGGCCGGTGCGCGCGATGTGAACAGGTCGGGCGCTTCGGTGATATGAGTGTCGGTATCGACGATCTTGATCCCCGCCAGCGAGGGGTCCAGGCCGCCCGATTGCGTGGCATAATCCACCTCGCGGATCACACCGCCCTCGGTATAGCCTTCGGCCGACCAATATTTCTTGGCGGCCTGCGCCATTTCGCTGTCGGTCTTGTCCTTCACATCAGCCATGCTTCATCTCCATCGGCTGGCGGCTGCCGTCGAACAGCGGGGAAACGGGCGCGGGCGCCGGTTCTTCCACGCAGCGACGCACCGCTTCATTGAGTGTTCGCAGCAGGCTGTCGGCATCGATCTGGTCCGATGGCTCGTAGACGAAACCAATGGCCAGCGGCTGGCTTTCGGGCATGTTGGGCAGCAGTACGGCCGTTACATCCGCGATCGACCCGAAGCCGACCTTGCCGCTGGCAAAGCCCTGCTCCCGGCATGACAGCACCTGTGCGCTCATGTCAGCGGGTATGAATTTGCGATCGGGCGTGGCTTCCGCATTCAGGCGGCGGATCATGCCATCACGCCGGGGCTGCGGAACGGTCGAGAGCATCAGCCATCCCGCCGCGCTGTCGGACAGATGATCCTGCTGGCCGCCGCAGAAACCAGCGGCGCCGGCGGTGCGGAAGGTGCGCGTGCCGGCCCGCCAGTTGAACACCTGGACCTTCAGGCCCACCATGCCGAACACCGCAACACCCAGGCCCGTCTGCGCCGACAGGCGATCGATCAGGCCGGTCAGCACACCGTCGCGCACCAGCTTGGGCTGCACGGCGGCCCCCAGCATCGCGGCGCGGGGCGTGGGCGAATAGGAGCGTGAGCAGGGATCTTTGTGCAGCAGGCCCAGATCGACCAGGCTCGACAGCAATTCCGACGTGCTGGACTGAGGCCGGTCGAAACGACGGACAATGTCCATTACCGTAGCCTGCGGATGATCCTCATCGAAGAATTCCAGCACTTCGATGACGCGCTTGGCGATCTTTGCCTTGTTGGACTCTATTTGAGCCATGGTCCTCTCCTTCGGTTTATGAACACAGTTGTTCACTACCGGGGCAGGCCTGTCAATTAAAAATGAGATACTCTCGTTTATAGTGTCCGATGGGGCAGGTGGGAGCAGCCAGAAACCTGGCCAGCCATTTGAATTATCGTCATAAAAATGGACGATCCGTACAGATTTCCAGAGCAATGAAGCTGTCGGACAGCGTTCGATTCCGAAAAAAAGCGCGGCAACCCCGGCGCAAAAAAGGCGTGACCCTTGTCCGATTCGCTGTCCGCTTGTCGCGCGTCAGCGGGCAAACAGCGTCTTGATTTCCCGCCGCAGCAGCTTGCCCATCTCATTATAGGGCAGGGCATCGGTGAACAGCACCCGCTCCGGCACCCGCGATGATCGCAGCCGCGCCCGCACCATCTGCTTCAGCTCGTCCTCGTCCGGCGCGCTATGGCCTGCGCGCGGTACCACGATCAGGCCCACCGCTTCGCCCCATTCGTGCGAAGGGATGGCGACCGCCGCCGCCTCGGCCACGGCGGGATGGGTCATCACCACATCCTCAATCTCGCCGGGCGAGATATTCTCGCCGCCGCGCACGATCACATCGTCCGCGCGCCCCGACAGGAACAGATAGCCGTCCGCATCGATATAGCCCGCGTCGCGAGTCGGAAACCAACCATCGGCGTCAAGCGCGCTGCGCTCGCGATATTCACCCGAAACCTGTTCGCCGCGCACATAGATTTCGCCCGGCACGCCCGGCGGCAGCACTTGGCCATCCTCGTCGCGTATCTCGATTTCGACGGTCGGCAGCGGCCGCCCCACCGATCCCAACCGCGCCCGCACCACCGGATCGTCCGACCCATGGGCCGCGCGATGTTCATCCGGTCCCAGCAGCGCGACGGTCGAACTCGTCTCGGTCAGGCCATAGGCGTTGGTAAAGCCGGTCGTGGGAAACAGGTCGAGCGCCTGGTGGATCAGTTCGGTCGGCATCTTGCCACCGCCATAGGCGATCGCCCGCAGCGCGGACAGGTCCGGCTGAGCCGCACCCTTGGCTACCATCTGGCCCATTGCCTCGATGATCCGCGCCAACATGGTCGGCACGACGAACGCATTGCTCGCCCGCTCGGTCGCCGCCAGGTTCAGCCAGGCGTCGGGTGCGAACGCGGGCAGCATCAGGATCCGCCGCATCGCGTAGATGGAACTCAGCAACGCCGCGATCCCCGCAATATGATAGGGCGGCACGCTGACCAGCGCGGCATCCTCTTCCGGCGCAGCGGCGAACTCTACCGTGCCAAGAATATAGGACACCAAATTGGCATGACGCAAAATCGCCGTCTTGGGCGCGGCTGTCGTGCCGCTGGTGAACAGCTGGATCGCGACATCGTCGCCCGCATCCGCTTCCACCGGCGCATCGCCCGCCAGCGCTTGGGCTTGCGCAACGAATTCCGCGCGCGACACAATGACATTGGCGGCGTCCGGGCACAGCCGCTGCACCCGCGCGCCATCCCCCACTATCAACGCCGGGCTGATCCGCGCCAACAGCGCGCCCAGATCCGCATCCGCCAGCCGATAGTTGAGCGGCACATAAGGCACGCCTGCCAGCGCCGCGCCGAACAACGCCATGACCGCCGCCTCGCTGCTTTCGTCGAGCAGCGCGACATGCGCGACCTCGCTCTGCCGGATCAGCGCAGCTGCGCCGCGCGCGCCCGCCAGCAGGTCAGCATAGGTCCAGCGCGTGCCGTCGCACACCAGAGCGATCCGGTCGGGCGCGGCGTCGGCCGCCATTTCCAGGAAGAGGGCAATGTTCATCAGCCTGTCGTTCAGTCGGACGCGGGCAGGGGCTTGGCGTCCTTGACCTGCAAGGCCACGCCATCGACCGAAAGCGATCCCTTGCCGGGCTTGACGCACAGCAATTCGAACGTCCCTGCCGCATCGACATAGCGTTTGCCCATCAACGTGCCAGCGGCGAAGTCGGCCGACGGGGTGCCGACCGCTTCCGGTTTCGCCTCGCCCATCGCCGCGCCGCCGCATTCGATGGCCCCATCGCCGCAGCGGATCACCATGACTTCGGTGTCGCAGGCCGCGCTCTTCAATTTCGTTCCCGGTTTCATTGCACTGGTCGCCCTTGTTCCAAGCCTCACGCGATCGCGCCGCTGGCTTTCCACTGTTCGATCTTGTCCCACTCGATGCCCATTTCCATCAGCACCGTTTCGGTATGTTCCGACGCCTGCGGCGCACGGGTGGTTTCCAGTGGCTTGCCATCAAACTGCACCGGCCCGCGCACCAGCCGCAATGGCTTGCCGCTGCCATCGGCACCCTCGACCTCAATGATCATGTCATTGGCCAGCGCCTGCTCGTCGGTCAGCAAATCGCTGAAACTCTGCACCGGCGCCCATTGCCCCTTCATGGTCTTCAGATGCGCACGCCAATAGGCAAAGGGCTTTTGCGCAAAGGCCTTGACCAATATGTCGCTCGCCGCGCCTGCATTCTCGATCAGCGACAGCACATCCTTGAAGCGCGGATCGTCCGCGGCTTCCGGTGCGCCGACATGCTCGAACGTGTCGCGGATCAGGCCGGTTGGGCTGACCATGCACAGGTTGATCGTGCCGCCATCGGATGTGCGGAAATTGCCCATGAACGGATTGCGCAGCGACCCGCCCGATGTCGGCATCGGATTGCGCGTTTGAATCCCGGTCTCCATCACCTGCGATATCAGCGCGCCCGACGCCCACCAGGCGGCACTCAGCAGCGATACGTCCACCTCTGTCGCCTCGCCCGTGCGCTCGCGATGCAGCAGCGCGCCCGAAATGCCCCCGGCGATGAACATGCCGCCGATCGAATCGCCAAAGGCCGGAATGCCCTGCATCAACGGACCCGGCAGGGCTTCAGGCGTCATCGCATAGGCGACGCCGCTGCGTGACCAGAAGCAAGTGCCGTCAAACCCGCCGACCAGTCGCTCCGGCCCCTTGTCGCCCAGCGCGCTGCCACGGGCATAGATGATATCGGGGTTCACCGCGCGAATATGCTCGACATCGAACCGGTTTTTCTGGCGCACCTGCGGCAGATAGTTGGTCAGGAAGACATCGGCCGTCTTGGCCAGCTCATATAAAACCTCCTGACCTTCGGGCGTCGACAGGTCGATCCCCACGCTGCGTTTGCCGCGATTGGGATGTTCGAACAACGTATGGCGCAGCGGATCCAGCGTCACGCCGCCCATGTTGAGAAATCCGCGCTGCGTGTCGCCGCGTACCGGATGCTCGATCTTGATGACATCCGCGCCCCAGTCGGCCAGGATCGCGCCCGCCGCCGGTACATAGGTGAATTGCGCGACTTCCAACACGCGCACACCTTTCATCACCTGGGTCATAAACTTACCCCAATCCCCTCATGCGCCGCACGATGCAGCGCTGTATCTTGCCGCAAAGCCTAGAAGCTGCGGCCATTGCCGCAAGAGCCGACAGGCTGTTGGGTGCGGGCTATCGCTCGCACGATGCCCTGGCGGCCACCAACGCCGTCACGATATGCGAACGCCCGCAAAACAGAGGGATTGAGCGGCAAGGGCTACGGGCCGAAGGTGTAGCGCAAACGTCACCGGAAGGACTCCCATGCTGATCGACTCCTCGCTCTCCGCCATCGTCACCGGCGGCGCGTCAGG
The DNA here is from genome assembly GCA_001829085.1 of Sphingomonadales bacterium RIFCSPLOWO2_12_FULL_63_15. Lineage (GTDB taxonomy): Bacteria > Pseudomonadota > Alphaproteobacteria > Sphingomonadales > Sphingomonadaceae > Sphingobium. The sequence continues at coordinate 74,968 of MIAK01000032.1, read as the reverse complement.
CCTTGGCCTTGCCACGGTGAAGGCCCTGCGTGCCGCCGGCGCAAAGGTTGCGATCTTCGACATCAACCAGGATCAGGGCGAAGCGATCGCCGCCGACGTCGGCGCGACCTTCTGCAAGGTCGACATCCTCTCGGAAGACAGCGCACTCGCCGGCTTCGACCAGGCCCGCGCCGTTCAGGGGCAGGAACGGCTGCTGGTCCATTGCGCCATGGTGTCAAAGGGCGGCAAGACCGTGTCGAAGGACAAGGAAACCGGTGGCTTCAAGCGCCTCTCGACCGAGGACTATGCACTGTCCGCCCAAGGCATTCTGGTCGCCAGCTACCGTATGGCCTCCATCGCCGCGCTCGGCATGGCATCGCTCGATCCACTGGTCGACAATGAACGCGGCAGCATCATCCTGACATCCAGCGCCGCGGCCGAAGACGGGCAGGTGGGGCAGATCGCCTATGGCTCGCTGAAGGCTGGGGTCAACGGCATGGTCCTCCCCATGGCGCGCGACCTGATGGACTTGGGCATTCGCGTCAATGCGATCATGCCCGGCATCTTCGCGACGCCGCCGATGCTGCGCTTCAAGGATATGAACCCGCCCATGTATGCCAATCTCGAAAAATCCGTGCCCTTCCCCCGCCGCTTGGGGCTGCCGGAAGAGTTCGCATCGCTCGCCATGGAACTGGCCCGCAACAGCTATATCAATGCGCAAAGCTTCCGCATCGACGGCGCGATCCGCTTCCCGCCGCGCTGACCTGCCTTCTCCTTCGCATCATGACGAAAGAGGGCGCGCCGGGCAACGGTGCGCCCTCTTTCGTTCGCACCTGCAAAAAATAATACTAAGCTAGGTTGACATGTTTTTGGCGAATTACTAACTAAGCTTAGTATTAAATGAATCGCTCTCTTTTTTAACCCAGAGGTTCGCCATGACTGCTTTTGCCCAGATCGCTCTTGCCTTCACCCTTGCCGCTTCCGCCCTGCCGCAGGCCGCCGCTGCCGACGAAGCCGTGCAGTTGTCGTCCGCCGCTGCCGTCAGCGCGGCCGACTATAAGGGCAAGATGCTCTACACCGCGTCGGGCGACCGGCTCGCTGCCGTTTACCGCGTCGCGCCCGATGGCGCCGCGCAGATCATCCTCAATGGCAAGATGGTCGTCGTCCCTGCTGCCAGCCTGGCTGCCGCCGATGGCAAGCTCGTCACCAACCTGTCCAAGCGCGATCTGCTGACCGCCCGCTGATCGGCATGACGCATCAAAAAAAGGCCCGCCTTCCCAATGCGGAAGGCGGGCCTTTTTGCGTCTGTCGCTTGGCCTGTATTCAGGGTTTGGCGATATTCTCGGAAATCATATCCAGCAGCATGTTGAGCCGGTTGAGGTCGTCCACATCGAAGCGCGCAAAGGCGACATCCTCATTGGCACGGGCAATGCCCGCCAATTGAGTCGTGATCGTCTGGCCTGCCTCGGTCAGGAACACGGCATGCGCGCGCCGGTCGTCATCCTTGGCCCGCCGTTCCAGCAGCCCGTCTGCGCAGAGCCGGTCGATCAATCGCCCGGCCGACGCCTCGGCAATCTCCAGCATATTGGCGATCGTCCGTTGCGTCGCACCCGGATGCCGCGCGACCACGGCAATGACCGTCCATTGCGATCGGGTCACGCCCAGTCGCACTACGCTTTGGTCGAAATGCGCGCGCAACTGCCGCGCGATCACCGTCAGCTTCAACGATGCGTTGCGCTTGAGCGCGGTCGGGTCTTCGGCCAGCAATTGATCGATCGGTTTCGCCATCACCTGGCCACCATAGCGCCACCGTGGCGAAACGAAAGAAAGCTCATCCTGCAATGCACAAGTCGGCACCATGTCCTGTGTCTCAGACACGTTCGATGATGATCGCTGGAGCCATGCCACCCGCCGCGCACATGGTAATCAGGCCATAGCGCCCGCCCGTCCGTTCCAACTCGTCCAATGCCGTGCCGATCAGCACCGCGCCGGTCGCCCCGATCGGATGGCCAAGCGCGATCGCGCCGCCATTGGGGTTAAGCTTTGCCCGGTCGATCCCCAAATCGCGGATGAACTTTTCGGTCACGACCGCAAAGGCTTCGTTGACCTCGAAAATGTCGATATCCTCAACCTGCAATCCTGCTTTCGCCAGCACCTTGCGCGCGGCCGGGACTGGGCCGTTCAACATCAATGTCGGGCAATCCCCCATATTGGCGGTCGCAACGACCCGCGCGCGCGGCGTCAGGCCATGGCGCTGCGCATAGTCCGCCGACGCCAGCAATAGGGCCGCCGCGCCATCGACCACGCCGGACGATGTGCCCGCATGGTGCAGCGGCGTGATCGCCAAGTCAGGATATGTCTGGTTGATCAACTGGCGGAAGGTCGGGCCATCGGCGCGCGAAGGCATGTCGAGAAAGGCCGCAAAGGCGGGCTTCAACTGCGCCAGCTGTTCCGCCGTGGTATCAGGCCGGGGATATTCCTCATGGTCCAATATCACCGCGCCGTCATCGTCCACCACCGGCACGGTCGATCGGGCAAATCGCCCTTCCTTGATAGCGATCCCCGCCCGCCGCTGGCTCTCCGCGCCAAAAGCATCCAGTTGCTCGCGCGTAATGCCCTCCATCGCGGCAATGGCATCGGCGGCGACGCCCTGGTTCGACTGGGGATGCTTGGCCTGCAAGCGCAGATTGCCGGTGCCCAGGCCACCGACCGACGGCACGCCTGCCTCGCGCAGCGACTGGCCATAGGACATGACGTGCGACATCATCTCGGTCCCGCCCGCCACGACCAGATCTTCCATCCCGGCCATGATCTGCGCGGCGGCCAAATTGGTGGCGGTCAACCCGCTGCCGCAGAAGCGGTCGAGCGTCACGCCGGATGCGCGCACATCATAGCCCGCGTCCAGCGCCGCCATCCGCCCCATGTCGCCGCCCTGCAATCCCATCTGGGCGCTGGTGCCCCAGATCACGTCGTCGACATCGGCCGTGTCTATGCCATTGCGATCGCGGATCGCGCGCAGCACCGTGGCCGCGACATGCTGGGGATGCAGATGGGACAGGGCACCCTTGCCCAGCTTGCCGATGCTGCGCGGCGTGCGGACGGCGTCGATGATAAAGGCCTCTGCCAAGGCGCGTCTCCTACAATATTGTTGCTCGCGCTATCGCATGGATGCGCGCGCATCCCCAATCGCATGGGCGATTGATCGCGGCACGGGATGGACGCTGCGGCCGGGCCGCGCGCAGGGTGGTCGGCCAAAGGACAGGCGGTAGGGAGAGTTGCGGAATGGCAAAGGACGGCGGCAGCTTTGCGCCCCTGCGCGAACCGGTCTTCCGCCGCATCTGGACCGCCAGCCTCCTCTCCAATTTCGGTCAGTTGATCCTGGGCGTCGGTGCGGCTTGGGAAATGACGCGGCTCACCCCGTCGCCCGGCATGGTCGCGCTGGTCCAGAGCGCATTGATGCTGCCGCTCATGCTGGTCGCGCTGCCTGCGGGTGCCTTGGCCGACATGTTCGACCGGCGGCGGATTGCCATGTCTGGCCTTGCCTTCTCGATGGTTTGCGCCTGCATTCTGACGGTGCTGGCCTGGGTGGGCTATAGTTCGCCCTGGATGTTGCTGACCTTCTGCTTCCTGATCGGGGCAGGGGTCGCGCTCTATTCGCCTGCCTGGCAATCCTCGATCAGTGAGCAGGTCGGTCCGCATCACTTGCCCGCCGCCATCGCGCTCGGCACGATCAGCTATAATGTCGCGCGCAGCTTCGGCCCGGCGATAGGTGGCATCATCGTGCTGGCCGCTGGTGCCCATGCCGCCTTCGCCGTCAACGCGATCGGCTATCTGCCCTTGTTCATCGCCTTCTACCTGTGGCAGCGCCGCCATGTCTCCTCACGGCTGCCGCCCGAACAGATCCACCGCGCGATCGTGTCGGGCGCACGCTATGCGCTTCACGCTGCGCCGATCCGTACCGTCCTGGCGCGCGCCTTTTTCTTCGGGCTGGCGGGCGCATCGGCCGCCGCGCTCGCCCCCCTGATCGCCAAACAATTGCTGGGTGGCAATGCCAGCACTTTCGGCCTGCTGCTTGGTGCCAGCGGTGTGGGCGCTGTCGGCGGCGCGCTACTCGTCGGTCCCTGTCGCGAGAGGTTCGGCACCCATCGTACCGTCACCCTGCTGGCCGTCATCAGCGGCGCAGCTTTGGTGCTGGTGGGCTTTAGCCGATCAGTGCCGCTCACCTGCTTTGCCCTTTTCATCGCGGGCGGCGCGAATATCCTGACCATCGCCCTGTTCAACGTCGCTGTACAACTGGCCGCGCCCCGCTGGGTGACGGCGCGCGCGCTCTCGCTCTTCTCCTCGGCGCTGACCGGCGGCATTGCGATCGGCGCGGCCTTTTGGGGCTGGGTGGCGGGGGAGGTCTCGGTGGAGGGTGCGCTCTATCTGTCGGGCCTCGCGCTCGCCGCCTTGCCGCTCATCGGCATGCTCCTGCCTTTGCCCGACACGAACGAAGCCGATGTCGAACCCTTCCTGCTCAATAATGAGCCGGAGGTCGGCATGGCGCTCACCCGCCGTTCGGGGCCAATCATCATCGAGATCGATTATGATGTCGATCCCGCCCGTGCGCGCGAATTTTATGGGGCGATGTTGCAGGTCCAGCGCACCCGGCTGCGCAATGGCGGGTTCAACTGGTCGATCGCGCGCGACATTGCCGATCCCACCCGATGGACCGAACGCTATCAATGCCCGACCTGGGGCGATTATCTGCACATGCGCGAACGCTTCACACAAGCCGACAAGGATATCCAGTCCCACGCCAGTTCCTTCCATAACAGTCCGGGCGTTTTGCGCGTGCGGCGGCGGCTCGAACGGCCGTTCGGATCGGTGCGATTTCGCCCCGACACGCCCGACCCGCAGCAGGGGATGATCAACTATATCGGGCCATGATGCCCGGAGGAGAGTCGATGAACGACAGACGATATCGGGTGATCCAATGGGCGACCGGCAATGTCGGCACCCGTGCGCTCCGCACCGTGATCGAGCATCCCGCGCTGGATCTCGTCGGCCTGTGGGTCAGTTCCGACGCCAAGCGGGGCCAGGATGCAGGCGTGATCGCCGGACTAAACCCCTGCGGCGTCATCGCCACCGGATCGGTCGATGATCTGGTCACGATCGACGCCGACTGCGTCCTCTACATGCGCCAAGGCACCGACATCGACGAATTATGCCGCCTGCTGGCATCCGGCAAAAATGTCGTCACGACACGCGGCGACTTCCACCACCCCCCGTCCATGGACGCTGCGACACGCGAGAGAATAGACGCCGCCTGCCAAGCGGGCGGCACGTCGATCTACAGCACTGGCTCCAGCCCCGGTTTCATCACCGAAGCGCTGCCCATCCCGCTCCTCTCGCTCTCGCGACGGCTCGATCGCCTGACGATCGACGAATATGCCGACCTGTCGAGCCGCGCCTCGCCCGACCTCCTGTTCGGCGTGATGGGCTTCGGCCGCGCCCCACGCGCCTTCGATCCACGCCAGATCGACCATGTGAAGGGCGATTTCGCCGGATCGCTCGCCCAACTGGCCGACGCTGCCGGAATCGCCATCGACCAATGGGATGCGGCGGGCGAAATGGGCGTGGCGACCCAGGCCATCACTATCGCCGCGGGAACCATCGATGCGGGCACGGTCGCCGCCCAACGCATCACCATATTGGGTATGCGCTATGGCCAACCCGTGCTGCGCTTCCGCGCCAACTGGTATTGTAGCGGGGAGATTGACCGCACCGACTGGGAATTGCGCCCGTCGGGCTGGCGCATCCGGGTGGAAGGCGACACGCCGCTTGATGTCGCGATCAGCTTCCCGGTCGCGCAGGAGGATTATGCCGCCTTCACGCCCGGCCTCACCGCCCATCGCGCGGTCAATGCTGTCGCTGCCCTCTGCCAAGCGCCGCCCGGCATCCGCACCACCGCCGATTTGCCGCAGGTCATCGCCTGCTTTCAGTAGCCTGCGACCATCGCCTCGCTCATCTGCCAAAGCCGGGCGGCGGCCGCATCATCCTGCGCCGCCGCCGAGCAGGGCACGGCCCTGCGCAAATGGAAATAGCCGCCGCTCGATCGGCCTGGTTCCGGCGCGCTTGCCAACCACACCAGCGCATCGGCGGCCTGTTCAGGCGTCAGCGCCTGTTCGGCGATCGACTCCATGTAGGCGCGCATCGGCGCGTCGCAGTGGCTGGCGAAATTGCTCGCCACAACGCCCGGATGCATCGCATGCGCCACGATCCCGCTGCCCGCCAGCCGCCGTGCCAGTTCGCGGATGAACAGGATATTGGCGAGCTTGGCATGGCAATAGGCCGCACCCCCGACGAAGCCCTCGGCAAAGTTCACATCGTCCCAACGAATACCATCGCAATGTTCATGGCCCGTGGACGATACCGCCACCACCCGCACGCTGCCGGGTTCCGATTGCGCGGCGGCCGCCATCAGACGGGGCAGCAATGTCCGCGTCAGCAGAAAAGGAGCGAGGTGATTGGACGCAAAGGTCGCCTCATGCCCCTCCTCGGTGATGACCCGTTCCGCCATCACCCCGCCCGCATTGTTGAGCAGCACGTCGATCGCCGGGGCCAGCGCGGCAATCTCCGCCGCTGCCCGCGCCGTCTCGCCCAGCAGCGCCATGTCCGCCCGGATCATGGTGAAATCCGCGCTGGGCATAGCGGACAACGCGGCTTCCGCCGCCGCACATCGCCCCGCGTCGCGCCCGACGCCGATCACCCGCCACCCCTGTTGCAGCAACGCGCCCGCCGCCGCCCTGCCGATACCCGCACTCGCGCCGGTCACGACCGCTATCTTCTGCCGATTCGTCATGCGCGCGCGACCTTCATCTTGCGGGAACCATGGCCTAGCGTCAGGAACAGCAGCGCCCCGACCAAGGTGACGCAGGCACCGATAACCAGAAACGGCGCATAGCTGCCCCATAGCCCCAGCGTATAGCTGAGCGTCACCGCCCCCAGCGCTGCACCCCCCGCAATCGATGCGCCGACCAGCCCCATCACCAAGCTGAAAACATTGAGGCCAAAGCGCCGTGACACCAGATAGGCGGCGACATCGCCCTCCGCCCCTTGCGCCAGTCCCATCATCGCCACCGACAGCGCCAGCACGATGGTCGCATCGAAGGGCGATGCCATCAGCATCATGCCGATCGCCGGCATCGACAGGGTCAGCGCGGCAACATGGTGCGGTTGCATCCGGTCGAGCGACAGGCCACAGGCAAAGCGACCGACCATGACGCCCACCGCATAGATGGAAATCAGCCAGGTCGCGGTCTGCGACTGCGCCCCGCTGTCCATCAACATCAATTTCATTTGCGCCGACACCAACCCTTGCGGAAAATTCACCAAAATCATGCCGATGATCAGCACCCAAAAGGCGGGATTGCGCACGATCACGCCATAGCCTGCTTTGGGTTCGACCGGCACATCCTCGTCCGGGCGGGTGCCGATATGCGGCGGCGTCATGGCCACGGCGATCAGGCCGAACGCCATGGTGATCCCGCCCATCAACAGATAGCCGTTGCGCCATCCCTCGCTTTCGATGAACCGGCCCAGCAACGGCGCGAGGACCGCGCCGACCAGCGGCGGCCCGGTCATGACGATGGAGAAAGCCAGCCCCCGCGCCCTTTCGAACCGTTCCGCCACGATGCGGGTATAGACTGGCGAGGTGGTCAGCGTGCCGACGACGATCTGCAACACCGCAATGGCGAAGAAGGCGCGAATGCTGCCTGGCTGTATTGCAAAGGCGATATAGGCGCTTGGCCCTGCCAGTACGCCCACCGTCGACACCGCCCGCACCCCGAAGCGATCGGTCAGCCGCCCGGTGATCGGCTGCGCGATCAGCATCAACAACCCCATGCTGCCCAGCAACGCGAATTGCGACCTTGGCCAGCCGAACTCGGCGATCAGCTTGGGCGCGAACAGGCTCATCGTATAGGCCGACAGGCCAATGCCAAAACCCAGTCCCATGGTCGCGGCAAGCAACGGTCGCCAATGCGTCCGAAATTCGCCCCAATAGGCCGATCCCATCCTCGCCTCCTATAGTCTTATGGCCTGCCGCTGTGGAAGCGGAGGCGGGGCCGCCTGGCTGCCATGTCCGCGGACATGGCGCAAATCGCCCCGGCGCTATCGCAAAAAAGGGGGCCAGAACGGCATGATCCAGCCCGCCGCCATCGCGCAAGCGATCCTTCGCGCCCCGCCATTGCCCCTATGGTCGAACGTGCCGCACATCCCACATGTCCGACCGCCATGGCGCGGCGAAAGGTGCCGCCCGGAACGAACGGCCCCAGAGCAATGAGAGAGGCAAGCTACTCCATGGCCGACATCGAACTGCGCCCACCAGCGCCGACGGAGGCCTTGCCGAGCATGGCCTATCGGTCCTGGTTCCTCTTCATCATGGTGCTGGTATCCGCCTCGGTGCAGGGCGAACGCTATCTTATGGTGGTGATGGTGGAGCCGATCCGCCGCGAACTCGGCCTTTCGGACGCGGCGATCGGCATGGTCAAGGATATGATCATCGCTATCGTCTATATCCTGGCGATCATTCCGCTGGCGCGCCTCGCCGATCGCTGGTCCAAGCGCAAGATCGTCGCGATCGCGGCCACGGTCTGGAGCGTGGCGATCATCCTGTGCGGCCTCGCCAAAAGCTTCTGGGTGCTGCTGATCGGCCGCGCCGGGATCGGTCTTGGCGAAGGCGGCTTCACCCCGCCATCCCAGGCCTGGATCGCCGACCTCTTCCCCATCCGCCAGCGCGCCACCGCGCTTTCCATCTTCCTGCTCGGTGCCTCGCTTGGCACCTTTCTCGGCCCGGCCGTCGGCGGCTGGGCGGTGCAGGAATATGGCTGGCGCAACACCCTGATCTTCGCCAGCATTCCCGGCTTCATCCTCGCGCCCATCGTCTGGTTCACCCTGCGCGACCCCCGCGCGGGCCTGGCCGATGGCGCGCCGGTCGAAACAGGCGCGACGCCTTCCTTCCTCAAGACTGCGCGCGAACTGATGGCGATCCGGACATTGCCGCCGCTCATTCTGGCAGCCTCGCTCAATGCGCTGCTGACCATGGGCTTCATCAGCTGGGCACCGGCCTTCATGGAGCGCACGCACGGCATGCCCGCCAATGAGGCGGGTTTGCAGATGGGCGGCGCGCTCTTCTTCGGTTCGGCGATCGGCCATACGGTTGGCGGTCCCCTGGCGGACTTTCTTGGGCGTCGCGACATGCGCTGGTATGTCTGGATGCTCATGATCAGCGGCGCGCTCGCCACCGGCATCGGCTGGATGATCCTGACCGGCTCGGCCGACCGCGTATTCCCGCTCTATGGCTTCAACATGCTGATCGGCGGCCTGTCCGCCGCGCCGTTGATGGCCGTGGTCGCAGGCCTCGTCCCCTCCCGCTCGCGCGCAACGGCGATCGCGGTACTGATGGTGTCAATTCAGGTCATCGGCCTTGGCGGTGGACCGGTGCTGGTCGGCTGGCTCAGCGACATGTTGCGGCCCATTTATGGCGAAGATTCGCTCGGCATGGCGATGCGCTGGGCGCTGCTGGTCGGCATTCCGAGCACCTTCCTCGCCTGGATCGCCAGCCGCTCCTGCCGCACCGATTTCGCGGCCGCGGGCGGCTGGAACGGGGCGGCTATCATCCACGCGCCGCATTGAAACAGGAGACGCACAATGCCCGCCTATATGATCTTCACTCGCGAGGGGCCGGTCCGCGATCAGGCGGCGATGCACGCCTATAGCGCCATGAACCGTGCCCAGGCGGGTCGCTTCGTCGCCGACTATGGGCTTAAGCCGCTCGCTGTCTATGGTGCGCTCGACACGCTTGAGGGCGAAGCACCCGATGGCGTCATCATCCTGCAATTCCCCGACGCCGCCCAGGCCCGCGCCTGGTACGACAGCCCGGAATATCAGGAGGCTAAGGCGTTACGGCAGAAAGGCGCAACCTATCGTGCGCTGCTGGTCGAGGGACTATAGGCCATGAAATTCGCCACAACCATCGCCGGTCTGTGCCTTGTCGCGCTGCCGTGCGCCGCCGCCACGCCACCGCCATCACCGCCATCCCGGTTGGGTAGCGGCTATCTCAAAGATGCAGCGCTGGCCGCTGATTTTTCGCCGCCGCCACCGGCCCCCGGCTCGGCGGCACAGGCCCGCGATGATGAAGCCGCGAAGGCCGCCCTTACGCTGCGGGACAGCCCGCGCTGGGCGCTGGCGACGGCTGATGCAGAGCTTTTCGGTCCAACCGCGACGGCAGCCTTTTCCTGCACGGTTGGCGTTGCGATCGGCCCAGCCACGACGCCCAGGCTGGACAAGTTGCTGCGCCGAACCATTGCCGATTTCGGGCGCTCGACCAGCAAGATCAAACAGGGCTACACGCGTCCGCGCCCCTTCATGGTCAATGGTCAGCCGACCTGCACACCCGACATGGAAGCAATGTTGCGCAAGGATGGCTCCTACCCGTCCGGTCATAGTGCGATCGGCTATGGCTGGGGGCTGATCCTCTCCCAGTTACGCCCTGACCTCGCTTCAGCTCTCGTCGCGCGGGGTCGGGCCTTTGGCGATAGTCGGCGGATCTGCAATGCCCATTGGTTGAGCGATACGGAAGAGGGGCGGCTGGCCGCTTCGGCAACGCTCGCTCGGCTCAACGCCGAACCCGCCTTCCAGAAAGATATGAAGGCCGCGCGCACCGAATTGGCGCGTGCCAAGGCTCCGCCCGCTCGCTGCAACGCGGAAACTGCTGCCCTGACCCAAGGAGGTACACAGCCATGACCGACATCAAGCCCCGCATCCTGCCACTGCCCCGCGCGGAATGGACGGACGACGCCCGCGAAGTCTTTGCCTATTGGGGCGAGCCCAATGCGTGGGAAGAAGGCTCCAAGACCAATGTCCTGATGGTTATGGCTAACCATCCTGATCTGGGCAAAGTCTATAATATCTGGGGCAAGCATCTGTTGATGTCGAACACGCTCTCGACCCGGCATCTGGAATTGCTCATCCTGCGCGTCGCCTGGAAGGTGAAGTCTGCTTATGAATGGCATAATCATGTCGGCTATGGCCTCAACGCCGGGCTGGCATTGGACGATATCGCCGCGATCCGCGATTATCCCGCAGGCGGCAATTGGGACGAAGCCGATGATGCCGTCATGCGATCGGTCGATGAACTGATCGCCGACGGCACGATCAGCGACCCAACATGGGCCGTGCTGGGCCGTCATTTCGACAAGAAGCAGCAGATGGATCTGGTCTTTTCGATCGGCCACTATGTCATGACCAGTTGGGCGCTGTCCGCCTTTGGCGTCGGCATCGAAGGGGGCGCTGACCCGATCGGCTTCGACCTCAAAACCGCATCGGGCAAGATACCCGGCAAGACCTACAAGCCCGGCGAGACCGAGGATTGGACCGACAGCCGCGGCTATTGACGCGGGCGCTATCGCGGCAACGATATCGGGGCGGCACGCCCTGTTGCGCATTGCCGCGCGCCTGCCCCAGCGGGCATGACCAGCGCCAGATTTTCACGAAGGACAAGACCCATGGCGACCGACATATTGCTGCCCAAGATCGGCTTTTCGATGACCGAGGCCCAGATCGCAGAATGGCTCGCCGAAGACGGCGCGCAAGTGACCGAAGGCCAGCCGCTCTATCTGCTCGAAGCCGACAAGTCGGCCAATGAAGTGGAATCGCCCGCCAGCGGCACATTGCGCATCGTCGCCCAGCCCGGCGAAACCTATGAAGTCGGCACCATCCTGGGCACGATCGAATAATGACCCTGCGCGTCGGCATCGTCAGCGCCGCTTGGGGCGCCTTCGCCCATCTCCCCGCCTGGCGCGCCATCCCCGGCGTGGAGGTCACCGCCATCTGCACCTCGCGCGAGGAAACGGCGCGCGCTGCCGCCGACCGGCTGGGGCTGCCGCGCGCCTTCTGGAACGCGCAGGAGATGTGCGCCGACCCGGACATCGACATTGTCGATCTCGGCACCCGGCCCTCCGTCCGCCTGCCGATGGTGCTGGCGGCGCTGGCCCATGGCAAACATGTCTATAATGCCAGCCCCCATGCCCCCGACTGGGCAGGTGCCAAAGCGATCGACGCGGGGTGGCGCGCGGGCGGCAGCGTCGGTGTGGTCGATGCATTCTCCCAATGGCTGCCCGCTCACCGCCAGATGAAGGCGATGCTCGACGATAGCTATGTCGGCACACCGCTCGGCGGCACCTGCCATTTCAACATCTCGCTGTTCAACAGCCCGATCAAGCAATTCCCCTATAATTGGTTCGCGCAAGGCGGGCAGGGGGTGTCGGCCGTCCGCAACAATGGCAGCCATGCGCTCTACATGCTGCGCCATCTGTTCGGCCCGATCGCCGAACTGGTCGCCGACGACAGCCAGATCCTGCGCGAATGGCGTTTCGCGGATGGCGACACGATCACGCCTGACACCACCGATTTCGCCAATGTCATTCTGCGCTTCGAAAGCGGCCTCACCATGCAGATGCAGATCAGCTGGTCCATGGCGCTGCACGATGGCTGGCTGATCGATGTGTTCGGCAACAAGGGCCGGATCGCCGTGTCATCGCCGACCTTCCCGACCGCGCGCGACTGCACGCTGCGCGCCGGACAATTGGGCGGGGCGATGGCGGACGTCGCTATTCCCGATGTCCTCAAGGCGACCCCCGGCATCACGCTCGACTGGCAAAGCGAACCCCAGCCCAGCTTCCCCATGGCGCTCTCGATGCAGGCCATGGTCGAAGCGATCGAGGGACGCGGAAGCGCCGCCCCCGACTTCGCCGAAGCGCTGGAGATAGAGCGGCTGCAGGAAGCCATCCGCCTATCGAGCGCAGGCCGCTGCTGGATACGACTGGCGGACGTCGCTTAGCCTCTCCGTTCGTTTCGAGCGCAATCGAGAAACGCCCGCGCCGCGCTACCGCCCGGTAAAGTGCGGCGGACGCTTCTCTTTCAACGCCGCAATCCCCTCACGATGATCGGCGCTCCGCACGCTCAACGACTCATAGGCGATCCCCGCCTCCATCACCGCGCCAGCGATCCGCTTGAGTTCGATATTGGTCAATATCTTGGTCCAGCGGATCGCATTGGGCGCGCCCGCCAGCAGCGTCGCGCAAAAGCCATCGACCGCCGCGTCCAGTGCCTCCGGCGCAACGCAGTGGTTGATCAGCCCGATCTCCGCCGCCTTTTGCGCGCTGAGCAGTTCACCGGTCAGCAGATACTCCTTGGCCTTGGCAAGCCCTATCCGCTGCGCCCACACGACCGCCCCCCCATCCCCGGCGACCAGCCCAATGCCCACATGCGGATCGCCGATCTTCGCGCCCTCCGCCGCGAAGGTCACATCGCACAGCAGCGCGATCGACGCGCCCAGCCCCACCGCATGCCCATTCATCCGGCACACCACCGGCTTTTCGATGTCCAGCATCGCAAAGACGATCCGCTTCGCCTGCCGCGCCTCATGGTCGAACAGGTGCGGGTTCGCGGCATTATGCGCCATATGGTCGATGTCGCCCCCCGCCGAAAAGGCCCGCCCCGCGCCGGTCAGCAACACGACGTCGGAATCGGCATCGGTCCCGGCAAAGGTCAGCGCATCGGGCAGTTCGTCATGCAGCACACGATTGACCGCGTTCATCGCATCGGGCCGGTTGAGCGTCACCACCAGCAACCGCCCGCGTCGCTCCAGCAGGATCGTCTCATAGGCGGGCAGCATCTGGGTCATCGGTCGGTCTCCTCGACGCTCCCCATATCACGCGCCGCGCCGCCGCCAACGTCGCCCCGGCGATAAGCGCGGGGCTGGCGTGGCGGCAGGCCGCATAACCGATATAGCCTGCGCCATAAGCAGAGGAGAGCGCATAGCATGACCGGATTTGACGAAATGGTCGATTGGCTCGTCGTCGGCAGCGGCGCCGGGTCGATGGCTTCGGCGCTTGTCATGCGCGACGCCGGAAAATCGGTCGTCATCCTCGAAAAGACCGCCTTCGTCGGCGGCACGACGGCCAAGTCGGGCGGCGTGATGTGGATTCCAGCCAACCGTTTCATGCTGGCCGATGGCGAAAGCGACAGCGCCGAGGCAGCCATGGCCTATCTCGACGCCACGCAGGACGAGCATCCCGCCCCCGGCACCTCGCCCGCAAAGCGGCGCGCCTATGTCACGCAAGCGCCGCGCGCGATCGATTTCCTGGTCGACAAGGGCGTCGCCCTGCAACGCGGCGCGACCTTCTGGCCCGATTATTATGACGAACTGCCCGGCGGCTGCAAAACCTCACGCACGGTCGTCGCAAAGCCCTTCGACCGCAAGGAATTGGGGCCATGGCGCGACAAGCTGCGCAAGGGTTTCGCCGAATTCAACGTCACTTTGGTCGAAGGAATGGAGGCGCAGGGCCATCGCCGCACCAACAAGGCGTCGGGCAAAATGCTGCTGCGCATCATCGGCCGCACGCTGCGGGACAAGCTGCTAGGGCGTCAATATACCACCGCCGGCGCGGCGCTGCAGGGCCGCATGCTCAAGGCAGCCCTGGCCGCCGGCGTGGACATAAGGCTGAACGCCCCCGCCCGCCAGATCATCATCGCCGATGACGCTGCGACAGGCGTCGAAACGGTGCGGGACGGCAAGCCCTGGCGGATCGGTGCGCGCTTGGGCGTCCTCATCAACGCGGGCGGCTTCTCGCAAAATCAGGCTATGCGCGATCGCTACATCCCCGGCACCAGCGTCCAATGGTCGCAGACGCCCGAAGGGGACACCGGCGACATGCACCAGGAATTGGAACGGATCGGCGGTCATTTGGCGCAGATGGACCAGTTGGTCGGCTACCAGATGACGCCTGCGCCCGGTTGGGATCAAACCTATGTCGCGCCGGGTGCGCAATCGATGACCGGCAAGCCCCACGCCATATTGGTGGACCAGAGCGGCCAGCGCTACATGAACGAAGGCGGCAGCTACGAACTGTATTGCGAAACCATGCGCAAGCGGAACGCGCTGGTCCCCGCCATCCCCAGTTGGGCGATCGTCGACCGCAACTATGTCGAACTATACGCCATCGCGGGTAAGTTCATCGACAAGAAAATCCCCGATGGCTGGATCGAAAGCGGCTATCTCCACAGAGCCGACACGATCGCTGACCTCGCCACCAGCATCAAGGTCGATCCCGCCACATTGACGGCCACCGTCGCCCGCTGGAACGGCTTTGTAGCCAGGGGCGTGGACGAGGATTTTCAGCGCGGCGCCCGCGCCTATGATAATTGCGGCTTCGTCGGCGATCCCTTTTCCGACCAAAGCGCCCTCGGCGCGATCGACAAGGGGCCGTTCTATGCCGTGCCGGTCGTGCCGGGCGATGTCAGCACCTATGGCGGCGTCGTCACCGATGCGCGTGGCCGCGTGGTCAATGCCGACGGCCAGGTGATCGCCGGACTCTATGCCACCGGCACCACCACAGCGTCTGTCATGGGCAATGTCTATGTCGGCGCGGGGGCCAGCATCGGTCCTTCCCTCGTGTTCGGCTATATCGCCGCCCGCCACGCCGCAGGGCTCGATAATCAGCCCTGATCGGTAAAGCGCGCAGGTCGGGACAGAAGATAGGGCAGGGCAGGCGACGAGATACGCGATTCGCCGCCATCGGCATGGATCAGTGACACCCGCCCGACTCCCGGTGAGGATACCACCGCCACCACGCTATCCACCCATTGGTGCAGCATCGAGCGGGCATGGTCCAGTTCCTCTCCCTGCGTCGTCGCTGCGCCCTCGGCCTCCAGTTCGCCTTCCAACTGCAGCACCCGGTCCGTCCGCTCGTTGATGTCGCGTGTGTCCTTGGTCATAAAATCCTTCCTTTCCCGTCAAGCATGAACGCCCCCGCGCGCCGCGCAAAGGGCAGCGCGCGCATATCGGTGGGGCGAATTGGCGGTGTGTTTCAGGGGATCAACGCCGCCTTCCGGGCCTTGATCCCCGCCCGCATCGACATATCGCCCCGGCGAGTTGACCCTCGCCCCGCAACGGCCAATGCAGGGGCATCCCATTGGCCATCTGAGGACTTTATGGCAGAGCTGAGCAACGCCCCGGCGCCGACCCCGGACCAGCTGGTAGACATCTACCGGCGCATGATCCGCATCGAACGCAATGACGACGCCATCCGCAAGACCATCCGGCTTGGGCGGCTCGTCATGCCCTATTATTCCGCGCGCGGGCAGGAAGTCATCCCCGCTACGCTCTCATCGCTGATGACGGACGACGACAAGATTTGCACCATCTATCGCGGCATTCACGACATGGTGGCCAAAGATATGCCGCTGCGCCCGCTCTGGGCCGAAATCGCTGGCCGTGTCGATGGCACGTGTAAGGGGAAGGGTGGACCGATGCACCTTACCCACCCCGAAAGCGGCGTCATGGTAACGACCGGCATTGTCGGTTCCTCCATGCCGATCGCCAATGGCCTCGCCTGGGCGGCGAAGCTGGACGGGTCGCGGCGCGTCACCATCGCCTATTTCGGCGATGGCGCGTCCAACATCGGCGCCTTCCATGAATCGCTCAACCTCGCCTCGGTCTGGAAGCTGCCGGTGATCTTCGTGTGCCAGAATAATGGCTTTGCCGAGCATACGCGCTACGAAAACGGCACCTCGGTCGACTTCATCGCCAAGCGCGCGATCGGCTATGGAATGCCGGGCTATACGGTTGACGGCAACGACCCGCTCGCCATGTTCGCAGCAGCCCATGACGCCATCACCCGCGCGCGCGATGGCGAAGGTCCGACCCTACTGGAATGCAAGACCTTCCGCTTCCACGGCCATGTGCTGGGCGACGACGATAAATATATGACCAAGGAAGAAAAGACGGCGGCCATCGAAAATGACCCGCTGCCCGCCTTCAAGACCTGGCTGATCGAACAGGGCCACGCGACCGAAGAGACGCTGGCCACAATGCAGGCGACGATCGAAGCCGAGATCGAGGATGCGCAGGAATTCGGCCTCGCCAGCCCCTTACCATCGGTGGACGAACTCCGCCGCGATGTCTTTGCGCAGGAGATCCCGGCATGAGCGCCAAGAAGATGAACAGCCTCCAGGCCGTAAATGCAGCCCTGCATCAAGCCATGGCCGAAGATGACAAGGTGATTGTGCTGGGCGAGGATATCGCCGATCGCGAAGGTGGCGGCGTCACCGGCGCGACGGCGGGCTTGTCGACCAAATTCGGCGACGATCGCGTCAAATCGACGCCCATTTCCGAACAGGCGATCATCGGTGCCGCCATCGGCGCGGCGCTGGCGGGCTATAAGCCCGTCGCCGAAATCATGCTGATGAACTTCACC
The DNA here is from genome assembly GCA_001829085.1 of Sphingomonadales bacterium RIFCSPLOWO2_12_FULL_63_15. Lineage (GTDB taxonomy): Bacteria > Pseudomonadota > Alphaproteobacteria > Sphingomonadales > Sphingomonadaceae > Sphingobium. Next base: position 57,686 of record MIAK01000032.1, on the reverse strand, counting down.
GCCGTCGCCATGGATATGATCTTCAACCATGCCGCCAAGCTGCGCTTCATGTCGGGTGGGCAGAGCACCGTGCCGATCACCATCCGCACGCTGACGGGTGCCGGCTGGCAGACGGCGGGCCAACATGCCGATCATCTCGAAGGCTGGTTCGCGCACACGGCAGGGATCAAGGTCGTCGCGCCGTCCAACCCGGTCGACTATGCAGGATTGCTACTGTCCTGCATCCAAGACCCGGACCCCTGCATCTTCATCGAATCGGCCGGATCGCTGTTCATCCCTGCCGAAGTGCCCGATGTGATAGTGCCCGTTCCGCTCGGCAAGGCGCGGATCGTGCAGGAAGGGACCGACGTCACCATCGTCTCCTGGTCCTCGCAGGTCATCCGCTGCCAGCAGGCGCTTGCCCCCTTGGCAGAGGCGGGCATTTCGGTCGAACTGATCGACCTGCGCACCGTATCGCCCTGGGACAAGGAAGCCGTGCTGGCTTCCGTCGCCAAGACAGGCCGCGCCGTGATCGCCCATGAAGCGGTGCGCCATTTCGGCCCCGGCGGCGAAATCGCCTCGACCATAGCCGAAGAATTGTTCGGTCAGCTCAAAGCCCCGGTCCGCCGCCTTGGCGCGCCCTATTCGCCGGTGCCTTTCGCCAAGGTGCTGGAAGACGCCTATATCGTCTCGCCCGATCGGGTGGTCGAAACGGTGAAGGCCCTGATGGCCTGACAGAAACAGGGGGCCGATCCACAAAGGTCCGGCCCCCATTCTTGGTCTGGCCCGTCAATCGCCCGATGACGCGCCGCCCGACAGGCCGGATGCCAGCACGATTCCATCGATATAGCGCAACATCGCCGCGAACTGGTCCAGCTCGGTCTTGGCAAAGCGGCTGAAAATCTGCTGCTCCAACTCCAGCGCCTTTGGCACCACCGCCTCATATAGGGCGCGCCCCTCGCTCGTCAGCACCAACAGATGCGATCGCTGATCGGCGGCGTTAGGCCTGCGCGCGATCAGGTCGCGCGCGATCAGGCTCTTGGCCGCGCGGCTCACCGTCACCTTGTCCATCCGCGTGCGGATGCCGATCGCCTGCTGGGTGATTCCGTCCACGCTCTCGGCCGTCACCGCAATCACCCGCCATTCGGGAATGCGCAGTCCGAACAGAGCCTGATAGGCGCTCGCCACCGCGTCGCTCACCAGATTGGCGGTGAAGGACAGGCGATAAGGCAGGAAATGATCGAGCGTGAGCATAGCGGCGGACATGGCAGATAGTAACATTTGACACCAGTTCGGCAAGGCCTATGATGGTTGCAAAGGAAACTATCGGCCGGAGAGGGCAGGGCAATGCGCGCCAGCGACAATATGATGACCGGCTTTGCCAATCATTTCGCGACGCAGGCGGTGCCAGGCGCGCTGCCGGTCGGCTGTAACTCGCCGCAGAAGGTGCCCTTTGGCCTCTATGCTGAACAGCTGTCAGGCACGGCCTTCACCGCACCCCGCGCCGAGAACCGCCGCAGCTGGCTCTACCGCCTGCGCCCGACCGCGCAGCATGGCACCTATCGACCCTGGCAAGGGGCTGGCCAATTTCGTTCCGCGCCTTTCACCGACCTGCCACCATCCCCCAACCGGCTGCGCTGGGATCCGCTGCCGATCCCTACCGATCCGACCGATTTCCTCGACGGCCTCGTCACCTATTGCGGCAATGGCGATGTCGCGGCGGGCACGGGGCAGGGGGTGCATCTCTACACCTGCAACCGCTCGATGCAGGACCGCGCCTTTTTCAACGCGGACGGCGAAATGCTGATCGTGCCGCAGGAAGGGGCTATCCGCCTCGTCACCGAACTCGGTCGCTTCGACGTCACTCCGCTCCAGATCGCCCTCATCCCGCGCGGCCTGCGCTTCCGCGTCGAATTGCTGGGCCCGGTCGCGCGCGGCTATGTCTGCGAAAATTACGGCGCGGCCTTCCGCTTGCCGGACCTCGGCCCGATCGGATCGAACGGCCTCGCCAATCCGCGCGATTTCGAAACGCCGGTCGCCTGGTTCGAGGATGTCGACGCGCCGGTCGACCTCATCCAGAAATTCCAGGGTCAGCTCTGGTCCACCCGCCTGCCACACAGCCCGTTCGATGTCGTCGCCTGGCACGGCAATCTCGCGCCCTGCCGCTATGATTTGCGCCGCTTCAACACGATCAACACGGTCAGCTTCGATCATCCCGACCCGTCCATCTTCACCGTCCTGACCAGCCCCAGCGATACGCCGGGCACTGCCAATTGCGACTTCGTCATCTTCCCGCCGCGCTGGATGGTGGCGGAGGACACGTTCCGTCCACCCTGGTTCCACCGCAACATCATGAGCGAATTTATGGGCCTGATCACCGGCACCTATGACGCAAAGGCAGGCGGCTTCGCCCCCGGCGGCGCATCGCTGCACAATCAGATGGCGAGCCATGGCCCCGACCGCGCCAGTTACGAAGCGGGCATCTCCGCCCCCTTGGCCCCGCACAAAATCGAAGCGACCATGGCCTTCATGTTCGAAAGCCGCTTCCCCTTCCGCCCCACGAATTTCGCCGCGCAAGCCCCCTTCGCCCAGCCCGACTATGACCAGTGCTGGGATGGCTTCCGCAAGGCGCAGCTCCCCACAGACAAGGACGCCGCATGATCGACCACACCCACGCCGCCGACCTGCAAAGCTGGGTCACCAGCGCGAACGGCCATGCCGCATTCCCGATCCAGAATCTGCCGCTCGGCATCTTCTCGCCACCGGGCGGGGGCCCGCGCGCGGGTGTCGCGATCGGTGACTATATCCTTGATATAAAAGCCATAATCGACATTCTGCCGACCAACTTGCAGGCGGCGCTGAACCAGACCCGCCTCAACAGTTTCTTCGCCCTGCCAACCGTCCTCCGCCGCGAATTACGCAAAGCAATGTCCGCTTCGCTGTCCGATTTGGCGTTTAAGGCAGCGGTCGAACCCGCCCTGCACCCGATGGCGGCTTGCGAACTCCACCTCCCGGCTACCATCGGCGACTATACCGATTTCTATGTCGGCATCCATCACGCCACCCATGTCGGCCAGTTGTTCCGCCCCGACAATCCGCTGCTGCCTAACTATAAATATGTTCCCATTGGCTATCATGGCCGCGCCTCTTCAATCCGCCCCTCCGGCGTCCCTGTGATCCGCCCGGCCGGCCAGACCAAGGGACCACAGGATAGCGAACCCAGCTTCGGCCCGACCCGGCGGCTGGATTATGAGCTGGAACTGGGCCTGTGGATTGGCGAGGGCAATGAATTGGGCGAGCCCATCCCGATCGGTCAGGCGGCCGACCATATTGCGGGCTTCTGCCTGCTCAACGACTGGTCGGCGCGCGATTTTCAGGCCTGGGAATATGTGCCGCTCGGCCCCTTCCTCGCCAAGAATTTCCATTCCACCATCTCGCCCTGGGTCATCACCCCCGAAGCCCTAGCCCCCTTCCGCGCTGCGCAGCCAGCACGCGACGCCGCCGACCCCAAGCCCTTGCCCTATCTCTGGGATGAACAGGATCAGGCTGGCGGCGCTCTAGCGCTCGACCTTAGCGTAACCCTTTCCACCACCCGGATGCGCGATCAAGGGCTGCCGGACTTCGCGCTCAGCCACGGCCCCTCATCGAACATGTATTGGACGCCCGCGCAGATCGTCGCTCATCATGCCTCGAACGGCTGCAACCTCCAGCCCGGCGATCTGCTCGGCACCGGCACCATTTCCGGTCCGGATCGCAGCGCCTATGGCAGCCTGCTCGAAATCAGCCGTGGCGGGGCGGAACCGATGACCCTGCCATCGGGCGAACAGCGCACCTTTTTGGAGGATGGCGATGAAGTGGTCCTCACCGCAACTGCGCAACGCGAAGGCTTCGTGCCGATCGGCTTTGGCGAATGCCGCGCCCGCATCCTTCCGGCGAAAGGCTGACTGGCATGATGCTGCACGGCTATTGGCGGTCGAGCGCCGCCTACCGGGTGCGCATCGCGCTGGCGCTCAAGGGGCTGGACTATCGCCAGACGCCCTACGACCTGCGCACTGGCGCGCATCGCGCCCCGTCCTTCCGCGCGCTCAACCCGCAAGCGCTCGTTCCCGCGCTGGAGACGCCAGACGGTGTCCTCACCCAGTCCGGCGCGATCATTGAATGGCTGGACGAGCAATATCCCGACCTGCCGCTGCTGCCCGCCAATGCGTTCGACCGGGCGGTGGTGCGCGGCATGGCGGCGCTTGTCGGGTGCGACATTCACCCGCTCAACAATCTGCGCGTCCTTGACCGGCTACGTGGCGATTTCGCGGCTAGCCCCGATCAGATCACCACCTGGATCGGCCACTGGATCAGCGAAGGCTTCGCCGCGCTGGAGGAACAGATTGTCCGCCATGGCGGCGACTTCACCTTCGGCGATACGCCCGGCCTGGCCGACTGTTTCCTGCTACCGCAACTCTATGGTGCGCATCGCTTCGGCGTCGATGTGCAGCCCTTCCCGCTGATCCGCGCGATCGGTATCCGCCTGTCGAGCCTCGCGTCCGTCGCCCAGGCCCATCCCGATCGGCAGCCCGACGCCGACCGCCCCTAGAGCAGCCCCGCATCCTTATGCGCCAGCCGCCGTCCGGTGATCAGCGTCTGGCCGATGAACAGGATAATCAGCAGCCCGCCCACCGCGCCGACGAATATGTCGAAGCCCGACCAGCGCCCGAACAGGCCCGGCCCATAGCCCAGCATCATCATCATGATGGTCAGGCCGATCAGCATTAGCCGCAATTCGGTCGGCCCGGCCGACAGATAGGAGAGTTTGAACTCGCCCAGCACGCGGGCGGAAAGATAGGCGTGGATGGACAACAGCAGATAGCCCGCCAGCGCCACCATCGCGACGTCCATCGTCACGAAGGGGCTAAGCCCTATCCCCGCCAGGATCAGCAGCGTGACCAGCCCGTCGCAACTATGGTCGATGAAATAGCCATAGGATGGCCGCTCGATCCGCCGGAACCGCGCCAGGCTGCCGTCCATCGAATCCCCGAACCATTGAACGACATAGCCGCTAATGGCGAGGATCAGCCACGCCGCGCCCCAATTGCTGGCTACATAACCGGCAAAGGTCATCACCGCGCCGATCACCCCGGCGAAGGTCAGGCGGTCGGGCGTGACCCAGCTCGGCATCCGGCTGCATAGCCAGGTCAGCAGTCGTCGTTCGCCCTTGGCAAGAAAATTCTGTTGTATGCGATCAAGCGTGCCGGGGCCGCTTTGTAATGAGTCTGTCATATCGCCTTATCGGGCAACCCGGCGACAACGGCAATGCTCCTGTCACTTCGGTTCGTCGCCACCCCGACTCATGCCGTCATACGCCCGACAATACTGGCCGCATCAGCCTGCCAGTCGATGCCATGCGCGTTCGTCCAGCCCGCATCATAATAGGTGCAGCCATAGCGATCGCCACTGTCGCATAGCAGCGTGACGATACTACCCTGTTCGCCTGCCCGCGCCATCTCATCGGCGATCGCCATGCAGGCCCAGATATTAGTGCCGGTCGATCCACCGACGCGGCGACCCAACAGGCCCGCCAATGCATGCATCGCGCCGATCGACTGCGCATCCTCCACCGCGATCATCCGGTCGATGACCGACGGGATGAAGCTCGGCTCGACGCGGGGCCGCCCGATCCCCTCGATCCGCGCGGCACAACCTTCGGGCAGGGTGGTGACCGACGGGTCGGCATGATGACGATGAAAGACCGAATTGACGGGATCGGCGACGCACAGGCGGGTCGCATGCCGTTCGTAGCGGATGAAGCGGCCGATCGTCGCCGATGTGCCACCCGTCCCCGCGCCACAGACAATCCAGCTGGGAATGGGATATTCTTCCTGCGCCATCTGGGTGAAGATGCTCTGCGCGATATTATTATTGCCGCGCCAGTCGGTCGCGCGCTCGGCATAGGTGAACTGATCGAGATTATGGCCGCCGGTTTCCTGCGCCAACCGTTGCGCCGTGGCATAGACGGTGCGGGGATCATCGACCGCATGGATCTCGCCGCCGTGAAAGCGGATGGCATCGAGCTTGGGCGCGGCGGTAGACGCTGGCACCACGGCGATGAAGCGCAGTCCCAGCATCTTGGCGAAATAGGCTTCGGACACGGCGGTCGAGCCGGATGAGGCCTCGATCACCGTCGTCTGCGGCCCGATCCATTCATTGCACAACGCATAGAGAAAGAGCGAGCGCGCCAGCCGATGCTTGAGGCTGCCGGTCGGGTGCGAGCTTTCATCTTTTAGATACAGGGTGATGCCGGGGTGTCGCGGCAAGGGCAGGCGGATAAGGTGGGTGTCGGCGGAGCGGTTATAATCCGCCTCGATCCGCCTGATCGCCTCGGCCAGCCAGTCCCGCGACACCCCACCACTCATGCGGCCAGGCCCAGCGCCCGCAGCAGCGCGGCCGAATCCGGCTCGCGGCCCCGAAAGCCGACGAAATTGTCGAGCGCAGGCCGCGATCCGCCCCGTGCCAGCACATGGTCGCGGAACAGGCCACCCAAGGCGGCACGGTCGGCGCGCTCGTCGGCAAAGGCTTCGAAAGCATCGGCCGACAGGCGTTCGGCCCACAAATAGCTGTAATAGCCCGCCGCATAGCCGCCCGCGAAGATATGGCTGAAGCCATGGGCGAAGCGATGCCATTCCGGCGGATGAATGACGGCTACTTCCTGCCGCACGGCTTGCAGCACTTCCTGCGCCGAGGGACCATCAGCCTGCGCCGCCGCCAGATGCAGACGCAGATCGAACAGGGCGAACTCCACCTGCCGCAGCAAAGCGAGCGCGCCCATGAAGCGGCGCGCGGCGAGCATCCGGCCGATCATCGCCTCATCCAGCGGCGTGCCGCTCGTCTCATGCGCCGACACCCGGCGCAGCATCGCAGGCTCCCAGGCAAAATTCTCCAGAAACTGGCTCGGCAGTTCCACCGCATCCCATTCGACCCCGGCGATGCCCCCGATCGAAGGCAGGTCCACCTGCGTCAGCAGATGATGCAGGCAATGGCCCATTTCATGGAACAGCGTGACCATATCAGAATGGGTAAGATGCGCCGGACGGTCCGCGCCGCCGCTGGCGAAATTGCACACCAGATAGGCGATCGGCATCTGCTCCCGATCGGCTTCACGCAGGCGGGGGCGGCACACATCCATCCACGCGCCGCCCCGCTTGCCCGCCCGCGCGAACATGTCGCAATAGAGCGCGGCGACCGGCGCATCCTCGCCTGCCCGGTGCAACGTGAAATAGCGCACATCGGGATGCCACACCGGCGCATCGCCATCGGCGGCGCGGATCTCCAGTTCGAACAGGTCGGTGACCAAGGCGAACAGCCCGTCAAGCACGCGCGCCAGCGGCAGGTGCGCGCGGATTTCCGCCTCGTCCACCGCATGCACCGCGCGGCGCATATGCTCGGTCACATAGGCCACGTCCCATGGCTCGATTGTCGCTATGTCGAGATGATCGCGGGCGAAGGCGGTCAGTTCGGCCAGTTCCTCCTGCGCGCGCGGCCGCGCCCGTTGCGCCAGGTCGACAAGGAAGGCGTCGACCTCAGCCCCATCGCGCGCCATCTTGGTCGACAGCGACAGCGCCACCGCATCGCTATGGCCCAGCAAGCGCGCGGCATCCTGCCGCAAGGCCAGCAATTGCGCGATCCGGTCGCCATTGTCGAACTGGCCTGCCTGCGGTCCCTGATCGGAGGCGCGGGTGCCATAGGCTTCGTAGACGGTACGGCGCAGGTCGCGATCCTGCGCAAAAGCGGTAATTGCGCGCACCGACGGCGCGTGAAGATCGATGAGCCAGCCGTCCAGCCCCTTCGCCTGCGCGGCGCGTGCCATCGCATCCTGATCGCTCTGCGGCACACCTGCCAGGCGCATGTCGTCGGTCAGGTGCAGCGTCCAGGCCTCGGTCGCATCCATCACCGCATTGGCGAACGCGGTCGCCAATCGTCCCTGTTCGACGCTATTGGCGGCAAAGGCAGCACGATCGTCCCCGTCCAGGCTGACGCCAGACAATTCGAAGCCGCGCAGCGTCAGCGCCAGCGCGCGCGCCTGCGCCTCGTCCAGTCCCTCGGTCGGGATGGCGGCAAGCGCGTCGTAGAGCGGCCGGTCTTGCCCGACTTCGGCAAAATAGCTGTGGATCAGCGGCTGGGCTTCCCCATGGGCGGCACGCAGTTCGGGGCTGTTGGTCACGCCGATCAGATGGTCGATCGTGCCCCATATGCGCGACAGGGCAGCGTCGGCGCTTTCCTTGGCCAGGAAGACGGCGGCAAAGCCCGACGCTTGGGCGCACTGGGCCATGGCGGCACGGTGGGTGGCGATGGCGCTTTCCACGGCGGGCAGGACATGGTCGGGATGGATGTCGCCAAACTGAGGATGCAGGCGGCTGTCGAGCAGGGGATTGGCTTGGGTCATGCCCTTGCCCTTACACGGGACGGGGCATGACCGTAAAGCGCTCCATGGGTCAGAGGCGGGCGCTATGCCAGCGCAGATGATCCTCCATGAAGGTCGAGATGGTATAATAGCTATGGTCATAGCCGGACTGGAGCCGCAGGGTCAGCGGAATGCCCGCCGCCTTGCAAGCCGCGTCCAGCAGGTCGGGGCGAAGCTGTTCGGCAAGGAAGGGATCGGCCTCTCCCTGATCCACCAGCAGATCGGCAACCCGCGCGCCATCCTCGATCAGCGCCACCGCATCATGATGACGCCAGGCCGCGCGATCATCGCCAAGATAGCCGCTCAACGCTTTCTGGCCCCAGGGAACTTGCGAGGGCGCAACGATCGGGGCGAAGGCGGACACGGCTTTGAACCGATCGGGGAAGGTTAGACCGATGGTCAATGCGCCATGGCCGCCCATGGAATGGCCCATGATCGACTGGCGTGCCATGTCGGCGGGGAATTGCGCCGCAACCAGCGCGGGCAGTTCTTCGGTTACATAGGACCACATGTGATAGTGGATGGCGAAGGGCGGCTGCGTCGCATCGACATAAAAGCCCGCCCCAAGCCCAAAATCATAGGCGCCATCGGGATCATCGGCCACAGCTTCGCCGCGCGGCGACGTATCGGGCGCAACGAAGATGAGGCCGAGTTCAGCGCAGAGGCGGCGATATTCGCCCTTTTCCGTGACATTGGCATGGGTGCAGGTCAGGCCCGACAGATACCAGACCACTGGTAGCGTCGTGCCGGGCGCATGGGGCGGGACATAGACCGAGAAGGTCATGTCGCTGCCGCAGACGGCGGAGGCATGGCGATAGACGCCCTGCACCCCGCCAAAGGCGCGATTGGTCGATACCGTCTCCATGCCGGTCATGCCGCTCACTCGCCGTCAGCGTAGCAATAGGCGCAAATCTTGTTGCCGGTGGGGTCGCGCATATAGGCGGCATAGGCCGTCGGCGCGAAGGCGCGGGGACCAGGCGCTCCTTCGCAGGTGCCGCCATGTGCAAGGCCTGCTTCATGGAAGGCGCGGACTTGCGCGCGGGTGGCGGCGGCAAAACCCAGCGTACCGCCATTGGCATGGCAGGCCGGTTCGCCATTTGCCGGGGTCAGGACCAGAAACTCCGGCGTCCCCTTGCCATAGAGAAACGCCTTGTCGCCCATCGCGCCCAGATTATCGATGCCGAGTGCGCCGAGGGCTGCGTCGTAAAAAGCCTGTGATGCGGAAATATCGTTGGTGCCAACGCAGGCATGGGTAAAAATAGACATAAGGTTCTTCCTCGCTCAAAATATCAGAAAATGACGACGCTGCGGATGCTTTCGCCCGCATGCATCAGGTCGAAACCCTTGTTGATCTCGTCAAGGCTGAGGACATGGGTGATCATAGGGTCGATCTCGATCTTGCCGTTCATATACCAGTCGACGATCTTGGGGACGTCGGTGCGGCCCTTGGCACCGCCAAAGGCGCTACCCTGCCAGACGCGGCCGGTGACGAGCTGGAACGGGCGAGTGCTGATTTCCTTGCCCGCTTCCGCGACGCCGATGACGGTCGACACGCCCCAGCCGCGATGGCAGGCCTCCAGCGCTTGGCGCATAACCGTGGTGTTGCCGGTGCAGTCGAACGTATGGTCCGCCCCGCCATCGGTCATGGCCACCAGATGCTGGACAATATCACCCTCAATCTCCTTGGGATTGACGAAATGGGTCATGCCAAAGCGCTTGCCCCATGCCTCGCGGTCGGGATTGATGTCGACGCCGATGATCTTGTCGGCCCCCACCATGCGCGCGCCCTGCAATACGTTCAGGCCAATGCCGCCGAGGCCGAATACGATGACATTGTCGCCCACGCGAACCTTGGCGCTGTTCACCACCGCGCCTACGCCCGTGGTGACGCCGCAGCCGACATAGCAGCTCTTGTCGAACGGCGCGTCTTCGCGGATCTTGGCGACCGCAATCTCCGGCAGGACAGTGAAGTTGGAGAAGGTCGAACAGCCCATATAATGGTAGATGGGTTGGCCTTTGTAGGAAAAGCGGGTCGTGCCGTCGGGCATCAGCCCCTTGCCCTGCGTCGCGCGGATGGCGGTACAGAGGTTTGTCTTGCCCGACAGGCAGCTTTTGCACTGTCGGCATTCAGGGGTGTAGAGTGGGATGACATGGTCGCCCGGCTTGACGCTGGTGACGCCCGCGCCGACTTCGCGCACGATGCCTGCGCCTTCATGGCCCAATACGGACGGGAAAATGCCCTCGCTGTCGAAACCGTCGAGGGTGTAGGCGTCGGTATGGCAGATGCCGGTTGCCATGATTTCCACCAGCACTTCGTCCGCCTTTGGCCCTTCCAGGTCGAGTTCGACGATTTCGAGCGGCTTCTTGGCTTCAAAGGCGACGGCGGCGCGGGTCTTCATATGGCACTCCCTATCCAGTTGGCGGCCTTCTAGCGCCCGGCAACGGATGTGATAAAGACGTGTTTTAGCAAAAGTTTACAACCCTATGGTTATAATGACGGATAGATGGTCGGGGATCGACGAATTTGTGGCGGTGGCCAATGCCAGCTCCTTTTCTGGCGCGGCGGCAAAGCTCGGCTGTTCCGTAACCCATTGCAGTCGTGCCATTGCGCGATTGGAGAAGCGGCTGGATGCACCGCTGTTCCACCGTACCACGCGGCGGGTGACGCTGACCGATACCGGCCGGACCTTCCTGAACTATTGCGAACGGTTGATCGCGGACCGGGAAGAAGCAATCACCTCGGTCAGCGCAACAGGCGAACCACAAGGGCAGTTGCGCATCACCTGTTCGACCGCCTTGGGCGAATTGTTCGTCGCGCCGATCGTCAGTCGCTACGCCGCCGCCTATCCGCGGCTCAGCATCACCATGGAACTGACCAATCGCCTCGTCGATCTGGTGGCGGATGGCTTCGATCTGGCCATCCGAACCGGCGAAATGGCGGACTCGCAGATGATCCGCACGCGCATCGCGTCGCGCTCGCTCTGCACCTGCGCTGCGCCCAGCTATCTCGACGCTGTCGGCCGACCCAGGACGGTCGAAGATCTGGACGCCCATCAATGTCTGCTGGGATCGACCAGCACCTGGCATTTCTGCGAAGACGGCCGCGATCGGCTCCATCGCCCCACCGGACGATTGCAGATCAATAGTGGTCGGGCTATATTGGACGCCGCTGTTCAGGGTATGGGCATTTGCCAATTGCCCGAATTTTATGTGCTGCCCCATTTGCGAAGCGGGGCGCTGCAACTGGTGTTGGCCGACATCCGGCCGCGGGATGAAGCCATTTGGGCGGTCTATCCCCAACGTCGGCATCTCTCGCCCAAGGTCACGGCCTTGGTCGCGCTCCTGCGGCGTGAACTGCCGCCCGCGTTGAACGCGGGTTAGTGGCTGTTGGGTGCGGGCCGCTTTACTTTCTTGAGCTGGCGGATGCCGAGCCAGACGGCCAGTATGATGGCGGGGATCAAGGCGATGTCGATCCAGCCGGGCAGATGGGCGCCCTGATGCTCCAGCGCTTCCTTGAGATAGTGCCACAACCCCAGCGTATAATAGCTGACCGCCACCACCGACAGCCCCTCGACCGTATGCTGCAAGCGCAGTTGCAGGCCGGTGCGCCGGTCCATTGATGCCAGCAGATCGCGGTTGCGGCGGGCGAGCGCGGTGTCGACTCGCGTGCGCAGCATCGCGCTGGTCCAGGCGGTGCGCTGCGACAGATCCTCCAGCCGCCGGGTGAAGGCGTCGCAGGTCCGCATCGCGGGCAGCAGCCGCCGTTCGGTGAAATCGTCGAGCGAGCCATAACCGCGCACCGGCGCGACCTCCAAGGCGCGGATGCGGTCGCGGCAGATGGCGGCATAGGCCTGCGTCGCGCTCATGCGATAGCGGGTGCGCGCGACGATCTGCGCCAGTTCGGCCGCCAATGCTGAGAGCGCCTCCAGCACCGCATCGGCGTCGGCATCCGGCTCGGCGACGCGCGCAGTGATGGCGGTCAGTCGCTGTTCAAGGCCGGTGAGCAGCGGGGTCGCGGCCTGCGCTTCGGGAAGGCCTAGCAAGGCGATCTTGCGATAATTGCCAAGCTCTTGCAGCCGCTGGACCAACTGGGCCAGTTCCGCCCCCTGCAACCCCTTATCCTGAACGAGCAGTCGGCCAAAGCCATCGGGATGGAGGCGAAAGTCGCTCCAGATGCGCGCCTGGCCATCGGCGACATTGGAGATGATGAGGTCGTCCTGGGCAAAATGGGTGGCGATAGTCGCCTCATCGGGCGCATCGGCGATCAGCGCAATCTGGGTCGAGCGGATCACCCGGCCGGGCAGCGCGCCGATCCATTGGGCCGCCTGCGCGAAGGGAGCGAGGTCGAACACCGGCCCGCCACCAGCAGCGAGGAAGCTGTAGGTCATGAACTCGCTATGCCGTTCCCAGGTGAAACCCAGCGCACCAATCCGGCAATTGAGGAAGCGGCCAGTCGGATCGAACGGCACATCATGCGGTGCCAGCAGGCTGCGCATGATCGTCAGGCTGGCGTCGATGTCCGCGTCATCGACCAGCAGGACGAACTGCACGACGCGCGCGGGTGCCTGGAGCCGGGGCATCTTGCGGACATGCATTTCCCGCGAGAGCGAACCGCGCAGCGGGTGGCTGCGCGCGTGCAGGGCCGCAAATGGATCGCTGCTATCGTTCATGCCGCCTCACCCCCAGTCTTGGCGCCCATTAAGTCAGACAAATCCGCGATGCGCAAGATCGGTGAGGGTCAGGCTTCCTCGTAGAGTTCCAGCGGCAAACCGTCCGGGTCGCTGAAGAAAGTGAAGCGCTGCCCTGTATATTCATCGACGCGGATCGGCTCGCACGCCACGTCATGCGTCGCGAGGCGCGCGACTTCGGCGTCGATGTCGCGCACCACGAAGGACAGATGGCGCAGGCCGCAGGCTTCGGGGCGGGAGGGGCGGGGCGGCGGCGCGGGGAAGGAGAAGAGTTCGATACGGGCATTGCCCGCATCGAGATCGCACTTCCAGCTATCGCGCGCCTCGCGATAGACCTCATGCAGCACCGGCAAGCCCAGCACCTCGACATAGAAGCGGCGTGAGCGCGCATAGTCCGACCCGATGATCGCGATATGATGAACGCCGCGCAGCATGGCGCTTATTTCTCGATCTGGCTGACGTCGCGCACCGCGCCCTTGGCGGCGTTGGTCGTCATCGCCGCATAGGCGCGCAAGGCCGGGGAAACGGCGCGCTTGCGGCCAAAGGGCTTCCAGGCCTTGACGCCCATCTTCTCCATCTCGGCACGGCGCTCGGCCAGTACGGCGTCGTCCAGATCCAGCTTGATGACGCGGTTGGGGATGTCGATGACGATCGGATCGCCGGTCTGGACCAGCGCGATCAGGCCGCCTTCAGCGGCTTCCGGCGAGACATGGCCGATCGACAGGCCCGACGTACCGCCTGAAAAGCGCCCGTCGGTGATCAGCGCGCATTCCTTGCCCAGCCCCTTGGATTTCAGATAGCTGGTCGGATAGAGCATTTCCTGCATGCCGGGGCCGCCCTTTGGCCCTTCATAGCGGATGACGACGACGTCGCCTGCTTTCACCTCGTTGCCGAGAATGCCGACGACCGAGGCATCCTGGCTTTCATAGACTCGCGCGGTGCCGTGGAAGGTCAGGATGGAGTCATCCACGCCCGCGGTCTTCACGATGCAGCCTTCGGGCGCGAGGTTGCCATAGAGGACTGCAAGCCCGCCATCCTTCGAGAAGGGATGCTCGGCCGAGCGGATCACGCCCTTTTCGCGGTCGGTGTCGAGTTCCTCCCAACGCGCCGACTGGCTGAACGCGGTCTGGGTGGGCACGCCACCGGGGGCCGCGCGGAAGAAATTGCGGACTTCCTCGCTATTGGTGCGGCCAATGTCCCAGCGGGCGAGCGCAGCCGCCATGGTCGGGGCGTGAACGGTGGGCAGCGACGTATCGACCAGCCCGGCGCGTTCGAGTTCGCCCAATATCGCCATGATGCCACCGGCGCGATGGACATCCTCCATATGCACGTCCTGCTTGGCGGGCGCGACCTTGCACAGGCACGGCACCCGGCGCGACAAACGATCGATATCGGCCATGGTGAAATCGACCCCGCCTTCATGCGCGGCGGCGAGCAGATGGAGGACGGTGTTGGTCGAACCGCCCATGGCGATGTCGAGGCTCATCGCATTTTCGAACGCGGCGAAGCTGGCGATGGTGCGGGGCAGGGCGGTGTCGTCGTCCTGCTCATAATAGCGTTTGGCGAGATCGACGATGACATGGCCCGCCTCGCGGAACAGCCGTTCGCGGTCCGAATGGGTGGCGAGCGTCGAACCGTTGCCCGGCAGCGACAGCCCCAGCGCTTCGGTCAGGCAGTTCATCGAATTGGCGGTGAACATGCCCGAACAACTGCCGCAGGTCGGGCAGGCGGAGCGTTCGATCGTCTGCACTTCCTCGTCGGTATAGCTTTCGTCGGCGGCGACGACCATCGCGTCGACCAGGTCGAGTGCGACCTCCTTGCCGCGCATCAAGACCTTGCCGGCTTCCATCGGCCCGCCGGAGACGAAGACGGCGGGGATGTTGAGGCGCATCGCGGCCATCAACATGCCGGGCGTGATCTTGTCGCAATTGGAGATGCAGACCATCGCGTCGGCGCAATGGGCGTTGACCATATATTCGACGCTGTCGGCGATCAGATCCCGGCTGGGCAGCGAGTAGAGCATCCCGCCATGGCCCATGGCGATGCCGTCATCGACCGCGATGGTGTTGAATTCCTTGGCGACGCCGCCTGCTGCCTCGATCTCGCGCGCGACGAGCTGGCCGAGGTCTTTGAGGTGGACATGGCCCGGCACGAACTGGGTGAAGCTGTTGACCACCGCGATGATCGGCTTGCCGAAATCCTCGTCCTTCATCCCCGTCGCGCGCCACAGGCCGCGCGCGCCCGCCATGTTGCGGCCGTGGGTGGTGGTGCGTGAACGATAGGCAGGCATGATGGCGGTCCTTTAGGGCTTTGAGGCGGCCCCTCTACAGCGCAGGGGCCAGCTTTGGAACAAATTATTCCTTTTGCCCGCCCTGCACGCCATTTTCTTACGCCGCCGTGCCGCTCTCCTGGAGCAGGGCCATGCGCAGGCACTGGCAGACGATCTCGTCGCGCTGGTTGCGCAGGCGATGGGTGAAGGTGACGATGCCTGCGCCGGGCCGCGATTTGCTGGGCTTCAAGTCGGTGACTTCGGAGTCGCAGCGCAGCGTGTCGCCGATGAAGACGGGCTTTGGCATCACCAGCTTGTCATAGCCTAGGTTCGCGACCAGCGTGCCCAGCGTCGTGTCGCCCACCGACAGCCCGATCATCAGCGCGAAGGTGAAGGTGCCGTTGACGAGGATCTGGCCGAACTCGCTGGCCTTGGCGAACTCGGCGTCGAGATGCAGCGGCTGCGGATTATGCGTCATCGTCGTGAACAGGAGATTGTCGGTCTCCGTCACGGTGCGGCGGATATCGTGGACGATCGTGTCGCCGATGGTCCACTGATCGTAAAAGCGCCCGGCCATGTTTTTCCCTTAACTTCGCATATTTCCCGCAGTTTTTGACATTATATGCCACGCTGGGGACTGAATATTTCAAACGGAGGCGCGACCCGCATCATAGCCTGAAAGGCAGGATGTAGGACAGCGGCTATGCGGTTTTGGCGATCTTGGCCAACAACACGCCTTCGCTCACCTGTCCGCCCTCGGCGGCGTTCAGTTCCGCGACGGTGCCATCGAAGGGGGCGATCAGGCTATGCTCCATCTTCATGGCTTCGAGCGTCAGGAGTTTCTGGCCTTTGACCACAGCGTCACCCGCCGCGACCGCTACCGCGATGATGCGGCCGGGCATGGGGGAAAGGATTGCGCCGTCGGAGGCTGCTCCGCCTGCGCCACCCGCGGTGCGCCAGGGGGCCAGCCGCCAGACCTGTCCGCCTTGCGCGATCAGCACATCTTCACGGTTCGGCTCAGCATCTCCCCCGCGCGGATCGAAGGCAATGGTCACGGTTTCGCCATCCAGCAGGAAAGCCGCCTCTGCCCGCACCGGCGCATTGAGGCGGAAGCCAGCCAAGGCACCACCCGATGTCAGAGCGGTAGCAGCATCGGCCAAGGCATCGGCATCGGGCCGAAGCGGGGGCATCAAGGCATCGCCCTCTCGCGCAATCAGCCCGGTATCGAGTCTGGCAGCCACGAAGTCGGGATTCTCCAACGCCTTGACCAGAAAACCCGCATTGGTCTTGAGCGGCCAGATCGCGGTATCGTCCAGTGCGGCTGCGAGGGTGTGCCTGGCGTCGTTGCGGGTCGGGCCATGGGCGATCATCTTGGCGATCATCGGGTCGTAGAAGGGCGAAATCTCCGCACCTTGTTCAACCCCAGTGTCGATACGGCAACCCTCGCCCAGATCGAACGTATCGAGACGCCCGATGGAGGGCAGGAAGCCCTTGATCGGATCTTCCGCGTACAGCCGCGCCTCCATGGCGTGGCCGTTGATGCAGAGGTCATCTTGGGCCAGCGGCAGCGGTTCGCCCGACGCGACGCGCAACTGCCATTCGACCAGATCGACGCCCGTGATTTCCTCGGTCACGGGATGTTCGACCTGAAGCCGTGTGTTCATTTCCATGAACCAGATGCGATCGGCGCGCAGGCCTTCGCTGCCGTCGGCGATGAACTCGATCGTGCCTGCGCCGACATAGTCGACCGCCTTGGCAGCGCGGACGGCGGCAGAGCAGATGGCTTCGCGGGTCGCTTCGTCCATGCCGGGGGCTGGGGCTTCCTCGATCACCTTCTGGTGGCGGCGCTGGAGCGAGCAGTCGCGTTCGAACAGGTGGACGACATTGCCATGACTGTCGCCGAAGACCTGCACCTCGATATGGCGCGGGTTGGTGACCCATTTTTCGAGCAGGACATGATCATTGCCGAAGCTGGACGCGGCTTCGCGCTGGCAGGAGGTAAGCGCGTCGGCGAAGTCGGCCGGGGCGTCGACCTTGCGCATCCCCTTGCCGCCGCCGCCTGCGACGGCCTTGATGAGGACGGGGTAGCCGATGGCGTCGGCTTGCGCCGCGAGATGGGCGGGGGACTGGTCCGCGCCGAGATAGCCGGGCGTGGTGGGAACGCCTGCATTTTGCATCAATTGCTTGGCGGCGTCCTTGAGACCCATGGCGGTGATGGAGGACGGGTTGGGGCCGACCCAAATGAGGCCCGCGTCGATGACGGCCTGCGCGAACTCGGCATTTTCGGACAGGAAGCCGTAGCCGGGGTGGATCGCCTGCGCGCCGGTCTCGCGCGCGGCGGCGATGATGCGGTCGCCCATAAGGTAGGATTCGCGCACCGGGGACGGGCCGATATGGACGGCTTCGTCGGCGGAGCGGACGTGGAGGGCGTTCGCGTCGGCGTCGGAATAGACGGCCACGGTGCGGATGCCCATGGCCCGCGCGGTGCGGATGATACGGCAGGCGATTTCGCCGCGATTGGCGATGAGGAGGGATTGGATCATGATACTGTCCTTCCTGCCCCTCCACCGTTCGGCTGCGCCGAACGGTCCCCCTCCCCGAGCAAGCTCGGGGAGGAATGGAAGGGCAATGTCGCTGAAAATCCTCCCCGAGCTTGCCTCGGGGAGGGGGACCATGCGAAGCATGGTGGAGGGGTGATGGCGCGATGCTGAAAGATTGGGCGCCCAAGGCACGAACAGCCACTGTGCGCAAAGCGCGGCAATTGCGGCGCGCGATGACGCTGCCGGAAGTGCTTGTCTGGCAAGGTCTTCGTGCGCGACCGAACGGTCTGAAATTTCGTCGGCAGCATCCGAGCGGGCCTTATATTCTGGATTTTTATTGCAGCGATGCACGGCTCGCGATCGAGATTGATGGCGAGGGCCATGCCGACAGATCGCAAATCGAGCGGGATGCTGAACGTGACCGATGGTTTGCCGAAGCGAACATCCATACACTGCGCATTGCCGCGCGGGACGTGTTGGCTGATCTGGATGCGGTCATGCGACACATCGTGGCTGAAGCGGTGGCGCGATTGCCCCTCCACCATCCGGCTGCGCCGGACGGTCCCCCTCCCCCAGACAAGCTGGGGGAGGAATTTTAGGGGGGTGCCCACCCCCGTCACATCCGAAACAGACCGAATTGCGCCTTGTCCGGTACCGGCGCATTCAGCGCCGCGGCGAAGGCCAGTCCCAACACATCGCGCGTTTGTGCCGGGTCGATGACGCCGTCGTCCCACAGGCGCGCGGTGGCGTAATAGGGGTTGCCTTCTTCCTCATATTTCTGGCGGACGGGGACTTTGAAGGCTTCGGCTTCCTCCGCGCTCCATTTGCTTGCGTCGCGGTGGACGGTGGCCAGCACGGACGCGGCCTGTTCGCCGCCCATCACGCTGATGCGCGCGTTGGGCCAGGTGAAGAGGAAGCGGGGTTGGTAGGCGCGGCCGCACATGCCGTAATTGCCCGCGCCGAAGCTGCCGCCGATCAGGACGGTGACCTTGGGCACCTGCGCGGTGGCGACGGCAGTGACGAGTTTGGCGCCATGTTTGGCGATCCCCTCCGCCTCATATTTGCCGCCGACCATGAAGCCGGAGATATTCTGAAGGAAGAGCAAAGGGATGCGGCGCTGGCAGGCGAGTTCGATGAAATGCGCGCCCTTTTGCGCGCTTTCGCTAAATAGGACGCCATTATTGGCGAGGATCGCCACCGGCATTCCCCAGATATGGGCGAAGCCGCAGACCAAGGTGGTGCCGTAGAGCGCCTTGAACTCGTGAAACTCGCTGCCGTCGACGATCCGCGCGATGATTTCGCGCACGTCATAGGGCGCGCGGACATCGTCTGGGATGATGCCGTAGAGGTCGCTGGCATCATATTTGGGCGGGCGGGGTTCGCGCAGATTAAGGTCGGGCTTGCGATCGGGTTGCAGGGTCGAGACGATGTCGCGGACGATGGTGAGGGCATGATCGTCGCTGTCGGCGACATGATCGACCACGCCCGATTTGCGGCCGTGTAGGTCGCCGCCGCCCAGATCCTCGGCGGTGATGACTTCGCCGGTCGCGGCCTGTACCAGCGGCGGGCCGGCGAGGAAGATCGTCCCCTGATTGCGGACAATGATGGTTTCGTCGGACATGGCGGGAACATAGGCGCCGCCCGCCGTGCAGCTGCCCATGACGCAGGCGATCTGGGGGATGCCCTGCGCCGACAGGTTCGCCTGATTATAGAAGATGCGGCCGAAATGGTCGCGGTCGGGGAACACTTCCGCCTGATTGGGCAGGTTCGCGCCGCCGCTATCGACCAGATAGATGCAGGGCAGGCGGTTTTCGAGCGCGATTTCCTGCGCGCGCAGATGCTTCTTGACGGTGACGGGGTAATAGGTGCCGCCCTTCACCGTGGCGTCGTTGCAGCCGATCATGACCTGACGGCCCGACACCCGGCCGATCCCGGCGATCAGGCCCGCGCCGGGGACTTCGTCGCCATAGAGGCCGTTGGCGGCAAGCTGGCCGATTTCGAGGAAGGGCGAGCCGGGATCGAGCAGGCGCTCGACGCGGTCGCGGGGCAGGAGTTTGCCGCGCGCTGTGTGTTTGTCGCGCGCGCTGGCGGAGCCGCCTTGCGCGGCGGTGGCGACCTTGGCACGCAATTCGTCGGCCAGGGCGCGGTTGTGTGCGCTGTTCGCGCGGAAGGCGTCGCTATCGCGCAGGACTTTGGTGTCGAGGATGGGTGCGGTCATATGGTTCTTACCCTGTATTGCGGGCCTGCGCCCCTCCACCGCCCTTCGGGCGGTCCCCCTCCCCGAGCAAGCTCGGGGAGGATCATTAAGCGCCGATGACCTCGCGGCCGATCAACATGCGGCGGATTTCGTTGGTGCCGGCGCCGATGTCGAGCAGCTTGGCATCGCGCAGATAGCGTTCGACCGGCCAATCCTTGGTATAGCCCGCGCCGCCCAAGGCCTGCACCGCTTCCAGCGCGACCTTCACCGCATTTTCCGATGCCAGCAGGATCGCACCCGCCGCGTCGAAGCGGGTTGTGCGCCCGCCGTCACAGGCCTTGGCGACGGCATAGACATAGGCGCGCGCGCTGTTGAGCGCGACATACATGTCGGCGATCTTGGCCTGCATCAATTGGAACGTGCCGATCGCTTTGCCGAATTGCTTGCGGTCGCGGACATAGGGGATGACGGTGTCGAGACAGGCTTGCATGATGCCAAGCTGTATGCCCGCCAGCACCGTGCGCTCATAGTCGAGGCCCGACATCAAGATGCCGACGCCGCCATTGAGCGCCCCCATGATATTGTCTTCCGGCACTTCGCAATCGTCGAAGATCAGTTCGGCGGTGGGGCTGCCGCGCATGCCCATCTTGTCGATCTTCTGGCCGATGGAAAAGCCCTTCATCCCCTTTTCGATAAGGAAGGTCGTCAGGCCTTTACTGCCTTTGCCGGTGCGGGCGTAGACGACCAGCGTGTCGGCATAGGGCGCATTGGTGATCCAGAATTTGGTGCCGTTGAGGATATAGCGGTCGCCGCGCTTTTCCGCCTTCAGCGTCATCGACACGACGTCCGAACCAGCGCCTGCTTCGGACATGGCGAGGCTGCCGACATGCTCGCCGGAGATGAGCTTGGGGAGATATTTCGCCTTTTGCGCGTCGCTGCCCCAGCGGCGGATCTGGTTGACGCAGAGGTTGGAGTGGGCGCCATAGGACAGGCCGATCGAAGCGGAGGCGCGCGCGACTTCCTCTTGTGCGACTACATGGTCGAGATAGCCGAGGCCAAGGCCGCCCCATTCCTCCTCGACCGTGATCCCGTGCAGGCCAAGGGCTCCCATTTGCGGCCACAGGTCGCGGGGGAACCAATCCTTGGCGTCGATTTCGGCGGCCAACGGCGCGATCTTGTCAGCGGCGAAGCGTGCGGTGCTTTCGCGGATCATGTCGGCGGTTTCGCCCAGGGCGAAATCGAAATTGCTCATTGGCCTCTCCTATTTGCACCAAGACTAACGTAGCCAGCCGCCAATTCAAAATTGAAAGAATTGGCAGGGTGTTATAGATGGTATCTATGATCGAACGCTATCAGCTCCGTTATTTCCTGGCCGTGGTTGACCATGGCAATTTTTCGCGGGCGGCGGGGCATTGCAATGTGGCGCAGCCGACGCTCTCGGTGGGTATCGCCAAGCTGGAGCGGGCGCTGGGTGGAGCGTTGTTCCTGCGGTCTGGGCATCGGGTCGAACTGACGCAAGCGGGGTCGCGCCTGCTGGCTCATGCACGACGGATCGAAGGCGAGTTCAACCTGGCGCAGCAGGTGCTGGCAGGCGCAGCGCAAGGGCCGCTGACGCGGATGGGAGTGATCCGCAGCCTGCCCGGTGCGACGATCGCAGCGATCACGCGCGCGGCGCGCGGCATCGATCCCGACGCGCGGCTGGAACTGGTGGAAGGAACCGAACGCGAATTGCTGGGCCATGTTGCGCGGGGGCGGATCGACTGTGCGCTGACGTTGGTCGGGCGGGGCAGCGACCGGTTTTTGGAAGAGCCGTTGCGCGAGGAGGGCTATGCGCTGGCGGTGCCGCTGGATCACCCGGCCGCCGCGCAGGCCTCGGTCGCGGCCGAAACGCTGAACGAGGATGTGATGATCGTGCGGCGGCATTGCGAAGTTCTGTCGGACACCAGCCGCTTCTTTACCGAACGCGGCGTGCGGCCGCATTTCGCCTATCGGTCAGTCAACGACGAACGGGTGATGCAGATGGTGGCGGCAGGGGTGGGCATCACGCTGATGCCGACCAGCTATGCCGCGCCCGATGTTGCCCGGCCCCGGCTGGCGGGGTTCGACCAGACCCGCACCATCGGGCTGCTCTATGCCACGACGTCCGAAGCGCTGGCGGCGTCACCCCCGCCGATCGTGGCTGCGGCGCGCAGCGTGTTGGCGGACTGATCAGGCGCGCGGGGCGAGGCCGCCGATCAATATATCAACCATCGCGTCGGCGATCTCGCTTGGGGTCAATGGCCCGTCCGGCGCATGCCAGCGGCCGGGCCAGTTGAGCGCACCCGCCAAGGTGAAGGCCGTCATCCGCACATCGACCGGTGCGATCGAGCCGTCGGCGATCCCGTCCTCAATCAGCGCCCGGATCGACAGGTCGATCGCCCGCTTGCGCGCACGAAATAGCGCCGCGCCTTCGGGGGAGAGAAATTCGTCGCCGGTGCGCACCACGCATCGACCGAAATCGTCCATCATCACCAGCGCATAGCTGCGCAGGACACTGAGTAGTCGGGCGAGGCCATCGCCGGGCTGCGCGCGGGCGGTGTCGGCGGCAGCGCTGAGCAGTTCCAGCCCGCGCGTCACGCATTCGATCAGCACCTGCTCCTTATTGCCCAGATAATGATAGATGGTCGGCTTGCTGATCCCCAGGCTCGCCGCGACATCATCGAGCGAGGTCGCGTGGAAACCGCGCGCGTTGAACATCCGCACGGCCGCACGCAGCACGGCTTCGCGCTTTTGCTCGCGGTCACGCTCGCGCTCTTCGCGCGATCGGAAGGGGGAGGGGGCAGCATTGGGCAGAGGCAAGCTATTCTCCTTACCGCTCCACCCTTGACAAGAAACCCTTCGATAATCAATATACCTGTGAGTATATAGGAGACGAATGGGTTTTATGCTGACGGAAATTCAGACGGCCATTCGCGACACGGTGCGCAGTTTTGCGCAGGAGACCATCCTTCCGCATAGCGTGCGCTTCGAGGCGGAGGGTGGCTATCCGCCCGAATTGTTCGAGGAGATGGCAGGCCTCGGCCTATGGGGCATGACCGCGCCGGAAAGCTATGGCGGGGCGGAGGCGGACGCGGTGTCCTACGCGCTGGCGCTCATCGAACTGGCGGCGGCGGACGGGGCGTTGTCCACGATAGTTTCCATCCAGAACAGCATCCTTGTGTCCGGCTTGCTCAAGGATGGTAGCGAGGCGCAGAAGGCGCGCTTCCTGCCCGACCTGATCGGTGGGCGGACCATCGGTGCCTTTGCGCTGACTGAGGCCGATGCCGGGTCCGATGCGTCGGCCGTGCGCACCCGCGCGACCAAGGTCGATGGCGGCTGGCGCATCAACGGGTCCAAACAGTTCATCACGTCGGGCAAGATCGCCGGGCTGGTGATGGTTGCCGCCGTGACCGATCCCGATGCGGGCAAGAAGGGTCTGTCCGTATTCATCGTGCCGACCGACCGGCCCGGTTTCAGCGTCGATAAGGTCGAGCATAAATTGGGGCAGGGCGCGTCGGACACCTGTGCGCTGCGGTTCGATGACATGTTCGTTGAGGATGATTTGCTGATCGGCCAGCCGGGGCAGGGCTATCGCATTGCCCTCGCCAATCTGGAAACCGGGCGCATCGGCATCGCCGCGCAATGCGTCGGCATGGCGCAGGCGGCAATGGACATTGCGGTCGCCTATGCCAAGGATCGCAAGAGTTTCGGCAAGCCGATCATCGAGCATCAGGCGGTGGGCTTTCGCCTCGCCGACCTCGCCACCCGATTGGAAGCGGCGCGGCAACTGGTACTGAACGCGGCGCGGGTCAAGGATGCGGGTCTGCCCTGCCTGACCGAAGCGTCGATGGCCAAGCTGTTCGCGTCGGAAGCCGCCGAACAGATCGTATCGGGGGCGCTCCAGACGCTCGGCGGCTATGGCTATCTGGAAGAATATGGCGTCGCCAAAATTTATCGCGATGTGCGTGTGTGCCAGATTTACGAAGGCACATCGGACATCCAGCGCATGGTCATCGCGCGCAGTCTTTGAGTGAGTTGGAGTTACGCGTAAATAATATCGTTCGTGCTGAGTAGGGGCTGAGCGAAGTCGAAGCCCCATATCGAAGCATTTGGCGCAATCCTTCGATACGCCATTTCGACTTCGCTCAATGGCTACTCAGGACGAACGGTTCTTATTACAGTCATTTGCGCGCGATAGCAGTTTTTAGGAGAAGAAGATGCAGGACGATCCGGTAGTCATCGCCAGCTATGCCCGCACGCCGATGGGCGGGTTTCAGGGTGCCTTGTCCGGCCTCAAGGCCACGGAACTGGGCGCGGCAGCAGTCAAGGCGGCGGTCGAGCGCGCAGGCGTTTCGGTCGATGCGGTCGATCGTATCTATATGGGCTGCGTCCTGCCTGCGGGCCTGGGGCAGGCGCCGGCGCGGCAGGCGGCTTTGGGTGCGGGGCTTGGCCTCAACACCGAAGCCACCACCGTCAACAAAATGTGTGGCTCCGGCATGCAGGCCGCGATCATGGCGCATGAGGCGCTTAGCTCTGGCGCGGTCGATGTCGTGATTGCGGGCGGCATGGAGAGCATGACCAATGCGCCTTATGCGCTGCCCAAGCATCGTAGCGGGGCGCGGATCGGCCATGACCGGATCATCGACACGATGATGATGGACGGGCTGGAAGATGCCTATGAGCCGGGCAAGGCGATGGGCGTGTTCGCCGAGGAAGCGGTGCGCGACTATCAGTTCACCCGTCAGGATCAGGATGATTATGCCATCCGCTCACTCGAACGCGCCAATGCGGCAATCGGCAGCGGTGCCTTCGTGCGCGAGATTACGCCGGTGACGGTCAAGGGCCGGGGTGGCGATACGATCGTCGATACCGACGAACAGCCGGGCAAGGCGCGGCCGGACAAGATTCCCGGCCTCAAGCCCGCCTTCGTCAAGGATGGCACGATCACGGCGGCCAACGCCTCGTCCATTTCGGACGGTGCAGCCGCGCTGGTGATGACGCGGCAGAGCGTCGCGGACAAGCAAGGCATGAAGGTCGTCGCCCGCGTGGTCGCGACCGCAGGGCACGCCCATGAGCCATCGAAATTCACCACGGCCCCGGTTCCGGCGATGCGCAAGCTGCTGGAAAAGGCAGGCTGGTCGGTGGACGATGTCGATCTATTCGAGGTCAACGAAGCCTTTGCCGTCGTCGCGATGATCGCTGCCAAGGAATTGGGCATTCCGGCGGAGAAGCTGAACGTCAATGGCGGCGCGACCGCGCTTGGCCATCCGATCGGCGCATCGGGCGCGCGCATCGTCGCGACGCTGATCGGCGCGCTGGAAACGCGCGGGTTGAAGCGCGGCGTCGCCAGCCTGTGTATCGGCGGTGGCGAAGCGACGGCGATGGCGATCGAGCTGGTCTGATATTTTAGGGGTTGGATGTTATGGATATCAACGGGTTATCGGCCATTGTTACGGGCGGCGCTTCGGGCCTCGGCCGGGCGACCGCGACGATGCTGGCGGCGCAGGGCGCGAAGGTTGCGATCTTCGACTTGAACGAGGAAGCGGGCAAGGCCGTCGCGGCGGAATTGGGCGGGGTTTATGTCTCGGTCAATGTCGCCGATGATGCCAGCGTCGCCGCCGGTCTGGACACGGCGCAAGCCGCGCATGGCGTGGCGCGCATCCTGGTCAATTGCGCGGGGATCGCGCCTGCGGTCAAGACCGTGGGCAAGGAGAATGCGCCGCATCCGCTCGACACGTTCGCCAAGACGGTGACCGTCAACCTGATCGGCACGTTCAACGTCATTTCCAAATTCTCCGCACGGCTGGCTGCGGCGGAAGAGATTGACGGCGAGCGCGGCGTCATCGTCAATACCGCATCGGTCGCGGCCTATGACGGGCAGATCGGGCAGGCGGCCTATAGCGCGTCGAAGGGCGGCGTCGTCGGCATGACCCTGCCAATCGCGCGCGACCTGGCGCAACATAAGATCCGCGTCATGACGATCGCGCCGGGCATTTTCTTGACGCCGATGCTCGAAGCTTTCCCGCAGCATGTGCAGGATGCGCTGGGCGCGCAGGTGCCGCACCCCAGTCGCCTGGGCAAACCGGCGGAATATGCGCAACTGGTGGAGTCCATCGTCCGCAATCCGATGCTGAACGGCGATGTCATCCGCCTGGACGGCGCGATCCGCATGGCGCCGCGCTGATGGACGGGATCGCCTTTACGGTCGAGGACGGCATCGGGCGAATCACGCTTGATCGGCCAGAGGCAGGCAACGCCATCACCCTGCCGCTGGCGCGCGCGCTGCTGGCGGCAGCGATCCGCTGCCAGACCGACGCAGCGATCCGGTGCATCGTCCTGACCGGCAATGGGCGGCTATTCTGCGCGGGCGGCGATGTGCAATTGCTCGCAGGTGCGGGCGACAAGCGATCGGAAGTGCTGAGCGAATTGATCGCGACCTTTCATGCCGCCGTCGCCCGGCTGGCGCGCGCGCCCAAGCCGCTGGTGACGCTGGTCAATGGCCCGGCGGCGGGTGCAGGCTTCAGCCTGGCGATGCTGGGCGACGTCGTGATTGGTGCGCGCTCGGCGCATTTTACCGCCGCTTATGGCGCGATCGGCCTGACGCCGGATGGTGGCCTTAGCTGGTTGCTGCCGCGCCTGGTGGGGTTGCGCAAGGCGCAGGACATCATCCTGACCAACCGCCGGATCAAGGCCGAGGAGGCCGAGGCGATCGGGCTGGTCACGCGGATCGTCGATGACGAAGCGCTGGCCGACGAAGGCCTGCGCGTCGCCACCGCGCTCGCCGATGCGCCGATGGCGGCGTTGGCCGCCAGCCGCGCGCTGCTGGCCGACAGTTTCGAGACCGGGTTGGAGACGCAGCTGGACCGCGAATTGCGGAGCATGGCGGCGGCAGGCGCGGGACGGGAAAGTGAAGAGGGGCTGAGCGCATTGCTTGCAAAACGCCCCGCCAATTTCAGGGGAGTTTGAGACCATGGCCGACGCCTATATCGTAGAAGCCGTCCGTACCGCCGGTGGCCGTGCCCGCAAGGGCGGCCTGATCGACGTGCATCCCGCCGATCTTGGCGCGACCATCCTCAATGCGCTGGTCGATCGCACGGGTGTCGATCCCGCTGCGATCGAGGATGTCATCGTCGGCTGCGTCAGCCAGGCAGGCGAACAGGCCTTTGCCTTTGGCCGCAACCTGGTGCTGGCGTCGAAGCTGCCCGACAGCGTGCCCGCCGTGACGATCGACCGGCAATGCGGTTCCTCGCAACAGGCGCTGCATTTCGCGGCGCAGGCGATTATGTCCGGTACGCAGGATCTGGTGATTGCCGCGGGCGCGGAAAGCATGACCCGGGTGCCGATGGGCTCCAACTATCAGCTTCACGCGGCGGCGGGCGTCGGCATCGGGCCATGGCCCAAGAGCATCCAGAACCGCTATGGTGTGGCCGAGTTCAGCCAGTTCCATGGCGCGCAGATGATTGCCAACAAATATGGCTTCACCCGCGAGGATATGGA
Organism: Sphingomonadales bacterium RIFCSPLOWO2_12_FULL_63_15; assembly: GCA_001829085.1. Taxonomy (GTDB): domain Bacteria; phylum Pseudomonadota; class Alphaproteobacteria; order Sphingomonadales; family Sphingomonadaceae; genus Sphingobium. The sequence continues at coordinate 30,049 of MIAK01000032.1, read as the reverse complement.
CGCTTTTGCGCTGGCCAGCCATGCCAAGGCGGCCGCGGCGATCGATAGCGGCGCGTTCAAGGACGAGATCGTTGGCGTGGAGACGCCCGAAGGCCTGTTCGATACCGATGACGGCGTGCGCCGCGGCGGCACGATGGAGGCGATGGCCAGCGTCAAGACGCTGGAGGAGGGCGGCACGATCACGGCGGCCAATGCCAGCCAGATGACCGATGGCGCTTCGGGCGTGCTGGTGGCGAGCGAGGCAGCGATCAAGCGCTTCAACCTCAAGCCCATTGCGCGCATCGTCAACCTGACGGTGACGGCGGGCGACCCGGTGATCATGCTGGAAGAGCCGATTCCGGCGACCCGGCGTGCGTTCGAACGGTCGGGCCTTAGCCTCAGCGACATCGACCTGTTCGAGGTCAACGAAGCCTTCGCCGCGATCCCGATGGCATGGCTCAAGGCGATCGGTGCTGACCCGGCGAAGCTCAACGTCCATGGTGGCGCGATCGCGCTGGGCCATCCGCTGGGTGCCAGCGGCACCAAGCTGATGACCACTTTGATTCATGCCCTGCGCGCCAAGGGCAAGCGCTATGGCTTGCAGACGATGTGCGAAGGCGGCGGCGTTGCCAATGTGACGATCGTGGAAGCGCTGTAATGGGGATCAGGACACGCTTTACCGATCTGTGCGGGATCGAGCATCCGATCGTGCAGGGCGGCATGATGTGGGTCGGCCGGGCGGAACTGGCCGCGGCCGTCTCCAATGCCGGTGGCTTGGGCATATTGACCGCGCTGACCCAGCCGACGCCCGACGATCTGCGGCGCGAAATCGATCGCTGCCGCACGATGACCGACAAGCCGTTCGGGGTGAACCTGACCATATTGCCGTCGGTCAATCCGCCGCCTTATGCCGAATATCGCAAGGCTATCATCGACAGCGGGGTCAAGATCGTCGAGACGGCAGGGCATAAGCCGCAGGAGCATGTCGATGATTTCAAGGCGCATGGCGTCATCGTCGTCCATAAATGCACGGCCGTCCGTCATGCTCTATCGGCGCAGCGGATGGGCGTGGATGCGATCTCGATCGACGGGTTCGAATGTGCGGGGCATCCGGGCGAGGATGATATTCCGGGGCTGATCCTGATCCCGGCGGCGGCCGACAAGATGACGATCCCGATGATCGCGAGTGGCGGCTTCGGCGACGGGCGCGGCCTTGCCGCGGCGCTGGCGCTGGGGGCGGATGGCATCAACATGGGCACGCGCTTCTGCGCGACGGTGGAAGCGCCGATCCATGACAATGTGAAGCAGTTTCTGGTCGATAATGACGAGCGGGGGACGAACCTGATCTTCCGCAAATTCCACAATACGGGGCGCGTCGCCAAGAATAGCGTGTCGGATCAGGTGGTCGAAATATCGTCGCGCGAGGGTGCAGTGTTTCAGGACATCCAGCCGCTCGTATCGGGCGCCAAGGGACGGGTTGCGCTGGAAACGGGCGATCTGGACGCGGGGCTGGTCTGGGCTGGGCAGGTGCAGGGCCTGATCCACGACATCCCGACCTGCGACGCGCTGGTAAAGCGCATCGTGGCGGATGCCGAGGCGATCATCCGCGGTCGGTTGAACGAGATGCTGAGCGGCGAACGGGTCGCCGCCTGAGCGTCATTCTTCGATCAGGATAGCCGCATAGGGAGGAAGGTTGTCTGGCGCTGCGCAATTGGCGGCGCTCAGGATGCGACCTGACCCGTCAACGCTCGCGGGCCAGTTGATGGCCTCGCGCGACAGGTTGAAGACGCAGAGCAAAGACTGATCGCTGCTGGTCCGGCGGAAGGCTAGGCAGGCTGCGTCGGCAACCAATATGGCGAGCGCACCATGACGCAGTGCCGGGTTGGCCTTGCGCAGCGCCAGCATGGTGCGGGTGAAGGTGAGTAGGGAGTCGGGGTCGGCCTCCTGCGCGTCCACCGCCAGCGCGAGATGGGCGTCGCCATGGGGGAGCCAGGGTTCGACGCTGGAAAAGCCCGCCTGTATGGCATCGGCCGACCAGGGCAGCGGCGTGCGCGCGCCATCGCGCGACAGGGTGAGCGGCCAGTTGGCGATGGCTTCGGGATCTTGCAATCGCTCGAACGGGATGTCGACCTGAGTGATCCCCAGTTCCTCGCCCTGATAGAGGATGGCGTTGCCGCGTAGCGCCATCAGCAGAACCATCTTCATGCGCGCAAAGGCAGGGCGATCTTCGGGCGCGCACCAGCGCGAGAGCGCGCGCGGCGCATCGTGATTCTCGAACGCCCAGGTGGGCCAGCCCATGCCCGGCTCGTCGGGCCATTGGTCGACCGTCTCCGCCACCAGCGCTGGCGTGAGCGCGGGCGCGTAGAGGAAGGTGAAGCCATAGGCGCTGTTGAGGCGATGATCACCGGCGGTAAAGGCCTTCATCTCCTGCTCGGCGAGTGCGCCGCCCACTTCGGCGACCGTGAAGATCGCACCATATTCATCACATAAGGCGCGGATGCGTTCCACGAAGGGGACGATGGCGGGATGCGACTGGCTGTAGCGTTTGATTTGAAAATCAAAGGGCCGGGTGCGGGGGCTGCCATCGTCGGGCGCAGGGGGATTGTCGCGCAATTCCGGGTCGTGCATTGCGTGGTTGAGCGCATCGAGGCGGAAGCCATCGACCCCGCGGTCCAGCCAGAAGCGCATGACGTCCAGCAACGCATTTTGAACCATCGGGTTATGGACGTTGAGCTGCGGCTGGCTGGCCAGGAATTGGTGCATATAATATTGGCCGCGCCGCGCGTCCCAGGTCCAGGCCGGGCCGCCGAATACCGATTGCCAATTATTGGGCGGGCTGCCGTCGGCCTTGGGATCGGCCCAGACATACCAGTCGGCCTTGGCATTGGTGCGGTCGGCCCGGCTCTGCACGAACCAGTCGTGCAGGTCGGAACTATGGGCATAGACCTGATCGATCGTGACTTTGAGGCCCAGCGCATGGGCGCGGGCGATAAGCGCGTCGAAATCGCCAAGCGTGCCGAAGATCGGATCAACGCCACAATAATCGGCGATATCATAGCCGAAATCGCGCATCGGCGAGGTGAAGAAGGGCGATATCCAGATCGCATCCACGCCCAATTTGGCGACATGCTCCAATCGCTGGGTGATGCCGTTCAGGTCACCCACGCCGTCATGATTGCTGTCCTGAAAGCTGCGCGGATAAATCTGGTAGATCACCGCGCCCTTCCACCAGGGCTGATCGGTCTGCGGGGACGCTGCTGTCATGGCTGGCCTTTGCGGGTCAGGGAGTGGCGGTGGACGAAAATATCGACACACTCTTGCATGCCGGACGGGAGAGGTGAAGCCTGCGCATATCGTCGGTAGAATGCAGGACCCTCACAATGGCTATCACCATCACCGCTTTTGCCCAATCGCCCGATCGCGGCCGGGGGCTGGCACGCGATATGGGGGTCAGATGGGCCTTGGAGGAAGTGGGCCAGCCTTATGCGGTTCGCTTGTTATCCTTTGCGGCGATGAAGGAGGCCGCGCATCGGTCGCTGCATCCATTCGGGCAAATCCCGACCTATGAGGAAGGGGATTTGAGGCTGTTCGAATCCGGCGCGATCATCCTCCACATCGCACAGCAGCATCCCGGCCTGTTGCCGGACGATGACGTTGCGCGGGGGCGGGCCATCAGTTGGATGTTCGCGGCGCTCAGCACGGTCGAGCCCGCGATCCTCCATCGTGAAAGCGCCATGTTCACGGAACGCGACAAGCCTTGGCACGCGGAACGTCTGCAGATGATGGACGATCAGATTCAGCACCGTCTCGACGCCCTGTCAAAGCATTTGGGTGATGCGGAATGGCTTGACGGTGCGTTCAGCGCGGGCGATTTGCTGATGGTGACTGTGCTGCGTCGGCTGACCACGTCCGGCCTGCTGACCGCCTATCCCAATTTATGTGCCTTTGTCGCCCGTGGCGAGGCGCGCCCATCCTTTCAGCACGCCTTCGCCGATCAGTTGGCCGTTTTCGCGCAGTCATCATAAAGGCAGCCGAACGCTGTCCGCAAAGCATGGATCAGCAAGTGATTCGCCGAGTCGCAATCAGCGATCGCCTATCACAACGCCACAGGGCGGCGATCAATTCCCCTACGGAAAACGTTGCATTGCGCTACGGATGCAATTTTTGCAATCGCACATCCTGCTTTCGCACTTGCAGCAAAACGCCATTGGAGCGAAAACAAACTCGCCTTTCAGGCATCCTCTCCTAAAACTTTTACGGGCTGGTCTTCGGATCGGCCCTTTTTTTGTCTGGTGGCGTTTCGCCCTCCGGCCCTGCAGGGTCGACGCAGGTGGTTTTGGCTGGGTCGCGCCAGACGACCCCGACTTCGAGATAGGCTTCCAGTTCACGCCAATGCCGGTCCCAGCCCGGTCCCCTCCGGGCGACGGGCACTTCCTGCTCCACCATCTGGCGGGCGCGGGTGATCGGGTTGGCAGGCCGCTGGCCGATCCGCTCGACAATGTCGCGCAGCTCTTGCGGGCGGTCCTTGCTCATGGCTCTGCTTTCCTCCGCCGCGCTATCGCCCGTGCCATGGCGCGGGAATGGCGGAGAGGCAAGGGCGAAGAAGCGGGGTTCAGCGGCGCTGCGGCGCAGCATCCTTAGGCGAGCGCGGTGCCCGCGCGCTGATGATCAACTGATTGAGGCGCAGTTCATCCTGCGCACCGGCGGCACATTGCCGACAAAACCAATCCAGATACCGCGCCAATAACAGCATGGTCTCTCTCCATTTATCTTATGGAGAAAGCATATCATAAATAGGCGGCAGCGGAAGAGCCTATGCTTACTGGTCCGCGCCGATCACGCGATAGAGCAGGATGCGGTTGGTGAGCAGAGCAAGGTCGGTGGCGATCGCCGACTGGCGGGCGGCATAGAGCGTGCGCTGGCTGGTGAGCGTCGTGAGGAAGGTATCGATCCCCGCACGATAGCGATCTTCGGACAAAGCATAGGCCCTCTGGCTGGCAACCACCAGGCGACGCTGAGCTGCCTGCTGCGCGTCGATCGTGCCGTCGCGGGCGAGGGCATCGGCGACTTCCCTGAAAGCGGTCTGGATCGCGCCCTCATATTGCGCCAGCATCATGTCGCGCTGCGCCTTGCTAAAGTCGATATTGCCGCGCACGGGGCCGCCGAAGATCGGCAGGCTCGCCGAAGGGGCGGCCGACCAGGCAAAGGCATCGCCGGTAAAGAGCGAGGATAGGGCCGAACTGGCAACGCCGATCGCCGAGGTCAGGCTGATCCGCGGAAACATCGCCGCGCGCGCCGCGCCGATATCCGCGTTGGCGGCCATGAGCTGATGCTCGGCCTGCAGCACATCGGGACGTTGGAGCAGAATGTCGGAGGTCAGCCCGGCGGGCACTTTGGCAATGCCCGTGATCAGGCTGTCGAGCGAGGCCGGGAGCAGTGCGTCCTCGACGGGCGCGCCCGCGAGCAGGTCGATCGCATTACGGTCCTGCGCCACTTGCGTCACATTGGCGGCGACGTCCGAAGCCGCCTGTTCGACCGTGGTTTGCGCCTGATAGACGTCCAGCTTGCCCGTCAACCCGGCACCGTTGAGCGAACTGACGAGGTCGAGCGTGCGCTGCGCGCTGGCGAGCGTCTGGCGCGAGACGGCGAGCAATTCCTGGTCAGCGGCCAGCGTCGCATAGGCGCTGGCCGTCTCGGCAATGAGCGCGATGCGCGCGGCGCGCGCGCCTTCTTCTGTCGCCAGATAGGATTGCAACGCGGATTCGGACAGGTTGCGCAGCCGCCCGAACAGGTCGATCTCGAACGCGCCAAAGCCGATGTCCGCGCTATAGCTATTCTGTCGCGCATCATTCTGGCGGACGAAGGCGGCACTGGCATCGCCGGTGACGGTGGGAAGCTGGCTGGCACGCTGGATGCGATATTGCGCGCGGGCGGCCTGCACATTGGCCAGCGTCGCGCGCAGGTCGCGATTATTGGTGAGCGCGCGCGCGATCACCGCCTGGAGTTTGGCATCGCCGACCAATTGCGTCCACGGAAGCCCCGCCGCGCCCGCCTGCGCCGGGGTATAAGCGTCGCCCGTGGGCAGGGCCGCTGGAACCGGCGCAGCGGGGCGGACATAGGTCGGGGCCCTGTTGCACCCCGCCAGCGTCAGCGCGCTGGTCAACAGAAGGAGCGAGCGGTTCATGCGGGCAATCCTGCGTCCGGGGCGGGGCTTGGCGGCGGGGCTTTGGCCTTGGCCTTGCTGTCGAACAGCCGCGCGATGGTGACGAAGAAGAGCGGCACATAGAAGATCGCCAGCAAAGTGGCGGTCAACATGCCGCCGACGACCGCCGTGCCGATCGCGACCCGGCTTTGCGCCCCCGCGCCGGTCGCGATGGCGAGCGGAATGACGCCCGCGATGAAGGCCAGCGACGTCATCAGGATCGGGCGGAAGCGCAGCCTCGCGGCCTCGATCGCCGCCGACAGCGGGTCTTTGCCTTGCCGATGCGCGAGTTCGGCAAATTCGACGATCAGAATGGCATTCTTGGCGGCCAGCCCCATGGTGGTGAGCAAGCCCACTTGGAAGAAGATATTATTCTCCAGCCCCCGCGCCCACACCGCGATCACGGCGCCGACGAGGCCAAGCGGCACCACCAGCAACACCGCGATCGGGATCGACCAGCTTTCATACAAAGCGGCAAGGCAGAGGAACACCACCAGCACCGACAGGCCGTAGAGCAGCGGCGCTTGCCCGCCCGACAATTGTTCCTGATAGGACAGCCCGCTCCAGGCATAGCTCGTGCCTGCGGGAAGCTGTTGCTGTAGTTCGACGATACGGTCCATCGCTTCGCCCGAACTGGCTCCCGCTGCCGCCTGACCCTGCAATTCATAGGAGGACTGGCCGTTGAAGCGCGCCAGCGTCGACGGCCCCATCGTCCAGCGTGTGGTCGCAAAGGCCGAGAAGGGCACCATCTCGCCGGTGGATGCGGATCGCACCATCCAATTGTCGAGGTCGGTCGGCAGTGCGCGATAGGGGGCGTCGGCCTGCATGAAGACGCGCTTCACCCGGCCGCGATCCACGAAATCATTGATGTAGCGGCTGCCCCAGGCGGCGCTGAGGACGGAGTCCACATCGCTCTGACTAAGCCCCAGAACGGCGAGCTTTTCGGAATCCACGTCGATCTTGAGCTGCGGCGTATCCTCCAGCGCGGCGGCGCGCACGCCTGCGAGCAGCGGGTCTTTCGCGGCGGCGGCGATCAACTGGTTGCGCAGTTCCAGAAAACGGTCGCGACTGAGTCCGCCGGTGTTGAGCAGTTCGAAGGTGAAGCCATTGGATTGGCCGAGGCCGCGAATGGCGGGCGGCGTCATCGCCAGTACCCTGGCATCGCGAATGGCCGACAATTGCTTGTTCGCGCGCTCGGCAATGCCGCCAGCACTGTTAACCGCGCCCTTGCGATCTTCCCACGGCGCTAGGTTGATGAAGCCCTGCGCGACATTCTCGCCCTGTCCCTGGAAGCTGAATCCGGTCATGATGAAGGCGAAGGCGACATTATCCTTCTCGTCATTCAAAAAGTAGTTCTGGACCTGCGCGGCGGTTTCGGTCGTGCGGCTGGACTTGGCACCGGCGGGCAGCGTCATCTGCACCATTACCTGGCCCTGATCCTCCACCGGCAGGAAGCTGGAGGGCAGGCGCACGAACAGCAGGGCGAGGATGCCAAGGATGACGACATAGCCGACCCAGAACAGCTTGCGGCGTCCCAGCATCTGCTCGGTACGGCGGATATAGCCGTTGGTCAGCCGATCGAACCAGCGGTTGAACTTGCCCGACCAGCCATGATTGCGCCGTTCGTCATGCACCGGTTTGAGCAACGTGGCGCAGAGTGCGGGCGAGAGAATGAGCGCCACCACGACCGAGAGCAGCATGGACGAGACGATGGTGATGGAGAATTGGCGATAGATGACGCCGGTCGATCCGCCGAAAAAGGCCATGGGTAACAACACGGCGGACAGGACGAGGCCGATCCCGACCAATGCGCTGCCGATCTCCTCCATCGACTTGATCGTCGCGTCGCGGGGCGACAGCCCCTCCTCCTCCATGATCCGCTCGACATTTTCGACGACGACGATGGCGTCATCGACCAGCAGGCCGATCGACAACACCATGCCGAACAAGGTGAGCGTGTTGATGGAATAGCCGAATAGCGCCAGCACGCCGAAGGTGCCGAGCAGCACGACGGGCACGGCAATGGTGGGGATAAGGGTCGCGCGCCAGCTTTGCAGGAAGACGAACATGACCACGACGACCAGTAAGACAGCCTCGATCAGCGTCTTGATGACTTCGTTGACCGACAGTTTGATGAACGGCGTGGTGTCGCGCGGATAGACGAGCTTATAGCCATGGGGCAGGTTCTGCGACAGTTGCGCAACCCTGGCCTTGACCAGTTCGGCGGTCTTGAGCGCGTCGGCACCAGGCGCGAGTTGCAGCGCCATGCCCGATGCGGGATGGCCGTTCAGCCGCGCGGCGGTAGTGTAGCTTTCATTGCCCAATTCCACCCGCGCCACGTCAGACAGGTGAACGATCGACCCGTCGCGCTGCGTCTTGACGACGATGTTGCGGAATTGTTCGGGGGTTTCCAGCCGCGATCGGGCGGTAACGGTAGCGTTGATCTGCTGTCCGGCTGGCGCGGGATCGGCGCCGATCTGCCCTGCGGACACTTCGACATTCTGCGCCGATATCGCGCTCTGCACGTCCGAGGGCATCAGCTTGACGGCGGCGAGCTTATAGGGATCGAGCCAGACGCGCATCGCATATTGCGACCCGAAAATCTGGGTCGCGCCAATACCTTCGATCCGTGCGATCGGGTCTTGGAAATTATTGACCAGATAGTCCGAAATATCGGCCTGAGTCGCGAGGTCCGTCTCGTCATAGAGACCGACCAGCATCAGAAAGTCTGTCTGCTGCTTGGTGACCGTCAATCCCTGCTGCTGCACCGGATTGGGCAGGCGGCTGAGCGCCTGTTGCACGCGGTTCTGCACCTGCACCTGCGCGGTGTCGGGGTCGGTGCCCTTCTGGAAGGTGACGGTGATTTGCGACCGGCCCGTCGCCGAGGATGAGGACGAGAAATACATCAGCCCGTCAATGCCGGTCAGCTGCTGTTCGATGACCTGGGTAACCGCGGTTTCGACGGTGTCGGCGGACGCACCCGGGTAGGTCGCGCTGATGCCGACGCCGGGCGGCGCAATGTCGGGATATTGGGCGATGGGCAGCGAAAACATCGCCCCCAGTCCCGCCAGCATGATGCCGATGGCGATGACCCAGGCAAAGATCGGCCGTTCGATGAAATAGCGACTGAGCATGGCTTATTTCGACGCCGCGACGGGCTTGACGATATCGTCGGGCTGCACCTTGCCCGTGCCTTCGACAATCAGCCTGTCCCCGGCCTTCAGCCCCTTGGTGATCAGCCATTTGTCGCCGATCGCCTGACCCGCCGTCACAGTGCGGCGCTCGACCTTGTTCGCGTTGTTCACGACCAGGGCGGTGGCATTGCCCTTGGGATCACGGGTAATGCCCTGTTGCGGTGCGAGAATCGCGCCGGGCACGACCGATTGCGGGGCGACGACGCGCACGAACATGCCGGGCATCAGCAGCCCGTCGGGATTGGGGAAGCGCGCGCGCAGCGTCACCGTGCCGCTGTTGACGTCAACAATCGGCTCGGCGAACGCGATCACCCCCTCCTGCGGATAGTCGCTGCCATCTTCCAGTTTCAGGCGGATGGTCGCGCTAGCGGGCAGGGTCTGGCCCGACGCCAGCGACCGACGCAGCGCGAGCAATTGGGTGCTGGACTGGGTGACATCGACATAGATGGGGTCAAGCTGCTGGATCGTCGTCAACGGATCGGCCTGGCTGGCGGTCACGAGCGCGCCCGGCGTGAACAGGGTGCGACCGATACGCCCGCTGATCGGCGCGCGGACCAGCGTGAATTGCAGGTTGACGTTGCTGGTCTGCAGGGTGGCGCGGGCCTGCTGCACGGCGGCGCTTGCCTGCCGCGCGGTGGCGGTGACATCGTCACGATCCTGCGCGCTGACGGCTTCGCTGTCGCCAAGCAATGTGTAGCGGCGCGCTCTGGCCTGCGCCGCCATCTGGGTCGCCTGCGCGCTCGCCAGCGCGGCCTGCGCTTCGTCGCGTGAGGCACGATAGAGCCGCTCGTCAATCTGGTAGAGCGGTTGCCCCGCCGTCACCATCGCGCCTTCGGTGAAGAGGCGTTTCTGGATCAGGCCTGCAACCTGGGGGCGGACTTCGGACATCATCGCCGACACGGTGCGGCCTGGCAGTTCGCTCGCCACGGTGACGCTCTGCGTGGTCAGGGTGACGACACCCACTTCGACCGGGCCTTTTTGCGGTGGCTTGGGGTCGGCGCAGGCGGCGATCAATATGCAGAGCGCCAGAGGCACGGTGCGAAGAGGCGAGGGCATAGAGTAGCGTCGATCCTTGCGTGAACCAGGCGGAGCCTCGCGTCATCGGCGGGGCGACCGGACACGGGGGGAGGGGGAGGGATCGTGCGCCGGACGGACGTGAGCCGCTGACGTCGCGAGGACTCCGCTTGGCGTCGGCTAGGGGGTGCCGACGCTCTCGTCCTGACGCTTTTGCCTGTCACATGGTAGAGCGACTTATGGTCGGGCTGTCGCATCGCCTCGCCGCCGCGTAACGCTTTGTATCAGCCTGTAGCAGGGTGCCGAGAAGCGCAGACTTTTGCCGGTGCGCGCGATAGAAGGCCGCATGATCGACCCTACCCTTAATCCTGCCGCCACGGTGCTGGTGGTCGATGACGATGCCGATATTCGCGACCTGATCATCGGGCAGTTGCGGCAGGAAAATTACCGGCTGCTGGGTGTGGGCAGCCTGACCGAACTGCGCCAGACGCTGCGCGAGGAGACGATCGACCTCATCGTGCTGGACCTTAATCTGCCCGATGGTGACGGCTTGTCGCTGTGCCGGGAGTTGCGGGCCGAGGGGTCTGCCGTGCAGATCATCATGGTCACCGCGCGCGGGAGTGCGATCGACCGGGTGCTGGGGCTGGAACTCGGCGCAGACGATTATCTGACCAAGCCGTTCGAACCGCGCGAATTGCTGGTGCGTATCCGCAACCTGCTGCGGCGCGGGCGGAGCGAACCTGTGGCACCGGCCGAGGCGATGCGCTACGCCCATTTCGGGCCGTGGCGGCTGGACCTGGTGCAACGGCGGCTGGTCGCGCCCGACGAGCGATTGGTAATGCTGTCGTCGGCGGAATATCGCTTGCTTTGCCGCTTCATCGAGGAGCCGAATGTCGTGCTGGCGCGCGAGGCGTTGCTACCAGAGCGGCGCGCGACCGCTGCCTTCGACCGGACGATCGACCTGCAGATCAGCCGCTTGCGGCAGAAGCTCGCGGTCTTGCCTGGCGGTAGCGAATTGATCCTGACGGTGCGCGGCGAGGGCTATGTGCTGGCCAGCGCGGTCGATTATTCATGATCCGTCGATCCCTATCGCGCGTGCCGGTCTTCTTCCGATCGATGACTGGCCAGATTTTCGTGATCCTGACGCTCGGCATGTCGGTCGCCGCCATCATCGCGCTGATGGTCGCTGAACAGACACGGCGGCATGATTTCGAACGGGTGCGGCGTCAGCGGGTGGTGGCGAGCGCGCTGGATATCGCCGACCGCTTGCGCCGCGATCCCGCACGGATCGAGGCGATGATGGCGACGCACAGCATCATTGGCGCATCGCCCGCTCCGGCCGGGGTTGCGATCAACGAACCGGACGCCGACCTGCAGGCAACGCTGGCCGACCGCCTTGGCCCACGCTCTTTGCCCGAAGCCGGGCAAGTGCCGCTTGGCCTGTGCTTCCCCGATTTCGCCCGGACGACCGAGCGCGCGGCCGGGCTAGTCGATGCGCCGCGCCCCGATTGCTGGGTCGTGCGCTTCACCGACAGCAGTGGCCAGCGGCGTGCGCTGGCATTGACCTTCCCCCGCCTCGCCAAGCCGCTGCGGGTCATTTATAATCCGCTCTACCTGATGGTCATCATCGCCGCGTCGGCAGGCTTGGCGATTCTGGTCGCGCGCTTCGTGTCCAAGCCGTTGCGCCGTCTCGAACGGGCGGCCGAAGCCTTTTCCGTATCGCTCGACCCGGAGGAGATTCCCGAACGGGGGCCAGAGGAAGTGCGCGCCGCGCTTTCCACCTTTAACCTGATGCAGCGCCGCGCCCGCGCCGGTTTTGCCGAGCGCACGCAATTGCTCGCCGCAATCAGCCACGACCTGCAAACGCCGATGACACGGATGCGGCTGCGGCTGGAGTTGATGGAGGAGGGCGAGTTGCGCGCGCGCCTGCTGCAGGATCTGCAGGCGATGCAGACGCTGGTGCGCGAGGGGCTGGACCTGGCCAGCAGCACCGAAGCGCGCGAGCCATGGTCGCAACTCGACATCGACTCGCTGCTGGCGAGCATGGCCGAGGATGCGCAGGAACTGGGCGCGCCGGTGCGGTTCATCACGGGCTGTGGCGGAACGGTGCGGGTGAAGCCCAATGCGCTGACCCGCTGCATCGGCAATCTGGTCGACAATGCGATCAAATATGGCGGCAGTGCCGATATAAGCTGCGCGCGGACGGGCGGGCGCGTGCTGATCCATGTGCGCGACCGGGGACCGGGCATTGCGCCCGATCAGCTCGACCAGATGTTCGAACCGTTCACGCGCGGGCCAAGCGGCCAACCCGGCGGGCGGCACGGCACGGGCATCGGCCTCACCATCGCCCGGTCGCTGGCGATGAGTTTTGAGGCGTCGGTCCGCTTGCGCAATGCCGATGATGGCGGATTGATCGCCACCATCGACATGAAGGGGTAGGCAAAATGTGCGTTAGGCCGACAAGGCCTGCCAACCAGCGATGAACGCGCGCGCCGCTTCGCCGACCTGCGCCGCGGTCGCGCCCGGCTTGTAGAGCGCCGAACCAAGGCCGAACCCATTGGCCCCCGCCTGAACCCAGGGGGCCATATTGCCGGGGTTGATGCCGCCGACGATCAGCACCGGCAGATCCTTCGGCAGGACCGCGCGCTGCGCCTTGAGCAGGGCAGGGGTGGCGGCTTCCGCCGGGAAGAGCTTGAGCGCCGTTGCCCCCGCTCGGATCGCGGCAAAGGCTTCGGTCGGGGTGAAATAGCCCGGCATCGAAATCATGCCCGCCTTCGCGGTCGCGGCGATCACTTCGACATCGCTGTTGGGCGAGATGACGAGTTGCCCCCCCGCCTGCCGCACCTGTTCGACCTGCTCAACGGTCAGCACCGTGCCCGCGCCGACCAGTGCCCGTCCCTCGAACCGGCGCGCCAGCCGGGCAATGCTGTCGATCGGGTCGGGCGAGTTCATCGGCACTTCGATGAGGGTGAAGCCCGCTTCGACCAGCGCGTCGCCGATCGGTTCGACCTCGTCTGGCTGCACGCCGCGCAAAATGGCGACCAGCGGGCAGCGGGTAAAGGCGGTGGGGAAATCTAGGCTCATGCAATCTGCTCCCAAAGGCGGGTCATGCCCGCGATAAAGGCGGCTTCGCTATCGACCATGACGGCGGTGCCGCCCAGTTCGGTGATGGCGCGGCTGTAGAGGGCGCCCAACGTCGGATCGGCCAAGAGATGGACAGTGCCGCCGGTCGCATGGGCGGCGCAATCACTGCCGATCAGCAGGCCGCTGGCGAAGGACGCGGCGTCGGCGCGGTCGCGCAGGCCAAGCAGGCCCGCCGGGCGGATAGCGAATAGCGAGGCGAGCATATCCCCGCATTTGGCTTCGCGCACGCCCGCCAGGAAGGCGTCGCCCGCTATGACCGGACCCGTCATATCCTGTCCGATCAGGGCATGGGCCTTGAGCAGGGCGAACATCTCGCCGGTCATGGCCGTGATGAAGGCGGCAATCGCGCCATTGCGCATCCACGCCCATTTGCAATGGGTGCCGGGCTGGCACAGCAGCGCGTCGGCGGGGACGAGGCCAGCGGCGACCGCGCCGAGCAATTGCACTTCCTCGCCCCGCATCACGTCGCCCCGGCCGTCGGCGATATGCGACACGCCGGGCACGATCATGACCCCGTCGGCGGGGTGCGCCATGGCGGCCGCCAGTATAGCGAGCGTTGCGGGCGTGGACACATAGCCCGCATCGATCCAGCCGCGATTGGACCCGACCATGCCTGCGAGCAACAGCGGGCCACCGCCCAGTCGCGCGCGCAGGCGATCGACTTCCTGGGCAAAGCCGCCGGGCGGCACCGATGTCACGCCCAGCGTATCGCGGTGCGTCGCGACCACGGCACCATCCTCGATCCGATAGGCGCGGCGATTGGTCGTGCCCCAATCGACGGCGATGAAATGCTCCATTCCCATATTGTCCGAGTATATCGAGGCCTTTGTAAAGGCAACGCTGTTGGTTGCAGGTCCGGGCGAAGCTTGTGACCGTTCAATCATATTGCCATATCCGTATGCCTGGGATACTTTTGCCGCGATTGGCAAGATCGGTCGACGGGCAAAGATAAGCGCGCGACGAAAAGGGGAGAGGATGTTGGCTATGATCCACCGTTTATATGGCCGCATGATGGCCGGTCGATGAGCGCGGTCGAGCGTTTCTCCACCCGTCTCGTGCCGCCGCAAAGTCGCCAGCTCTTCTGGCGCGAGGTGGTGGCGGAGGCCTTTCCCGGCATGACCGCGCATGCGCCCGAAGGGATCAAGGCCGAACTGGCGCGCTGGTCGCTCGGTGGTGTCGGCTTTGCCCGCGCGCGCAGCGAGCGGGCGCAGGTCAGCCGGGTCGTGACGGAAGGCGAAGAGCGGCACCTGTTGCTGCATTTGCTTCACCGGGGATCGATGACCATGATCCATGGCGACCGCAGCAGCATGGCGCGGGTCGGCGACGTCGTCATCGCCGATGATCGCCACCCCTATGCCATCGACATTTCGCAGTTCAACGACTGCCTGATCCTGCAGGTGCCGGTGTCGATGATGGGCGATGATATCGCCGCGCGCGATTGGCATGGCTGTCTGGTGCCATCGACCAACCCGCATGTCCTGTTCCTCGCCCATGTGTTGCAAGGTCTATGGTCGCAGCGCGACCAACTCGCTGCACTGGACGATGATGCGGGCGTGTTGCTGGCCGATGCGGCACGGCTGCTCTGCCGACGCAGCGTGCTCGATCGACCGGCGATCGCCATGCCGCGCTCGCCGGTCGATTATGCGCTGGAGCATCTGGGCAATCCAGACCTTGGCACGGCGCTGATCTGCGAAGCGCTCGACCTGTCGCCGCGCGCGGTGCAAAAAAGCTTCTTTCGCCATGTCGGGCTGACGCCGACCGCGTTCATCACGACGCGGCGGCTCGAACGGGCGGCGGGCTTGCTGGCCCGTGACGACGGCATGACGATCACGGATATCGCCTTCGACGTCGGCTTCAGCGACTCCGCTTTCTTCACCCGCTGCTTCCGCCGCCATTTCGGCGTGTCGCCCAGCCAGTGGCGCAGCGGCCAGGGTGGTTCGCTTTTGTCCTGATCCCCGGTTCGCCCCTATCCAAGACGCGATGGGGGCCGCCGCCTATGATGGCTGACAACACACCGGAACAGGTGGGCCATTATGGGAGGATTGAAGATGGGCAAGTCGATGATCGCGGCGCTGATGGCGTCGAGTGCGATGGCCAGCACGCCGCTGTTGGCGCAGGATGCCGAACAATCGGGCGGCATCGCCGAAATCGTCGTCACGGCGCAGAAGCGCGCGGAAAATGTGCAGGATGTGCCGATCGCCATTTCGGCCTTTACCGCTGAATCCCTGCAGGAGCGCGCCGTCGGCAGCGTGTCGCAGCTTTCCGCCATCGCGCCCAACGTCAATCTGGACGCGGGCACGCCCTTTTCCGGTTCCACCGCCGTTCTGGCCGCCTATATTCGCGGTATCGGGTCCGACGATTTCGCCTTCAACATCGATCCGGGCGTCGGCATTTATCTCGACGGCGTCTATCTCGCCCGCACGGTCGGCGCGAACCAGGATCTGCTCGATGTCGAGCGGGTGGAAATATTGAAGGGGCCGCAGGGCACTTTGTTCGGCCGCAATACGATCGGCGGCGCGATCTCCATCGTCACGGCCGATCCGGGTGACGCATTCAAAGCCAAGGGCGACGTGACGCTGGGCAGCTACAAGCTGTTCCAGGTGCGCGGGTCGGTAACGGTGCCGATCACCGATGGCCTTAGCTCCGCTTTCACCTTCGGCATCAAGTCGCGCGACGGCTTCTTGAAGCGCCTGCCCTATCCCGACCAGCGGGCGAACAATACGCCCTCCTTCGACGCTTTCTCGGCCGCTGGCTATGACAGTGCCGCCAAGGAAGGTGCCAATGACAATTGGAACCTGCGCGGCAAGCTGCGCTGGGACAATGGTGGCGCGCTGCGCGCGACCTTCTCCGGCGACTATAGCAAGGACAAGGGCACGTCGGCGAACAAGCTGATCGGCACGACCGAGTTCGTGCCCGGCAATTTCGCGGGCACGACCAACCTGCCCGGCACGGCGTTCGACCCGACCGGCACCACCGGCTTCTTGTTTGCAGGCCTCTATAATTTCTGCATCGGCAGTACGGGCGCGCAGATCGCCGCGCGCAACGCCCAGGCCTTGTGCGGTGTGGCAGGCACGCAATTTAATCCGCAATTCCAGCTGGCCAGCGTCGCCAGCGCCAATGTCGATGGCAATCCCGCCAATGACCGCCTGCCCTGGGACGGTCGCTATCTGATCGACAATCCCGATCGCAGCTATGCCAGCGGCAACAGCTATTCCAACCTCGAAAGCTGGGGCCTCAGCAGCATCGTCGATTTCGACCTAGCCGACAATCTCGCCCTCAAATCGATCACCGCCTATCGCGAGCTGCACTGGAATGCGGGCCTCGATGCGGACGGATCGCCGCTCAATTTCGTGCAGTTGAGCTTCACCATGAACCAGTGGCAGTTCAGCCAGGAACTGCAGCTGCTCGGCAACGCCCTGGATGAAAAGCTCAACTATGTTTTGGGCGCCTATTATTTCAAGGAAGCGGGCGACCTGCACGACTATGTGACCTTCGCCGAAGGGCTGGTGCAGGTCGATGGTCCCAATGAATTGGCAACGAAGAATTACGCCTTTTTCGGCCAGATCGACTATCGCCCAATCGACCTGATCGGCATCACCATCGGTGGGCGCTACACCAACGAACGCAAGCGGTTCGAGGGTGGGCAGCAGGAATTGAACGGCTTTAACTATAAGCTATTTGGCTGCTCGGACGCCAATGGCAATATCGCCCCCGGCGGTGCCTTCCCGCTGGCCCCTATTCCCTGCCAGGCGGGCCTTGGCTATCCCGACCCAAACAACCCTGTCCGCGTCTATACGCCCGGCGTCAACCGCAAGAAATTCAGCGATTTTTCTCCCAAGGTCGGCGTACAGATCCATCCCACCGACGATGTCATGCTCTATGGTAGTTGGTCGAAGGGTTATAAGACCGGCGGCTGGACCACGCGCCTCACCAACCCACAGGGCAATGTCGCGCCCGACTTCAACGAGGAAAAGGCAACCACCTGGGAAGCGGGCATCAAGTCCACGCTGCTCGACCGGCATCTGCAACTCAACGCGGCGGTCTTTTCGACCAAATATCGCGACATTCAGCTCAATATCCAGGTCGGCACCTCGCCCACCATCGCCAATGCGGGCGATGCGCGCATTCGTGGCTTCGAATTGGAGATGGTGGCGGCGCCGGTCGATGGCCTGACTATCAATGGCGCGGTCGGTTATATCGACGCGCAATATACATCGGTATCGGCGGGCGCGGCGGCGGTCGGCGGGGCCAATGCCTTCCAGGCCGGGACGCTAGTCGGCGAAACCCTGCCCAAGACGCCCAAATGGAAGGTCAACCTCAGCCCCCGCTACGAAGCCAAGCTGGGCAATGGCGCGTCGCTGGTCATGCTGGCCGACTGGACCTATACGTCCAGTGCCTGGAACGACACGCAGCGCACGCTGCTGCTCAAGCGGGTATCGACCGACATCGTCAACGCCTCGATCAGCTATCGCGAACCCGATGGCAAATGGTCGGTAACGGCGGGCGGCACCAACCTGACCGACAAGCGCTTCCTGACGTCGGGCGGGTCCAATATCGCGGCGGGTGCGATCTTCGGCACCTATAACCGGCCGCGCGAATGGTATCTGCGCTTCGGCTTTGATTTCTGATCATGGGCCGGATCGCGATCAGGGCCGCTGTGGTGGAAGCACCGGGCGGTCCCTTCCACTTCGAAACGCTGGCCATGGACCCGCCCGGTCCCGACCAGATCCGCGTGCGGCTCCACGCCTGTGGCATATGCCACACCGACATGGTGATGCGCGACGGCGCATTGCCCACGCCCTTCCCGGTCATATTGGGGCATGAAGGAGCGGGCGTGGTCGATGCGGTTGGGGCCGCGATCGACGATGTAGCCGTCGGCGACCATGTGTTGCTGAGCTTCCATAGCTGCGGCGCCTGTGGGGCCTGCCATGATCATCAACCGGGCTATTGCGTCGAATTCGTGCCGCGCAATTTCCTGGGGCTGACGCAGGAAGGCGAAGGCGGCATCTGGCGCGGTGATCAGCGGATCGGCGGCAATATCTTCGGCCAGTCGGCCTTCGCGACCCATGCGCTTGCGCATCGCGACAATGTGGTGCGGATCGACCCGGACCTGCCGCTCGATATCCTTGCGCCTTTGGGATGCGGGATCCAGACCGGCGCGGGCACGGTGCTGGAAACGCTCAAGGTCGCGCCTGGACAGGCGATCGCTATCCTGGGCGCTGGGGCCGTTGGCCTGTCCGCCGTCATGGCGGCGGTGATTGCCGGGGCCGGACGGATCGTGGTGATCGATCGCCATGCCAGCCGCCTGGACCTTGCCCGCACCTTGGGCGCGACCGAAACCGGCGATGATCTCGGCTCGGTCGAAGGCCTGTTCGACCATATCGTCGATACGACCGGCGTCCCCGCATTGCTTGGTCCAGCCGTGGAGAAGCTGGCGCAGCGCGGCACGCTCGCCTTGGTCGGCGCCTATCCGCCCGGCGGCTGCGCCATCAATCCCTCGGCGATCATGAGCATGGGCCGGCGGATCGTCGGCGTGGTCGAGGGCGGCATCGATCCGCAAAGCTTCATTCCCCGCCTAATCGGCTATTATCGCGACGGCCGGTTGCCGCTGGAAAAACTGATCCAGCGCTATGCCTTTGACGATTTGCAGGCCGCCTTCGCCGCGTCGGAAAGCGGGGCGGTCGTCAAGCCGGTGGTGGTGATGGATCAGCCCTGACGTTCAGCGACCGGCAAGGCGGATCGGGCCATAGCGTCAGCCCAGCAACAGGGAGACGCATCATGGTGGACAAATTGGGGACAGCGCCGACCGGCTTTTGCGACAGGCGCAGCTTGATTGCGACATTCGCGCTGCTGCCGCTTGCCGCCTGCGCGACGCCCATGGGCCGCTATACCGTGGAGGAAGCGGTGCGCCGTCTGCTCCAGCTGTCGAGCCAGCGCGCCTTTGCGCGCCTGACCGAACCGGGCGGCTTTTATGATGATCAACTTACCCGCATCACGCCGCCTGACTTGGGTGGGGACCGGGGCGGGGCGGTGCTGTCGGCGCTGCTGCGCACCCGCGCGGTACGCGATCGGGTCGGCATGGCGCTCAACGATGTCGCCGTCGATCTGGCCGACAATGCCGCGCCGATCGTGATGGATGCGGTGCAGCGCATGACGCTGGCCGACGCCGTGTCGGTCCTGCGTGGCGGGCCGACGGCGGCGACGGACCTTTTGGCGCGCGAAGCACGCGGTTCGGTGGTCGAAGCCTTGCTGCCCGGCGTGTCACGCGCGTTGCAATCGGACATGTTCGAAATGCTGACGGCGGCGCTGTCTGCCACCGGAGGCCGGGATTATGCGGCGCTGGCGGGCAATGTGTCGGGGCAGATCGGCGATGCCATCTTTCGCGCCATCGGCCGCGAGGAAGCGGAGATACGCCGCGACCCTGCCGCTACGCGCGACCCGATCCTGATGGCGCTGCTGCGATAAGCCCCTTGATTTTGGCGGCGCGCCGTGGTGTTCCGGCCCCTATGGAACAGAAATATCCCGGCGTCGCCGCCATCCCCTGGGACCAGCCCGCGACGATGATCGACCTGGACGGCAAACCGCCGCTGATCGGCACGATCCGCGACTGCGCCACCCATTTCGCGCTCTACAAGCCCCATGCCCAGACGCAGGCGCGGGTATTGCTGACCCATCCCGTCCATCGGGAAGGGCGCAAGACGCGGACCTGGCTGCTTGAACCCAATGAGATCGAAGCGCTGGTCGTGCGAATGCGCAGCGAGGCGCATTAAGGTTCGACCAGCGCGTGCCGGGCGTCAGTAATTCCACTGCACCTGGGTACGGATAAGGTGGCCTTCGGCGCGGCCGGTCCGGCGTTCGTCGGCTTCGGCGCGCTTCATCCGGGCATAGGCCATGGTGATTTCCAGCGCCTTCCACGGCTGCCATTCCAGGCCCAGCTCGAATTCGTCGGTTTCCAGGCGCGGGGCGTTGGTCGCGGCTTTCCAGCCGCCGCGATAATGTTGCCAGCGGCCATAAGGCATCAGCGTGCCGAAACTGTCCGATGTCGGCAGGCGCATCATCATCTGGACATAGCCGCCATTCAGCTTGCTGGCGCGGATCGACTGGCTCGCCAGATCATATTGCGGCGCGCGGCCCCAATTCCACTCAGCCTGAATGCCGATCGGCTGGGGATAGAGCATCGCGTGGATGCCGGCGCGATTATCGTCATAGGAGAGGGCGCTGACGCCGCCGCTGCGGATTTCCGGCTGGATGGTGTTGAGCATCGCCGACCCGCCGATTTCGAACACCTGGCCTGCAAAGGCGTCGCCCAGGCCATCCAGTTCGAACGGCCAGGTCGCAAAGGCGACCTTCATCAGGTCTTTATTCTGCTCAGTCTTGTTGATGCCCTGCCCGTTGAACAGGCCCAGCCCGAACGCGCCATAATTGCCGAACAATTTTTGCCCGTCATCGGCCAGCCGGTCCCAGATTTTCTGGACTGATGGCGGCGTATAATAGGCCACGACGCCGAGGTCGCGTTCGCCCGGCACGGCGCTGTTGATGCCGTCGCTGCGATCGAGCGTCAGGCGGTTGGACGAGGATTGCATATTCTCCCAGCCATAGGGCACCTTCGATTGGCCGAACCGCAGCCGGACGCTCTTGGCCTTGTCGAGGAAGATGTCGGCATAGGCGTCGCGCAACTGACCGAAACTCTCCCGCCGTTCGCCCCCGCTCTGGTTGCTGACGGCGGTCGCGAAATCCGGCTGCAGATAGAGCGATACGCGATCAGAGATATCGCCTTGCAGGACGAGGCGGACCCGGCGCAGGGTAAAGCCGCCCTTGTCGGAAATGCCACTGTCATGGACCGAGCGCAGGCGCGAAACCCCGGCAGGCGCGCTATCGTCGCCGGACAGGAAGGCGTTGTAGCGCATCTGGGTATAGCCGCGCAGCGACAGGCGATCATACCAGTTTTTCTTGGGCTTTGCGGCAGGGTCGGCATCGACCGCGTCGGGGCTGGGTGCCGAAAGGCTCGCCATCTGCGGCGCAGGGGCAGGGTTGGTCGGAACCGGCGCAGGGGCGGCGGCGGACGCGGTCGCCGGGGCAGGCTGACGGGCGGACTGGACGGCGGTAAGGGCCTGCACTTGGGCCTTCAGCTCATCGATCTGGCTTTGCAGTTGCTCGACTGTTTGCGCCTGCGCGGCTTGGGGCATCAGCGCCAGCAGGCTGACCGCCAGACCCATGCCGATATGTCTCGATTGTTTCACAGCCTTGTCCCTTGTTCGACAAGGGCGCCAGCTATGGCGGTTCAATGACTCTTTAATGACAGATTTTATCGGTTTTTATGACAGTAGCGACATGGAAATGTCACATAACTGGCGGCACCGTCATAGGTCAGGATGCAAAGAGATCGCCCTGCCGTGGCCGGGTGGCGGGGCGCCTTGCCAGGGGCGGCGCGCTGACCAGCGCGCGGGCGCGTCCGGTCAGGGTATAGACCGCTTGCCGCTGCGCGCCGCGGTTCAAATGATCGACGCGAAACCCTTGATAATGGCGTTTGAGCAATCCGGCCTTCACCAGTTCGGACACCGCGCGGCTGAGGTTCGTCTTGCCGGAGGTACGGACGCGGATACGTACTTCATCCTGCACCAGCGCCTCGTTCGCCGCCGCGTCGCCGGTCAGCCGCTCTTCCTTGCGCAATTCGTCCCTGACACGTTCGACCAGCGCCATTCGCCGGGGATCGCGATGGCCCATGGGCGTCAGCGCATCGCACAACCAGTCGCGCAACGACACCAGGCTGTCGTCCACCCGCACCAATGGTCCGGCGCTGCCATCGGGTCGCGCCACGTCCGCGATCAAGGTCAGCAGCATGAAGGCATAGCGGGGACGCGAACAGCAATGCGACAATTGGTCGAGCAGCTGCGAGACATCGCTGCCGCCGGCTGCACGGGAGGGAAGGGGGGCGTGAAACATAAGGTGAATCAAGCACAGTGCAGCGCTCCTGTGAATCCCTAATTTCCGCCGAGTCGCACTTTGTCGCGCGTGACACTTTGCCCATCGGTAAAGTGTCACGCGCGAGACTTTGCCAGAGGGCCGCCTTTGCCGCCTAGCGTTGGAGGTTCAGGTGACGGGTGAAGAAACGCGCCATGACGTCGAACGCCTCGCGTGATTCAGGCAAGGCCGGATCGTAGAAAAAGGCATGGCCCAGGCCATCCCAGATGTGCAGGTCAGCATCGACCCCGGCCTTCACCAGTTCCTTATGCGTGTTGACCGCCGCGCTCATCTCGAACGCGCGCGTTCCCGTGATCACCAGCGTCGGCGGAAACTGCGCCAAGGTCGCGGGGGACTCGATCGGGGAAACGAGCGGATCGGCCAGGTCGATATCCTTGAAATAGGCGCGACTATCCTCGCGCTGCGCCAGGGCCTGGAACGGGCGCCCGAACGCCCGGCTGTCACCGCCCCACCGTGCATCGGCCGACGCACAGAAGATGCCGATCGCCGCTGGCAGGGGCAGTTTGTCGCGCACCAGCGCCGCGATCGTTTCCGCCGTCAGCAATCCGCCTGTCGAACAGCCGAATATCGCGATATCCTGTGGTTTGTGGGTCTTGAGCAATGCGCGATAGACGGTCAGCACGTCCTGCGTTGCGGCCGGGTAGACATGTTCGGGCGCCTGGCGATAGGTGATGCTGACGATCTCCACCCCGGCAAGACCCGCAAGCGGGATGGATTCGATCATGCCCGTTCCCGGCGCGGCGCCCATGACGAAGCCTCCACCGGGCAGATTGAGCAGGATCTTGGCCCGGTTCGCCTGCGGGACGCCGCCTGTCGGTGTCGCGCGAACGGCGGGGATGCCTGCGATCACCGTGTCCTGCGTGGTCACTTTGTACATCTGTTTCAGCGCATCAATGCGCGGTGCCATGAGCTGCGGCATGCGTGCGCGCAACGCACCGGCTTGACCGGCCGCGACGGCGCGCATCATAGGTTCTTCGGGGTCGGACGGTGTCCGCGGCAGCGCCTTCTTCGCCGCCTCGCTCAGATAATCAGACGGTGGCAAGCGGAAGGCGGGCACGACCACCGTACCGTCTGGCTCGATCGTGCCAGGTCCGCCCAAGGGTGGCGTCTGGGCAAAGGCGGCACCGATACACAGCGCACTAGCCGAAGTGGCCAGGAAAACCGTTTTAATTCCGTTGGATAGACTGGACATGCTCATCTCCTCTGACTTATGTTATGTAACATAATATGCAGACTTGAGTGGGGAGAGCAAGCAGACTATTGAAACCTATGTCCGTGTCGCTGTCCGCTTTATCCGACCTGGTCGATCCGCTCGACACTCTGCTCAGCTATCATCTGCGCCGCACCACCACGGCGGCGACCGCCGCTCTGGCGAATATGCTTCAGCCTCTGGAACTCAATGTCAGTGAAGCGACGCTGCTGCTGTTCCTGGGCGCGAACCAGGGCTGTACCCAAAGCGACATCGGCCGCGCCCTGCGTGCCCAGCCCGCCAATCTGGTGCCGCTGATCAACAAGCTGGCGTTGCTCGGCGCGCTGGACAAACAGCCGGGGAAGGGGCGGGCGATCGCCCTCTCGCTGTCGACCACAGGCAAACAGCTCCATGCAAAAGTGCAGCAGGCTTTCGCGCGCCATGAAGAGGCGATCGGCCGTTCGATACCGCCCGAGCGCCGCGATGAGATATTGGCGCTGCTCCGGCAGGTTTGCCGCGACGCCTGCCACCCCTGATCGATCATTCAGCGTCGGGTTCCACCCACTTGGTGGTCAGTGCGCGGGGGGAGAGATATTTGGTGGTGGTCCAGCCGCCATCCACGACGATCGTCTGCCCATTGATGAACCCCGCGCCCGGCGAACAAAGAAAGGCGATCGTGCTGGCGATATCCTCGACTTCGCCCAATCGGGGGAAGGGCGTCGTTTCGACATTCACCCGCTTAAACATCTCATCGTCGAACCGGTGCCGCACCATGTCGGTCATGGTGACGCCGGGCGCGACGCAATTGGCGCGAATACCGCGCGGACCATAATCGCAGGCGATATGCTGGGTCAGCGCGCCAAGGCCGCCCTTGGCCGCCGAATAAGCGCCGCCCCGCCGCCCGCCGATCATCGCATAGGTCGAACTGACATTCACGATGCCACAGCCCTCACCCATATGCCCAATGACTTCGCGACACAGGCGGAACGGGGCGCGGAGCATCAGGCCCAGAAAATAGTCGAGCGTCTCGTCATCGGTTTCATGCAGCGGCTTGGGGCTGCCTGCACCCGCATTGTTGACCAGGAAATCGATCCGGCCGAAGCGGTCGAGCGCCAGAGCGACGATCCGGGCCGGTGCATCGTCGGCGGTGATATCGACCGAGAGGGTCGCGATCCGCGTCGGATCGCCGATCGCCTGTTCCAGCGTCGCCAGCTTGTCGGCGTCGCGCCCGACCCCCACGATCGCCATGCCGGCCTCCGCCAGCATCTTGGCGGTGGCAAGACCAATGCCGCTGCCCGCCCCGGTGATGATCGCAACCTGCATCGTTCATGTCCCTCTGTCTGTCTTGAGCCTTTCCTATCGCGCCAGGACCGTCATCGCGAACCGCTGGAGCGATGCCTTGTCGGCCTGCCTTGAATGGGAGGACGCACCGGGTAACCCATTGGCGCGACAACCAGGCGAGAAGGATAGGCCCATGGCAGAGCTGCGTTTCGACGATCGCGTCGCCGTCATCACTGGTGCAGGTCGTGGCCTGGGCCGTGCCTATGCGCTGTTGCTGGCCGCCCGCGGCGCGAAGGTGATCGTCAATGATCCGGGTGGCGCGATCCGGGGCGAGGGCGGCGATGCCGGACCCGCAGCCGATGTCGTGGCCGAGATCAAGACTTTGGGTGGCGAAGCGGTCGCCTGCACCGAATCGGTCGCAACGCCCGAAGGCGGCCGCGCCATCATAGACTGCGCGCTCGACCATTTTGGCCGCATCGATATGCTGATCCATAATGCCGGGAATGTGCGCTATGGGTCGATGCAGGAATTAAGCCAGGACGATTTCGACGCTGTCCTGGACGTCCATCTGCGCGGCGCTTTTCACGTCGCCCGGCCCGCCTTTCCGATCATGTGCAGAGCGGGCTGTGGCCGGATCGTGCTGACGTCCTCGATCGGTGGGCTCTACGGCAATGCAAATTGCGTCAATTACGCCATGTCCAAATCCGGCATGATCGGCCTCAACAATATTTTAGCGCTGGAGGGGGAAGCGCACGGCGTCCGGTCGAACATCATCGTGCCCGGTGCCGTCACCCGCATGGCCGAAGGCATCGACGTGTCGGCCTATCCGCCGATGGGGCCCGAATTGGTCGCGCCTGTCGTTGGCTGGCTGGCGCATGAGGATTGCTCGATCACCGGCCAGATGCTGGCCTCGATCGCGGGGCGCATTGCGCGAGTCTTCGTGGCGGAAAGCAAGGGTGTCTATCAGCCCGACTGGTCGATCGAGGATGTCGGTAGCCAAATCGACGCCATCATGGACAGCGCCGATCCGCTCGATTTCGGCCTGCACGGCCATGTCGACCATATCCGCTACAGCTTTGAACGGGCCGTAGCAGGGGCCTGACGATCAGGTCGATACGCTCACGCGCTCCAGGCGAGGCGAGAGCAGGTGGACGGCGACTAGCGCAACGAAATAGGCACTGCCCGCGACGGCAAAGAGCGGCGTGTAGCTGCCGATGCCGTCGAGGATATAGCCTGCATATTTGGCCATGACCATGCCGCCGATCGCGCCCACGGTCCCACCGATGCCGACCACCGACCCTACGGCTCCGCGCGGAAACAAGTCGGACGGCAGTGTGTAGAGATTGGCCGAGAAAGCCTGATGCGCGGCTGTGGCGATGCCGATTACCAGCACGGCAAGCCAGAGATTGTCGATCGACTGTGCAAAGAAGATCGGCAGCACGGCAAAGGCGCAGAGCAACATGGTGAGTTTGCGCGCCGCATTGACGCTCTTGCCCGCCTTCATCAACCTTCCAGACATCCAGCCGCCGAAGATGCTGCCACCGTCCGAGAGAAGGTAGATGGCGACCAGCGGCGGCCCGAAGCTGATGAGATCAAGGCCATAGCGGGTGCCGAGATAACCGGGCAGCCAGAAGAGGAAGAACCACCAGATCGGGTCGATGCAGAATTTGCCGATGGCATAGGCCCATGTCTCCTTGATCGTGATGAGCTTGGCCCAGCCGATGGGTTCGACCGGATCGGCGGGATCCTGGCGGATATAGGCCAGTTCCTCCGCCGTCACCTTGGCATGCTGATCGGGCCTGCGGTAGAAGACCAGCCAGGCGATGAGCCAGACGATGCCGAAAATGCCGGTGGCATAAAAGGCAACGCGCCAGCCATAGGCGACGGTCAACCATGGCACGAGCAACGGCGTGATGATCGCGCCGATATTGGCCCCGGCGTTGAACAGGCCGATCGCGAAGGCGCGCTCCTTTTGCGGGAACCATTCGGTCACCGCCTTGATGCCTGCGGGGAAATTGCCCGACTCGCCAATGCCAAGGCCAAAGCGCGCCATGGCGAATTGGGTGACACCATAGACGCCGCCATGCGCCATATGCGCGATGGTCCAGATGGTGACCGCGATGGCGTAGCCAAAGCGCGCCCCTATGACATCGACGATCCTGCCAAAGCCCAGATAGCCGATCGCATAGGCAGCCTGAAACCAGAAGACGATATTGGCATAGTCGGTTTCCGACCATTGCATCTCCGCTGACAGGGTCGGCTTCAGCACGCCAATCATCTGTCGATCGACATAGTTGATCGCGGTTGCCGCGAACAACAACGCTACCACCACCCAGCGATAGCGGCCGACCGGCGGACCCTGCACCCCTGCTTCGTTCATCATCCTGGCTCCTGGTCTTTTATATGGTGTCAGACGTTCAGCGTGGCGGCTGCGCCGCGATCGTGCAATGGAGCGTCCCCAAGGGACCAAAATCGGTTTCCACCGCTTGCCCGGCACGAACCGGATGGACGCCCGTTACCGCGCCGGTTGAAATCCACCAGCCCGGTTGAATGGCGATCCCGCGCGCGATCAGATTTTCCAGCAAAAAGCTGACTGACCCGATCGCACCCTGGTTGAACGCTGCGGCCGTGCCAGAACCAACTTCCACGCCGTCGATCCGGGTCGTCACCCGCTGATCCGCATAGGCCCCGCTGCGCCAATCGGGGATGGCAGGGCCGATCAACAGGCCATTATTATTACCGAAGTCCGAGATCGTGACGGCAGGCCCCATCTCGTTGATCCCGGCGAAGGGCGAGCTGGCGATTTCGATGCCGATATGCACGGCATCGATATGGTCCGCCGCTTCCTCCAGCGTGAAGCTGATCTGATCCGGGCGTGGAATAGTGCCGATACGAAACAGATATTCGGCTTCCACCGCGCCGAACCCGTTGGCGAAGACCAAACCCTTGGATTGGCTGGTGGCAGGAAAGACGGTGGGCGAGAAAATAGGACCGGCGAGGCGATCGCACCCATAACGGTCGGCAAGCGGACGCAGGATGCGCCCGACCTTCCAGCCCGAAATGGCATCCGGTGCTTGGGCAAGGGCGGCATCCTGGATGACATAGGCTTCCTCAAGCGTAGCCGGGGCATCGCCGGGATAATCATCGAACCCCGTTGCAGCCTTGCGCATTGCCAGGAAATGGGTGGCAATCATTTGGGCCATGCTGCTTGCACTCACGGGTTAATCCTCTTCATCCTATCTGACCCCAGCGCTATAGGAAACCGGTGTCATTGACAAGCCGGATCGCGGTGCTGCGTGGTGGCGGGTGTGAAAAACTCCACTATAAGGCTGTATGGCAAAGCAGAATCAGGATGAGGGCCAGACGGCCAAGCTGACGATCAACGACATCGCCAGTATGGCGGGCGTCTCGAAAAAGACGGTCAGCCGCGTCATTAACCGCTCCCCGTTACTCAATCGGGAAACGCGCGACAAGGTCGAGGCGATCATCCGCGAAACCGGTTATGTGCCCAATCCACAAGCACGTGCCTTGGCGCTGGGGCGCAATTTCCTGATCGGGCTGGTTTATGACAACCCCAATGCGCAGATGATCCTGTCGATGCAGCGCGGCGTATTGGAGGCTTTGCACGGTACGGAGTTCGAACTGGTGATTCGTCCGGTCGATCGCGGATCGAACCAGGTCATGGACGATATTCGCGGCTTCGTGTCGCGCCAGCGCCTGTTCGGCGTCGTCATTCTGCCGCCCATGTCGGAAAATGACGCCCTTGCGCGGATGTTGGACGAGGAAGGCTGCCGCTATGTGCGCATGGGATCGGCCGTGTTGGACGACCCGGAACATATGGTCGCGTCGAACGACCGGGAAGCGGTGGCAGAGGCGGTCCGTTATCTCATCGCGCAAGGGCATCGGCGGATCGGACTGATCGCCGGACCGCACGGGTTTCGGTCGGCCAAGGAGCGGCGGGACGGCTTTGAACTGGCGCTGGCCGAAGCGGGGATCAGCCTACCGCGCAGTTTGATCGCGGACGGGCAATATACGTTCGAATCGGGACAATCGGCATCGGAAAGTCTGTTCGATCTGTCGCCAAGACCCACTGCGATCTTTGCCAGCAATGACGAAATGGCGGCGGGCGTTCTCTATGCGGCGCGCCAGCGGGGCATCGCGGTACCGGAGGAATTGTCGATCATCGGCTTCGACGATACGCCCCTGACCACGCGGGTATGGCCACCGCTGAGCACCGTGCGCTGGCCGATCGTTGCGATGGGGCGGGCGGCTGCGCTCAAGCTGATCGGCACAGCGATCGGCGAAGGATCGGAGGTGAATGAGCCGTCGATGTTCAGTTCGACCCTGATCCGTCGTGCATCGGTTGCGCCGCCCGCATCATCCTGATAGACGGTTGCTCATGACACCGGTGTCTGGCGATGCCGCAAGCTATATGAGGAAGAGGGCCGATCATGTTCGACAAGACCTATTACGCCACCCACCCCGACATGATGGAATGCGTGTCGAACGAGGAATTGCGCGATCGCTATCTGATCGGCGGGCTGTTTCGCGATGGCGAGTGCGTGTTGAACTATACCCATGCCGACCGCTTCGTGATTGGCGGGGTCGCGGTTGCGGATGCGCCGGTCGCGCTGCCTGCCCAGACCGAGCCTGCTTCGGCCGCCGGTCATCCCTTCCTCGAACGGCGCGAAATGGCGGTGGTGAACGTTTCGAATGTCGAGGGCACCGTCACCGTCGATGGCGAGACGTTTACGCTGGGCAACAAGGATTGCCTCTATGTCACTATGGGCGCGAAGGATGTGCAATTCGCTGGCGCAGGCGCGCGCTTCTATCTTGCCTCCTGCCCGGCGCATAAGGGGTTCACCACCCGCAAGCTCGGCATCGCCGATGCCAATGCGCTCGAACGCGGCTCCCTCGAAGAATCCAACGAGCGCACCATCTTCCAGCTCGTCATCCCCGGCATCTGCGACAGCGCGCAGCTGGTCATGGGGCTGACCGTGCTCAAGCCCGGTTCGGTGTGGAACACCATGCCCCCGCACATTCATGAGCGCCGCAGCGAGATTT
>MIAK01000031.1:0-13930 GCA_001829085.1 Sphingomonadales bacterium RIFCSPLOWO2_12_FULL_63_15 | reverse complement strand
GCCATGGCGGCCTGATGATCAACCGCCCGCCCACACACGGAAATCCTGACAGTCCCATCACGCCCCCTTTTCAGGCACCCGACGAAAATCAGCATTATATGAAGGCGCTGCTGCTGTCGGAGGGCCGCGTCATGACCGAACAGCGCGGCGATCTGATCGGCGCGACCTTGCCGCGCGCCGCCGTGGACTTTCATGTCGTCGATTTCCCGACCGATGTCCCGCCCACGCTGCGCCGCTTCGATCGCGCCATGCTGGAACGGAGCGGAAATGCCGATGCGCAGCGGCCCGGCACTGCCTTCGCCGACTTTCCCAATGTCGCGAGCTACGCGCCCACCCTCTATGCCCCCGGTGCACTCGGCCTGTATCTGGGCGAAGCGCTCGACCTGTCGCGGCGCGCTGCCTTCTATGTCGGTCGCCTCGTCAATGCAGCGACCGGCCTGTTGCTGCTGATCGCCGCGCTGCAACTCCTCCCCTTCGGCCGCAACGCCCTGCTGGCAACCGCCCTACTCCCGACCTTCGCCTATCAGACCGGATCACTCTCGCCCGATGCGGTCATCAATGGCCTCGGCTTTCTCGGCCTCGCCCTAGCGCTGCGGATCGGCTTCATGGGCGCAAGCCCCGCCCGCGCCGCCGGATTGTTCATCATCGCCCCGCTTCTGGCCCTCGCCAAAGGCGTCTACCTCCCCATCATGGCGGCAGGCCTGCGCTGGCCGCACGACCGGCGCGACTATCGGCCATGGCTGCTGGTCGGCGCGATGCTGGTCGGCGCCATCGGCTTCATCCTGTGGATGACATTGTCCGGCGGCAGCCAGGCGCTCTACCATATCCAGTCGCGCCGCACCGGCGAGACGATGATGACCGCCCCGCTCGCCGACCAACTGGCCGTCATCCTGCGCGATCCCCTGGCTTATGTCCGCGTCCTCGTCTCCAGCGTGATCGAGCGTGCGCCGGTCTACGCCCTTCAGATCGTCGGCCGCTTCGGCTGGAATGCGATCCTGCTGCCGCTGCTCGCCTATCCGCTGGCGCTGCTGATGATCGGCGCGGGCGTGGCAACGGGCACAGGCGCGCGTTTCGGCATCTCTCAACGGCTCTGGTGGCTGGCGGTCGCGGGCGGCATTGCCCTGCTGATCGAAACCGCCATGTATCTGACCGGCACGCCATTGGGTGCCGACTATATTCAGGGGACGCAGGGCCGCTATTTCCTGCCGATCCTGCCCCTGATCCTGATCGCGCTCTCACCCGACCGAGCGATACGCGGCGCGCCGCGCCTGTTCGCCGGGACCGCCCTGCTACTGCTCGTCATCGCCGCTGCGACGCTATTCGACAGTTTCTGGGTCCATGGCTTCATCACCACCGACGGCATGCCGGCGCACGACAGCCTCACCCGCGCCTTGCTGCTACCCTCGCCGCGCTGGTAACCACACCCGGCACAGCAGCAGCCAGCCGAAACCGGTGACCCAACCCGCCATCACGTCACTCGGCCAATGCACGCCCAGCCACACCCGGCTGATACCGATCAGTGCGATCATCACGCCCGCCGCCCAATAGACGCTACGCCGCCCGGCCAGCATCGCCAGTGCACCGAACAACATCATGTTGCCTGCCGCATGGCCGCTCGGAAAGCTGTAGCTCTGCACGATGTCGAGATGCGGCAACAGGTCGGGGCGCGGTGCGGCGAATATCTGTTTGAGGATCAGGTTGAGCGCTGTACCCCCCGCCATCATCAGCGCCAGCCACAGCGCATCGGCCCGCCGACGCCACCATAGCAACAGGGGAAACACCACCGCCAATATCGCTAATCGGCCGATCGTGTCGCCGATCGCCGTTGCCAGCCGCATCAGCGCAATGGAAGGCCCGCCCCAAGCACTATCGCGTGCTTCGCCCGCCGCGCCCATCAGGCCGACATTCAAGCCATCCAGCCACCCTGCGCGCTGCATCCACGCAATGGCGACGACGCACAAAAGCGCGAGGACCATAGCCCCCGCGCCTTTCTCCCGTGTCCAGCGATCAGATATGGATCGCACGCCCATAAGCGGCCAGCACGCTTTCGTGCATCGATTCCGAAATGGTCGGATGCGGGAAGACCGTGTGCATCAATTCCGCCTCGGTCGTCTCCAGCGTCTTGCCGATCGTATAGCCCTGGATCATCTCGGTCACTTCCGCGCCGATCATATGCGCGCCCAGCAATTCACCGGTCTTGGCGTCGAACACCGTCTTGGTGAAACCCTCGGCCTCGCCCAGCGCGATCGCCTTGCCATTGCCGATGAAGGGGAACATGCCGACCTTCACCTCATAACCCGCTTCCTTCGCCTTGGCTTCGGTCAGGCCGACGCTGGCGATCTGCGGGTGGCAATAGGTGCAGCCTGGAATGTTGCGCACGTCCATCGCATGGGGATGGACATCCTTGTTGCCCAGCACCTGCGCGATCATCTCGGCAACGATCACGCCCTCATGGCTCGCCTTGTGCGCCAGCCATGGCGGCGCTGTGACGTCGCCGATCGCCCAGATGCCATCGACATTGGTGCGGCCATAGGCGTCGGTCTTGACGTGGAAACGCTGGTCCGGCTCAACGCCGACCTCTTCCAGACCCAGATTTTCGACATTGGGGACGATGCCGATCGCCACGATCACATGGCTATATTCGGCCTCGATCGCCTTGCCCGTCTTGTCCTTGATCGTCGCGGTCACGCCCTTGTCGCCGGTCGCGATCTTTTCGATCTTGGCCCCGGTCAGCACGGTCATGCCCTGCTTCTTGACGGCCTTTTCCAGGAAAGCGGACACGTCGGCGTCTTCGACCGGAACGATCCGGTCCATCATTTCGACCACGGTCACGTCAGCGCCCATGTCGTTGTAGAAGCTCGCAAATTCGATGCCGATCGCACCAGACCCGATGACCAGCAGCTTGGTCGGCATTTCCGGCGGCGTCATGGCGTGGCGATAGGTCCAAACCCGCTTGCCGTCGGCCTTGAGCTGCGGCAAGTCGCGGGCGCGCGCACCGGTCGCGATGATGATATGCTTGGCCGTCAGTTCCTCGGTCTTGCCATCCTTGGTAACGGACAGCTTGCCCTTCGCCACCAGCTTGCCATCGCCCATATGGACGGTGATCTTGTTCTTCTTCATCAGGTGGGTGACGCCCTGATTAAGCTGCTTGGCAACGCCACGCGACCGCTTCACCACCGCTTCGATGTCGGCCGTGATATTGTCCGCTGCCAGGCCATAATCCTTGGCATGCTGCATATAATGGAAAATTTCCGCCGACCGCAGCAGCGCCTTGGTCGGGATGCAGCCCCAGTTGAGGCAGATGCCGCCCAGATTTTCGCGCTCGACGATGGCCGTCTTGAGGCCGAGCTGCGCAGCGCGGATCGCGGCGACATAGCCGCCGGGGCCGGAGCCGAGGACGATGAGATCGTAGGTATCAGCCATGGGTCACACTCGCTTCTTGTAATTAGGCTTCCGCGATCGGCGGAACGGAACGGGGCTGGCGATCCTCTCCGATCGCCACGAAGGTAAAGGTCGCCTGGGTCACGCGATAGGATCGATCGTCATGTCGCGCACGACGCCACGCTTCTACCGCAATCTTCATCGACGTGCGCCCAACGGATTTGAGGGTAGCGAACACCGAAACCTCGTCGCCGACGACGACCGGGCGCAGAAACGTCATGCCCTCCACCGCGATCGTCACGGCACGGCCATGGCTGTAGCGCGCGGCTACCGATCCTGCGGCCGAATCCATCAGGCTCATCAGCCAGCCGCCGAAAATATCCCCATAGGGATTGGTATCGGCGGGCATGGCGATGACCCGCACCGCCGGGTGATGCTCCGGCGGCTGCTCGTCGACGAACGGCATCAGGCGAGCATGCCGATCGGGTTTTCGATCAATTCCTTGAACGCCTTCATCAAACGCGCCCCATCGGCACCGTCGATGGCGCGATGATCGAAGCTGCCGGTGGCCGACATGACGGTCGCGATCTGCACGCTGTCATCGACCACGAACGGCCGCTTCTCGCCCGCGCCGATCGCCATGATCATGCCCTGGGGCGGGTTGATGACCGCTTCGAACTGCTTGATGCCGAACATGCCCATGTTGGAGAGCGAGGCGGTGCCGCCCTGATATTCTTCCGGCTTGAGCTTGCCGTCCTTGGCGCGGCTGGCGAGATCCTTCATCGCGTCGGAGATGGCGGCGACGCCCTTGCTGCCGGCATCGGTGATGATCGGGGTGATGAGACCACCGGGGATCGACACCGCGACAGAAATGTCGGCGCGCTTGAACTGCAGCATCTGGTCGCCCGCAAATTGGACGTTGCATTCGGGCACCTCGGCCAGCGCCACGCCCAGCGCCTTGATCAGCAGGTCGTTGACCGACAGCTTGACCTTGCGGCTGGCAAGCCCCGCATTGAGTTCGCCGCGCAGTTTGAGCAGCTTGTCGAGCTGGATATCGACCGTCAGGTAGATGTGCGGCACTTGCTGCTTGGATTCGGTCAGGCGGCGCGCGATCGTCTTGCGCATACCGCTCAGCTTGACGACCTCGTGCGGAATGCCGAAATCCTGCGCGCCGGTCGGCGCGGCCGGTGCCGGGGCAGCCGGAGCCTTTTCGGCAGGGGCGGCAGCAGGCGCCGCGGCCGACTTGGCTGTGCCTGCCTTGGCCCCGTCCAGATCGCCCTTCACGATGCGGCCATTGGGACCAGAACCAGTGACCGCAGCCAGATCGATGCCCTTGTCCTGGGCCAGGCGGCGCGCGAGCGGGCTGGCCTTGACCCGACCCTCGGCGGGAGCAGCAGCGGCGGGCGCAGCCGCTGCTTTGGGCGCGGCGGCAGGCGCTTCGGCTTCCGCCTTGGCAGGTGCCGCCGCGGCCTTGGGCGCAGTTTCGCCACCACCGGCGGCGACGGTCGCGACGTCCTCACCTTCTTCGGCGATGATCGCGATCACGGTGCCGACCTTCACGCCTTCGGAGCCTTCGGATACCAGGATCTTGGCGATCACGCCTTCATCGACCGCCTCGAACTCCATCGTCGCCTTGTCGGTCTCGATTTCCGCCAGCAGATCGCCGGACGATACCGTATCCCCTTCCTTGACCAGCCATTTGGCCAGCGTCCCTTCCTCCATGGTGGGGGACAAAGCGGGCATCTGGATCGTCTTGCTCATGCGTTCTGGGCCTCTTCTTCAATTATGCGGCACGCGCCATTTGCTGTTCGTTTTCACGCATTCGCCGGAACGGTCAAGGGACGCCTTGCGCCAAAGCCGATTATGGCCCACATTTCACCCCTATGGTTCGTTCGGTCCGATTGACCGAACGGCATGGTCATCAAATCTTTGCAGGGGCAATATTCAGTGCGGGCATATCTGGTTGTCGTGGACGAATCGCCGGAGGCTGAAACCGCGCTGCGCTTTGCCGCGCGGCGTGCAGCCAAGACCGGCGGCACCGTCCGCATTCTCGCCCTGATCCCGCCGGCCGAGTTCGTCCAATGGGGCGGCGTACAGGCGACGATGGAGGATGAAGCGCTGCAACGCGCCGAGGCGCTGGTAACCAGTGCCGCCGGAACATTGATGGATGAATCCGGCATCCGTCCCAGCATCACCGTGCGCCAGGGCGAAGCCGTTGCTGTCGTGCGCGAAACTCTCGACGAAATGGACGATGTCGCCGCACTGGTATTGGGCGCCGCCGCCAGCGGCCCGCCCGGCCCTCTGGTATCGCATTTCGCCGGAGCAGATGCGGGCCGCATGCCCTGCCCCATCATGGTCATCCCCGGCGCGCTCGACGCGGAATCGATCGACCGCCTGAGCTGACGCTCGATCCACGCGCCGTCATTCCCGCGAAAGCGGGAACCCATCTCCCACCCTAGCGCCCCGGCACCAAGTCGAGAATGAAGCAACACCATTGCGGGCAAGCTAGAGCGTGATGACTTTACTCAGAACCGTTCGTCCTGAGTAGCCATTGAGCGAAGTCGAAATGGCGTATCGAAGGATATAAGCTCAGCCGACCCTTCGATACGGGTCTTCGACAAGCTCAGCCCCTACTCAGGGCGAACGGAGTGATGCGACTTAAAGTCATCATGCTCTAAACAGTACCCTTACCGCTTATGCTTGCCCCGCTTGGCGCCCATATGCCGGATATTGACCGGCCGCCCACGATGGCTACCCGGCCGTGTCCGGTCGCGCTTCATCGGCCCGCCGCGCGGCGCGGGATGATCGGGCAGTTCAAAGCGTAGCGAGCCGTTGATCGGGTCTGCTTCGGCCAGTCGCAATTCGAGCCGCTGGCCGACCGTATAGCGATCGCCGCTCTCGACGCCTTCGAGCGCCTTGCCCGCCTCGTCATAGAAAAAGCGTTCGGCCCCCATGGTCGATACCGGCACGAGGCCATCCCCGCCCAGGCCATCGACCGTGGCGAAGAAGCCGAAATTCTGGACCCCGGTGATCCGCGCCTTGACCAGTTCACCGACATGGGCGGCCAGGAACGCGGCAACATAGCGATCGACCGTATCGCGCTCGGCCTCCATCGCGCGCCGTTCATGGCCGGAAATCATCTCACCGACCTTGCCCATATTCTCATAATCCTCCTGGCTCAGCGAGGATCGGTCGGGGATGGTCCCGCCCTTGGGTGCGGGCAGTTCCAGCCCATAAGCCCCCACCAGCGCGCGATGGACCAAAAGGTCGGCATAACGGCGGATCGGCGAGGTGAAATGACCGTAAGAGCCAAGCGCCAGCCCGAAATGCCCCATATTTTGCGGGCTATAATAGGCCTGTGTCTGGCTGCGGAGGATCTGCTCCATGATCTGCGGCTTCGCTTCCGCTTCCCCCACCCGCTTGATCAGATGGTTGAAAGTCGCGGGCCGGATCACCTGCCCCAACGCGAATTCGATGTCGAAGGTCGCCAGATATTCCTTGAGCGCCACCAACTTGTCGCGGCTTGGCGGTTCATGGACGCGGTACATGACCGGCGCCTTCTTCGCTTCCAGCGCCTTGGCCGCCGCGACATTGGCCGCGATCATATAATCCTCGATCAGCATGTGTGCGTCCAACCGTTCGCGCACAGCGACGCTGACGATCTTGCCCCATTCGTCCAGCACCACCCGCCGTTCGGGCAAGTCGAGCGCCAAGGGCTCACGCGCCAGCCGCGCCTTGTGCAGCAAGGCCCAGCAGGCCCAGAGCGGCTTGAGGGCCGTTTCGAGCAATTCATGCTCGCCCGTGCCGTCGATCGCCGCCTGCGCATCCTCATAGGCCATGACCGACGCGACGCGGATCACCGCGCGACTAAAGCGCCAGGCCGTCACTTTGCCCTGCGCGTTGATGGTCAGGTGACAGGCCATCGCCGCACGGTCCTGTCCGGCCCGAAGCGAACACATGTCGGACGACAGCTGATGCGGCAGCATCGGCACGACAAGGTCTGGAAAATAAACGCTATTCCCGCGCTTGCGCGCTTCGCGATCGAGCGCGCTGCCGGGGCGTACATAGTAGCTGACATCGGCAATCGCGACGATCGCGCGAAACCCTCCAATATTGTCCGGGTCGCTGTCCGCTTCCGCCCACACCGCATCGTCATGGTCGCGTGCATCCACCGGATCGATGGCGACGATCGGCAAGTGGCGCAGGTCTTCGCGCTTCTCCTCATGCAGCGGCAGAGCGGCGGCGACCAGCGCCTCTTCCTCGGTCGCTTCGGGAAAGACATGGGGAATGCCATGTTTGTGGATGGCGATCAGGCTGAAGCTGCGCGGCGCGAAGGGGTCGCCCAATATGTCGGTCACCCGCGCCGAAATGCGCGGCGGGCGACCGGACGGTTCCGCCAGGACGAGGTCGCCCTTCTTGGCGGTGCCCGCGTCGCTGATCGGCGTATCCTTGCGGATGCGCTTGTCCACCGGGCGAAGCCATAATTTACCGTCTGCCATCTCCTCGACCACGCCCAGCAGCATCTCGGTCGCCTTGGCGAGCTTCTTCATCGGATGCGCAACCCAGCCACGCCCCGCCTCCTCGGTCCGCGCCAAGATGCGATCGCCGATGGTCAGCGCGCCACGCTTGCCGCGCTCCACGATGCGCAGGCGCGGCGCGGGCTGGCCTTCGGCCTCCCACCGTTCGGGCGTGGCGATCAGCGTCGTGTCATCGACATCGATGATCCGCAGCACCGTCACCTTAGGCACACCGCCCAGCTTGTGGAAGGCCCTCGCCGGGCCAAGGTCGATCAGCCCTTCGTCGGCCATATCCTTGAGCAATGCCTTGAGCGCGATCTTCTCCTGCCCCTTGAGGCCGAAGGCCTTGGCGATCTCCCGCTTGCCCGCGGGCTGGTCCGATGTGGTGATGAAGTCCATCACCTGATCGCGCGTCGGGAAGCCTGCGGGGCGGACCTTGTCCGGTGTCTTGTGCTTTTGGGTTGATGCCATGCGCTTAGCTATAGGGACGCCGCCCCTGCGACGCCAGTGCCCCCATTCCGAACCGGCACTCGACCGTCCTGTTGCCATTGTTCCTTATTTGTTCTATTCTTGGTCATGGCAATCGAAAAGGGCAGAGGCGCGACCGACAACGACGAAAGCCAACGCTTCAACCTGCCGCAGCGATCGGTGGACGGCGACTGGCTCGATCTGGCCATGCTGGAAGGCGCGCTCCCGCGACTCCGCACCCAAGTCACGATCGAACGACCACGCACCATCATCGCCCGCAATGCCTCGCCCGACATCGGCTTCGACCGGTCGATCAACGCCTATCGCGGCTGCGACCACTAACATACGGATATATTACTCTTGCGAACGCCCCGAAATCCGCGCATTTTGGGATATGGACGCTATCTTATACCTCCGCTGGTCAACAAAAGATCAAAGTCAGGGCGACAGCTTTGACCGACAAACCCGCCTTGGAAACAATCGTGCCGTCGAGCATGGTTGGACGATCACAGAAACCCTGATCGATCATGGCAAGTCTGCATATCATGGCCGAAATCGAAGTCAGGGAGGACAGCTTTACGAAATTGAAGAACGGGCCAAGCGCGGCGAGCTGCGAGGAAAAGTGCTGCTCGTTGAGGCGATGGACCGCCTGACGAGGCAGAAGCCCCTTGAGAGCATATCCCTAATTCGCGATCTGACCGAAAACGGGCTGACGATATGTGAGACAAGTAGCGGCCGCATTTACAACACCCAGGCCATTGACTATAATTGGACGACGTTGATCGTCATCCTTGCTGCCGCTGCCGAAGCCTACGGAAGCAGCCACGAAAAAAGCAAGCGGGTCAAAAGCGCATGGGGACGAACACAAGCGACCGGCAAAACAAAAGGTGGTGAAGACGACCCGCGCCTATGCCCATCGTGGATTGAGGTCAAAAAGGGCAAGTATCAGCCCATCAAGGATCGCGCTGCCATCATCCAACAGATATTCGAGTGGTGTGCTGATGGATACGGCCTGCGAGAAATTGCCAACAAGGCGAACGAGAACCGTGCGAAGATCAAATGGCCGGGCGCGCCTTGGCACATCCGCAACCTCAACATCTTACT
This sequence comes from Sphingomonadales bacterium RIFCSPLOWO2_12_FULL_63_15, assembly GCA_001829085.1. Taxonomy (GTDB): domain Bacteria; phylum Pseudomonadota; class Alphaproteobacteria; order Sphingomonadales; family Sphingomonadaceae; genus Sphingobium. The sequence goes on along the minus strand of MIAK01000031.1, from coordinate 4,460 downwards.
GCGCGGGCGTCGTGTTCTAGGGGAATACACACCACAGGAGCGCGATGAAAATGGCGGTCGTCGCGATGCTAATGTGACGATCGACCTCTATCCCGCTGTCGTGACCCACGAGCTATACAACAAAGCCCAGCATGGGTTGAGCAGCAGAAAAGGCACAGGTGGACCGCGCCGCGAATTCGCAAACGTCCTGAGCCATCTTGCCCGCTGCACCTACAAGCCGGAAGGCAGCAATACCCCATGCGGAAGCACCATGACCCTGCGTCCGCAAAAGAAAGGGCCGAACCAGATAGCCTGTAGCAGTTTCGTCCGGGCCAGCGGATGCAAGTGCAACGCAAACTACCGCTATGACGATATTCTTAGAGGCATTGTGCGTGAGGTGTTCAGTCTCGTCCTGCCTGACGAAAAGCCCGCCAAGCAAAACGCCATCGATGTTGAAGCGGTAAAAGCGGATAGCCGTTGATGCGGAGCCGATTGAACGCCCTCTCGACCGCCGCCGACTTGGGATGCCATGCCTCTTCCGCCTGAACCTCCATGAGCGCGATGTTGAGCATGTCGGTGAGGTGAGCCAGATTAAAGTCATCGGCCCCATGCTCTCGAAAATGAACCTCCGCGATGCTCATGATTGCCATATTGGCACTCTCTTGCGCCCGAACTTCTTCCGTGAGCCATGCGGGATCGCCATCGTCAGGTTGGCTCGCGGGCATGATAATCATCTCGCTCATGGGAACACCTTTCGGAACGCCACGAGGTCGCTGGGCAGAGCCATCCGAACGAGCAATTGCTTGTCGGTATCAATTGTTTCGACGCCGAAGTTGAAAGGTCCACGGTTATATTCCATGATCCAGTCCACCTTGTCGGAAACCACATTGCCCGTTCCCTTGGGATAGGCTTGCGCTGCCACAAACTGACCGTTGATCGTGGCGTGACGAAATTCGACCACAGGGCCGAGGACTATGATCGGAGCCATCCACGCGGGTTTGGAAACCCATGGGGTAGTGCGGGGCTGGATGATGTCGCGCCATTCGATGCTCATGCGCCCGCTCCCCGGTTCGAGAGAAACGCCGCTTCATCAGCTTCCGACTGGAACGCCGCCAGCACATCATAGCTATCGAGCAAAATGCCATCGCCCGTATCGCGCCGTGACCACCAGATCGAATAGCCGTTACGACAATTGGTAACGATCCAATCGATGACTTCGCCCACTGCGGAATAGTCACCGTCCTGTGTTCCAAATGCGAGATAGCCGCCAAGGGGATCGACACCCACTGCCAAGCAATCAACTGTGCCGATGACGTGAGACTTTGCGATGCGGCCATTGACCAGAACAACCGACCGGTGATGCCACTCACGGCTGATGGCTTGTGGGCATTCTGCTGGCATCCGGTTCAATGCCTCAAGCTCATCCTCGGCACCGCCGAAAATATCGTTCAAGGCTTCGACAAAATCCTCTGGATATGCCGACAGGGGAACTGCTGTGTCTGGACCGCCTTCGAAATCGTCACAGACGACGATTTGCGGCTCAGAAGGAATTTGGATTGGGGAACTGGTATTCATGCGGATTTGCCTTTCTCGGCAAAAACGCGCAGCTTATGTGGGGGATTTCGCTTCCGGGATTGGTCACGACACACCGACCACGCTTGCGCGTTGGTTGATTGTGTCGCTCCTCATCACTGGAACGTAACGGACCTTCAGGCATCCGCTGCGGGGTCTTCGACCCGAATATGTGGTCACGCTTTAGACGCGCGCCGCTCGCCACACGAGAGTTTTACTTAGGAGTGGTTTGTCGCTTGAAGCGCCGCCGCCTAAGGTCTCTCGAAGATGTGATGCCTAGCTAGACGTGGATGACAGAAATGGCAAGCGAAAAATGCTTGACTTTTCATTCTGATGGTTAACGGCCTCAGTGCGCCCAATACTATAAAGCATCGCCCCACGCGACGTTGCCGCATGACAATCTGTGGTGCTGATGGGCGACCGAAGCCGCCCATGACGTTCACATGCGACTTTTTATCCAGCCCATGATGCGATCATTATCGAAATCGTTGTCGGTCTGAACTGCTTCGATTTTACCAGTTGGGCTAGTAAGAACGGTGACGGTTACGCCATTTTCTGCTGCCCAGCTTTCAATTTCAGCTTTAGTCGGTGGCGTTGGGTTCACCATAATTAAATTATGGGAGCCAGTAGCGAAAGCGACCTGACGCGCCATTTTTTCCTTAAGCCGCTTCGCTGATAATGACATTTTGTCTCCAATTATTGTTTCGCCAAGCACGATAGTCCCGCCGATACCCAATGCTGATTAAAGACTGGTATCCACCCCGCTTATTTCGCCGGTCCTTTCCGCCAAGCGATACCATGCCGGTCGCACCAATCCCCGTATGTCGTGGCGCTGCCCTTGCTGATTTTCAGGTCGGGGTTCTGAAACCACATTTCCAGATTATAATCGGGGTTCTGCGCCATGACTGCGCGAATGAGCCGCCTGCCATCGGCGTCCCAGAAACCCTTGGCCTCAATTATCCGCTTGTCCTCAACATGGACGAAATCCGGCAAATAGGTATGGGTGATCGTGTAGGTCAGCTTCAACGGCTCATAGGCGAACTCAGGGCCAAGCTGGGCAGCGCAGCGCGCTTCATAGGTGTTTCGATATTGGGTCATCGCATATTTACAGGGCCGACAGCGCCCCTCTGATGCCCGTGTCGCGTAGTCACAAAGGAGGGCGCACGTTGGCGCCCTCGTGTAGGTTGGTGGTCTGACGGGCTTATTTGGCCGCTTTACGACGCCCGGCATAATTCTCAGCAATGCGATTTAACTGTAGGTCGAAATCACCCTTCTCGACATCGGCAATGACCGCCTCGATCACTGCGGCAAATTCCTTCTTCTCCATCACGACCTCGCGCTTGCCGGGCAGCAATTCGACGGCCATGTTGCCCATACGAGCGCTGAACTTGATCTTCTCGCCCTTGACCTCAAAATGCCGCTTACCGGCCTTCGCGCTATCTTTGAAAAGCGCAAGCTGTGAGCGCAGGTTGCCGACGAACCGTTCGCGGGGCGTTGCTTTGCTGGACGAGGAAAAGTCCGAACCATCTACCGGCTTTACGATCTGCTTCCAGTTGGTCATTTGATCTACTCCAATGTGTAGCAGCAACTCGCTGCCCACACTGTATTGCGTCGTATGATCCCACAATCATCCACTTTATCACCAGACATATCACCTCTTTGATGTTGACAGACTGACAGACTTTGGAGGCAACCAGAACGACACACTGCTCTCGGTAAATACCCGATGGCACGAACGACAAAGACCGCGAAGCCCGCGACATCATCCGCACCAGCGGCACCTACATTCACACTGAGGAAGCCTCAAGAGGGTTTGCTCAAACTGCTACAGAGCAACGTCCCGAACGTCCTCGCTGCTGGGTCCAGTCGTGTGGGCAAATCGTGGCTCTACATGATCTATATCTTGCTGCTCTGTGAAGAGTATCCGAGTAGCCGACATGGCGTGTTCCGACGCAACCGCAATGCCTGTGAAGCAAATCTGTTCAAGCTGACGCTCTTCCAAGCGATTGCGGCTCTCGGAATGACCAACTATCTCGTCAAAGGCATCAACAAATCTGATCTAACTGTGACGTTCCCCAACGGCTCGGTGATTACCTTCAATGGCCTAGATGAAAACAACAGGGATAGAATTCTAGGAAGTGAGTGGCAGACCATATGGATGAACGAAGTCTCGGAGTTTGAATATCAGGACGTCGAGTTTCTTAGGGGTCGTCTCTATGGCGAGATACCTCACAAGACGACCGGCGTTCCACTCAAACACCGAATGCTCTTCGACTGTAACCCAGACACGTTTGATGACTGGGATTATAAGCTGTTCGTGCTGGGCATCCATCCACTCACGAAGCACCGATTACAGCACCCAGAGGATTATGCCTATCATCAGATGATCACTGACGATCAGGAGTATATCAGGCGAAACGCTGACCAGTCGCCGGAATGGAAAGAACGCTTCATTTACGCCAATTGGCAATCCAGCAACCCCAACGCCCTGTTCCCGAAAAAGCATCTCAACGATAACCGCTTCTATGGCGATCTTTCGGAACTGCGCTTCAAGCATGTCGTCGTCGGTGTTGACCCCGCCGTGACCGCGCATGAGAATAGCGACTACACCGGCATCGTCGTCGCAGGCATCACCTTTGAAGGCCACCCGTGCTGGCTTCGGCTATGCCGACAGCTATGCTTGGTTCTGCCGTCCGATGCTGCGCCAGACCTATGAGCAGGCCAGCGGTCCAAGCCCATATAGTCCCGGCTATGGCGCACTAACGGCTTCCGCGCAGCAGGCGTCGATCTCAACGAACCAGAACGCGATTGCTACCGCCAACGAACAACTCGCTAGCCCGCCTTATTCACCAAAAGTGTCCTGAAGGGTTGGCGGGAGTGGCGTAAGCCTCTGATCTGAATTAGGAACT
>MIAK01000030.1:100968-137664 GCA_001829085.1 Sphingomonadales bacterium RIFCSPLOWO2_12_FULL_63_15 | reverse complement strand
CGATCGTTGCGCCCATACCTTCATGTCCGCCATCTGCATCGCCGCGACCGTTATATTCTGGATCAATCAATGAGTCCTGACCCTAGAAGATGAAGCTGGCTCGCAAGCAGACGCACCCACTGACGATGAGTGGGTGATGTCCATGCATACGAAATAAATAAATCTGTCATCCAACGCAGACTACCAAGTGATTCTCAAAAATTCGACATAACAATTGTCTCCGCTAGGCTGTAACCTATCGGTTTGTTTGTCAGCCGCTTTGACAGCTGAGGCGACCGAAAGCGGACTGTCCACTATCGGCCAAAAATGACGAGTTTAGTTGCACGATGGATGCTGAAACAAGTTCAGCATGACGGTGAAGGGTGGCATAAGTCCGTGTGCCATCGCACCTTCCTAGAAGGTGGGTGAGCAGGGCACATTCTCGCCGATTGATGGTAAACGGCCAACGCCAACCGCCTCCCCTACCAAACCGGCCCACTCACCCCCGCCCATTCACTCCCACTTGGCCGTCGCCTTTTGCGTCTTCGCGTTCCAGAAGATCTGGATCTTGCTGATCGTGCAGAGGTCGAAATTGGTCCAATAGGCTTCGTCGCCATCGGTGAAGATGACTTTGAGGTCGTAGTTGCAGACGGCGTTCTTGGCGTTGAAGGTGATGGGGACCGAGGCGGTGTCTTCCAGCACTTCGTCTTCCATCACGTCGTCGCCCCAGGCCTTGGCATCGGCGGGGGAGACATAGACTTCGGCGATATCGTAGCCGGTCTTGTTGAACAGGGTGAAGTCCTGGTCCCCGGCGATGGCGGGCGCGGCGAGAAACAGGGCGCAGGCGCCCAGAATGGTGGCAATCGGCTTCATGAATAATCCCCCCCGTGCCGATGCATGCCATCGGCGCGGGGTGGGTGTAGGATATTGCGCCAACCGTAACAAGCGGCTGTTTTGGGGCGCTTAATCCAGATTGGGACGCAGATAGCGTTCGGCCGTTTCCAGGTCGATGCCGCGCCGTCCCGCATATTCCTCCAACTGGTCGCGACCGACGCGGGCGACGCCGAAATATTCCGATTGGGCGTGGCCGAAATAGAAGCCGCTGACCGCCGCAGTGGGGAGCATCGCGAAGCTCTCGGTCAGGGTGATGCCGGTCGCGTGATGGGCGTCGAGCATGTCGAACAGGATCGTCTTGAGACTATGTTCGGGACAGGCGGGGTAGCCGGGTGCGGGGCGGATGCCGCGATATTGTTCCTTGATCAGCGCTTCGTTGGTGAGTTGCTCGCCCTCCGCATAGCCCCAGAGCGCGGTGCGGACATAATGGTGGAGGCGTTCGGCGAAGGCTTCGGCGAGGCGGTCGGCCAGGGCTTTCAGGAGGATGTCGGAATAATCGTCGATCGACGCCTTGAAGCGGGCCAGATGCGGCTCGATGCCGTGGATGCCGACCGCAAAGCCGCCCATCCAGTCGCCGTCAGCACTGATGAAGTCGGCGAGGCACATGTTCGCGCGGCCTTCGCGCTTCTGGATCTGCTGGCGCAGCATGGGGAGGGTGTAGTGTTTCTCATCCTCGACATGGACGATGATGTCGTCGCCCTGACGGCGGCAGGGCCATAGCCCCGCTACGCCGCGCGCGGTCAGCCATTTTTCGTTGACGATCCGGTCGAGCATCGCCTGCGCATCGGCAAAGAGGCTGGAGGCGCTTTCGCCCACGACCTCGTCGGTCAGGATCGCGGGATAATTGCCCGCCAGTTCCCAGGCGCGGAAGAAGGGGGTCCAGTCGATATATTGCATGAGATCCTTCAGATCCCAGTCGGGGAAGCGATGAACGCCGGGCAGGCGTGGGCGCGGGGCCTTGAGGCTTTCGTCGATTTCGAAGGCGTTGGCGCGGGCGTCCTCTATGCTGACTAGCGCGCTTTGGCCCTTGTTGGCGCGGGCGACGCGGACATGCTCATAATCATCCTTGGTCTTCTGGACGAAGGCGGTTTTCTGCGTGTCTGACACCAGCGCGGTGGCGACGCCGACCGCGCGGCTGGCGTCGAGCACATGCACGACCGGGCCGGTGAAGGCGGGATCGATGCGCAGCGCGGTGTGGACGCGCGAGGTGGTCGCGCCGCCGATCAGCAGCGGCATGGTCATGCCCGCGCGCTGCATTTCGGTGGCGACCGTCACCATCTCGTCGAGCGAGGGGGTGATGAGGCCCGACAGGCCGATCATGTCCGCGTCATTCTCGTTCGCGGCCTTGATGATGTCCTGCCAGGGGACCATCACGCCCATGTCGATGACGTCGAAGCCGTTGCATTGCAGGACGACGCCGACGATATTCTTGCCGATGTCATGGACGTCGCCCTTGACCGTGGCCATGATGATCTTGCCCTTGCCCTTGGCGCCGGGTTCCTTGGCGGCCTCGATATAAGGGAGGAGGTGGGCGACCGCCTTCTTCATGACGCGGGCGGATTTGACGACCTGGGGCAGGAACATCTTGCCCGCGCCGAACAGGTCGCCGACGACGTTCATGCCGTCCATCAGCGGGCCTTCGATCACTTCGATCGGGCGGGCGGCGACGAGGCGGGCTTCCTCGGTATCTTCGACCACATACATGTCGATGCCCTTGACGAGGGCATGTTCGAGGCGGCGGGCGACGGGCCAGCTGCGCCATTCCTGCGCGGCTTTTTCGGTGGCGGCGTCCTTGCCGCGATAGCTTTCGGCGAGGGTGACGAGGCGGTCGCCGGCTTCGGGATCGGTGTTGAGGAGGACATCCTCGCAGGCGGTGCGTAGCGCGGGGTCGATCGCGTCATAGACGTCGAGCTGGCCGGCGTTGACGATCGCCATGTCGAGTCCGGCGGGGATGGCGTGGTAGAGGAAGACGCTGTGCATTGCGCGGCGGACGGGTTCGTTGCCGCGGAAGGAGAAGGAGAAGTTGGACAGGCCGCCCGAGATATGGACGTGCGGGCAGCGCGCCTTGATCTCGCGGCAGGCTTCGATGAAGTCCAGGCCGTAGTTGTTATGTTCCTCGATCCCCGTCGCCACGGCGAAGATATTGGGATCGAAGATGATGTCTTCGGGCGGGAAGCCGATGCCCATCAGCAGATCATAGGCGCGGGCGCAGATTTCGACCTTGCGCGCCTTGGTATCCGCCTGGCCGGTTTCGTCGAACGCCATGACCACGACGGCGGCACCATAGGCCATGCATTTGCGGGCGTGGAAGAGGAAGGATTCCTCGCCTTCCTTCATGCTGATCGAGTTGACGATCGGCTTGCCGGATACGCATTTGAGGCCGGCTTCGATGACCTCCCATTTGGAGCTGTCGATCATGACGGGGACGCGGCTGATGTCGGGTTCGGAGGTCATGAGCTTGAGGAAGGTCGTCATCGCCTCGACCGCGTCGAGCAGCCCCTCGTCCATGTTGACGTCGACGATCTGCGCGCCGTTCTCCACCTGCTCGCGCGCGATGTCGATGGCGGTGGCATAGTCGCCCGCCATGATCAGCTTCTTGAACTTGGCCGATCCGGTGACGTTGGTGCGTTCGCCGATGTTGACGAAGGTGGCGGTGGATTTCTGGGTCATCTGGTCGATCTCAATTCCGTTCGGGCTGAGCGAAGTCGAAGCCCTTGTCTGAGCGGAGGCGAAGACACCTCACTATGTTCGGTGGAGCCCTTCGACAGGCTCAGGGCGAACGGGGGGAGGTGTTTCCTCCTTGCCATTACGCGGCGATGTGCATGGGTTCTAGGCCGGCGAGGCGGGTGACGACTTCCAGTTTTGGCACCACGCGCGGTTTTTCGCCCGCTAGCGCCCTGGCGACCGCGCCGATATGTTCAGGTGTCGTGCCGCAGCAGCCGCCGACCATGTTGACCAGCCCTTCATCGACCCATTGGCGGATCAGTTTCGCGGTGGTTTCGGGCAGTTCGTCATATTGGCCGAGTTCGTTGGGCAGGCCTGCATTGGGATAGGCCAGGATCAGCGTGTCGGCATTTTTCGACAGGTCGGCGAGATAAGGGCGCAGCAGGTCCGCGCCAAACGCGCAGTTCACGCCGATGGTCAGCGGCTTGAGATGCCGCATCGAATACCAGAAGGCGTTGATGGTGTGGCCCGACAGATTGCGGCCCGACATGTCGGTGATGGTGAAGCTGAGCATCAGCGGGACCGGGCGGCCCGCCGCTTCCTCCGCTTCGCGCGCGGCCATGCCTGCGGCCTTGGCGTTCAGGGTATCGAAGCAGGTTTCGACCAGCAGGAAATCGACGCCGCCCGCGATCAGCGCGTCGCATTGCTCGCGATAATCGGCCTTGAGCGTGTCATAATCGACTTCGCGATAGGCGGGGTCGTTGACGTCGGGGGAGATGGACAGCGTCTTGTTGGTCGGGCCGATCGAGCCGCACACGAAGCGGGGCTTGCCATCCGCCGCGGTCGCCGCGTCGCAGGCGCTGCGCGCGAGTGTGGCGGCGGCGATATTGATGTCCCATACCAGATGTTCGCAGCCATAATCGGCCATGGCGATCTTGGTCGAACTGAAGGTGTTGGTTTCGATCATGTCCGCGCCTGCCGCCAGATAGGCGGCATGGATGCCCTGCACGATGTCGGGCCGGGTGAGGCAGAGCAGATCGTTATTGCCCTTCTGGTCCTTGGGCAAATCGAGGGTGCCGCGATAATCGGCTTCGGTCAGACCATGTTTCTGGATCGACGTGCCATAGCCGCCGTCGAAGATCAGGATTTTTTCAGCGGCCAGGGCGCGTAATTGGTGTTCAGCGGTCATGTTCATGTCCTCTCGTACCGTTCGGTTCGAGCCTGTCGAGAACCCCCACGAAACCAGTTCTCGACAAGCTCGAACCGAACGGAGGGGGGGTGAAATATCTAGGCGTCCGCTGTCGCTTTTGCCCGCAGCCCCAGCAAATGGCAGATGGCAAAGCTCAATTCCGAGCGGTTGAGCGTGTAGAAGTGAAAGTCGCGCACGCCGCCTGCATAGAGTTTCTGGCAGAGTTCGGCCGCGATCGTGGCCGATACCAGTTGGCGCGAGGCGGGGTGGTCGTCCAGCCCTTCGAACAGGCGCGCCATCCAGCTGGGCACTTGCGTATTGCACATGGCGGCCATCCGCTGGGTCGCGGCGAAATTGCTGACGGGCATGATGCCGGGCACGATGTCGGCGGTGATGCCCGCCGCCAACACCTTGTCGAGGAAGCGGAAATAGGCGTCGGGGGTGAAGAAGAATTGGGTGATCGCACGGATCGCCCCGGCGTCGAGCTTGCGCTTGAGATTATCCAAGTCGCTTTGCGCGCTGGCGGCTTCGGGATGGACTTCGGGATAGGCGGATACCGAAATTTCGAACGGGTGGCGCTTGATCAGGCCTTCGACCAGGTCGGCCGCGCCCTTATAGCCCTGCGGGTGCGGTTCGAACGTGCCACCGACTTCGGGCGGGTCGCCGCGTAGCGCGACGATGTGGCGCACGCCCGCGTCCCAATAGGCATCGGCGATCTCGCCAATCTCGTCCTTGCTCGCGCCGACGCAGGTCAGGTGCGCGGCGGCAGCGAGCGGCGTCTCCTTGGCGATCCGTGCGACCGTGTTGTGGGTGCGTTCGCGGGTCGATCCGCCCGCGCCATAGGTTACGGACACGAATTTGGGGGCGAGCGGTGTCAACGTCTCGATCGCGGACCAGAGTTGCGCTTCCATCTTTTCCGACTTGGGCGGGAAAAATTCGAAGCTGACCTGGCAGTCGCCCGCCAGGTCGGCATAGAGCGGGGCGGCAGGATCGTTCAGGGTCATGCAGAAATCCGTCCTTCGATGGGCAGGATGCGGGCGCCCTTGCGCCGTCCCAGCCAGAGTTGCACCGTCAGTTCCTGGCCCGGCAAAGTCTCCACCCGTTCCAGCGCCAGCCCTGCGGCCGCGAACCAGCCGTCGATCTGATCGTCGGAGAAGCCGAGGCGGGCATGCTGGTCGCGCAGGCGCAATTCCTCACGCTCATGCGGGGCAAAGTCGGCGATCAGGACGCGGCCATCAATCGCCGTCACGCGCGCGGCTTCGGCGATCACCTGTTCGGGCGCCTGCGCGTAATGCAGCACCTGATGCAGCACGACGGTATCGACGCTGCCCGGTTCGAGCGGCAGGTCGAGGAAATCGCCCAGCAGCAGCGCATATTTGTCGCCCGCATCTTCGGGCAGCTTGGCGCGGGCGAGGCGCAGCATGTCCGGGCTGCGATCGATCGCGGTGACGGCGCGGGCGGCGGGGCCGAACAGTTCGACCATCCGGCCGGTGCCGGTGCCGATGTCGAGCAGATGGCCGATCGGGGCGCTGGCGAGCAGCGCGGTCATGGCGGTTTCCACCTGCGCCTCGGCAACGTGGAGCGAGCGGATCGCGTCCCATTCCTCGGCATGGTCGGCGAAATAGCTTTCGGCGGCGCGGGCGCGATCGGCACGCACGGCGGCAAGGCGCGCCAAATCAGCCTGTTGCCATAATTTTTCGGCGTCCGATGGCGTCAGATGATCGAACAGGGCGATGAAGGGGGCGAGGCCTTCGCCTTTGCCGAGGCGCAGGAACACCCAATTGCCCTCCTTGCGCCGTTCGACCAGGCCCGCTTCGGCGAGGATGCGGACATGGCGCGATACGCGCGGCTGACTTTGCCCCACGACCTGTGCGATTTCGCCGACCGCCAGCTCCATCGCGCGCAGCAAATGAATGATCCGCAAGCGGGTCGGATCGCCAAGGGCGCGGAAAATGTCGAGCGAAGCTGCCATGCCAGCATCATATAAAGAAATCTTTATATGCGTCAACAACTCTCATTTTCCGGCTTTTGACCGGCAAAAGCATGGGCCTATCGCCTTGCTGTTGCATGAATGGGATTGCCTTGCCCCGTCCAAGGCATTACGAATCGCCCCGCAGGCGCAATGGGGGGTGAGCTTTTCTCCGAGAGTGGTCTGCACCGTTTTTTTCTCAGAGAGGGGTTTTTGCCCATGACCAAGTCTATCGCTCTTTCGCTCGTTCTTGCCGCTTCGCTCGGCCTGGCTGCCTGCTCGGGCGCCGAAACCGAAAACACCGCCAACGCCGCTGCCAACTCGGCCGAGAACGCGTCGAACGCTGCCGACAACGCCATGAACGCGGCGATGAACGCTGCCGACAACGCCGCCAACGCTGCGTCGAACGCCACCAACAACGTCGCCAACGCGATGTAAAACCCGCAAGGGTTTGTTGGACGAATGTGATTGGGGGTCGCACCGGCAACGGCGCGGCCCCTTTTCTATGGCGATTTTGGTGTTTGCACCGCTACTCATTCCTGCCCTGTTAGGGGAGGTAGCTGGCCAAAGGTCAGATGGAGGGGTTTCGTGCTATCGAGGCGGTGACACCCCTCCACCACGCCTTCGGCGCGGTCCCCCTCCCCTTGCAGGGGAGGATTTTAACGTGCGAACGACAGGGTCGCTTTTCGATTGGGGATAGAAAGATGATCCGCGCCTTATTCATCGCTACAGCGCTGCTGCCGCTTGGTGCCTGTGGTTCAGAGCCGTCCGATGGTGTCGGCGGCGTGAGCGCCAGTGAAGCGAGCGCGCTGAACGATGCGGCCGCGATGCTCGACGCGCAAAGGGGTGTGGCGCAGAGCGGTGATGCTGGTCTTAATCCCGCAGCTAGCGCGGCCGCAGGGGCCGATCGTGGCCGGGTTGCGCCGCAGCCTGATCCCAAACCTTGACGCAAAAAGGCCGCCCCGGACGGGACGGCCTTCTTACTTGGCTCAGAATTCAGCAGTTGCGGTCGATCGCCCGGCCAGCGAGGGCACCGACGCCTGCGCCGATGATCGCGCCGGTCGTACCGTCACCGCGACGGCCATAGCGGCCCGAACCCTTGCCGACTTCATTGCCGAGCAGGCCACCGGCGATCGCGCCGATGATGGTGCCGCCCGTGCCATTGTCGCGGCAGCGATAGCCGCCCCGATAGCCATTATTGCGATAATAGCGGTCGCCGCGATAATATTGGTTACGGTTGCCGCGATAGCCACGGTCACCCCGATAGCCGCGATTGTCGCCGCGATAATAATCGCCGCGATCATAGCCACGGTCGTAACCGCGATAATAGCCATTTTGCGCCATTGCGGGTGTGGCGGTCGCCACCATGGAGGCTGCGCCCATTGCCAGGGCTGCGCCCAAATTCAAAAGAAACTTCATCTTCATCGCGCTTCTCCTTCCTGTGTCAGCATCAGAGGGGCGATGTCCGATTACGGGATTGCCCATCGAGTGACGTCTTTATGGCCGATTCGGGTTGAGCCATCCCTGAATGGCGATGACAGCCATTGTTCACATGGCAGGTCACGTGGCAGGGGTTGGCCATTGCCCTGCTGCGCTTCGTCGACGGAGCCGCTATGGCGGGCGGGATGACGCGAATCCTGATCGTGCTGGCGCTGGCCATCCTGCTGTTGCCCGCGCCGCATCCCAGCAAGCCGGAAGCGGTGCAGGCAGGGGCGTTGCTGGTATCGGCGCGCGCGCTGCCGCTCAGCAGCATCGACCCCGCGCTACGGCGCGTGGGGGCGCTGGAATATCTCGGCGGATGGGAATTGCGCAGCGCCAATCCGGGCTTTGGCGGCATTTCAGCGCTGCGGGCGACCGGCGGGGGCGACATATTGGCGTTGAGCGATTCCGGTATCCTGATGGGTTTTCATGTGGGGTCGGGCGAGGCGTCGCGGCGGCCGTTCATCGCGCCCTTGCCGGTGCGGCCCAAGGACCGGGACCGACCCTGGTGGGCGTGGGATTCCGAAGCGCTGACCTATGATCCGGCCACCGACCGCCACTGGGTGGGGTTCGAACTGCAACAATCGATCTGTCGCTATGCGCCCGGTTTCGCGCGGGTGGAGGCGTGCCGCGTCTGGCCCGCGATTCTGGGCTGGCCCAAGACGGGGTCGATCGAATCGCTCGCCCGGTTGCCCGATGGCCGGTTCATCGCGATTGCGGAGATGGGGATGACACCCGATGGAGCGCATCAGGCTCTGTTGTTCGCGGGCGATCCGGCCGAGAGTGCGACGCCCGACCCCATTCCGCTGCGCTACACGCCGCCGCAGGGCTATCGGCCGACCGATGCGGTGGCGCTGGACGATCGGCGGTTGCTGGTCGTTAATCGCCGTCTGACGTTGCAGAACCTGTTTACCGCCACCATCGCGATCGTGGACCTGCCGGAGAAGATGGCGCCGGGGGCAACGCTCAAGGCGCGGACGCTGGCCCGCCTCGCGCCGCCGCTGCTGGCGGACAATTTCGAGGGGATCGCGATCAGCCGGGAGGGCGAGCGGACGATGCTATGGGTGATCTCCGACGATAATCACGAATTTTTCCAGCGGACGTTGCTGTTGAAGTTCGGGCTGGATTAACCTCTCACCTGCCCCAACCTCCGTTCGTTTCGAGCGAAGTCGAGAAACCTGTGCGCCCCGTTTCTCGACTTCGCTCGAAACGAACGGATCAATGCGCAGTTCGCGGGCTATGCTGCGCCAAATTCGAACGCAAAAAAGCGGCCCGTTGCGGGGCCGCTTCTTATGCCGAAACGAATCGATGAAATCAGGCGGTGGTGGCAGCCTGCTTCTTGACGATATCGCGCTTGAGGCGACGGGCCTTGAGCGACAGCTTGTCGTCGCTGGTCTTGACCAGCCAGTTGTCGAGACCGCCATTATGTTCGACCGAACGCAGACCATGGGTCGACACGCGCAGCTTGACGCTCGATTCCAGCGTTTCGGAGATCAGCGAAACATTCTGCAGATTGGGCAGGAATACCCGCTTGGTCTTGTTATTGGCGTGGGAAACATTGTGACCCACCTGGCGACCCTTGCCGGTCAGCTCGCAAATGCGCGACATAGTCAATCAACCTTGTAATTCGGGTTCGTTCGGAAAGTCGCGCCGATAATGGGATTCGTGGCTCCCGTCAACCCGCGCGCGTCGGATGCAACCCTTTGGGTGAGGCCTGCGTTGAGCCGTTGTTATCCTAAGGGAGGTCGAAATGCGATTCATTGGTGGTCTACTCGTCATAATCCTGCTGGTCCTGGCCGGGGGCATCGCCACAGGCTTTATCGACCTACAAAAGACGCGCGACGGCCAACTGCCGCAGATCGCGGTCAAGGAAGGCACGCTGCCCAAATATGAGGCCAATGTCGCTAAGGTCGATGTCGGCAGCCGCACCGAAACCGTCGAAGTGCCGACGGTAGACGTTAAGAAGCCCTGATTCTTCCCCTCCCCTGCCTGATCCTGTAACGGGCGGAGCCATGGCTCCGCCCTTTCCCTTGCCCGCCCCGATGCGCCGTGCACTCGATCTTGCCCGTTTGGCCGAGGCGGCGGGCGAAGTGCCCATCGGTGCGGTCGTGACAAGGGATGGCGCAATCATCGGCGAGGGCGAGAATCGCAACCGGCGCGATTGCGATCCGACCGCCCATGCCGAAATCGTGGCGATGCGGGCGGCGGCGGCGCATCTGAATGACTTTCGCCTGACCGGCTGCGACCTGTGGGTGACGCTGGAGCCCTGCCCGATGTGTGCGGGGGCGATATCCCATGCGCGAATCGCCCGGCTCTATTATGCGGTGGGCGATCCCAAGGGCGGCGCGATCGAGCAAGGGCCGCGCCTGTTTGCCCAGCCGCAATGCCTGCACCGCCCCGACGTTTATGGCGGCTTGGCCGAGGCGGAGGCCTTAGCGCTGTTGCGGGAGTTCTTCGCCGCCCGGCGCTGAATAGTCGATGCGATAGAGCTGATAGGGCAAGGTCATGCCCGTGTTCAGCGTGACCGGCACCAGCCAGTCGGGCAGTTTGTCGCGCATCAGGTCGGCATAGAAGCCGGCGGGATTGCGCGACTGATAGATGGTGCCTTCGGGAAACCAGGGACAGACCAGCAGATAGGTCGCATGATGCTTCGCCGCGATGGCGCGGAAGTCGCGCGCCGGGCCGTCGAACGCGTGGTGGATGCCCAGGATCGTCGCGCCATTGCGGTGATAGGGTCCGGCGAGCGCGCTATGATGCGTCGTCGCGATCAGGCGCGGCCCCAGATCGATCATGGTGAAAATGGTCGCGGGCGGCAATTGGTCCAGCACCGCCAGCGCGGGCTGGGTCCGGCACCGGCCGTTCGCCTTCTTGATCGCATCGTTGCGCGCGACGGCGGACGGACGCCAGGGGCGCGGCACCGTCCCGGTCGCCTGCTGATAGAGTTTCACCGCCTGCGGATAGAGCGGATAGGCGCAGGCGATGCCAACCAGCAGCGCCGCCCCTGCCCCGCCAGCGATCTTTGCCCGGCGCGATCCGGTCAGAATGGCCGCGACCAGACGATGCGCGGCCCAGGCGGCAGCCGGGATCGCCAGCAATTGCGCGGCTGGCCCCGCACGCAACTGCCAGAAGAGCAAAGCGATCGCGAAGATCATCATCAGCCCTACGGTCGCCCAGGCCCAGAGCCGCTCGCTGTCGCGCCGCGCATCCCACAAGGCCCAGAGCAGCCCAATAAGCCCGGCAAGCGGGATGGCCAGCAGCGGCACCACCATCGATTGGGCCTGCGCGGTGATCGGCTTGGCCTCACGGATATTGGCGAGCCACAGCCGTTCCAGTTCTGGCGAAATTTGATAGGGGCTGAAACATTGGGGCCAATTGAGCCAGAAGAAGAGCGCCACTGCGCCGCCCACGATCACCCCCGCGCCCAGCCGCACCATCCAGCCGCGTAAGGGAGCGAGCGACAGCAGCACCATCCCCGCAGATGCCGCGCCGAACACGGCCACCCAGATCGGCGAGAGGGCATCGCAGACCTGCGCCCGATTGGCGTAGCTGGCGAAGAGCATATAGCAAAGAGAGGTCGCGCCGCCGAGGCTGAGCGCATAAGGCAGCATCCGCCGCTCCGCGCCCTCGCGAAACACCCAGCGCAGCGCGATCAGCCCGCCGCCCGCCGCCAGATAGACGATCATCTCCATGCCGATCGCGATCGACAGCGCGCTGCTGACCCCGGCCATGATGCCGCCGCGCAGCCGGTTGGTATCGATCACCCCGGCCAGCATCGTCACCGCCAGCGCCAATTGCCAGCCATGATGGTCGATCCGCATCGGCGCATACATGCCAAAGCCCATTTGCGCGGCGAGCGGCGCCAGTACGGCCAGCAACCAGCCATTCGGCCCCGCCAGCCGCCGCCCGATGAAACCGAGGCTCAGCATCAGCAGCAAGAGCGGCAGCAGGGGTGCGATCCCACAGGCCAGCCGGTCGGCCATGCCCTGATCGACGAAGGCACGGAAGAACAGCATCAGTCCGGCGAGCGGAATATCAACCAGCCGCGACCAGTGGATATTCGCCCCGCCCGGCGGATCGAGCCGATATTGGCGCAGGTCGTACCAGCCCTGCCCCGCCAGCCAGTCCTTGACCTGGACATAGCGGATATTGTCGTCGGTATCGCCCAGCACCAGCCAGTGAATGGCGGACCAGCGCGTCGCCACCATCGTCACGGCAATGGCGATCCAGATCAGAAAGGTCAGCCATTTCCAATGGCGTGCGCCATAGGCGGACAGGAAGGCCGCGATATGGCAGGCGCGGGCGCGCAGGGTTTCGCCGCTATGCAAGGTCATGCCCGTGGATTAGAGGCTGCGCATCAAAGCGCAACGGGGGCCAGCCATGAAATTCGCGCAACGCGTGTCGCCGCAGCACCGGGCGCTGTTCTGGCAGGTCGTTCGCTATGGCCTGACCGGCCTGTTCGTCACCGCCTGCCAAGCCGCGATCTACTGGTCGCTGGCCACCTATGCCGGGCTGCATGTCCAGATCGCCAATCTGATCGGCTATGGCGCGGCGGTCGCCATCGGCTATGTCGCGCACAGCGCCTTCACCTTTCGCGGTCAGGGGGCGAATGACGGCCATGCGGCGCGCGGGGCGAAGTTCGTTGCCGTGTCCTTGATCAGCTATGCGCTCAATGCGCTGTGGGTGTGGCTCTGCGTCACCCATATGGGCTGGCCCGCCTGGTCGCCGATCCCGGCGATGCTGTTCTTGACGCCGGCTTTGGTGTTCGTGCTCAATCGGCAGTGGGTTTTTCGGTGACATTCGCCGTTCACATGCAATCGTCATTCCCGCGCAGGCGGGAACCCATCTCACACCCTTTGCATCCAGCACCACGCTTGGGAGATGGATCCCCGCCTGCGCGGGGATGACGGGCTAAAAATCGGTAGTTAAGCCACGCGCCAGCACCGCGTCGCCCCGCGCCAGGACGACCAGTGGCAGGCCCGCCGCCGCCGCGCGGTCTGCCGCCAACTGGGTTGGGGCGGAGATGGTGACGAGCAGGGGGCAGTTGGCCAGCACCGCCTTTTCCACCAGTTCATAGGAACAGCGTGACGAGAGCAGCGCGAAGCCGCCGCCCCAGTCCGCCCCCCTGCGCGCCATCGCGCCGATCAGCTTGTCGAACGCGTTGTGGCGCCCGACATCCTCGCGCACCAGCCGGATCGCGCCGTTCGCGCCTACCCAGGCGGCGGCATGGACCGCGCCGGTCGCGGCATTTAACGGCTGATGATCGCCCAGCGCCGCCAGCGCGCGGAAGATTGCCGCCCGGTCTGCCCTGCCCTGCGCCGTCACGCGCGGCAGCGGCCGGATCGCCTGTTCCAGATTTTCGATGCCGCACAGGCCGCAGGAGGAATCCGAGGCGCGATGCCGCACCCGGTTCAGCAGCCGCTCGACGCGTTCGGGTGGCAGGGTGGCGCGCGCCACCAGTCCTTGCGCCGTTGCATGGACATCAACAGCGAACGCCCCGTCGCCCGGCTCGATCAGCCGCTCGGCCAGCGCAAAGCCCAGCACCAGATCATCAATGTCGGCTGGCGTCGCCATCAGCACCGCATAGCCGATGCCGCTAAACTCGATCGCGACCGGCACTTCCTGCGCCAGCGCCCGATCGATCGGCTGCGTCGCGCCATCGGGCGTCAGCCGGTCGAACCGCATCGTACTATTGTCCGCGTGGCTGTCCATCATCGGGTGGGGGTAGCGATGGTCAACCCGCGTCGCAATGCCCGGCTTCATTCACCGCGTTGAACGGCGTCGCCTGATCCTGCGGCACTGGCCTGCCGCCTGCAAGCCGGGCGACGGCCGCCGCGACGACAGACGAAAAGCGATCAGGCTCCTCCTGTGCCATGGCGATGATCCGCTCTTTCATCCGGGGATCCCAGAAGCTCGCCAGATGCTCGGCCAGGGTTGCGGTCGCCTTGGCCTCGCCCATCGTCGCCAGATTGCGGGCGATCTGATGCGCCATATAGACCAGCCGATCGGCGGTGGACATGATCTGGGGTTCGTCGCTCATCGGCCCGGTCCTATTCCGCCGCTTCGAGCGGGGCGATGCGACGGCTCATCTGCGCCTGGCTGGCATAATCCTGCTGCCAGTCGCTGGGGCCGTTGGATGGCATCACCTGCACCGCCGTCACCTTATATTCCGGGCAATTGGTGGCCCAATCGCTATAGTCGGTGGTGATGACGTTCGCCTGCGTCTCTGGATGGTGGAAGGTCGTGTAGACGACGCCCGGCGCGACCCGCTCGGTCACTTGCGCGCGCAATGTCGTTTCGCCCGCGCGGCTGCGCAATGTCACCCAGTCGCCATCCTTGAGGCCGCGATTGTCGGCGTCGGACGGATGGATTTCCAGCCTGTCTTCGGGGTGCCAGGCAGTGTTGGCCGTGCGCCGTGTCTGCGCGCCGACATTATAGTGGGACAGGATGCGCCCGGTGGTCAGCAGCAGCGGGAAGCGCGGGCCGGTCTTTTCGTCGGTGGGCACATAATCGGTCACGACGAACTTGCCCTTGCCGCGCACGAAGCCATCGGCATGCATGGTCGGCGTGCCGTCGGGCGCTGCGTCATTGGCGGGCCATTGCAGCGACCCTTCCGCCTCCAGCCGATCATAATGGACGCCCGCAAAGGTCGGGGTCAGCGCGGCAATCTCGTCCATGATCTGCGAAGGGTGATCATAGGTCCAATTGAGCCCCATGGCGTTGGCGACCAGTTGCACGATTTCCCAATCGGCATGGCCGTTGAGCGGAGCCATCACCTTGCGCACCCGCTGGATGCGGCGTTCGGCATTGGTGAAGGTGCCATCTTTCTCCAGGAAGGTCGATCCGGGCAGGAAGATATGCGCATAATTGGCGGTTTCGTTGAGGAACAGATCCTGCACCACCACGCATTCCATCGCCGCCAGGCCCGCCGCGACATGATGGGTATTGGGGTCGGACTGAAGGATGTCCTCGCCCTGCACGAACAGCCCCTTGAACGTCCCGTCAGTCGCGGCGTCCAGCATGTTGGGGATGCGCAGGCCGGGTTCGGCGTCGAGCGACACGCCCCAGGCCCGTTCGAACAGGCTGCGCGTCGCGGTGTCGGAGACATGACGGTAGCCCGAAAACTCATGTGGGAAGCTGCCCATGTCGCAAGCCCCCTGGACATTATTCTGGCCCCGCAGCGGATTCACGCCCACGCCCTCGCGCCCGACATTGCCGGTCGCCATGGCGAGATTGGCGATCGCCATGACGGTCGAGCTGCCCTGGCTATGTTCCGTGACGCCCAGGCCATAGTAGATCGCGCCATTGCCGCCGGTGGCATAGAGGCGGGCGGCGGCGCGCACCTCGTCCGCCTTCACGCCGGTCAGCGGCTCGATGGCTTCGGGCGAGCGGGCGGGTTGCGAGACGAACTCCGCCCAGTCGGCAAATTCATCCCAGTCGCAGCGTTCACGGATGAAGGCTTCGTCGTAGAGCTTTTCGGTGACGATCACATGCGCCATCGCAGTCAGCATCGCGACATTGGTGCCGGGGCGCAGCGGCAGGTGATGATCCGCCTCGACATGGGGGGACTTGACCAGATCGGTGCGGCGCGGGTCCATGACGATCAGCTTTGCGCCTTGGCGCAGGCGCCGCTTCATACGGCTGGCGAATACGGGGTGGCCGTCGGTTGGGTTCGCGCCGATGACGAGGATCACATCGGCCTGCATCACGCTGTCGAAATCCTGCGTGCCGGCCGATGTGCCGAACGTCTTGCTCAGCCCGTAACCCGTGGGTGAGTGGCAGACCCGCGCGCAGGTATCGACATTGTTGTTGCCGAACCCCTGGCGGATCAGTTTCTGAACCAGGAAGGTTTCTTCATTGGTGCAGCGGCTGGACGTGATGCCGCCGATGGAGCGGGTGCCGTACTTCGCCTGGATGCGGCGAAATTCGCTGGCGGTATGGGCGATCGCCTCGTCCCAGGATACTTCGCGCCAGGGCTGATCGACGCTGGCGCGGATCATGGGGTTGAGGATGCGGTCCTGATGCTGGGCATAGCCCCAGGCGAAGCGCCCCTTGACGCAGCTATGGCCGCGATTGGCCTTGCCGTCCTTCCAAGGCACCATGCGGACCAACTCCTCGCCCCGCATTTCCGCGCGGAAGGTGCAGCCGACGCCGCAATAGGCGCAGGTGGTGACGATGGCGCGGTCGGGCGTGCCGACCTCCACCACCTTCTTCTCGATCAGCGACGCGGTCGGGCAAGCCTGCACGCAGGCTCCGCAGGAGACGCATTCGGAGCCGAGGAAATCCTCGCCCTGCGACGCGGCGACCCTGGAGTCGAACCCCATGCCCTCGATCGTCAACGCGAACGTTCCCTGCACTTCGTCGCAGGCGCGGACGCAGCGGGAGCAGACGATGCATTTGCTGGGGTCGAAGTCGAAATAGGGGTTCGACTGGTCCTTCGCCTGCACCATATTGGTCGCGCCGTCATAGCCATAGCGCACCTCGCGCAGGCCGACGGCACCGGCCTGATCCTGCAATTCGCAATCGCCATTCGCGCCGCAGGTCAGGCAATCGAGCGGATGGTCGGAGATATAGAGTTCCATCACCCCGCGCCGCAATTTCTTGAGCCGCTCAGTCTGGGTGCGGACCACCATGCCGTCTGCGACCGGCGTGGTGCAGGAGGCGGGATAGCCATTGCGGCCCTCCACCTCGACCAAGCACAGGCGGCAGGAGCCGAAACTTTCGACATTGTCAGTCGCGCAGAGTTTGGGGATGGAGCCGCCCAGCAGCGAGGCGGCGCGCATGATGCTGGTGCCTTCGGGCAGGGTCACGGCCTGCCCGTCGATGGTCAGCGAGACGCTTTTGCCCGTGGCGACTGCCGCCGGGGTGCCATGATCGGTTTCGCGGGTGTAGGTCATTCCGCAGCCTCCTGAACGGACTTGGCCAAGCCGAAATCCTCTGGAAAATAGTCGAGCGCGCTCAGCACCGGATAGGGAGTGAAGCCCCCCAGCGCACAGAGCGAGCCATATTTCATCGTGTCGCACAGATCGCGCAGCAGGTCGGATTGCGCATCGAGCGAGGTGTCGATGCGGGATGGAGAACGAGAATAGAGGGCCTTGCCCAGCACCTCGTCATCCCAGCGCAAGCTGGGATCTCTCTTTTCTTCTGCGCCGCCTGCAAGAAGTGAGATGCCAGCGTTCGCTGGCATGACGGCGTGTGGCCGCATCCCGATAATCCGATCGACAATCTCTACCCCGCGCGTCGATCCGATGCGGCAGGGCGTGCATTTGCCGCAGCTTTCCACTGCGCAAAATTCCATCGCGAAACGGGCCATATGCGCCATGTCGACGCTGTCGTCGAACACGGTGATCCCGGCATGGCCGATAAGGCCCCCGGCTGCCGCAAAGGCCTCATAATCGAAGGGCAGATGAAACATGGACGGTGGGAAATAAGCGCCGAGCGGCCCGCCCACCTGCACCGCGCGGACCGGGCGGCCGCTGGCGGTGCCGCCCCCGATGGCGTTCACCAGTGCGCCCAACGTGATGCCGAAGCCGATCTCATAGAGGCCGCCATGCCGTACATTGCCCGCCAGCTGCACCGGCATCGTGCCGCGCGACCGGCCGAAACCGACCGCCGCATAGGCCTCCGCCCCTTCCGCCAATATGAAGGGCACGGCGGCGAGGCTCAGCACATTATTGATGACGGTCGGCTGGCCGAACAGCCCTTTGAGCGCAGGTAGAGGCGGCTTGGCGCGTACTTGGCCGCGCTTACCCTCGATCGAATCGAGCAAGGCGGTTTCCTCGCCGCAGACATAGGCGCCCGCGCCCTCACGCACTTCCAGCGTGAAGGGCGCGATCCGCTGCGCCGCGCGTTCGATCGCCAGCCGCATCGTGTAGATGGCGAAAGGATATTCGGAGCGGATGTAGATATAGCCATGGTGCGCGCCGACGGCGTGGGCGGCGATCGCCATGCCCTCGATCAGACAATAGGGGTCGCCCTCCATCAGCATCCGGTCGGCGAAGGTGCCGCTGTCGCCCTCGTCCGCGTTGCAGACGATATATTTCGCGTCGCCGGGCGCATCCAGCACCGTCTGCCACTTGATGCCGGTGGGAAAGCCAGCACCACCGCGCCCGCGCAGGCCCGACGCCTTGACCGCATCGACCACCGCCTGCGGAGCAAGCGCGCGCGCCGCGTCCAGGCCTTTCCATCCACTTGTGGCGGCATAGTCGTCCAGGCAGACGGGGTCGATCACGCCGCAGCGGGCAAAGGTGAAGCGCTGCTGCCCGGCAAAGAAAGGCAGCGCGTCGATGCGTCCGAGCCGGTTGGGGTGGGTGCCGTCCAGCACCGCCGCCACATCGCCCGGCCCCACCGGGCCATAGCCGATGCGGCCGTCCGCCGTCTCCACCTCGACCAGCGGTTCGATGCTGAACAGCCCGCGCGATCCGGTGCGGATCACGTCGCATCCGGCTTCGGTAAAGGCGTGGGCGACATCATCCGCGCCCAGCGCGACCGATGCCATATCGCGGCTTACATAGATTTTCATGCCGCCACCTCCGCCGCGATCCGCTCCAGCGCCGCACCGTCGATCCGCGCCACCGGGCGGCCATCGACCAAAGCATTAGGCCCGATC
This sequence comes from Sphingomonadales bacterium RIFCSPLOWO2_12_FULL_63_15, assembly GCA_001829085.1. Taxonomy (GTDB): domain Bacteria; phylum Pseudomonadota; class Alphaproteobacteria; order Sphingomonadales; family Sphingomonadaceae; genus Sphingobium. The sequence goes on along the minus strand of MIAK01000030.1, from coordinate 118,884 downwards.
GCGCAGAGACCCAGGCAATAGACCGGCTCCAGGCTGACCGCGCCGTCGCTGCGCGTCTGCCCCATTGCCACGCCCAGCCGCTGCGCCGCCGCCGCCTCGATCGCCGCGCCACCGCGCGCCTGGCAGCTTTCGGCGCGGCACAGTTTCACGACATGGCGACCCTGCGGCGTGCGGCGAAAGTCATGATAGAAGGTGACGACGCCATGCACATCAGCGCGCGACAGGTTCAGCGCTTTGGCGATGACCGGCACGATCGCATCATCGACATGCCCGGCCTCTTCCTGCACGGCATGGAGCAACGGCAAGAGGCGGTCGCGCGTCGCGCCATTCTGCGCCGTCCAGCCTTCGATAAACTCGTCCATCCCGATACCCTGCCTCTTGGCCGCAATTTTGCGCCATAGTGGGGCGGCGGGGCGCGTCGGTCAAATCGAAGCCAGCGATGCTTGATAGGGATACTCTATCAAGCATCGGACGCGCCCACATCATCCTCCCCCGGCGGGGGAGGTGGCTGGCCGCAGGCCAGACGGAGGGGTGTCACCTTATCGAGAGGACGACACCCCTCCGTCACGCGCTTCGCGCGCGCCACCTCCCCTTGCAGGGGAGGATTGTTTTTGCCCTAAACTGCGGCGAAGCCCGGCGGCAGGCGCAGTTCCCGCGCGACGGCCAGCACCGCTTGCGCCAATGGTCCCATCGGCGCGCTGTCGGATACGATTACGCCGACCCGGCTACCTTCGCCCATGTCCGGCAACGGCGCGGTGCGTGCCCAGCGCAGCCCGTCCAGCAAGGCGGCATGGCTGTCGGGAATGATCGAACAGAGTCGCCCCTGTTGCACCAGCCCCAGCAGCGCGACATAGCTGTCCGCCGTCACCAAAGGCCGCAGCGCCAGCCCGCGCGCGGCCAGCCGCGCATCCAATATCCGCCGGTTCTGCATCCCCTGATGCAGCAGGCACAGCGGCAGGCTGGCCAAGTCCGCCCAGTCGATGACGGCAGGGATCGGCACGCCGTCGACCGCGCTCACCAGCATTGCGCGCTCCGCATAAAGCGGCACTGACAGCGCATGGGCGGGCGGCTCGAAATCCAGATAGGTGAGGCCCGCGTCCAGCTCGAACGCCGCCAGTTCCCGCTCGATCTGGCGCGAGGTCAGCGCCCGCACCGAAATGTTCAGCCCCGGATAGCGTTCCAGCATCGCTGTCGCCAGGCAACCGATGGCGGGCATGGCGGCGGGGATCGCGCCCAGCCGCAACTCGCCCTTCAATGGTCCGCGCGCGGTTTCCGCCGCCTGCCCTAGCGCCTCAGCCGCAGCCACCAGTTGCCGCGCCCAGGGCAGGATCGCTTCGCCTTCCGGCGTCAATCCGCCATATTTGCGGTCACGGCGGATGAGGCGCTTGCCTAGCTGCGCCTCCAGCGTCGCGATCCCCGCCGACAGCGTGGGTTGCGACACATGGCATTGCGCCGCCGCCCGCGCGAAATGGCCTTCGCGCTCCAGCGCCAGAAAATATTCGACAAGCCGGGTCTGCATCGCTTTGCTATAGGCTTTATAGAGCGAAGCTATCAAGGAAGCGCTATGGCGGCAGGACGGATATTGGGCGCGGTGCTGGCGGGGGGGCGCTCCAGCCGCTTCGGCAGCGACAAGGCGCTGGCCCTGATGCCCGATGGCCGCACCCTGATCGACCATGCCATCGCGGGCCTTGCCCCACATGTCGCGCAGGTGGTGATCTGCGGACGCGCGGGCGGCCTGCCTGATCGGCCAGCGCCGGACATGGGGCCGTTGGGCGGGCTTAACGCGGCGCTCCATCATGCGCTTGCCCATGGTTTTGATGGCGTCCTGACCACCGGCTGCGACATGCCGCTTTATCCGGCAGAGTTGCCCGCCGCACTGATCGGCGAGGGCGCGGCGATCCTCAAGGGCCAGCAACTGCTCGGCTGGTGGCCCGCCACCCTTGCGCCTACGCTCGACGCGCATCTGGCCGAAGCGAATAACCGCTCCATCCATGGCTGGCTCGCCCGCATCGGCGCGCGCGTGGTGGAGATACCGGGGCTGGTGCTGCCCAACATCAACCGGCCAGAGGATCTGGCGCATTGGGCGGAAGACGACTGACGTCGGCGCCCGGCTGTTGCGAGAGTGGCCAACTCGATCTATGATCGCGCTGCCGACCCACGAAAAGGAACCCGCCATGGACATCGCCCTGACCGCTTAGCCCACCCGCTCTGCCTTCAGGAAAGCCTGTGTCCATGCCTGCCATTACCCTTTCATCCCTTGGATGGTCCGCGCCCGACGGCACTGCCGTTCTGGCCGGGCTCGATTTCCGCTTTGCCCCCGAACGCATCGGCCTGATCGGTCGCAATGGCGTTGGCAAATCCAGCTTGCTCGCGCTGATCGCCGGGGAGCGCACCCCGACGCACGGGCATGTCACGATCGACGGACGCATCGCCGTGCTGCGCCAAAATCTTGAACCAGCGCCGGGCGCGAGCATTGCCGACCTGTTCGACGCGCGCGAGGCTTTGGCGGTGATCGACCGGGCGGAGGGGGGCAGCGCGACGCTTGATGAACTGGATGCGTGTGACTGGACGCTGCCCGCGCGCATTGCCGATGCGCTGGCGGACGTGGCGCTGAGTGCCGATCCCGCAACGCCGCTCGTCAGCCTGTCGGGGGGCCAGCGCACCCGTGCCGCGCTCGCCGCCGCGCTGTTTACCCGGCCCGATTTCCTGCTGCTGGACGAGCCGACCAATCATCTGGATGCCGAGGGTTGCGAGGCCGTCATCGCGCTGCTCGCGCGCTGGCGCGGCGGGGCGATCGTCGTCAGCCATGATCGCGCGCTGTTGGAGACGATGGACGCCATCGCCGAACTCACCACGCTGGGTATCGCCCGCTATGGCGGCAATTGGTGCGCCTACACGGCGCGCAAGGCGCTCGAACTGGCCGCCGCGCATCATGATCTCGACCATGCCGAAAAGCAGGCATCAGCCCTGTCGCGCAAGACCCAGCAAATGACCGAGCGCAAGCAGCGGCGCGATGGCGCGGGCAAGCGCGACGCGGCCAAGGGCGGGATGCCCCGCATCCTGCTCGGCCAGCGCAAGCAGCAGGCCGAACAATCGGGCGGCGACGCCGTGCGCCGCGTCGGGCAGCAACAAGGCGAAGCGCGGCTGGCGATCGACGCAGCGCGCGCGCGGATCGAGATATTGGAGCCGATCCGCATCGCCCTGCCCTCCGCCAACGTCGCGCCGGGCCGCATCATCCTGACGCTCGACGCGGTGACGGCGGGTCATGTGCCGGACTGCCCGGTCCTGCGCGACATCAGCCTGACGATCAGCGGGCCGGAGCGGGTGGCGATCACCGGGGCGAACGGGTCGGGCAAATCGACCTTGCTGCGCCTGATTGCGGGTGATCTGTTGCCGATGGCAGGCCGGGTTCAGCGCCCTGTCGATTGCGCGCTGCTCGATCAGGACGTTGCGCTGCTCGATCCGGCACGCAGTATCGCCGACAATTTTGCGCGGCTGCATCCCGGCACGACCCGCAACGCAGTCCATGCCGCGCTGGCCCGCTTCCGGTTCCGCGCCGACCTGGCGTTGCAACAGGTGGGCACGCTAAGCGGCGGGCAGCGATTGCGCGCGGGGCTGGCCTGCGTGCTGGGCGGGGCCGCGCCACCGCCCCTCTTGTTGCTGGACGAGCCGACCAATCATCTCGACCTCGATTCGATCGCGGCGATCGAACAGGGGTTGAACGCCTATGACGGCGCGCTGCTGGTGGTCAGCCATGATGCGCCCTTCCTGGATGCGATCGGCATCACCCGGCGGATAGCCCTCCCGCTTTAGTGCGCGGCGGACGTATCCACGGGTCCAGTCGGCTTGGGCGCGAGCCAGACGATCGCCGTCGCGAGGAACAGGACAAGCGCCGACAGGAAGAAGACATGATCCACCGCGATCGCCAACGCCTCCTGATCGACCAGATTGGAGATGACTTGGCGCGCTTGCTCGAAGGACATGCCCATGGCGCTGAGTTGCGCCTGCGTATCGGCCGGTTGCAACGTGCCCGCCATCTCGCTGCGCGACACGCGCTGCCCATTGCCCCAGCCGGTCAGCACCAGCGAGGTCGCGATCGCCAGCGCCATCGTTCGCAGGAAATTCTGCAGCCCTGCCGCCGACGCCGTTTCGTCGGGCCGCACCGATCCCAGGGTCAACGTGGTCAGCGGGATCATGAAGAAGGGCATGGCAAAGCCCTGGATGAATTGCGGCGCGGCCATCGACCAAAAATCGATCGAGCTGGTCCAATGCGCCCGCCACAGGGTCATCAGCCCCAGCCAGAAGAGCGCACCCGAAATCATGATGCGCGGATCGACCCGCCCCGTCATCCGCGCGGCGATCGGCGCGGCCATCAGGGCCGCCACCGCCGTCATGGCGGTCAATATGCCTGCATCTGTGGCGGTGTACCCCATCGACGTCTGCAGCCATTGCGGGATGACGACGATGCCCGCGAAATAGGCGCCAAAGCCCAGCGCCAGCGAAAAGACGCCCGACGTGAAGCCGATATGGCGGAATATCCGCAGATCGACGATCGGATGCTCTTCGGTCAATTCCCAGATGATGAAGGCGGCAAAGCCGATCACCGCCAGGATCGCCAGGATGACGATCAGCGGATCGCCGAACCAGTCATGGTCGCGGCCGATATCCAGCATGATTTGCAGGCAACCGATCCAGAAGACCAGCAGGAACAGGCCCATGCGATCGATCGGCACGCGCGCGGTTTCCGTTTCCACCGGGCGCAGCAGCGCCATCGCCGCCACCACGCACAGGATCGCGATCGGCACGTTGATGAAGAAGATCCAGTGCCAGCTCCAATTGTCGCTGATATAGCCGCCGATGATCGGCCCCATCGCCGGGCCGAGCAGCGTGGTCATGGCCCATAGCCCCATCGCCCGCGCGCGTTGGTCAGGCGGAAAGATGCGCAGTAGCAATGTCTGCGACATCGGCATGATCGGCCCGCCACATAGCCCCTGGCCAATGCGGCACGCCACCAGCATGGTGAGCGACATGGACAGGCCGCACAGCACCGAGAAGATGCCGAAGCCGATCATCGCCCAAATGAACATCTTCACCACCCCGAACCGCTGGGCGAGCCAGCCGGTCAAGGGCACGCAGATGGCCTCCGCCACCGCATAGGAGGTGATGATCCACGTCCCCTGATCGGGCGTGATGCCCAGATTGCCCGATATGTGCGGCACCGAGACATTGGCGATGGTCAGGTCGAGCACGACCATGAAATTGCTGAGCGCCAGCACCAGTCCGGCGAGCGTGCGCTGGCGCGGCGTCAGCCGGGAAAAGATGCTGTCCTCGTCGCTCACCTGCCGACCCTTCAGTGACCGGAAAGGTCGATCTCGACCTCCGTGGAGAGGCCGACGCGCAGCGGATGCGCCGCCAGTTCCTTGGGGTCGAGCGCGATGCGGACGGGCAAGCGCTGCACCACCTTGATCCAGTTGCCGGTCGCATTCTGGGCCGGGATCAGCGAGAGCGACGCGCCGGTGCCACCGGAAAAGCCGACGACCTTGCCATGATAGACGACGTCGCCGCCGTAGATGTCAGCGGTTACCTTGGCGGGCATGCCGACCTTCACCTTGCCCAGTTGCCGTTCCTTGAAATTGGCATCGACATAGACCTGGGCGAGCGGGACAATCGTCATGATCGGGCTGCCCTGCGCGACGCGCTGGCCGACCTGCACCTGGCGCTTGGTCACGACGCCGTCGATCGGCGCGCGGATGACGGTGCGCTCCAGGTCTAGCTTCGCTGCGTCGAGCTTTGCCTGCGCTGCCATCACCGCCGGGTCGGTATCGACCTGCGATCCGCGCACCAGTGCATCATTGGCGGCGAGTTGCCCGCTTGCCGCGCTGCGCGTCGCTTGCGCCGTGGTCACGCTGGCGCGCGCGACATCAAGCGCGGCGCGGGCGGCGGCATAGGCCGTGCGCGCACTCGTCACTTCGTCGCCCGATACCGCCCCGTCGCCAACCAGCGCTTCACGCCGTTGCAGATCGACCCGCGCCTTTTCGACATCGGCCTGCGCGCTGGCGAGTTGCGCCCGTGCCTGGACAATGTCCGCGCCGCGTGCATCGACCTGCGCCGAGAGCGCGCCGCTGGTGGCCGACGTCTGGCGGAAGCGGCGCTGTGCTTCGGCCAGGTCCGCCTGTGCCTGCGCAATGGCGATGCGGGCGTTGGTGGGGTCGAGCTTCACCAATATGTCGCCGCGCTTGACCGCCTGCGTATCGCTGACCAGCACCTCGATCGCCTGCGCGGAAATGAGCGGGGTTACCTGCGCCATTTCGGCATTCACATAGGCATTGTCGGTGCTGACATGGTTGCGGCCGACCAGGACATACCAGGCCGTCCAGAGCAGGCCAGCGACGACCACCGCGAGCGCCAGCCGGGTCAGCCAGGTCTTGCGCGCACTGCTGCGATCGGCCTGGGTTTCATCGGTCGGGGCGGTAAGTTCGGGAGTGGCGTCAGCCATGCGGTGCGTCCTTGGACAGGGCGGCGTCAGGGGCGAAACCGCCACCCAGCGCGCGGATCAGGGCAATATCGAGCGAAAAGGCGCTTGCCTCCAGCCCGGAAACGGTACGCTGCGCGGCGAGGAGTTGATCCTCCACATTCAGCACATCCAGATAGGTGGACAAGCCGCCATCATAGCGTTTTTTGGCGATGCCATAGGCGTCCTGCGACGCGGCCACGGCCGCACGGGCATCGACCAGGCGCGCGTCCAGCGTGCGGCGGCTGGTGACGGCGTCCGCCACCTCCTGATAGGCTGTCAGTACGGCCTTATCATAGCTCGCCACCGCTTCGTCATAGGTCGCGCGCGCACCGCGATACTGGCCCTGCAGCGCGCCACCGTGAAAGATCGGCAGGCTGATCGCTGGCCCGGCATTGCCGAAGATCGAGTCCTTCTGGAACAGATTATTGGTGAAGGGCTGGGCCGATCCGATCGCGCCGCCATTGGCGAAGACGGTGTTATAGCCAAGCGACTGCAGGCCGATCAGTGCGCTCAGGCGCACGGCGGGGAAGAAATCGGCGCGCGCGACCTTGATCCGCTTGGCCGCCGCCTCGGTACGGGCGAGGGCCGCCGCGATGTCGGGACGGCGCGCGATCAGATTGGTGGTGACGTCGGCGGGAAGCCCAAGCGGGGCCAGCGCGCCGGGCGTTGGCCGAGTAATAGCCGCGCCGCGGTCCGGCCCCGCGCCGATCAGTGCCGCAATCTGATGCTGGCGCAGTGCGATCGCCATGCGCGCACCGGCCAGTTGCGCCCGTGCGGACGCGACCGTGGCGTCGGCCTGCCGCACGCTGCCGCGCGTTTCCAGCCCATTTTGCCGCCGATCCGCGACCAGCTTCTGGCTGGCCATGCGGATGGCGAGCGTGCGCTGCTGAATGTCCGCCTCATCATAGAGCCGGGCAAGGTCGGCATAGGCGTCGGCGATGCCCGTGGTCAGCGCCAATTGCGCCTGCTGCGCGTCAAGTTCTGCCGCACGCGCCTGCGACGTTGCCGCCGCCAGTGCCGCGCGGTTCTTACCCCACAGGTCGAGGTCAAGCCCCAGGTCCAGCGCCAGCCGTCCGGTGCCGAGCCAGCCCTGCGGCACGAACTCCTTGGGCATGCCCATATTGTAGCTTTGCTTGGTGGCGGCCGCGCTGGCGTCGAGATTGGCGGAAGGCAGCAATGCCGCGCCGGACTGTTGCGCCAGCGCCTGCGCCTGACGGAAACGCGCGGCGGCGATCGCCATGTCGGGCGCGTTGCGCAAGCCTTCCTCGATCAGTGCGGTCAGTTGCGGATCGCCATAGGCGCGCCACCAGTCCGTAGCGGGCCATGCCGCCTGTGGCGCGGCGAGGCTCTGCTGCGCGGCGATCGTGTCCGCCGCGCGAATTTCGGGCTTGGTCCCCAGGTCAGGGACCGCTGCGCACCCCGCCAGCAACGACATCATCGTCGCTAGGACCAGCGGACGAACGGGCGGGGAAAGGCGACTCACCGACATAAAAACCGTACCATCTAGTATGAAAAATGCATCTGGCGTCGCGACACCGGCTTGTCAAGATGTTTATCATACTCTATGGTACGGTTTCATGACAAGCGCTTCCACCACCCCCCCCACTAGCCGAAGGGAAGCACGCCGTCTGGACCGGCGCGATGCCATATTGACCGTGGCCAAGGCCTATTTCCTGGAACATGGTTATGCCAGGACGACCATGTCGGGCATCGCAGCAGCGCTGGGCGGGTCCAAGGGCACTTTGTGGAATCACTTCCCTTCAAAGGAAGACTTATTTTCGGCGGTCCTCGATCGGGTCGCGACCGCCTATCGCGCGCAACTGTCGCAAATCCTCGACCCGTGCGGCGTGCTGGAACCCACTTTGTTGCGCGCCTGTCGCAGCCTGCTCGACAAGGTCTGTTCGACCGAAGCGATCGCCCTGCACCGGTTGATCTATGCCGAGAGTGGTCGATTTCCTGAACTCAGCCGGATATTCTTCGAGCTTGCGCCACGCCACACCCGCGCCCTGCTCGCCGACTATATAAGTGGTGCAATGGATCGGGGCCAGTTGCGGCAGGACGACCCCGCCGATGCGGCGCGCGTCCTGATGGCCATGACCATGGCTGGCAGCCATCAGCAGTTGATGATCGGTCGAATTACCGAGCCGTCTTCGGCGCAGATGCAGGCCGATGTCGAGCTGGCCGTCACCCTGTTCCTGCGCGGCTATGCGCCCGAACCGAACAGCGCGAACCGTTAACCATTTCTTTGCGGTGCGTTCCTATCCTTCCATGACGGGCGGAAGGACAGACGATGCCATTTTTCAAACGGAACGAAGCCTCGCAGTTCGATGCCCCCGATGCGGAGGGTCGCGCACGCACCCAGCGCCGTCTGCGCGTGCTGCTGATCGACGAAAATCCGACCGCGCGCGCTGTCATCGCCCGCCGCCTGTCGCACCTCAACTATGACGTCGCCCTCGCCGACACGGGATTCAGCGCGCTCAGCCTGCTGGTAACACATAGGGTCGATATCATCTTGATCGACATGGGGCTGACGATGCCGCCCGCCGTCGCGACCATGAAGCAGATCCGCGCTGCCAATCTAGCGGCCTCCGCCTGTTTCGTCATGATCGCCGGGCGGCTCGACAGCCAGGCGACTGTCGAAGCGCTGGACGCGGGCGCGGACGACTATGTCGTCAAACCGTTCGACTTCGACATATTCGACGCGCGACTGCGGCATCTGTGCCAGCGCGCCGAACAGATGGGGGAGCTGACCCGCCACAATGCCGAACTCGACGCCCGCATCGCGCGCCGTGCCGTGGAACTGGGCGAAACCCGCGAGACGCTGCGCGAATTGCAGATCGATCGCGCGCGGCTCGTCTCCTCGATCCAGGCCTTGCACGACGAACTCGAACGGGTCACGGCGCAGCAGGGCTAGGCGTCAGTCCAGGGTCAGCCAAAGCGACAGGCCGTCGCCAGGCTGCGCAGGTGGCGCATCCACCGCGATCCGCACTGCATCGGCCCGCGCCCGGTCGAGGACAGCCGCCGCGACCGTTGGCTGGTGATAGACCCGGTCGGCCTCCCCCAACAGCCGCGCCACCCGCAAGGTCAGATCGTCAGGATCGTTGGATGCTAGCCGGATCGGCTCCAGCCGCGTCGCATCCGCATCGCCCTGCCCTTCGATCCAGCGCGGCACGGCATCGGCCGCACCGGCGCGCAAGGGATCGATCATCCCGCCCGCTGCCAGACCGGCATCAATCGCCCGGCGTCGATCGCCGCCATCGGGCCAGCGCGCGTGGATCGCCCCCCGCGCCGCCGACAATGTGCTCGCCAATGCGCCAAGGCCCGCAGGCATCAGCGTCTCCAGCCTTTGCCGCAACGCCTTCGCCAATCCCGCCGACGCGCCACCCGTGCCGATCGCAATCAGTACCGGATCGCGATCGACGATCGCGGGCAGCGTAAAATCGCACAGGTCGGGATTGTCGGTCGCATTGACCAGCACGCCGCGCGCGCGCAAGCGCTGGGCAGTAACGGCATCGCCATCCGACACGATCGCGATCCGCGCATCGCTATCTTCTTCGCCGACGATCCGCGCGCCTGCCCGTTCCAGTAGGCGGCGCTTGGCGTCCGCCGCTTCGCCTCCGCCGGTCAGGATCACGGGCCTGCCCGTCAGGCGCAAGAACACGGGCAGGCTGTGCATCAGTCGGCCAGCCAGTCGGGGATCGAATCGCCTTCGATCAATGTCTCGATCGGCGGGCGGGCGCGGACCACGGCCCAGCGGTCGCCCGACACCAGCACTTCGGGCGTCAGCGGGCGGCTATTATAGGTGCCCGCCATCGTCGCGCCATAAGCGCCTGCGGTCATGAAGGCGACCAGATCGCCGGCTTCTACCACGTCCATATCGCGACCCATGGCGAAGGTGTCGCCCGTCTCGCATACGGGTCCGACGACATTGGCGGCGGCCTGCTTGCCCGATGGCGCGACCGCGCGAATGTCATGCCAGGCGTCATAGAGGCTGGGCCGCAACAGGTCGTTCATCGCCGCGTCGACGATGACGAAGGGGGCCTTGGCCCCCTGCTTCACGCGCACCACGCGCGAGAGCAGCGCGCCGGCATTCCCCACGATCACGCGGCCAGGCTCGAACATCAACCGCACCGGCCAGCCCTGCGTCACCCGGCACACCATCGCGCCATAGTCGGCGGGGCTGGGCGGCAACGGCTGCGACGGGTCGTAGGGGACGCCCAGGCCACCACCCAGGTCAGCGGTGCGAATGTCATGGCCCGCTTCGCGCAGCGCCGTGATGAGTGCGCCGACCTTGGTAAAGGCGGCCTCCAGCGGGGCGAGATCGGTCAACTGGCTGCCGATATGGACGGCGACACCCTGCACATCCAGCCCCGGCAGATCGCGGGCGGCGGCATAGCTCTCCAGCGCGCGGTCATAGGGGATGCCGAACTTGTTTTCCGACTTGCCGGTCGAGATCTTGGCATGGGTGCCCGCATCGACATCGGGATTAATGCGATAGGCGACCGGCGCGCGCTTGCCCATCGACAGCGCGACTTGCGACAGCATCTCGGCTTCCGGTTCGCTTTCCAGATTGAACTGGAAAATGCCATGGTCAAGCGCCAGCCGCATTTCGTCTGCGGTCTTGCCGACGCCAGAAAAGACGATGCGGTCGGCCGGGATGCCCGCCGCCACCGCGCGCAGCAGTTCGCCGCCGGACACCACGTCCGCGCCCAGGCCCAACTTCGCCAGCGTCGCCAGGACGGCGGCATTGGGATTGGCCTTGACCGCAAAGGCGATCAGCGGATTGTCGAGCGCGGCCAGCCCTTCGCGGAACACGCCGACATGGCGTTCCAGCGTCGCGGTCGAATAGACATAGACCGGCGTGCCGACCGCATCGGCGATCACCGCCATCGGCACCTGCTCCACCCGCATGGTGCCGTCTACATAGTCGAAATGGTCCAATTTCCAGTCCTTACAGGCTTATTGCGGCTGCTTTTCGGGCGGCAGGTCGAACGGGTCGTCGCTGCGCTGGCGCGATTGGGTCAGCAATTCGACGTTGCGTTCGGGCCGCGCCTGGATGGACGGTGCCATCAGTTCGCCGCCGGTGGGGGCGGTCGCCGCGCCCACGGGTACGGCGGGCAGTTTCTGGTCCTTGAGCGGCTTGAGCGCAGGCCGTCCGCCGCAGCCCGCCAGCACCAATGCGGCCACAGCCAGCCCGGCCAGCGTGCGCGTCTTCATGAGTCCAGTTCCTTCTTCGCCTGAGCGATCCGCGCCCGCACCTGCGCCGGGGCCGTGCCGCCATGGCTCGTCCGGCTCGCCACGGAGGCATCGACGGTCAGCACCGCATAGACGCGATCGTCGATCCGCGCGTCTATATCCTTCAGCGTCGCGATCGGCAGTTGATCGAGCGGTACGCCTGCCGCCTCGGCCGCCGCCACTGCGCGCCCGGTGATATGATGCGCCTCGCGGAAGGGAATGCCGCCTTCGCGCACCAGCCAGTCGGCCAGGTCCGTCGCGGTGGCGAAGCCGCTTTCGGCGAGGCCGCGCATCCGGTCGGTGCGGAAGGTCACCGTCTCGATCATGCCGGTCATCGCCGCGATCGACAGGCCGAGCAGGTCGTGCGCCTCGAACACCGGCGGCTTGTCGTCCTGCATATCCTTGGAATAAGCGAGCGGCAGGCCCTTCATCGTCACGCACAGCGCGGTCATGCAGCCCATGATCCGCCCGGCATGGCCGCGCACCAGTTCGGCGGCATCGGGATTGCGCTTCTGCGGCATGATCGAACTGCCGGTCGAATAGGCGTCGGGCAGCTTCACAAAGCCGAAGGGCTGGCTCGCCCAGATGATGAATTCCTCCGCCAGCCGCGACAGATGCAGCGACGCCTGCGTTGCCGCCATCAGATAATCGAGCGCGAAGTCACGGTCGGATACGCTGTCCAGGCTGTTATCGGTTGGCCGGGCAAAGCCCAGCGCCTCCGCCGTCGCCTGGCGATCGATGGGGAAGCCGGTGCCAGCGAGCGCCGCCGCACCCAGCGGACATTCGTCGGCGCGCGCCCGCGCATCGGCAAAGCGGCTGCGGTCGCGACGGACCATTTCATAATAGGCCATCAGATGATGGCCGAGCGTCACCGGTTGCGCCGACTGCAAATGAGTGAAGCCCGGCATCACCGCATCGGCATGCTCCTCCGCCCGCGCCAACAGCGCGCGTTGCAGGCCAAGCAGGCCCGCCGCCACTTCGTCGATCGCATCGCGCACCCACAGGCGAAAATCGGTCGCAACCTGATCGTTGCGGCTGCGCGCGGTATGCAGCCGTCCGGCGGTCGGCCCGATCAGCTGCGCCAGCCGCGATTCCGTGACCATATGAATATCTTCGAGGTCGAGATCGACCGGCACGCCATCGGCTGCATATTCCGCCGCGATCCGGTTCAGCCCCTCGGTAATCGCCTGCGCATCCTCGCCATCGACGATGCCCTGCTGGGCCAGCATCGCGACATGCGCCTTTGACCCGGCGATATCTTGTTGCCACAAACGCTTGTCGAACGGGATGGAGGCATTTATCTCGCGCATGATCGACGCGGGGCCGGCCGCAAACCGGCCACCCCACATGCTGTTGGAGCCTTCTCCCTTGGAAACCCCATTGTCCTCATTTGCTTCGCGCGCGCTAATGATACTGCTCCTGGCTGCCGGTCTGGCGGCTTGCGATAGGCAATCGCCGCCCGCTGGGCAAGCCAATGCAAGCATGAGCGGCGAGGTTCCGGCTTCTGGGAATGCAACGGCGGGCAGCGAAGCGTTCAACTACCGGCTCGATCGCAGCAAGGCGGGGACGGCCGCGCCGACCTTCGCCTTCCAAAACCCCGATGGCGGCGAGGCGACGCTGCAGGATTTTGCCGGGCGGCCAATGCTGGTCAATCTGTGGGCGACCTGGTGTACGCCATGCGTCGCGGAAATGCCGACGCTTGACCGGATCGCCGCCACCTATGGTCCCAAGGGGCTGGCCGTCCTCACCATCTCGCAGGACAATCAGGGTGAAAAGGCAGTAAAACCCTTTTTCGCCAAGCATGACCTGCCTCATTTGAAGGGTTGGGCAGACCCCGAAAACCAGTTCGGTTTCGACTATGCCACCGGCCTGTTGCCCACCACCGTCCTCTATGATGCGCAGGGCAAGGAAATGGTGCGCGTCATCGGCGCGATGGATTGGGAAGGGGCGGAAGCCAAGGCGCTGATCGACGCCGCGATGGCTTCCTGATCCGAAAGACCAAGGCGCACTAAAACGAACATAGCGAAAAAATCCACCATGCCAGCTGCGTGCAAAATGCATGATCGTCAGTGCAAAATTGGCAATTGCGCAAAGTCGTAGAAGAAAATTATCCTGTTGAGTCGCTGCTCAGATAAGCAGCGGCAATTATTGCATTTTTACTTAAAAATTGTGCGGCGCAATAGAGGCTTTGCCTGAGCCAATCGTCAAACCCCCTGTCATCAACAATGCAATAACAGGGGGCATGAATGACACGCTTGTCAGCGCTTAAACTTTCATTGATTCTCGCTTCGTCTTGGTCCGCTTGCGCATTGGCGCAGGAAGCACCGCAGGAACCACAGACCGAGGACGGCGGCACCATCATCGTCACCGGCACTCGCGCCGTCGGCATGCAGGTCGCCGACAGCGCCGCACCGATCCAGGTCTTGGGTCAGGACGCGATCACACGGGTCGGCCAGCCGAACCTCAACCAGGTTCTGACCCAGATCGTCCCCAGCTTCACGGCGCAGACGCAGGGCACCGATCTTTCCAGCTTCTCGCTCTCCGCCCGTCTGCGCGGCCTCAGCCCCAACCACACGCTGGTTCTGGTCAATGGCAAGCGTCGGCACGGCAACGCCATTCTGCAGGTGCTTGGTGCCTTCTCCGGTTCGGCCGCACCCAGCATCGATCTCATTCCGCCAGACGCCGTCTCGCAGGTCGAAGTCTTCCAGGAAGGCGCCGCCGCCGTTTACGGCACGGACGCGATTGCAGGCGTCATCAACTTCATCCTCAAGGACCAGGCCGAAGGCGGCTCGTTCAAGGTCACGGGCGGTCAATATTATGACAGCCAGGGCGAACTATTCTCGGTTTCCGGCAATTATGGCGTCAAGCTGGGCGAAGACGGCTTCCTCAACGTTAGCCTGTTCCACCGCCGTCAGGATTATACGACGCTGGGCGAAGGCCAAGTCCAAGTGACGAAGCCTGACGGCACGCTCCAGCCCAATGCGCCGGCCCAATGGTCAAACCTTGCCGGCGATGCGCTGGCCAACATCAACGGCGGCCAGCCCAAGACCGAACTCAACCTGCTCTTCTACAATGCCGGCTATGATTTCGGTGGCGTCGAAGTCTACAGCTTTGGCGATGTGTCCCGCCGCGAAGGCTGGGCCAAGCAGGGCTACCGCCATCCCAAGCGCATCTGTTACGAGACCGGAAACCTGGGCGGCGGCGTCACCCCTGCCGCCTACGATCCCAGCATCTGCTACAGCGACACCGGCATCAACGGCATGGTCCCGCTGCAGCATGTGATCGAGGATGAATATAGCTTCACCGTCGGCGCCAAGGGCGAGTTTGGTGGCGGTTGGAATTACGACCTCAGCACCACCTACGCCAATCAGAAGAATGATATCTGGACTGAAAATTCCGCCCATCGCGAAGTGTGGCAGGAAAGCTATGCCGCAGCACTGGCAGGCATCGGCACGCCCAATACGCCCGACAAGGCCTATGATGGTGGTTTCCGCCTGAGCCAGACCACGGTGACCGCCGACATCCGCAAGGAATTCGAGGTCGGCATGGCCGCGCCGTTGACCTTCGCCTTCGGTGGGGAATATCGCAAGGACACCTATGAAATTGTCCAGGGCGATTTCTATTCGACCTACAAGACCGGCGTGCAGTCCTTCCCCGGCTATAAGGCGACCGACGCGGGCCGCTTCAAGCGCAGTTCGCGCGCTGGCTATATCAACTTCATCGCTCAGCCGGTCGAGGGCTGGACGGTCGATCTGGCCGGTCGCTATGAAGATTATACCGACTTTGGCGATACGCTGATCGGCAAGATCACGACCCGTTACGACTTCTCGGACGCCATCGCCATTCGCGGCACCGCCAGCACCGGCTTCCGCGCTCCGTCGCTCGCCGAACAGAAATATTCGACGATCAACGTGGGGCCAACCAGCGCCGTGGCCCAGCTGCCCGCGGGCAGCCCGGCAGCCGCCTTGCTCGGCTTCGACTCGCTTGGCCCAGAAAAGTCCAAGAACTTCTCGGCGGGCATCGTGCTGCGGCCCGTCCCCAAGCTCGCCATCACCGTCGATGCCTATATGATCAAGATCAAGGATCGCATCGCCGCTACGGCTTCGCGTAACGCCGTCCAGGGTGGCGTCGTCCAGCCTGGTGCTGCCGCGATCTTCGATGCGCTCGCTGCCGCCGGCATCGTTCTCGACACCGCCCTGCAGACCGTGGGTGTTCAGAGCTTCACCAACGGTATCGATACCCGGACAACCGGCGTCGATTTCTCGATCAGCTACCCGGTGGCGCTGGACTTTGGCTCGCTGGCCCTGTCGCTCAACGGCAATTACAACAAGACGAAGATCACCAACAACAAGGTCGGCTATCCGCTGTTCAACGCGGCGTCGGAAAGCAATATCGAAGATACAACCCCCAAATATAAGGTCGGCTTCGGCGCTCTGCTCAAGGCGGGCAAGCTAAGCGTCAACCTGCGCGAAACCCTCTATGCCAAGACGAGCGTCCTGGTCCGGCCGGGTGTAGGTAGCGGCGTGGTGCCGGAAGGTGGCTTCCTCATCGCCGATGGCGCTCTGGTCAACGGCGTGAATGCCAACCAGCTCTACTTCAATGGCGTGGTCAAATCGGCGATCATCACCGATCTCGAAGTCGGCTATGACTTTAACGACAATGTCACCTTCTCGCTGGGCGCGAACAACCTGTTCGACAAGGTGCCCGAAGTGCCCAAGATGGTGACGGGTACGGGCGTTGTCGTGAACCCCGGCGTGTCGCCCTACCAGAATGGCTCTGGCTCCTATAACAGCCCCTATGGCCATGGCCCCTACGGCACGGCGGGCGGCTATTATTACGCGCGCATCGACTTCAAATTCTAACTCACGTCACGAAGGAGGGCCGGTTCGGGAACGAACCGGCCCTTTTCCTATGGAGGGTGCCTGCATGACTGGATCGTCCGACAGCCTGTCCCGCCGCATGGTGATGCGTGGGGCTATGGGTGCCACCGCCATCGTAACGGCCACCCCCGCCCTCGCCCAGCGCGGGCGCAAGGTCGACCTGCCCGACGATCCCGCCGCTATGGTCGCCAGCCTGACCGACGGAATCTTCCTCAACAGCAATGAACATCCCATCGGCCCCGGCGCTGCGGCGCTTGACGCGCTGGCCAAGCTGCCGCCCTTGTCGGGGCGCTATGGCATGGCGTTCGCCGCCAAGCTCGAAAGCTTGTTCGCGCGGCAGAACGGCCTGTCGCCGACACAGGTGCAGGTCCATCCCGGTTCCTTCATGCCGCTCCGCTCGGTCGCGCTGACCTATTCCTCGACTGACCGACCGATCGCCTATTTCGAGCCGACCTTCGACCAGGGATTTCTGGGCCTTGGCAACCAGAGCGTCACGCGATCGGTCGCCGTGCCGCTGTCGGGCGATTTCGCCGGGAACCCCCGCACATTGCTCGCCGCCGCGCCGGATGCTGGCGTCTATTATCTGTGCAATCCCAACAACCCGACCGGCCTTGTCACGGCGCGGGCCGACATCGACTGGCTGCTCGCCAACAAGCCAAAGGGCGCGATCCTGCTGATCGACGAAGCCTATATCGATTTCAGCGACGCCCGGACCTGCCTCGATCTGGTGGCCAGTGGCGCGGACGTGCTGGTGACGCGGACCTTTTCGAAGATTTACGGCCTGGCGGGCTTGCGCTGCGGCTTGATCGCGGGGCGTAAGGATCTGCTCGACGGCATGGCCCGCTATGGCACCAACATCACGCCCATGCCCGCCGTGATCGCGGCGGAGGCGAGCCTGCTCGACCCCACGCTGCTGCCCATGCGCAAGGCCGAGAATAAGGCGGTGCGTGATGATCTCTATCGCTGGCTAGACGCGCAGGGGTTGCGCTACCTGCCTTCGCAGGCGAGCTTCGCGATGATCCATGTCGGTCGTTCGGGCGCAGACGTCACCGCAGCGTTGGCGGCGCAGAAAATCTATATCGGCGGGCCGCGCAAATATATGGACGACTGGGTCCGCGTATCGTTCGGCACCCCGGTTGAAATGCAGGCGTTCAAGGCCAGACTGCTCAAGGCGCTGGCATGAGCCTCAGCCGTCGCGAGGCGTTGGGCGCGGCGGTGGCCCTGCCGCTGGCCGCGCGGACAGCACGCGCCGCGACGCCCACCCTTCCCGACAGGGGCAGCTTTGCC
>MIAK01000030.1:37521-100957 GCA_001829085.1 Sphingomonadales bacterium RIFCSPLOWO2_12_FULL_63_15 | reverse complement strand
CGCCTATCTCGACAGCGCATCGACCCATCCGATCAGTCTGGGCGCGCGCGCCGCGATGGACGCCTATGTCGCGACGCGGACGCTCGATCCTGCCGCGCTCGCGCGCAAGCCGGTTGATCGGGCAGGAGTCATCGCCAAATTCGCGCGCCTGGTGAACGCCGACGCGGATGAAATTACCTGGGTCCAATCCACAACCATGGGCGAGCAGGCGGTGCTGCGCGCGCTCGGCTTTCCCGGCAGCAAGGGCCGCGTGGTCACCGACACGCTGCATTTCTATGCTGCCTTCCCCATGTATCTGGAAATGGCCAAACAGGGCGTCGATGTCGCCTGGGTTCAGGCGCGCGCGGGGCGCATCGAACTGGACGATATGGCCCGCGCCATTACGCCCGGCACCCGGCTTGTCAGCCTCTCGCTCGTGTCGACCTATAATGGCTTCCAGCATGACCTGAAGGCGGTGTGCGACCTGGCGCACAAGGTCGGCGCGCTGGTCTATGCCGACATCATTCATGCGGCGGGGGCGGTCCCGGTCGATCTCCACGCCAGCGGCGTCGATTTTGCCGCCTGTGCCAGCTATAAATGGCTGATGGGCGATTTCGGGCTTGGCTTCCTCTACGCCCGGCGCGGCGTGTGGGACCAGCTACCCCGCACCGAATATGGCTATTATGGCTTTGCCGCGCCCGACGCCCCGCCGGGCATTGGCCTGTCGCCGCCGCAGACCCATGCCTATCCGCTCGACCCGCCGGGGGACGCCCCGGTCAGCTATGCCATCCGCACAGGCGCGCTCGGCCATTTCGCGACCGGCACCTATGCGCAGGCAATCGTCGCCGCGCTCGACCATTCGCTCGACTATATCGGCCGCCTGACGGTGCCCGCGATCCAGGCCCATGCCCAGCAATTGATCGCCGCCTTGCGCGACGGCCTGCGCGCCAAGGGCTATGCGATCGTCACCCCATCCGGCACCACCACGCCGCTGCTGACCGCACTGCTGCTCGACGCCAGGGCGCGTCTCTCGGACCCGCTGGCCAAGGCGGGGGTGCGGGTTTCGCTGCACGATCATCATCTGCGCGTCTCGCCTTCGGTGTTCAACGATGCGACAGATGTCGAACGGCTGCTCGCCGCCCTGCCCCGTGCCTGATATTTGGAGAGACTGATGGTCCGCCTGATCCCCGCCGCCCTGCTGCTGGCTGCCATGCCTGCGTTCGCGCAGCCTGCCGCCGCGCCGCAGCCGATGCCCGCCAGCCTGCCCTTCTCCCCCGCCATCCGAGTGGGCGATATTCTCTATATGTCGGGGCAGATCGGCCAGGTGCCCGAAGGCATGGACGCGCATAAGGAAGGGTTCGACGCGGCGGTCAGGGGCGCGATGGATGCGATCGGCGGCATCCTCAAGGATAACGGCCTCGACTTTGGCGATGTCGTCAAATGCACGGTGATGCTGGACGACATGGCCGACTGGCCCCGCCTCAACGCCGCCTATACGCCCCATTTTGCGGGTAAGCGCTTGCCAACGCGCAGTGCCTTCGGCGCGGACGGTCTGGCACTCGGTGCACCGCTGGAAGTGGAATGCATCGCGGCGTTCAAATAACGCTCGCTTCCCGCGCCAACAGCACCGGGACGCCGTCGCGGACCGGATAGGCCAGGCCCGCCGCGTCGGACAACAGCGCATTGCGCGCTGCGTCCCAGCGCAGGGGTGTGCGGGTTACCGGGCATACCAGCTTGGCGAGGAGCCAGGGGTCGATCGGTGCAATCTCGCTCACTGCATCGTCGCGCCGCCATCGCGGTCGGCGCGGCCGACGATCTGCATCAGCTGGATGATCCGTTCCGACCGTTCGGACAGCGTGTCGGCTTCCAGCAAGGTCTGCTTGGCGGCGGGGTCGAACGGGGCGATCTGGGCGATGCCGTTGACCAGCGACGTGTCGTCCAGCCGCGACACCGCTGTCCAGTCCACCACATATCCCAGCGCATCGGCAAAGCGCCGCGATTCCTGCTCCAGCGCGGCGCGTTCGACCGCGTGCAGCACTTCATCTTCCTGCGGCGCCTGCTCGATGTCCGCTTCGATCTGGCGGAATTGCGTCGCCACCGTCAGTTCGCGCACGAAGCGGAAGCGGGCGAGGCCGGTCAGGATGATGTTGAACCGCCCATCCTCCATCGCCTCGATATGGCTGACATGGCCCAGGCAGCCCATGTCGAACAGAGAAGGCACCGGCCCGCCTTCGCGCGGCTGGATCATGCCGATGCGCCGGTCGCGCGCCATCGCATCATGGATCAGCGCCCGGTAGCGCGGCTCGAAAATATGCAGCGGCAGGTCCATGCCCGGCAACAGCAAGGCGCCGGACAAGGGAAAGATCGAGACGCGCGCGAGGGGCATCAGGCGAAGAGAATCTGCGACAGCTTGCGACGCTGCGCCGATACCCATGGATCTTCCAGCCCGACGGCTTCGAAGATGGTGACGAGTTGCGCGCGCGCCGCGCCTTCGTTCCAGGTCCGGTCGCGCCGCACGATTTCCAGCAGCGCGTCGGCGGCCCCGTCGCGGTCGCCATTGGCCATCAGCCCGCCTGCCAGTTCAAACCGGGCTTCATGATCGTCGGGATCGGCGGCGACTTTCGCTTCCACCGCCGACAGGTCCGCTAATGGCTTGACGTCGCGTGCCAGCGCGATCGCGGCGCGCGCCTGATCCACCGCGCCGTGGCGGGCGATCTCGGCGGGCAAGGCCGCCAACAGCGCTTCGGCCTCGTCCAGCTGGCCCAGCATCACCAAAGCGCGCGCTTGTCCTGCGACCACCTCGACCATGTCGGGGGCCATTTGCGCGATCTGCGTGAACACCGACAGCGCGCGCTCGGCGTCGCCCTCGGCCAGCAATTCCTCGCCCATGGCGATCAACGGGGCGATTTCCTGCGCCTGCGACTTTTCTTCCGATTCGATCGGCAGTTGCGACAGCAATTGGTCGAGATATTGTTTGAGCGCGCCTTCGGTCCGCGCCTGGGTCAGGTCCGCGACGGGCTGGCCCTGGAATACGGCATAGACGGTCGGGATCGACTGGACCCGGAACTGGCTGGCGATGAAGCCATTGTCGTCGACATTGACTTTGACCAGCTTGACGCCCTTGGCCGCATAGTCGGCGCAGACCTTTTCGATGATCGGGGTCAGCTGCTTGCACGGGCCGCACCATTCGGCCCAGAAATCGACGATCACCAGCTGGGTGCGCGACGGCTCCACCACGTCCTGGCGAAACGCCTCAATTGCCGCCTTGTCGGCCTCGCTCAATCCCAGGGTCGCCACGCTTCAATCTCCTGCCAATGCGGTGTGTCGCCGCCTCCATATATCGCCATATGGGGCGCGTCACCCTTGTCCCGCAAGATCGCCTGTCAGAAGGTGTAGCCGACGCCGGCCGCCCCGACGAACTGGTTGCGCGATCCGACATCCGACACGATCGGCGAATCGGCATATTTGCCGAGCAAGCGGGTGTAGCCGACGACGCCGAAGATCGCCCAGCCCGTGCGGATATCGCCCGACAGCGACTTGCCTGCCGACAGGTTGACGTTCATCCGGCGAAAGCCCGATCCGCGTCCTGCACGGTCATAGACGTCCAGCCCACTGGCCAGACTATCCTGCGGCGTGATGTCGAAATAATAACGGCCATATTTCTTGCCGACATAATCGGCCGATATGCCCAGGCCGACGAAGGTGGTCATCGACAGCGGCGTGAAATATTCGACCGACGGCGTTATGACGAAGGAGCCATGGGCACCCGCGACATCCTTGGTCACGGCAACCCGCGCCGACACATTATCATAATCGCTGGTGATCACCCCGGTCTTGCCGATGCCGATAAAACCGCCCGCTTCCAGCGCGAAGTCCCGCTTCCCCAACGCCTGCACGGCGTCATCCTTGATGGCCTTGCGACTGGTACGGTCAAATCGCAGGTTGACGACCGGTCCCAGCTCGAAATCGACGCCCGGCCCGGTCGGATCGGCAATGGCATCGACATAGAGGGCGGTGCCGCGTGTCCAGAAGGCGATATCATGCACCTTGCCGCGCGCCTGCGCGATCGGCAGGACGCGATACTCGTCCGACCCCTCATAGCTGGGGATCATGGCGGCGCCGGCCCCGATGGTCAGCGTGCTATGCTGTTCTTCTTCCTGCGCCATGGCGGGCGCAGCGAGGGACAGGGTCGCGACGACGGTCGCGGCCAGCGAGCAGCGGAAAAATGGCATGAATGACCCTGTTGTTTTTTTAACGTGCGTTCAGGGTTCTGAATGTTTCGGGCGGGTGACAGGTTCCCGCCGATGCGGCCAACCGTTCAGGTCACAGGAAATATTTGAGCTTTATATCCTGCTCGACCGGCGCCCCCGCGACCGGGAAACTGGCCGATTGAAAGCTCGGCGCGCCAAAGCGCAGCGCCGGATTGCGGGAAAAGCCGACGCCTTCGCGCGGTATTCCGGCGAAGGTATCCAATTTGCCGTTGGCATTTTCGTCATGGATGATGGCGATGGCATAACGGCCGGGCGCCATCGCGCCCAACGCCACCGCCCCGCCCTGCGCCGCGACGGCGAAATGGCGCTTGTCGGGATCCTTGGTGCAGTCGGGGAAATATTCCGGCATCCGGGTGACGCAGACCAATATTTGCCCCTTGCCCGATCGCAGGCCTTCCAACGCCATGCTGACCGACTGGGGCTGGCCCAGCGGCGCTGCCCCGCTCAATCCCGCCAATGCGATGAGGGCCATCGCCAACCGCCCGATCATGCGCGCGCCTTCGTCGTGAAATCGCCCAGCCCCTGGTCGGTGCCGCACAGCCGGTCCCAGAAGCGGAAATAGAGGCCATAATTGCAATTATAGCGGTCATGATGCCGCTGATGATGGGTCGCGGTGATCAGCCATCCGCCGATCGGCCCGCGCACCATCCAGCGCGGGAACATCTCCCACCCCATATGATTGCTGACCCCCATGACCGTCATGATCGTCAGCACGACGCCCAATGCACCGACATGGATGGGGATGAGGAACACCAGCGCCGGGATCACCACCGCGCCGGTCAGCGCCTCCCAGGGGTGGAAGCTCATCGCCGCCCAGGCTGTGGGCGGGCGGCTGGCATGATGCACCGCATGGGCGATGCGAAACAGCTTGGGCCGGTGCATCCAGCGGTGGGTCCAGTAGAACCATGTGTCATGCGCGGCGAGATAGAGCAGCACCGACAGCGGCAGATACCAGAGCGGCATGGCGGCGACATCGGTGTAGATGCGCGTCCAGCCATGCGCCTGCCAGCCCCAGGCGACCACGCCCGCGGGTATGCCATAGATCAGCGCGGAGGCGAGCGACCAGGCGATCTCCCGCCCCATCTGCTTTTCCAAGCCGCGATACAGGCCTGGCTGGCGAATCCGGGTCGCGAGCGCAAAGCCCCCGCTCGCCAACAGATACCGCACGCCGACAATGGCGCTCATCGCCAGGGCGGACAAAAGAATAGCTGCGACCATGAAGCGCCTATAGGCGCGATTGCGCGGCTGCGAAAGCGGGAGCCTGCACTTAAGTGCGGGGGCGTGCCTGCCGATAGCTGCCCAGCACCCGCACCCATTTGGTGTGGAACTCCAGTTCGGCGAGCGCCCGGTCGACCGCCGGATCGCCCGGCATCCCTTCGATATCGCAGAAAAATTCGGTCGCGGCAAAGCTCGCCCCGCGCTGGTAGCTTTCCAGCTTGGTCATATTGACGCCATTGGTCGCAAAGCCGCCCATCGCCTTGTAGAGCGCGGCGGGCACATTCTTCACCTCGAACAGGAAGGTGGTCATGACCGGGCCGACATTGGCGATCGGCATTTTGGGTTCGCGCGCCAGCACCAGGAAGCGCGTCATATTATCGTCGCTATCCTCGATATTCTCGGCGATCAGGCGCAGGCCGTAGAGTTCGGCGGCCAGATAAGGCGCGATCGCCCCTTCGCCGGGCGTCTTGCGCTCCGCCACCAGCGCCGCCGCGCCCGCCGTATCGGCATAGGCGACCGGCTGAATACCGCGCTCGCGCAGATAGTGGCGGCATTGGCCGAGCGCCTGGGGATGGCTGATCGCGCTTTTCACCGGGCTATTGTCGGGCGCCATCAGGCAATGGCGGATGCGCAGGAAATATTCATCGACGATCGCCAGCCCCGATTCGGGTAGCAGGAAATGCATGTCCGCCACCCGCCCATGCAGGCTGTTTTCGATCGGGATGATGGCGCGCGCGGCGAGGCCATTGCGCACCGCATCGATCGCATCTTCGAACGCGAAACAGGGCAAGGGCACACAATCGGGCGCATAGCCCAAGGCCGCGAGATGCGAATTGGCCCCCGGCGCGCCCTGATAGGCGACGGCACGGGCCGGATCGGCGGCGGCCTTGGCCGCGAGGTCGGCGACGATGATGCGGGCGGGGGCGGGATAATTGTCCATGGGTGGCTGCGCGCTTATGCATTTGCTTGGCGCTGTGCAAGCATCGGCGGGACGGCAGTGAACAGGACTGACATATTTCCCGCGTCAACCCGGCTTGCACCTTGGCGTGTCCGCCATTATGGCAGCCCTCAAGAGGGGGCCGGAACATAGCCGCCCGAAAAGATACGCAAGGGAAATCGAGCGAAATGGGCGATCGTTTCAATACCGTAGCGGGCTGGGCACTGTTCGCGGGCATCATCGCGCTTGGCGGCGCGATCGTCAGTTCCAAAGTTTTCCATGACGAACGGCCCGAAACCATGGGCTATGCGATCGAGGGCGTCGAAGCCGAGGGCGAAGGCGGCGTCGCTGGTCCCAGCCTCAACACCCTGCTCGCCAGCGCGGACGTTGCGGCGGGCGAAAAGGTGTTCGCCAAGTGCGCCGCCTGCCACACCGTCAACCAGGGCGGCGCGAACGGCATTGGCCCCAATCTGTGGGCGACGGTCGGCAAGGCGCATGGCCATGTCGCCGGTTTCGCTTATTCCGAAGCGCTCAAGTCGGTTCCAGGCGACTGGACGTTCGAAGCGATGGACAAGTGGCTCAAGAGCCCGCGCGAATATGCGCCCGGCACGAAGATGACCTTTGCTGGCCTTGGCAACCCGGTCGATCGCGCCAACCTGATCGCCTGGCTCAATACGCAGGGCTCCAACCTGCCCCTGCCCGCCGCGGATGCCGAACCGGCCGCCGAGGGTGATAATGCTGCCGAGGCAGGCAATGCTGCCAACGCCGCCGAAGCCCCGGCCGAGAACGCAGCCAACGCGGCGGAATAATCGGTTTCAGGCGGCACCATCCGCCTTGCGGATTTGACGGGCGCGGCACGAGATGTCGCGCCCGTTTTGTTTGTGGGGTGGGCGTGCCGGAAGGTGTCGACCGATGTACACCTCTCCCGTCTTCACGGGAGAGGGAGGGGCCCGCGCCGCAGGCGTGGGAGGGTGAGGGTCTGCCTGGTATCTGGAAGAAAAGACCCTCACCGACATCGACTAGGCAGCAAGCTGCCAAGTCTCCGTAGCCTCTCCCGTGAAGACGGGAGAGGGCAAGGTGGACGTCTGTCG
Organism: Sphingomonadales bacterium RIFCSPLOWO2_12_FULL_63_15; assembly: GCA_001829085.1. Taxonomy (GTDB): domain Bacteria; phylum Pseudomonadota; class Alphaproteobacteria; order Sphingomonadales; family Sphingomonadaceae; genus Sphingobium. Next base: position 93,461 of record MIAK01000030.1, on the reverse strand, counting down.
CTTGCATCCTCCCATGGCAGGAGAGGTGGATGGCCGCAGGCCAGACGGAGGGGTGTCGCCCTCTCGATAGGGCGACACCCCTCCCCCGGCTTCGCCGGTCCCCCTCCCCTTACCGGGGAGGAACTTGGTCTCGCTCAGCGTTCCGCAACCAGCAGCTTGTCGATCTTGCGGCCGTCCATGTCTACGATCTCGAACCGCCAGCCCTGATCGTCGATATAGTCGCCGACTTCGGGCAGGCGTTTCATCAGCCACAGGACATGGCCGGCGACCGTCGCATAGTCGCGGTCTTCGGACAGGTCGATGCAGATGCGTTCGGCAAGTTGGTCCATTGGCATCTGGCCGGACACGAGCAGGCTGCCATCCTCACGTTCGACCAGATCGGGTTCGTCGAACGCATCGCGGTCCGACGCGAAATGGCCCGCGATCGCCGACAGCAGATCGGCCGGGGTTACGATGCCTTCGAAATGGCCATATTCGTCATGGACCATGACCATCGGCACGTCGGAGCGGCGCAGCACTTCGAGTGCGTCCATGGCATCGACCTGATCGGGCACGACCTCCGCCTTGCGCATCAGCGCGCCGACGTTGAGTGCTTCGCCCCGGAACAGCGCGCTCATAATGTCGCGGGCCTGGACGATGCCGATAATGTCTTCCACCGATCCGCGGCCGACGGGCAGCCTGGTATGCGGCGTTTCTAGCAGGCGGGCACGAATCGTGTCTTCGTCGGCGGCGATGTCGATCCAGTCGACGTCCATCCGCTGGGTCATGACTTCGCGCACCGGGCGGTCGGCCAGGCGCACGACGCCCGAAATGATCGCCCGCTCGCTTTCCTCGATCACGCCCGACTTGCTCGCTTCGGCGACGATCAGATGCAGTTCCTCGGCCGTGACATGGCTTTCCGATTCGCGGTCCATCCGCAACAGCTTGAAGATCAGGCTGCTCGACCCGTCCAATATCCAGACGACCGGCGCAGTGATCTTCGAGAGCCACAGCATCGGCGTTGCGACCAGCACCGCGATCGGTTCGGGCGCGCGCAGGGCGAATTGCTTGGGCACCAGTTCGCCGATGATGAGCGAGGCATAGGTGGTCAGGCCGATCACGACGGCAAAGCCCAGCGTCTGCGAGGCATCGGCCGACAGGCCGAGCCACTGCAACCGCTCGCCCACCGGCCCGCCCAGGCTCGCGCCGGAATAGGCACCGGCGATGATGCCGATGAGGGTGATGCCGATCTGGACCGTGGAGAGAAATTTGCCGGGGTCGCTGGCCAGCGCGATCGCCGTCGTCGCGCCCTTGCGCCCGGCCTTCTCCAAGCCCTGCAGCCGGGGCTTGCGTGCGGAGACGATGGCGAGTTCGGACATCGCAAAGACGCCGTTCAACGCCACCAGCGCGAGGATGATGACAAGATCGGCCCAGGGAAAGGGCGTCGGATTGGGGAGGGGTATCGTGGCCATGGTGGTCGGGGAAAGGCTATACCCTCTATTCTTTCATTTGCACAACCATCCCATCATCAAGAGTTCAGTTCGCTTGTGGAACAAAGACGTCCGCTCAGCGATTTGGGGACATCCGCTCCACAGGGCGATAAGATAAGGGAATAGTTTCATGAGGATTTCACATCGCATCATCGGTGCGGCCGGTTTGGCCGCCATGCTGGCCACCACCGCCTGCACCACCGACCCGACCACGGGTCAGCGCACGATTTCGAAGGCTGCGATCGGCGGCATCGGCGGCGCGCTGGGCGGCTATCTGCTGGGCGATCTGGTCGGCGGCCGTAGCGATCGGACCGAGAAGATTCTGGGCGCAGGCATCGGCGCGGTCGCGGGTGCGGGCATCGGTGCCTATATGGACGCGCAGGAACGCAAGCTGCGCGAAGAAACAGCCGGCACCGGCGTCGATGTGATTCGCGATGGCGACGACCTGCTGCTGCGCATGCCATCGGGCATCACCTTCGCCTATGACCGGGCCGATGTGCAGCCCCAGTTCCAGCCGACGCTGAACGATGTCGCGTCGGTTCTGGCGCAATATCCCAAAACCTATATCGATGTGTTCGGTCATACCGACAGCGATGGGGCCGACGCCTACAACCAGACCCTGTCCGAACGCCGCGCCCAGGCGGTGTCGAGCTATCTGGTGAGCCGAGGAGTCCAGTCGGCCCGCATGGGCACGCGCGGTTTCGGCGAAACCCAGCCGATCGCGTCGAACGCGACCGAAGAAGGCAAGGCCGCCAACCGCCGGGTAGAGATCAAGATCTCGCCGGTGACCGAGGCTGACGTTCGGAGCTAAAGCATCATCGTCATCCCAGCGGAAGCTGGGATCTCTCTTTTCTCGACTTATGTGCGACAGAAGAAGGGAGATCCCAGCGTTCGCTGGGATGACCTATTTCTATCGGTGGTTAGAAACTTGCTTTCAGGCCGTCGATTACGAATTGGGCGGCAAGCGCCGCCAGCAGGACGCCGAGCAGGCGCGTGATGACGGCTTCGATCTTGCGGCCGAGCAGTGCCATCAGCGGGCCTGCTGCCAGCAGCGCGCCGAGCATCAGCGCCAGCGTCAACAGCACCGCGCCCAGCACCACCATCCGCTCGGTCAGATCGTGGGCGCGCGACATCAGCAGCATCACCGTGGCGATCGATCCTGGTCCGGCGATCATCGGCATGGCCATCGGAAAGACCGACACATCCTCGACATGGGGTTCTTCGTCGGTGAGCTTCTGCGCCCGGTCCTCGCGCCGCTGGGTGCGTTTTTCGAAGACCATGTCCATCGCGATCATGAACAGCATGATGCCGCCCGCGATGCGGAAACTGTCGAGTTCGATGCCCAGCACGCCGAGCAGTTGCTTGCCCCACAAAGCGAAGACCAGCAGGATGGCGGCGGCGATGCCGACTGCGCGGATCGCCATGGCGCGCCGTTCGGCGGCGCTCGCCTCGCCGGTCAGGCTGGCATAGATGGGCGCGCAGCCCGGCGGGTCGATCACCACGAACAGGGTGACGAAGGCCGACAGGAATAATTCGATCATGATCCGGCCCCTACCCTGTCCGCTATGACGGCATCATACCCGCTGCCATTCCATATTTGCACATTGACGGTGCGGCTGCCATCGGCGGCGACGTCAGCGCTCCAGAGCAGGCTGTCGTCGGGCGGCGGGGGCAGGTCGTTTTTACCCGGCGGCGGTCCATCGGGACGCGGCGGCCGCTTGCAGGTCGCGACCTTGCCGGTCATAAATTCAGGAGCCTCGCGCGGGCTGGCCAACGGGGCGCGGTGATCGAAGATCCATTCCCACCGCCCCTTCTTGTCGCGCCGCCAGATGGTCGTGAAATAGCCGACGGTGCCGTCCGTGGCGGTCCAGTTGCCGGTGCTGGCGGCGAGGCCACCATCGCATCCGACATAGACGATCGAGGGGGACCAGGTCATCGGCGCAGGCGGGTCGGCGCGGCCCTTCAGCCAGTCCTTCGCCAGCACCCGCTGCGGCGCGACCATCACGGCGTCATCGGCGGCGGTGTCGCGAAAGGCGGTCCATTGCCCCTTCTGCTTCGCCAGCCGGTTGAAGGCGATTTCGGCGGCGATGACCGAGCTGGGGTCCGGCTGAAAGCGCAGCGGCGGGCGGGCGGAGACCGGTACCGCGAGCAGCGCCAGCGCGCTAAGCGTCAGGAGGGCGGCGCGTGCCCTCACAAGCCCGCCGGCTTGGGCAGCCCCGCGCGGGCATGGGCGGCGACCAGCGTGTTGCGCAGCAGCACCGCGATCGTCATCGGGCCGACGCCGCCGGGGACGGGCGTGATGGCGCGGACATGGGCGAGCGCTTCGGCGGTGGCGACGTCGCCGACGATCCGGCTCTTGCCATCCTCGGTATCGGTCACGCGGTTGATGCCGACGTCGATTACCGTCGCGCCGGGCTTGATCCATTCGCCCTTGACCATTTCGGCCCGGCCAACGGCGGCGACGACGATGTCGGCGCGATGGACGATGCTGGCGAGGTCGCGGGTGCGGCTATGCGCGATGGTGACGGTGCAGCTTTCGGCGAGCAGCAACTGCGCCATCGGCTTGCCGACGATATTGGAGCGGCCGACCACGACCGCCTCCAGCCCCGACAGGTCGCCCAGTTCGTCCTTCAGGAGCATGATGCAGCCCATCGGCGTGCAGGGGACCAGCGCCTCCTGCCCCGTCGCCAGACGGCCGGCATTGACGACATGGAAGCCGTCGACATCCTTGGCCGGATCGATCGCGGCGATGACGCTGGCTTCGTCGATATGGTCGGGCAAGGGCAACTGAACGAGGATGCCGTCGATGCGGTCGTCCTGATTGAGTTCCGCGATCAGGTCGAGCAGGTCGTCCTGGCCGATGCTGACCGGGCGTTTGAATTCATAGCTTTCCATGCCGACCGCAACGGTCATCTTGCCCTTCGACCGGACATAGACGCTGCTGGCCGGGTCTTCGCCCACCAGCACGACGGCGAGGCCCGGCTTGCGCCCGGTCTGCGCGGAGAAAGCGGCGACGCCCTCGGCCACCGTGTCGCGCAGCCCCGCCGCATAAGCCTTGCCGTCGATGATCTTGCCGATGGTCATGTCGCTTGCACCCATATGTCGATGATGGCGGTGAGGCGCGCCGCAGCATTTGCCCCATCCCGTATTCGCAGCCGCTTTAGCCGGTTGGTGTCGCCCGATTCCAGTAAAATCGCGCTTTTGGGCCAATCGAGCGCCTTGGCCAGCAGGGCGATCAGCGCGCCATTGGCGCGGCCCTTTTCGGGTATGGCGCGCACGCGGGCTGATAGCCACGCCGCACCCTTCTCGTCCGTCCAGCCGCCGCCGATCGCATCCTTCTTAGCGCCCGGCGTCAGCCGGACGGCGAGCAGCAGATCGTCGCCCGCCAGCGACCAGACCGCGGTCAGATCGTCGCGCGCATCAGCGCCCCGAACAGATTTTCGCGCACCGGCCCCTGCAGTATGATGACCGCGAGCAGCACGACCATCGGCGACAGGTCGAGCGCGCCCAGATCCGGCAACACCTTACGCACCGGGCGATAAAGCGGCTCGGTCATGCGATCGAGCGCGTAGAGGCCGTTGCGCACATATTCGTTGGAGGTGTTGATGACGTTGAAGGCGATCAGCCAGCTCAGCACCGCTTGGACGATGATGATCCACCACACCGCTTCCAGCACGATATAGACGATGCCGTTGAGGGCGTTCAGAAGTTCGTACAATCTATCGTTCTCCGCTGGTCACCCGCCACGGGGGCGGGGTCTTCGATCCATGCTTTAGCGCAGGCGGCAGGCCGTCCACAAGCGGCAGCACGCGCCCTTAGCGCCGGATCAGCGTGCCTGCGCCGCGGCGGGTGAAGATTTCCAGCAGCATCGCATGGGGCACCCGGCCGTCGAGGATGACGGCGGCGTCCACCCCGCCTTCGACCGCGCGGACGCAGGTTTCGAGCTTGGGGATCATGCCGCCGCTGATCGTGCCGTCCTGCTGCAATATCTCGATCGCCTGCGGGTCGAGATCGGAAAGGAGGTTCTTATCCTTGTCCAGCACGCCCGCGACGTCGGTCAGCAGGAAGAAGCGCGAGGCGCCGAGTTCCGCGGCGATCGCGCCCGCCATCGTGTCGGCATTGACGTTATAGGTATGGCCGTCCGCGCCGATGCCGACGGGGGCGACCACGGGGATGATGCCGTCCTGCGTCAGCGTGTCGAGAATGCGGCGGTCGACCTTTACAGGGTCACCGACGAAGCCCAGATCGACGTTGCGCTCGATCCCCGAATTGGGGTCCGCCTCGCGCTTGCCCAGCACTTTTTCGCAGATGATGAGATTGCCGTCCTTGCCCGAAATGCCGACGGCGCGGCCACCGGCGCCGGCGATCCAGCCGACGATTTCCTTGTTGATGGAACCGGCCAGCACCATTTCGGCGATCTTGGCGGTTTCCGCATCAGTGACGCGCAGGCCGCCCACAAACTCCGATTCGACGCCCAATTTCTTGAGCATCGCACCGATCTGCGGCCCGCCGCCATGGACGACGACGACATTGATGCCGACCGCCTTCATCAGCACCACATCCTCGGCGAAGTCGCGCGCCGCTTCGGGATCGCCCATGGCGTGGCCGCCATATTTGACGACGAAGGTCTTGCCCGCATAGCGCTGCATGTAGGGCAGCGCTTCGACCAGGGTTTCGGCCTTGGCGAGGAGCGCGGGATCGGGGGCGTGATTGCTGTTCATGCGCGGCGCATAAGCCCTAAGCGGGGGTATCGCAAGGCCGGGACCGTACAGCGACCCGGACAAGGGTCGCGTGTTTTTCGATTTTGATTAGTTAGCTAACTAATCGAATATCTGGCCTCAAGCGCGATCGAGCCGCCGACCGAGGCCGACCAGCAGATAGATGACCGGCGGGACGAGCAGCGCGGACAGCACGACCTTGGCCAGCATCTGCCCCAGCAGCAGTTCGCCGATCGGGAAAATGCCGTAAAAGGCGATCGAGACGAACAGCAGCGTATCGACGATCTGCGACAGGATGCTGGCGACGGCGGCGCGGAGCCAGAGCATCCGGCTGCCCGCCTGTCCTTTGAGAGCGGCGAAGAGCGTGACGTTGAGCGTCTGCGAAATGCCATAGGCGATGATGCCGCCGAGCCAGATACGCGGCGTGCCGCCCATCATCATGGCAAAAGCGTCGGCGCGGGCCGGGTCCATGTCGCTAGCGGCCGGTACGGACAGGACGATGATCGACAGCAGGATCGAGGCGATCAGCGGGAGAAAGCCGATCTGCACCAGCCGGTTGGCAATGGCGCGGCCATGGAGTTCGGCCACCGCGCTGGAAATCGTCACCAGTAGCAGGAAGGCGAAGATACCCGCTTCCACCGCTAGCGGACCCAAGCCGACCATAGGCCCAAGCGCCGAAATCGGCCCCAACGTCACCTGCTTGTTACCCAGCACGCCCGCGATGCAGACCATGCCGCCATAAAAGATCGCGAAGGAAAAGAGCGAGCGGCTGATCAGCGCGGGGGAGGTGTTCATCGTCGGCACTTAGCCACATTTGTGCCGTGAGGGAAGATGGGCGTTTCACGACCCCGAACAGCGCCGAAACGGCGGCGGCAAAAATTCGCGCCTATGCCCCTTGGAACAGGCGATGGAGCAATTGCACGAGGATTGCCGCCATGCTAATTGTATCGGCAGGACACAATTAAGACGATGTCCGTTTTCAGGGAAGGACGCCATGATAGCATCCAGTAATCACGCGCGATTTGTGCCTTATTCGTATCGGTTTCGAGCATCGGCCTGGCCCCGATGGCGCAGGCGCAGACCGACGGCATGGACATCATCGTCACCGCGCAGAAGCGCAGCCAGTCGTTGCAGGATGTGAGCGTTGCGGTGTCGGCGGTCAGCGGCGACGCGCTGACCAATGCCGGGGTCAGCAATTTGCAGGACATTCAGCAGCTCGTCCCGTCGGTCACGTTCGGCAATGATTTCAACCAGGCCAAGGTGTTCATCCGCGGCGTGGGCGCCAATACCTCCACCACCGGGTCCAGCACCGGCGTCGCGCTGCATGTCGATGGCGCCTATGTCGCGCGCGCCGAAGCGCAGCTGACGTCGCTGTTCGACCTAGAGCGAGTCGAAGTGCTGCGCGGGCCGCAGGGCAGCCTCTATGGCCGCAACGCGGTCGGCGGGTCGATCAACCTGATCACCGCCAAGCCGACCGCCGAGTTCACCGGCTATGGCCGGCTTGGCTATGGCAATTACAACGCGATGACCGGCGAAGCGGCGATCGGCGGGCCGATCATCGATGCGATCCGCTTTCGTTTGGCGGGCAAGGTCGAGGCGCGCGACGGCTATGGCGGCAACCCGTTCAAGGGCGGCAGCGATGTCGATGACCTTAATCGCTACATGGTGCGCGGCCAGATTCACCTGATCGCGTCGGAGAAGATCGACTATCTGATTTCGGGCGAATATTTCCGCCAGAACGACAATAGCGGCGCGGTCCATTATCGTGGCCCCGCCTTCCCCGGCGTGCCGCGCCTCGCGCCCACCGGCACCGGCGGTTTCGCGACCAACCCACGCGATTTGGGCAGCGACGAGCCGCCCTCGGTCGATACCAAAAGCTATTCGGTCACCGGGACGCTCAACATCGAGCTGAGCGATGCGTTCAGCATCGGCAACATCACCAATTATCGCGATTTCAAGACGCAGCTGATCCAGGATCTGGACGGGTCGGCGCTGGTCGCCACCCTGCCCAATTCGACATCGATCCAGACGCGCACGATCGACGCCCATCAGTTCAGCAACGAATTGCAGTTCAAATATGACAGCGACATCGTGAAGGGTGTCGTCGGCCTCTATTATTTCCATGAGCGCCAGCGGCCACGCGATCAGGTGGGGTTGAGTTCCACCAACGACCTGGCGTCCAACATCACCGTGCTGGCGACGCGGCCGACCTTCGTCGACAATGTCGCAGCGCCCGTCGGTTCGGTATCGCTCGCCGAAGCGCAGGCGATGTGCAATTTCCCGGCGGGCACCTCGCCCAACCGCGTCTGCCTCAAATCGAGCCTCGGCACTCGCGCCTATGCGGCTTTCGGGCAGTTGAATTTCGACCTGGGTGCAGCGTTCGGCCTCAATGGCGTGTCGCTGAAACTGGGTGGTCGCTACAGCCATGAAAAGGTGGACAGTGCCAACCCGTCGATCATCCTGACCGCCAACGGCAACCCGGCGGTGGCGCAGGTGCGCAAGACGACCATCGAGGGCACCTATCGCGAACGCACGTTCAAGGATTTCACCCCGGAAATCGGCCTGCAATGGCAGCCCAACAGCGATCTTTTGCTCTATTATACCTATTCCGAAGGCTTCAAGGCCGGGTCGGGTGAGAATGCGGCGGGCAGCACGACGATCGTGCGGCCGGAAAAGATGAAGAACCACGAACTGGGCGTGAAGGCGGAACTGCTCGACCGTCGCCTGCAGGTCAATCTGGCCGCCTATCATTACAAGCTGGACGATCTGCAGATCAACAAGACGATCGGCGGTGGCCCGGCGGGCTTTACCACCATCTTCGAAAATGCGGCGAAGACATCGGCCACCGGCGTCGAAGCCGACCTGCTGGCGCGGCCGGTCGATGGCGTGCGCTTGCGCGGGTCGGTTTCCTATACCGACAGCAAATATGATGATTTCATCACGGTCGATCCGCTCGATCCGGTGAACGTAGCGCAGGCGGGGCAGCCCGCTTACAATCCGGTCACCAATCCCGATCCCACCGCCTTTGGTGCGCCATGCGGGGCCGATGCGCTCAATGCCAATGCGCCGTGCAACATCCAGTTGGCGGGCAACCCGACGCGCAATTCGCCGACCTGGTCCTATAGCGCCGGGATCGAAGTCGACCTGCCGATCATGCAGGAGGCGGGCACCTTCACCATTAGCGGCGACATGACCGGGCGCAGCAACATCTATTTCACCGAGTTCAAGCGGCTGGTGGAAGGCACGCGCGCTTACACGATGTTCGATGCGTCGCTGCGCTGGGTGGACAAGACCGATACGGTAACGGCATCGCTCTGGGTCAAGAATATCGGCGATACGCTGCGCGAAAGCAGCACCTTTGCCATATCGACCGGGCGCATCATCGGTGTGACCTACCTGCCGCCGCGCACCTATGGCGCGACGGTCGGCTATCGCTTCTAGGCTGGAGGCCTGCGCCGGGGCGGGATGCTCCGGCGCAGGTTGTGCTTTTAAGGGATCATGCGCCCGCGGGCTGGAACAGATCCTTGTAGAATCCGGTCGTCTTGACCGTGACGGTGACGGGCGTGTCGCCCTTGTTGCGCCAATACCAGCCATGAGTGCCGGCATAGGGCGCGGTGAAGCTGCCCCTGGCACTCGTTTGTTCGCGCTCTTCCCAATAGCTGGTGAACGCGCCGTCGGTGGCATCGGGGGCTTCGCCATGCATGTCGACCTTGACCGGGCCGCCGGTCGATTGCCATTCGAAGACGAAACTGTCGCCCTGCTGCATATGCGCCTTCACTTCCTGGCCGCTGTGCGGCGCGAGGGTGATGGTCATGCTGTCCTGCCGCCAGGGGGCGGTGCGGGCGATATTGTCCTTGGTCGGCAGGGTCGGTGCCGTGCTGGCTACGGGCTGGGTCGCTGCTGGCGCAGGGGCGCTTGGCTCGGCCACCATGGCGGTGAGGCCGAGCGCGCCGCCGACCCCGGTCGGGTCGATGCCATATTCGGCGGGCAGGACGAACAGGGTCAGGATGGCGACTGCGCCGATCGCGGCGGCACCGGTGGCTTTTGCCAGCGTGGCGGGCGGGGTCGTGATGCGCGTGGGTGGCACGGGTTGGTGGCTGCTGGTCATGTCAGGCCCTTTTCGATCAGATAGCCGGTCAACTGATAGCCGACGAGGACGAAGCCCGCGGTCATCAGCGCCGCATTGGCGAGGACCGCGCTGCGGCGAAAAGTATCGGTCCTGCGCCAGAAGGTCATGGCGAGCAGGATGAAGGTGAGCGCGATGAACTGGCCCATTTCAACGCCGATGTTGAAGGCGAGGAGATTGGGGATCATCCCGTCTTTCGACAGGGTCAGATCCTGCAGCTTGGTCGCCAGGCCAAAGCCGTGGAAGAAGCCGAAGATGAGCACCGCCGCCTTGGGATTGGGCGATATGCCGAACCAGGTGCGGAAGCCGTCGAGATTGTCGATCGCCTTATAGACCACCGACAGGCCGATGATCGCATCGATCAGGAAGGGATTGGCGCGCAGGTCGAGGATGACGCCGAGCAACAAGGTGGTGCTGTGGCCGATCGCAAACAGGGTGACGTAGGTGCCGACCTGCTTCAACCGATAGAGGAAGAAGATGACCCCGGCGAGGAAGAGCAGATGATCATAGCCGGTCACCATATGTTTGGCGCCCAGATACATATAGGGGATGATGTTGATCCCCGATGCGCCTTCGATGAAGGCGCGGTCATTCTCGTTGACGCCATGGGCCAGGAGCGCCTGGCCGATGCAGGCCAGCATGAGCCCCAGCAGCAGCAGCGCGACCCGCCGCATACCGAGGGGGATGGGCAAGGGGCGGATCGCGCTGCGCATGATCGCCGCTTACTTGGTCTGGAAGGTGGTGAAGACCTTGGCACCGCTCTTGTCGACCAGCGCGACGACGATCTTGGCACCCTTGGCGGCCTTGAAGCCGGGGGCGGACAATTTATTGCTACCGGCGGGCTTGAGCGCGGCCTGGCTTTTCTGGCCCGATGCGGTCTGCGTCAGCGTGGCGGTGTAGGCCGATGCGGGCAGCGGTTCATCCTCTTCGCTGATATAGACATCGACGCCCTTGGGGCTGGCGACCAGTTCCACCATGGTTTCGCCCGACATCTGAACGAGGCCGCCATGCTGGGGCTTCATGCTGCCATGGGCGAAGGCGGCGGTGGGGGTCAGGGCGAGGGCGGCGGCCACAGCGATGGCGGCTGGGCCGAGCTTCATCAGGTCGAGTTTCATGGGTGTCTCCTTACAGGGTAGCGACAAAAGGTGGCGGTGCGGCCTTATTCGGGCAGATGCGGCAGCACGAAGGACAGCGACGAGCGATATTCGACATGGTCGACCTTCGCCTTGTCATCGGCCGGACCGACATAGATGCCCATCAGCACGTTCAGCCCCTGGTTGCGCAGCGTGATGGTGGCAGTGCCGTCCGCGCCGGTCTTGACCGCGACTTCGTCGGGATCGTTGACATAGTCGGACATGATGGTCGCGCCCGCGATCGGCTTGCCTTCATAATAAGCGCGCACTTTCATCGGTTCGCCCATCTTCTGCGGGATGGCGGGATCGACGGGGACGATCTGGAGCTTATGTCCTTCGAACAGGGGCACGGGGCTGGTCGGCACCTTGGTCAGATGGACGGCATATTTCCAATTATGTTCGGCAAGGCTGGCGGTGGGCACTTCGTCGCGGCCCTTATTATGCCATTTGCCGTCGGGGGTCTTGCTCCACAGGCCATAGTCCATGATCGCCGCGACCGCCGCGATCGGCTCTTCGCTGTCCACGACGGGGATCGGCCCGGCGGTGCGCAGGCTGGTGGTGACGGGTGCCCAGTCGGCATCATAGCCGGTGACGGTCTTGATGAGCGGCAGGCGCTTGACCGCGTCGAGATCGTCAGCGCCGACGCCATAGATGAGCGCGATCTGCGTCGCGCGCTGGGCGAACCAGATGCCATGCGCGCTCAAGGGGGTGGCCAGGGCCAGAAGCGCCGATCCGGCGACGGTGACAGCAAGGATGCGTGGCAGTTTCATCGATCATCTCCCGTGGCCCTGATGGCCCTGGCACACAGGCTATGTCAGCGACGGCCCGCCGGATGCCGTTTTTCAGGCGTGCGCAGGCAGCATGTGCCGGAAAATGACGGGCGCACAGTGGATGATCGCCCGATGGCGGAAAGGGGGATGTGGATCGTTGGAGGCTTGAATGGCCCGAAGAGGCCTAATCGAGCGGCGGATCGCCTTGCGCGAGATCCATGAAATTGCGGGCGGCGTCGCGATCGGCCGCGTCCTTGAAGGCGATGTCGAGGTCGGGGGCGTCGCCCATCAGGAAGAGCAGACACCACAACGCAAAACGTCGACCCCGGTCCTTTTCCAGACCAAGGTCGACGCGCATGCGCTCGACGCCCGCTGCGATCGCTTCGGCGGGCACGGCGTCAATGTCCGTGCGGCCGAAATAGCGACGCAGTTGGTCGTCAAATTGCATTTGGATCAGCCGTTCAGCTTGTCCTTGACCGCCTTGGCAGCGGTGAAGCCCAGCTTCTTGGACGCGGCGATCTGGATCGTCTCGCCGGTGGCGGGGTTGCGGCCCTCGCGCGCGGCGCTTTCCTTGACCTTGAACTTGCCGAAACCGTTGAGCGAGATTTCTTCGCCCTTGGCCGCCGCGTCGACGATCGCCGAGATCACGCCGTCGATGATCTTCTTGGCGTCCGCCTTCGAAAGGTCGTGGGCGGTGGCGACGGTGTCGATCAGGTCACTGTTATTCATAGGACGTCCTCTTCAAGTGTGATGGCACCCGCCCTAGCCCGTTCGCATCCGCCGGTCCATCGCCTAAGGGCGAATTTCGGCGCATTTCCGGTGACATATTGCCGAAAACACGCGGTTTCGGCGCGGTCGATCGGTTTGGTGGCTTGGGGCAGGTGGTTGGAGTGAAGTTTCAGGCCACGAAATTGCCGGCAAAGGCGAAGCTGTCGATCGGATTGCGGCCGCTTGGCGCTTCGCGCGCTTGCAGGGCTTCAGGCAATGTCGCCTTGTCGCCCATGCGCCCGATGGCGACGGCAGCTTCGATGCGGAAACGGTCCGGCACCGCGAGTTCGCGGCGGGCGGCGTCGAAATCGACGCCCGTCATGGCGTGGGTGTGATAGCCCATCCGCGTTGCCTGCAGCGCGAGCAGCGCCCAAGCGGCGCCTGCATCGAAACTGTGGCTGTGTGAGGGCTTGGTTTCCTGCGAGCCGGGGGCCGACGACAGGCTGTCGGACAGAATGAAGGTCAGGACCGAGGCATGTTGCACCCAGCTTTGGTTGAACGGCAGCAGCAGGCCAAGGAAGCGCGCCCAGTCGGCGCTGTCGCGATGAGCGTAGAGGAAGCGCCAGGGCTGATAGTTAAAGGCCGACGGTGCCCAGCGGGCCGCGTCGAGCAAGGTGTCGAGATCCGCCTGCGGCAGGGACGACGCTTCGAAGGCGCGGGGCGACCAGCGGTCGAGGAACAGGGGGTCGACGGGCCGGGTAACGGCGCGAGGGTCAGTGTCCATAAAATCTCCCTAAAAGGCTCGGCCCCATATAGGATGTTTTTTGCGGCTGCGAAGGGCCAGGGTTTTTCGGGCAAGTCGCTGGCGCAGGCTGCGCCGCGCCGCTAATCCTGCCCGCCGATAAGGGGAGCGGGGCATGACGATCACAGAGACTTTTCTGCTCGCGCTGGCGCTCGTCATGGGGTTGCCCTGGCTGGTGTGGCGATTGCTGCGCACCGACAATTGGGCGCCACTGGTGGTGGTGCAGATCATTGCGGGGGTGCTGCTTGGCCCCGGCGTGCTGGGCGTCGCGCTGCCGCAAGTGCATGATTTCCTGTTTCCGCCCGGCGTCATCGCCGCGCTCAACGGCATCGCCTGGTGGGCGGTGATGATCTTCGTCTGGCTGGCGGGCATCGAACTGGACCTGCACCAGGCCTGGGTCGCGCGGCGCGAGACATGGACGACGGCGGGGCTGGCGCTGCTCACGCCGCTGGTGCTGGGGGCGCTGGCGGCCACGTTGATCCTGACGCAGCCGGGCTGGATCGGCGCGAAGGGGCAGCATTGGCAGGCGTTGCTGGGGATGGGGATGGCCTGCGCCGTGACTGCTTTGCCCATATTGGTGCTGTTGATGGACCGGCTCGCCATTCTGCGTCAGCCGCTGGGGCAAAGGGTTCTGCGCTATGCCAGCCTGGACGATATCGCCATCTGGGGGGTGCTGGCGCTGATCCTGCTCGATTGGGAGCGGGTCGAGCGGCAGGCGGGATTCCTGCTGCTGTTCCCGTTCGTCGCCTGGGGGCTGCGCGCGGTGATGCGGCGAATCGGCGGGCGCGACCGGCTGTATCTGGGGATGCTGTCGCTCGCACTGCTGGGCTTTGCCGCCGATTGGGCCGGGCTGCATTTCATGGTCGGCGCCTTCCTGGCGGGCGCCATTCTGGACAAGCAATGGTTCGACGAGGCGCAGATGGATATGCTGCGCGACCATATGCTGCTGACGGTGATGCCGGTCTTTTTCCTGAGCACAGGCCTGCGCACCCAATGGGATATGGGCGGGTTCGAGGTGATCGGGGGCGCATTGCTGCTGTTGGCCGCTGCCGTGGTCGGCAAGCTGGCCGGGGTGGCGCTGGCCGGACGACTCCTGGGCTGGCCCAAGGGCGAGGCCGGGGTGATCGGCTGGCTGCTGCAAACCAAGGCACTGATCATGATCATCTTCGCCAATATCCTGCTCGATCGGCAGATCATCACCGGGACCAGCTTTACCGCGCTGTTGCTGATGGCGATCGGCAGCACGATGCTGACCATGCCCATGGCGCGCCGGGGCCTGGCGAAATTGGCGCAGCGATAAGGGAAAAATCGTCCCGGACGACCCATGGCGCGTGCAGTTCGCCGTAGCGGGCCGTCCGGGATTGCAGCGCTGCCTCACTTTGGAGAGGTATGACAACGCTGTCTCGCGCCATAAAACAGATTCCGCGCCGGGCCGCAAGCCCCTTTGCGCGCGCTCTTTAGGCGTCAGCCTGCAAATTGATGGGTCGGCAGGCCGCGCACGCCGCAATCGACTTCGAAGAAGCCGCCGTCGTGCGGCGTGGCATCGTCCAGCCCGACCGTTGCCGAACTGACGAACATGCGATCGAGGTTGGCCCCGCCGAAACAGATGTTGGTCACCTGCCGCGCGGGCAGCGCGATCGCGCGGTCCAGCACACCGTCGGGGGTAAAGCGGCTGACCCGCCCGCCGCCCCAATGGGCGACCCAGATATGGCCGTCGGCGTCCACGGTCATGCCGTCGGGATAGCCATCCGCCTCGGCAAAGCGGATGAAAGGCTGACGATCGGTCGCGCCATCCGCCGTTCGCGCGAAGCGATACATTTGCCGCTTGGCGGTATCGCTATGATAAAGCCAGCGGCCGCAGGGCGAGAAGGCCGGGCCATTGGGCACACGATAGTCGGCGTCGATCACACTCCAACTGCGGTCGGGCGCGAGCCGGTAGAGCGCCCCGCGATCATGCTCCTCGGCCATGTCCATCGTGCCGCACCAGATATGCCCCTGCGCATCCGCCTTGCCATCGTTCATGCGATTGCCGGGGAAATGCGGTTCGGGGTCGCCGAAGGGCGTGATCGTCAGCGGATCGAGGCGGATGTCGGCAAAGCCGCTCTGGAAGCCACCGACAAAGCCGCCCCCTTCGCGTTCCACCACCCAGCCAAGCGGTTCGGGCATGGCCCAGCGCTCGACCGTGCCGTCCACAAGGGACAGCCGGTTGAGCGCCGGGGCCAATATGTCGACCCAATAGACCGCATTATCGCGCGCCGACCAGAGCGTGCCTTCGCCCAGCGTGTCGGCAACGCCCCGTTCGATCAGACGCCAGGCCGTCATCAGCGCTTGACCGACAGCCGATAGACCATCGCATGACGATAGGGCTTGCCGGGATCGACCTGCGCCGACAGGAAAGCGGGCTTGTTGGGCGCATCGGGGAATTTCTGCGGCTCCAGCGCGATGCCGTCACCCATGCGATAGAGATGGCCGCCCTTGCCGACCAGCGTGCCGTCAAGGAAGTTACCAGCGTAGAATTGCACGCCGGGTTCCGTGGTCAGCACTTCGAGCACCCGGCCCGACACCGGATCTTCCAGCCGCGCGGCCAGTTCGGGTGCCTTGGTCGCGCCCTTGTCGAGCGCCCAATTATGATCATAGCCGCGGCCATAGACGATCTGCTGGTCGCGGCCGTCGCGAATGCCATCGGCCACGCGGCGGGGCGCGCGGAAATCGAACACGCCACCGTCCACCGGCTTCAATTCGCCGGTCGGGATCAGCTTTTCATCCACCGGCGTATAGGCCTTGGCCGGAATCGTCAGCATATGGCCGAGCGCGCCATCGGGCGATCCTTCACCGGCGAGGTTGAAGATCGCATGGTTGGTCATGTTGACGATGGTGGGCTTGTCGGTCTTGGCGGCGAAGACGATGCCGAGATTGCCCGCTTCGTCGAGCGTATAGGTGACGGTCGTGTCGAGCTTGCCGGGATAGCCCGAATCGCCATCAGCGCTGACGAGGGAGAGGACCACGGTGGCGGTCGGGCCGCTCTTTACCGACACGACCTTCCAGGGCAGCTTGTCGAAGCCCTTGTCGCCGCCGTGCAGCGAATTGGTCTTGTCGTTGAGCGGGAGTTGATAGCTGGTGTCGCCCAGCTTGAAGGTGCCGCCCGCGATGCGATTGGCATAGCGGCCCACGGTCACACCGAAATAATTGGGATGGTCGACATAGCCCTTGAGATCATCATAGCCGAGCAGCACGTCGGCGATCTTGCCATCCTTGTCCGGCCCCGACAGCGACTGGAGCGTCGCGCCATAGGTCAGGATCTTGGCCGATACGCCCGCACCGTTGGTCAGCGTGATCGTTTCCACCGCCGTACCGTCCGCCAGCGTGCCTGCGGGCGCGCGGCTGGCGTCGGCGGCCAGCGCCGCCGTGCTTGTCAGCGCCATGGCCAATGCGTATGACAGCGCTGTTTTGATGATGACCTTTTGCATGGACTTCCTCCCGATACCGACCGCCCATTGACGCGCGGTTTCGGGGAATATACTCCGACAAAATAAGCGGGCGCAACCCCTATCCGGGTCGCCCGTCCCCGGAAATGCAGTGGAGAAGGATGGATGGCAGGACCCGTAACATCAGGCGCGGGCGTCACCGCGACGCATAATCCCGCAACGCGCTATGGCCCGGCGCTGGGCCTGCTCGCCAGCCTCTTCTTCATGTGGGGCTTCATCACCGTCATCAACAACACGCTGCTGCCGCATCTGCGCAGCGTGTTCGACTTGAGCTACACCCAGACGACTTTGATCGAATCGGTGTGGTTCATCGCCTATTTCGTCGCGTCGATCCCGTCGGCCAAGCTGATCGAGCGGGTCGGTTATCAGAAATCGCTGGTGGTGGGACTGCTCGTCATGGCGGCGGGCGCATTGGGCATGACGCTGGCGGCGTCGATCCCCTCCTATGGCGTCACGCTGCTGATGCTGTTCGTGATCGCGAGTGGCATCACGCTGTTGCAGGTCGCGGCCAACCCCTATGTCGCGGTCGTCGGCAAGCCCGAAACCGCCTCTTCGCGCCTGAATCTCGTACAGGCGATGAACTCGGCGGGCACGATGCTCGCGCCGCTGTTCGGTGCCTATCTGATCCTGGGCCGGTCCAAGGGTGGCACGGCCGAAACTGGCACGGTGCTGACGCAGGCCGAACGGCTGGCCGATGCGCAGTCGGTGATCCTGCCCTATATCATCGTCGCCGTCATATTGGTGGTACTGGCGGTGATCATCGCCCGCTTCCCCCTGCCCGCCATGGGCAACGCCACCTCGCGCCACAGCAAGGAAGAGCGCAAGAAACATTCGCTCTGGAACCATCGCAATCTGGTGTGGGGCGTGCCCGCGATCTTCATCTATCTGATCGCGGAAATCGGCGTCGCCAACCTGTTCATCAATTTCGTCAGCCAGCCCGATATCGCCAACCTGACCTATGAACAGGCCGGGCGCTATCTGACCTTCCTGTGGGCGGGCATGATGATCGGCCGCTTCCTGGGCGCCGCGATCATGCAGAAATTCGATGCGGGCCATGTGCTGGCGGCCTTCTCGATCGGCGCGTTCATCGTCATGCTGGTCACCGTGTTCACCACGGGGCCGATCGCAATGTGGGCGCTGATCCTCGTCGGCCTGTTTCATTCGATCATGTTCCCGACCATCTTCACGCTCGGTATCAAGGGTCTGGGGCCGTTGACCGAAGAAGGTTCGGGCCTGCTGATCATGGCGATCGCCGGTGGCGCGCTGGTGGTGGTGCAGGGCTGGCTGGCGGACGAATATGGTCTGCAATGGTCGTTCCTGCTGACCGCTGCGTGCGAGTTGTACATTCTGTTCTACGCGCTGTGGGGGTCGAAGGTGACGAACGCCCTGCCCGATCAACAGGCCGTGGCGGAATAAGGCCAGGGTTGCATATGAGGCGCTGAAAAGGCCGGAGCGGGCTGTCCGCTCCGGCCTTTTTCATTCCTCCCCGCTTGCGGGGAGGTGGCAGCACGAAGTGCTGACGGAGGGGGCTATCGTCAGAAGCGCTGCGCGTGCGGCACGCCCCCTCCACCACGCGCTTCGGGCGTTTGATGGAGTCACGTGCCTCCATCAAACCCCCTCCCCGTGCCGGGGAGGATTAGCCGCCCATCGCGCTGGCCGTGTCTTCCAGTGCCAGGTCGACCAGCGCGCCCATTGCTTCCGACGCGGCGGCCGTGTCGCCGGCGGCGATCGCGTCATAGACGCGGACATGGTCGGGGATGGGGTTGCGCGGCAGGGCGCGGGCGCGTTGCTTATATTGGGTGGTCCAGTTGACCGCCGCGCCGATGCTGGCGGACAGCACCTGCAGCGCGTCGTTGCGGGTCGCGTTCAGGATGGCATTGTGGAAATCGCGATCCGCCGCGCGGCCCAGTTCGGTGGCCAGCGTGTGACGGCGCATCGCGGCGAGCGCTTCCTTCATGAGCCGCAGATCTTCCTTGTCGCGCCGCTGTGCCGCGAGCCTGGCCGCCGCCGGTTCGACGATGGCGCGCAGTTCGAACAGGTCGCGCACGAACTGGATATCCGGTTCCCCGGCAAAGGCCCAGGCGAGGACTTCGGGATCGAGCAGGTTCCAGCGGGTGCGCGGCAGGACGCGCGTGCCGGCCTTGGGGCGGCTTTCCACCAGCCCCTTGGCGGTCAGCACCTGGATCGCTTCGCGATAGGCGCTGCGCGAGACTTCCAGTTCCTCGGCGAAGGCGACTTCGCCGGACAGGACGTCGCCGGGGGCATATTGGCCGGACAAGATGGCCGTGCCGAGTTTGTGCGCGATCGCGCCGTGCAGCCGCCTGCCGGGGCCACGCGCAATCTTCGCCGATGCGCCCGTCTCCGCCTCATCCCCGTGCAAAGACGGATCTTCCTTCGCCATTCCTGCTCCTCTCGCCCCCCAACTATCAGGCACAACTCCGTCTATAATACAAGCATTGCCATTACCATCTTCCTGTAATATGTCGGAGTAATTCGGAGATTCACTGCCGCCCCGGCTTTGGTCGAGGTGGACGATGGCGTGTCTTCGGCAAGCGTTCAGCGCCGTCAGTGGCGCGCGGGAGGAGAGATTTTCATGACATTGCGCCTGTTGCAGCACCGTGCCCAAAGCGGCGAACGGGGCGTTATCGCCGCGCAGGGCGACAGCGCGGCCTTCGTGGTCGGCTTCACCTCGATCCGCGCTTTGGCGCTGCATGCCATCGCGCAGGGCATCAGCCTGACCGCCGCCGTGGCAGCCGCGCCCAAGGGCGACGCGGTGGACATCGCCGCCGAATTCGAAGCGGGCCGCCTGCTCGCGCCGATCGACCATGATGATGACGCGCATATCCTGCTGACCGGCACCGGCCTCACCCATCTTGGCTCGGCCGAGGGGCGCGACAAGATGCACCGCGAGGCGGCGGCGGTCGAAAAGCAGACCGATTCGATGCGCATGTTTCTGGAAGGCCTGGAGGGCGGCAAGCCTGCCCCCGGCGAGACGGGACAGCAGCCCGAATGGTTCTACAAGGGCGACGGGTCGCAGCTGGTCGGTCCGACCGATCCGCTGACCATGCCCGCCTTTGCCAAGGATGGCGGCGAGGAACCGGAGCTGGCAGGCATCTACATCATCGGCGAGGATGGCACGCCCTATCGCCTCGGCCTCGCGCTCGCCAACGAGTTTTCCGACCATGTGACCGAGCGGCATAATTATCTGTGGCTGGCCCACTCCAAGCTGCGCCAGGCCGCGCTTGGCCCCGAACTGCTGGTCGGCGAACCGCCGGAGCATATCGAGGGTTCGAGCCGCATCCTGCGCGATGGCGCGACGATCTGGGAAAAGCCGTTCCTGTCGGGCGAAGGCAATATGTCGCACAGCTTCGCGAACCTGGAACATCATCATTTCAAATATGACCTGTTCCGTCGCGCGGGCGACGTTCATGTCCATTTCTTCGGCACCGCGACCCTGTCGTTCAGCGACGGTATCGCGGCGCAAGAAGGCGATTTGTTCGAAATCCTCGCCGCGCCCTTCACCCTGCCGGTGCGCAATGTGCTGACGCGCGCCGCGCCGCAGGAAGTGGCCGTCAAGGCGCTCTGAAGCGATGGACCCGATCCGTATCGCGATCATCGGCATCGGCAAGATCGCGCGCGACAAGCATGTCCCGGCAATCCGGGGCAATAGCGCGTTCAGCCTGGCCGCAACCGTCAGTCCGCATGATGCCGGGCTGACGGGGGTGCCGCATCTGGCCAGCCTCGATGCACTGCTCGCCGAAGGTCCAGCGGTCGACGCGGTGGCGCTCTGCACCCCGCCGCAGGTCCGTTATGATCTGGCGACGCAGGCCCTGGCCAAGGGCATCCACGTCTTTCTGGAAAAGCCGCCCGGCGCGACGCTGGCGGAGGTCGAAGCGCTCAAGGTTCAGGCCGACAAGGTCGATGCGACCCTGTTCGCTGCCTGGCATAGTCGGTTCGCGGCGGGGGTCGCCCCGGCCCGCGCCTGGCTGTCCGAGCGGAAAATCGAGAAAGTGTCGATCGTCTGGCGGGAGGATGTGCGCGTATGGCATCCGGGTCAGGCGTGGATCTGGCAGCCGGGCGGGCTTGGCGTGTTCGATCCGGGGATCAACGCGCTCTCGATCGTCACCCATATCCTGCCGCGCCCCTTTTTCCTGAAGGAAGCGACATTGGTGCTGCCGGAAAACCGCGCTGCGCCGATCGCGGCCGACCTGCATTTTCGCGACACCGGCGGCGCCCCCATTCATATGGATCTCGACTGGCGGCAGACCGGCCCGCAGAGCTGGGACATCATCATCGAAACGGACGCGGGCACGCTGAAACTGGCGCATGGCGGCGCGGTGCTGACGCTGCCCAGCGGCACGGAACATGGCGAGGATGTCGAATATCCAGGGCTCTACAGCCGGTTCGCCACGCTGATCCGGGGCGGGCGCAGCGATGTCGATACCAGCCCATTGCGGCTGGTCGCCGACGCCTTCCTGCGCGGCCGCCGCGAACCGACCGACGCTTTTCACGACTGATTTCCACATGGGAGAGGACGACATGATAAAAACCCTGCGCCGTACCACCGCCGCACTGCTGCTTTGCGCCAGTGCCCTGACGACCAGTGCGCTGGCCGACACCAACGGCAAGCCGACCACCGCGACGATCAATGCCGCAACGCCCGGCCCGGTCTATGACAAGCGTATCTTCACCCAATTTGCCGAACATCTGGGCAATGGCATTTATGGCGGGCTGTGGGTCGGCAACGACAAGTCGATCCCCAACACCAACGGCTTTCGCAACGATGTGATCTCGGCGCTCAAGAACCTGTCGGTGCCCGTCGTGCGCTGGCCGGGCGGTTGCTTTGCCGATGAATATCATTGGCGGGAAGGCATTGGCGGGAAGGCCAAGCGCCCGGTCAAGATCAACACCCATTGGGGCGGCGTGACCGAACCCAATACGGTCGGCACCCATGAATTTTTCGAACTGATCCGCCAGATCGGCGCGGAGGCCTATGTCGCGGGCAATGTCGGCAATGGCAGCCCGCAGGAAATGGGCGAATGGGTCGAATATATGACCTCGCCCGCCGGCACCTTGGCCGACGAGCGCGCCAAGAACGGGCATAAGGAACCCTGGGCGGTTCCCTATTTCGGCATCGGCAACGAGCTGTGGGGCTGTGGCGGCAATATGCGCGCCGAATATGCCGCCGACGTGACGCGCCGCTATGCCACCTTCATCAAGGCGCCTGCCGGCACCAAGATCCTCAAGATCGCGGCGGGTGCCAATGTCGATGATTATAACTGGACCGAGGTGATGATGCGGGAGGCGGGCGATCAGCTCGACGCCGTTTCGCTCCATTATTACACCCTGCCCCAGGGTGGCTGGCCGCCCAAGGCGGACCCGGTGAATTTCGACGAGACTTTGTGGGCCGACACGCTGGCCAAGGCCGTCCATATGGATGAGCTGATCACCAAGCATACCGCCATCATGGACAAATATGATCCCAAGAAGCGCGTCTTCCTGGCGGTGGACGAATGGGGCACCTGGTATGCGCAAGACCCCGGCACGCATCCCGGCTTCCTGCGTCAGCAGAATACGCTGCGCGATGCGCTGGTCGCATCCATCCATCTCGACATCTTCGCCAAACATGCCGACCGGGTGAAGATGAGCGCCATCGCCCAGATGGTGAACGTGCTGCAGGCGATGATCCTGACCGACGGCAAGAAGATGGTGCTGACCCCCACCTATCATGTGTTCGAAATGTACAAGCCCTGGCAGGATGCGACGGTCCTGCCGATCAGCATCGACACGCCCTGGTATAATAAGGACCAGTTCGTGATGCCCGCGGTCAGCGGTTCGGCCGTGCGGGGCAAGGATGGCAAGGTCCATGTCGGCCTGTCCAACCTCGACCCGACCCAGCCCAACACGGTGACCGTCAAGCTCGATGGCCTGACCGCCGGAACGGTATCGGGCCGCGTCCTGACCGCTGGCGTGATGAACGCGCACAACACGTTCGATGCGCCCGAAACCGTCAAGCCCGCCGCCTTCACCGGCGCGCAGGTGAATGGGGGCACGCTGACCGTCACTTTGCCGCCGATGTCGGTGGTGGTGCTGGACCTGCAATAAGGCGATCTGGAGGGGAGGTTGGACCTCCCCTCCCCGTTCGCCCTGAGCCTGTCGAAGGGCCGCACTTCCCTTCGGGTAAAAGTGCAGGGCTTCGACAGGCTCAGCCCGAACGGGTTGGTGGGACGGAATTTTTCGCCACCCCTATCTGTGAAGAGGACAGACATTGTTCAAAATTGCTCAATTCGCCTGTCTTGCGGCGATCAGCCTTGCTGGCCCGGCCCTCGCCCAGCCCGCCGCTGCCCCGCCGAGCGCGCCGACGCTCAACAGCCGCCTGACCGGCGACCTCGCCCCTACCCATGATCCGGTGATCATCCGGCAGGGTGATGTCTATCATGTGTTCGGCACTGGCCATGGCCAGCGGCTGATCGAAACGCGCACCTCGCCCGACCTTGTGCGCTGGACGGCCGGGCCGCCGGTATTCACCGCGCTGCCCGATTGGGCGAAGCAGGCGATCCCCGGCAGCGATGGCATGTGGGCGCCCGACATCAGCTTCGTGGATGGCCGCTACCGGCTTTATTACTCCGTCTCGACCTTTGGTTCGAACCGCTCGGCGATCGGCCTGGCCACCAGTCCGACGCTCGACCCGAAGTCGCCGGACTTCAAATGGCGCGATGAAGGCATGGTCGTCATGTCCACCAAGGACGATGACTATAATGCCATCGACCCCAATTTCATCATCGACCGCGAAGGCCGCCACTGGCTCTCGCTCGGCAGCTTCTGGACCGGCCTCAAATTGTTCGAGCTGGACCCCAAGAGCGGCAAGCCCAAGGATGCGACGGCCAAGCCTGTGTCGATCGCGCGCCGCGCGGCTCCGGCTGGTGGTCCTGCTCCTGTCGAAGCGCCCTTTATCGTCGATCATGGCGGCTATTATTGGCTGATGGCGTCCTATGATTATTGCTGCAAGGGCGTGAACAGCACCTATTATACCGTGATCGGCCGGTCCAAGGACATCACCGGGCCGTATCTCGGCAAGGATGGCAGTGCGATGATGGAGGGTGGCGGCACCATCTTCCTGCGCGCGGATTTGCAGGAGCAGCAGCGTTTCCGTGGCCCCGGCCATGCCGGGTGGCTGCACGATAAGGACGGCAAAGATTATGTCGTCTACCACGCTTATGACAAGCAAGCCGACGGTGCCCCCACCCTGCGCATCGCGCCGGTGCGCTGGGGCGCGGACGGCTGGCCTGTCGCAGATTATTGAGGAAACGACTCTATGAACCACATCAACCGCCGCCTCTTCCTGGCCGGTGCCGCGATATTGCCGGCCGCCTGCGGCAAGCTGGGCGCGATACCCGTCGCGCCGACCGTTGACGGCCCCGTGCCGGTCAACCCGCTGATCAAGCAGCGCGCCGACGCGCAGATCTTCCGCCATGACGATGGCTATTATTATATGACCGGATCGGTCCCGGAATATGACCGGCTGGTGTTGCGCCGGTCCAAGACGATCGCGGGCCTGGCCACCGCGACCGAAGCGGTGCTGTGGCGGCATGAAAAGACGGGGCCGATGTCGGGTTTCCTGTGGGCGCCCGAACTGCATATGGTGGACGGCAAGTGGATCGTCTATTTCGCGGCTGGTCCGAGCGGCGGCGGCGAGGATGTGTTCCGCATCCGCACCTATGCGGTGGTGTGCGACGGCCCCGACCCGATGACGGGCAAATGGAGCGTGCTGGGCGAATTGCAGACGCCCTGGGACAGTTTCAACCTCGATTCGACGATCTTCACGCACAAGGGCACGCGCTACATGGTGTGGGCGCAGCGCGAGCCGGGCATCGAAACGAACAGCAACCTGTACATCGCCAAGCTGGAATCGGCGCTCAAGCTGGGCAAGGCGACGCGGATCGCCGTGCCGACGCTGGATTGGGAAATACGCGGCTACAAGGTCGCCGAAGCGCCTGCCATCCTGCATCGCAATGGTCGCCTGTTCATGCACTATTCGGCGAGCGCGACCGATGCGCGCTATTGCCTGGGGCTGTTGACGGCGGACGAGAGTGCCGACCTGCTGGATGTCAAGAGCTGGGTCAAATCGCCGCAGCCGGTGTTCGTCACCAATGCCGCCACCAGCGTCTATGGGCCGGGCCACAACAGCTTCACCGTGGACGAGCAGGGCCGTGACATATTGGTCTATCATGGGCGCGACTATGAGACGATCCAGGGCGATCCGCTGCTCAACCCCGACCGCCATACCCGCGTCCAGCGGCTCTATTATACCGCCGATGGCACGCCCGATTTCGGCGTGCCGGTGGGCAATGGCCCGCTGCCCGAACGGTTCATCGCCGTGGCCGACCCCAAGCGGTTGATGGCGCATGACGGCACCCGCCTGGTCGCTGGCAACCCGGCCCTGCCCCAGACGCAGTTCCGCCAGTCGCCGGGCCGTGCCGGGGCCAAGAGCATTATGCTATCCCCCATATTGATGCCCGATCATTATCTGGTCGCGGCCAAGGATGGGTCGATCAGCCTGGAAAAGGACAGCAAGAGCGCCGATTTCGCGCTGCGCAGCCAGTTCGTCCGCTTCGAGGAGAAGGCCAGCGACGCGCTGCGCTTCGTCGCCATCTCCGCGCCGGGCAAGGCGATCGGCACCGTCGGCGATCAGTTGCGGCTGGTGCCGAGCCGGGACGCTACGGCTTACTGGCGTACCGACTGACATTTCATAATATGTCTGACAAATAGACGGTGCCAGGGGCCGGTTTCCAGCAGGAGACTGGCCCCTTCGCTTATTCGGGTATCCGATCGGCCCCCGATAGCTCGCGGCCTGTGGCAATAATGTAACTAGCGCCGGACATTCGTGTCGCGACGCCCTCATTTTCCGCTTGCGATTCATTTGTCGGAGCAATAATTAGTCCGAGTAATTCACGCATGGCCAAGGGCCAGCTCCAGGGAGGATATCTGACATGGCCCTCAAGCCGATCGTAATGGGTTCCGCATCGCTCTTCGCGCTGATGCTGGCGGGCGCTGCCCAGGCCCAAACCGCCCCCGCAACGCCGCAGGCGGCGCCGGAAGACGATGTCGCCGACATCGTCGTGACCGGCGTCCGCGCCTCGATCGTCGGCGCGCTCAACGTGCGCCGGGAATCGACCCAGATCGTCGATTCGATCGTTTCGGAAGATGTCGGCAAATTGCCCGACAATAATGTCGTCGAAGCCCTGCAGCGCGTGACCGGCATCCAGGTCACCGACCGCGCCGGCGGCGAAGCGGCGACCATCACCATTCGCGGCCTGACCGATCCGCTGACCACGCTCAATGGCCGCAACATCTTCACCGCTGCTGGCACGTCCTTCGCGTTGCAGGACATCTCCGCCAACCTCGTCAAGCAGGTCGATGTCTACAAGACCCGTTCGGCCGACCAACTGGAAACCGGCCTGGCGGGCCAGATCGACGTGCAGACCCGTCGCCCGCTCGACTTTGACGGCTTCACCATTTCGGGCCTGGCGCGCGGCGTTTATTCGGAACTTGCCGACAAGGTGAACCCCAATGTCGCGCTGCTGGTCAGCGACCGCTGGGAAACCGGCATCGGCGACATCGGCTTCCTGGTGAATGGCAGCTACACCCGCGCCGAATTTCGCAACCAGAATTTGCAGGCCGGTGCCATGGTGCCGTTCGCCACCGAAACGCCGCCGGAAGGGTCGGGCCTGACCCCGCTGCAACGCATCTTCCCCGGTGCTACCAATGAAAACTGGACGCCTGGTCTCGACGCGGGCCTGCCGACCGCGCCCGGATCGACGCTCAACATCAATGGCGTTGAAACCCCCTATTATCTCGCCCGCGACGCCGTCATCGCATCCGATGTCTATGGCAAGCGCGATCGGAAGGCGATCAACGCCGCGCTGCAATGGGCGCCGAACGACAGCTCGGTCTACACCGCTGAGGTCTTCTACACGGGGTTCAAGGGCGAGACGTTCAACAGCCTGAACTTCAGCTTCGTCGATTGGTGGGGCAACCTGCCTACTGACGTGGCCAACAGCTTCGAACTGTTCGAAGGCACCAACATCATCAAGTCGCGCCGGGCCGGCGCGGTCGCGGGCTTCAACAGCGGCGACCGGGCGACCAGCCGCACCGACAGCTATGTCTATGCCTTCAACGCCAAGTGGGATGTGGGTGAGCGCGGCAAGATTTCGGCCGACATCGCCTATCAGGACAGCAAGAACGAGACGAGCTTCTTTGCCATCCGTACCGATCGCGGCCCGCTCGACATCGATGTCGATTTCAACGCCGGCGGCGGCCTGCCCGCCTATAGCTTTGGCAATCAGGACGTCCTGACCGACGCGAGCAAGTGGACCGTCGGCAACCTGTTCGACAGCGGCACCAAGAATACCGGTAGCGCGCTGACGATGATGCTGGACGGCGAATATGAGTGGGACACGGGCTTCCTGCGCCGCATCAAGGCGGGCTGGCGCTATGACAAGCGTTCGGCGGACAGCTATGTCCGCGATCAGGGTGCAGGTGCATACACGTTGCCCAACCCTGCCTATGATCCAACGCGCCCAGTCAGCCCGACGAACCCGGACCGCATCCCCGTTCCCCTGTCTGAATTTGGCGAAGGCAGCCCCTTCACCAACGACGGCTTCTTCGACGGTCGGGCGAACATTCCGACCAGCTGGGTGCTGGCCGATCCGCGCAGCATGGACAGGGATGGCGTGCGCAATCTGTATCGCGCCGTCGCGCCCGGTCTGCTGCTGTCTGACCAGCTGAGCTTTGGCCGCGTGTTCGGCATCGAGGAAAGCAACCTGGCCGCCTATATCGTGGCCGATGCCGAGGTCGAGATTTTCGGGCGTCCGCTGCAATTGCAGGGCGGCGTGCGCTATGTCGCGATCGACACCGACTATGAATATTTTGACCGAGGTGCCAATTTCGCCCGGACCGGCGTGTCGACCGGTTCCGACGATTTCCTGCCGTCCTTCACCGCGCGCTACGCCATCACCGACAATCTGCGCATCCGGTTCAACTATGGCAAAACGCTGCGTCGTCCGGCGTTCGGCGACCTGAACCCCAATCTGGCGCTCGGCGGCGATCTGTCGCGCATCGGCTTTGGCACCGGGACTTCGGGCAACCCCAATTTGCGGGCGACCAAGTCGGAGAATATGGATCTGGCGATCGAATGGTATTTCGACCGCAACAGCGCCATCTATGCGACCGCCTTCCGCCGCAAGATCGAAGGTCTGGTCGTTCCGTTGACCGTTCGCGAGTTCATCCCGAACAACTATCTGCCGCGCAACGAAACCTATACCGAATTTTTCAACATCACCCGTCCTGCCAATGCATCCAACGGGACGCTCAAGGGTCTGGAACTGGGGCTGACATACTTCCCCTCCTACCTGCCCTCCGTGCTTGACGGCCTGGGCTTCACCGGCAGCGCGACGATCCTGGATTCCGAACAGACGATTCCCGTCGTCAACAATGAAGGCGAAATCACCGGCACGGCCAAGTCCGCCTTCTTCGGCGTGTCGAAACTGTCCTACAACGCCACGCTGGCCTATGATAGAGGCCCGGTCGGTGCCCGTCTGTCCTATATCTGGCGCAAGGGCTTCCTGCAAAGGAACGAAGCGCGGGCTTTTGCCAACCCGATCGGCTTCTGGCGTGCGCCTGAAAAGAGCCTGGACTTCCAGCTCACTTTGAACGTGAACGAAGATATCGGCATCACCTTCGACGCGGTGAACATCACCAAGGCGAAGCAGCAGGATTATTACAAGTTCGGCGATGTCGGCAATCCGACGGAGTTCAACTCCAGCACGCTGCTGATCGACCGCACCTTTGCTCTGGGTGTCCGCTTCAAGTTTGACTGAGTGCCCATGGGGCGTGGCGTCTCCTCGCTGCGCTTCATGATATGGCGGTCGTTCCGGGTTCCTCTCCAACCCCGGAACGGCCGCCATTTTTGTTTGGAGCGAGGGTGAATGGCGACGTCGCCTCACCTCGCAGCGCGGCAGTCGCGCCATTTTCCCCTTGCCCCGGCGGCGATCCCATGCACAAAGGATGCCAACTGGCGCGGGCGGTTCGCCGTCCGGCCGCAAGGATGGACTTATGCACGACGTCACCACCCAGGAACGGCCCGCCGCCCCTCGCCCCCCCGTCCCGCACGAGCTGGGCGATGGCCTGTCGGTCATCTCGATCGCCAAAAGCTACGACAATCGCGTGGTGTTGTCGGACGTGTCGCTGACCGTCGGCAAGGGCGAAGTCGTCGGACTGCTTGGCCCCAATGGCGCGGGCAAGACGACCTGTTTCTATTCGGTCATGGGCCTCGTCCGGCCCGATCGCGGCCGCGTGCTGCTAGACGGGCAGGATATCACCAGCCTGCCCATGTATCGCCGCGCGATTTTGGGCCTTGGCTATCTGCCGCAGGAAACCTCGATCTTTCGTGGCTTGACCGTCGCGCAGAATATCAGCGCGGTGCTGGAAATGGCGGAGCCCGACAAGGCATCGCGCGCCGCGCGGCTGGAACAATTGCTCGACGAATTCGGCCTGACCCGGTTGCGCGACTCGGCAGCGATGGCCCTGTCGGGGGGCGAGCGTCGCCGGTGCGAGATTGCCCGCGCGCTGGCTGCCAATCCGTCCATCGTGCTGCTGGACGAACCGTTTGCGGGCATTGATCCGCTATCGATTGCCGACATTCGCGACCTGGTGAAGCAGTTGAAGACGCGCGGCATTGGCGTGCTGATCACTGACCATAATGTCCGCGAGACGCTGGAAATCGTCGATCGCGCCTGCATCATCTATGACGGGCAAGTGCTGTTCACCGGCAGCCCGACCGAACTGGTCGCCAATGCCGACGTCCGCCGCCTGTATCTCGGCGAGAATTTCTCGTTGTGATGTAAGATGAAGCGGGGGCATTTTCTTTCTGAGCCGCACCGGCCCGCACCCCCACCCGGCCTCCCACAGTATAGGCTGGCTGGGCGTACGGGTGGGAGCGCGAGCCGGTGGTGCGCCAGCACAAGGCGCGCTGCCTGATGGCGCTCGGTCCACGCCTCGACATTCGGCAGAGCCAGTCGCTTGTCATGACGCCGCAGTTGCAGCAGGCGATCAAGCTGCTGGCGCTGTCCAATCTGGAGATCGAGGCGTTCGTCGCGGGCGAGTTGGAGAAAAATCCGCTGCTCGAATCGGGTGGCGGCGATGACGGTCCCCCGCCCGCCGACGGCATCGACCGCGAGCTTGAGCGCCCCACGCTGGCCGCCGAAACCGGGGCGAGCGACGATCTGATCGCGCAGGGACTGGGCGGCGCGGACAGCCCGCTCGATGTCGATCATGGCGCGGATACGTTCATCGACGATGGCCCCGGCGACCGGATGGCGAGCGCACTCGGCGCCGGTGGCGGCGGCATGGACGCGATGACGGGCGGTTATGGCGACGAAGCCCCGGACTTCGACAGTTTCGCCGCGCCCAGTGCCAGCCTGCAGGAACATTTGATGGATCAGGCGCGCGCCGCGCTGTCGGGCGTGGACCTGATCGTCGCGGCGCAACTGATCGGCCAGATCAGCGAGGCGGGCTATCTGGAGGCGGACCTGTTGCAGACCGCCCATGCGATGGGCCTGCCGCTGGTCGAGGTCGAACGGGTGCTGGGCGTCATCCACAGCTTCGACCCGACCGGGATCGGCGCACGGTCGCTGGTCGAATGCCTGGCGCTGCAGGCCAAGGAAGCCGACCGCTACGACCCGTGCATCGCGCGCCTGCTCGCCAATCTCGACCTGCTGGCCAAGGGCGCACTGCCGCAGTTGCGCCGCATCTGCGGGGTGGATGAGGAGGATATGGCCGACATGATCCGCGAGCTGCGCGGCTATGATCCCAAGCCGGGCCTTAAATTTTCCAGCGATCGCGCTGCGCCGGTCACGCCCGACCTGTTCGTGCGCCCGACCGCCGAGGGATGGAGCATCGAGGTCAACAGCGCCACCCTGCCCCGCGTGCTGGTGAACCGCAGCTATTATGTCGAACTGGCGACCGGCAAGCAGGACAAGAATGCCAAGGCCTGGCTTGCCGATTGCCTGGCCAGCGCCAACTGGCTGGTCAAGGCGCTCGACCAGCGGCAGAAGACCATCATCAAGGTCGCGAGCGAGATCGTCCGCTGCCAGGAGGATTTCTTTCGCAAGGGCGTGGCGCATTTGAAACCGCTGACGCTACGCACCGTCGCCGACACGATCAAAATGCATGAATCGACCGTCAGCCGGGTGACATCGAACAAATATCTGTCCTGCCCGCGCGGCCAGTATGAACTCAAATATTTCTTCACCAGCGGCGTGTCGAACGCGGAAGGCGACGGCTCCGTCTCGGCCGAAGCGGTCAAGAGCCATATCAAGACGCTGATCATGGCCGAAGAGCCGCAGGCGATCCTGTCCGACGACACGCTGGTCGAACTGCTGCGCGCCCGCGGCATGGACATAGCCCGCCGCACCGTCGCCAAATATCGCGAGGCGATGGGGATTGGATCGTCGGTGCAGCGGCGGCGGCAGAAGGCGCTGAAGGGGAAGGCGGCCTGACCCCGTTGTGGCGAGATCAGGCCGAAGGCAGTTTATCGCACCAGCAGAACCGGTGCGTGGACGGTGCGGATGAGGGTGGTGGTGGTGCTGCCTACGATCAAGGTGCGGAGCGGGGAGTGGCCGTAGGCGCCCATGACCAGCAGCGCGTGCGGCGTTGCGGCCATCAGTTCGGCGATGGCATCCTCCGGCTTGCCCGGCAGGATCGTCAGGGTGACGGACGCGCTGGCCGATAAGGCGGTGCGGGCCTTGTTGAGTAGGGCGCGATGCTTGTTGTCGTCGGGGCCGACCGTCACGACCTGGATCGGTAGCCCTGCGAACAAGGGCGAGTTGGCGGCCCGTTCCAGCGCGCGGTGGGCGGGTTTGCTGCCGTCATAGGCGAGGATCACGGATTGCGGGGCTTGCGACGCGCGCGCGGCGATCAGCACCGGTTTTGCGCTGGCGCGCACGACGCGCTCGATCTTCGAGCCGATATGGTCGGTGGCGAATTCATGGCTCGCGCCGCGCTTGCCGATGACGACGACGCGGGCATCCGCTTCCCGCTCGATGATCGTTTCGACGATGCCGCCATGGCGGTGCAGCGGCGTGATGGCGAGAGCGCCATCGGCTTGCAGCCGATCCGCCATCGTGGCCAGCAGCACGCGGCCGCGTTCGATCTGAAGCCGGGAGTCGGCCTCCTCCAGCCGCGTCAATTCCTCCAGCAGTTCGCTCTTGGCCCCCAGGCCGATCGCGCCGCTGAGGTCATGGCGCTGGGCCACGGCATCGCGGCGCTGGACGACATGGAGCAGTTCGACCGGCAAAGCGAGGCGCTTGGCCGCCCAGGCGACGAGGTCGCAGACGCTGGCCGCATAGGCCGAGGCGTCGATACAGGCGAGTATCTTGGTCATGGCGTCTCTCCTCAATGCGCGCCGAGTTGCGCGTCCGCACCCGGCTTGTCGTGCAGGGCATAGCGTTCGACCATCGCGGCGCTGGCGTCATTGAGGCCGATGACCTCGACCGCCGTGCCTTCGCGACGGAATTTGAGGATCGCCTTGTCGAGCGTGCCGATCGCGGAGATATCCCAGAAATGCGCGTCGCTCACGTCGATCACGACGCGGTCGAGAACCTCCTTATAGTCGAAGGCAGAGGTGAAGCTGTCCGACGAGGCGAAGAAGACCTGGCCTGCGACGCGATAGGTGCGCGCATTGCCATCGGCTGATATTTCGGAGGTGACCGTGAAGAGCCGCTTGACCTTGCTCGCGAAGAACAGTCCCGACAGGATGACGCCCGCCAGCACGCCCTGCGCCAGGTCATGCGTCCACACGACGATGACGACGGTGGCGATCATGACGACCGAGGATTGCCACGGATTGGTCCGCAGATCCTTGATCGAGCGCCAGCTGAACGTGCCGATCGACACCATGATCATTACCGCGACCAGCGCGGGCATCGGGATCTGGGCCACGAACGGGCCGAGCACGACGATCAGGAATAGCAGGAAGGTGCCTGCGACGAGGGTCGACAGGCGGGTCGAACCGCCCGACTTCACGTTGATGACCGACTGGCCGATCATCGCGCAACCGCCCATGCCGCCGAGGAAGCCGGTGGCGAAATTGGCGATGCCCTGGCCCTTCATCTCGCGGCGCTTGTCCGACCCGGTGTCGGTCAGGTCATCGACGATCTGCGCCGTCATCATCGATTCCAGCAGGCCGACGGCCGCCATGGTCAGCGAATAGGGCAGGATGATCTGGAGCATTTCCAGCGTCAGCGGGACGTTGGGGATGAGGAAGGCCGGGAGGGTCGAGGGCAGTTCGCCCATGTCGCCCACCGTGTTGACATTCAGCCCGCCATAGATGGACAGGATCGTCAGGATGACGATCGCGACCAGCGGCGAGGGCACCGCCTTGGTGATACGCGGGAAGAGGTAGATGATGGCAAGGCCACCCGCGACCATCGCATAGGTCATCCAGGTCACGCCCATAAGCTGCGGTAATTGGGCGATGAAGATCAGGATCGCGAGCGCATTGACGAAGCCGGTGATGACCGACCGCGACACATATTGCATCAGCATGTCGAGCCGCAGGAAGCCAGCGATGACCTGAATGATGCCCATTAGGATGGTGGCGGCGAAGAGATACTCGATGCCATGGTCGCGCACGAGCGGCACCACCAGCACCGCGACGGCGGCGGTGGCGGCGGAGATCATGCCGGGGCGGCCGCCGACGAAGGCGATGATGAAGGCGATGGAGAAGGAGGCGTAGAGGCCGACGCGCGGATCGACGCCGGCGATGATGGAAAAGCCGATGGCTTCGGGGATCAGCGCCAGGGCGACGACGATCCCGGCGAGGATGTCGGCGCGCGGATTGGCGAGCCATTCGCGTTGCAGCGAGGCGATGGACAGCATTTGAAAAACCTAGATTGGCTAGCGGGGCATCGCGTGTGTGCGCGGAAACGCTCAAAACTCGGAAAAGCGAAGCCCAAATTCGCTAATGGTTATCCCGGGGATAGGCGCCGGGCCGAGCCACCCGACGATGCCGGGTCCAATGGATGCGGTCGCCTTATCCAAGATGCCTGATCGGCGCAAGAGTGACGGGCGCGGACGACGAGTCAGTCGGATGTCGCCAGCCCGGCCTTCTCGACATGGGTCGCCACCGGCTCGTTGCGATCCTTGCGCTCCGAATAGCGGTCCACCAACTGCTCGGCATGGGGTCGCAGCAGGACGGTGAAGCGGACCAGTTCCTCCACCACATCGACGATGCGGTCATAATAAGGGGATGGCTTCATCCGACCGGCCTCGTCAAATTCTTCATAGGCTTTGGCGACGGAGGACTGGTTGGGAATGGTGAACATCCGCATCCAGCGGCCAAGGACGCGGAGCGTGTTGATACTGTTGAAGGATTGCGATCCGGCTGACACCTGCATCACCGCCAGGGTGCGCCCCTGTGTCGGGCGCAGTCCTTTATAGGCCAGCGGCAGATGGTCGACCTGCGCCTTCATGATGCCGGTGATCTGGCCATGGCGTTCGGGGCTGCACCAGATCTGCCCTTCCGACCAGAGCGAATGGGCACGCAGTTCATGGACGGCGGGATGATCGTCGCCCGCCACCTGATCGGGCAGCGGCAGGTCGTGCGGATCGAAGATGCGCGTTTCGCAGCCGAAAAACTGGAGCAGGCGCGCGGCTTCCTCGACCACCAAGCGCGAATAGGAGCGTTCGCGCAACGATCCGTAGAGCAGCAGGATGCGCGGCGGTGGATCGAGAGCGCCGAGGCCCAGCGCGGGCCGACGATGGGCGTAATCCGGGTGCAGCGCGGGCAGATGGTCGGGATCGGCCAGCGGGCGGAGATAGGCGAACGGCATAGTGTCGCTCATGCCTCAGCCTCCTCCGCAAAGCGCGACCGGGTGCGGTTGGCGAAGGCGACCAGGGAGAGCATCACCGGCACTTCGACCAGCACGCCGACGACGGTCGCCAGTGCTGCGCCGCTCGACAGGCCGAACAGCCCGATCGCGACCGCGACCGCCAGTTCAAAGAAGTTGGACGTGCCAATGAGCGCGCAGGGTGCGGCGATCCGGTGCGGCACTTTCCAGGCGAAGGCCCAGGCATAGGCGAGCGCGAAAATGCCATAGGATTGGAGGATGATCGGCACCGCGATCAGCGCGATCAGCAGTGGTTGCCCGACGATGGTTTCGGCCTGGAAGGCGAAGAGCAACACCACCGTCGCCAACAGGCCAATGATCGACCAGGGCTTGAGCCTGGCCGTAAAAGCATCGACCGCCGCCCCATCGCCGCCATGCGCAGCGATCACCCGATGCCGGGTCAAAGCGCCCGCCGCGAGCGGGATCACGACATAGAGCAAAGTCGAGAGCAGCAGCGTTTCCCAGGGCACCACGATATCGGTGACGCCGAGCAGCAGCGCTACGATCGGCGCGAAGGCGACGATCATCACCAGATCGTTCACCGACACCTGCACCAGCGTATAGGCCGGATCGCCGCGCGTCATCTGCGACCAGACGAACACCATCGCGGTGCAGGGCGCGGCGCCCAGCAGGATCAGCCCGGCAATATATTGGTCGGCATCGCCACGCGGAATAAGGCCGCTATAGAGATAGTCAAAGAACAGGACGGCGAGCGCCGCCATGGTGAAGGGTTTGACCAGCCAGTTGATGACGATGGTGATGATGAGGCCGCGCGGCTTGCGGCCGATATCGCGGATGCTGCCGAAATCGACACCGACCATCATCGGATAGATCATCGCCCAGATCAGCACCGCGACGATCAGATTGACCGAAGCTATTTCCAGCCCGGCCAGCATCGCAAAGGCGCCGGGCGCGACATTGCCCGCCACGATCCCGACCGCTATCGCCAGCGCGACCCAAAGCGAGAGCCAGCGTTCGAACAGGCCGAGCGGCGAGGCGGGTGCGGTGGCCATGATTATTCGCTCCCGACAGGCTTGGGGCTGCGCTGGCCCGTGGCATCGACCACCTGCTCGCCATCTTCCTTGGCGAACGCGCCTTGCTGCGCCGCCGGGAGAATATCCAGCACCGCTTCGGAGGGGCGGCAGAGTTTGACGCCCACCGGCGAGGCCACCAGTGGGCGGTTGATGAGGATGGGGTGGGCCATCATCGCGTCGATCAGTGCAGCGTCGGACAGGCTGTCATCGTCCAGCCCCAATTCAGCAAAGGGCGTGCCCTTTTCGCGCAGCAGGGCACGCGGCGTCATCCCGGCGCGGGCGATCAGGCTTTCGAGCAGCGCGCGCGACGGCGGCGTCTTCAGATATTCGACGACATGCGGTTCGATGCCCGCATTGCGGATCATCGCCAGCGTGTTGCGCGACGTCCCGCATTCGGGGTTGTGATAGATGATGATGTCGTGGGTCATGCTTTGGCTCCTGCCTGGGCGCTGGCACCCTCGCTTTGGCCGATTTCCTTGAGCTTGCGCTGCGTCGCCATGGCATCCAGCGCGTCGAGCGGCAGTTCGAGGAAGAGCGTGATGCGGTTGCGCAGATAACGCAGCGCGGTCAGGAAGGCGTCGCGCTGCCCCTCCCCTTCGACCGCAGCGGGGTCTTCGATGCCCCAATGGGCGGTCATGGGATGGCCGATCCACACTGGGCAGGTCTCGCCCGCCGCATTGTCGCAGACGGTGAAGATGAAATCGAACTGCGGCGCACCGGGCGCGGCGAACTCGTCCCAGCTTTTCGAGCGCATGCCCGCCGTCTCGAACCCCAGCCCCGACAGGACGGACAGGGCCATAGGATGGACCGCGCCCTTGGGCTGGCTGCCCGCGCTCCAGGCGCGAAACCGGCCTGCGCCGAGCTTGTTCATCAGCGCTTCCCCCAGGATTGAGCGGGCCGAATTGCCGGTACATAGGAACAGGACATTATAGACGTTGTCGGTCATGCTGGGGCTCCTTCGGAAACGGCGTCGCACGAAATGGAAGAAAGAAGGCCGG
The DNA here is from genome assembly GCA_001829085.1 of Sphingomonadales bacterium RIFCSPLOWO2_12_FULL_63_15. Lineage (GTDB taxonomy): Bacteria > Pseudomonadota > Alphaproteobacteria > Sphingomonadales > Sphingomonadaceae > Sphingobium. The sequence goes on along the minus strand of MIAK01000030.1, from coordinate 56,270 downwards.
CACACAGGTTCGGGTCGCCCTGGCAGCAATCGGCCATCAGAAAGCCGAGCAAGCCCTGCATTCCGGCATAGTCAGCGGCATAATGGATGAGGCGGCTGGTGCGCCAGGAGGTGGCGAGCCCGGCCTGTTCCAGCTTCGCCAGATGATGCGACATGGTCGAGGGCGGGACATCCATCGCTTCCGCCAGCGCGCCTGCGATCATGCCATCGGGACCGGCCTTTACCAGCAAGCGGAAAACCGAAAGGCGCGTATCCTGCGCCAGCGCGGCCAGCGCCGCGACGGCCTTGTCCTGATCCATGGCGAGTCCTTTATTCGATATTTGTCGAAATATGGCGCTGCCAAGCGCCCGTCAACGACATTTCGAGAGATATCGAAATATTCCGATGATGTAGCATGTCTGTCATGATTGGATGGAAGGGGGTGGGCAAAAGGAGTCTCTTCATGGTCGCTGCCCGCCGTCTTGCCCGTTCGTCCGTTCTTGCTTTGCTAGTCGCCGCCAGCCCGGCGTTGGCGCAGCATGCCACCACCACCGACGCCTATCGCGCGCAGGCGATGGCCGAGCTGGAGCGCATCAAAGCGGACGCGCCGGTCGTCGGCAAGGCGCGCAACATCATCCTGTTCATCGGCGATGGCATGGGCGTTAGTACGCTGACGGCGGCGCGCATCCATCAGGGGCAACGCCAAGGCGTGGATGGCGAATCCTTCGTGCCGACCATGGATCGGCTGTCCAGCACGGCGCTGGTCAAAACCTATTCGCATGACGGGCAGGTGTCGGATTCCGCGCCGACCGCGACGGCGATCCTGACCGGGGTCAAGACCCGCAACGGCGTCATCGGCGTCGGCCCGGAAGTGCCGGAAAATGACTGCGCGGCCAGCAAGGCGCATCGCCTGCCCTCCCTGTTCGGCTTTGCGCAGGGCCAGGACATGGCGACCGGCGTGATCTCGACCGCGCGCATCACCCATGCGACGCCCGCCGCCACCTATGCCCACACCGCCCAGCGCGACTGGGAAGCCGATGGCGACCTGACGGCCGACGCCCGCGCTCAGGGCTGCATCGACATTGCACGGCAGATGGTGGAGGGCGACGTGGGTGCCCGGCTCGACCTGATCCTGGGCGGGGGGCGCGCCAATTTCCTGCCGACCACCGCGCGCGATCCTGAATATGCGACCATCATGGGCAAGCGCACCGACCGCAAGGATTTGACCAAGGCCTGGCAGCGGCGCAATCCGCGCGGGGCTTATGTGTGGAACAGCGCGGACTTCGCCAAGGTCGACCTGACCCGCACGCCCCGCCTGCTGGGCCTGTTCGAGCCCGACCATATGCAATATGAGGCCGACCGCGCCAAGGACACAGGCGGCGAACCGTCGCTGGCGGACATGACCCGTTCGGCGATCACGATGTTGGGCAGCCGCGACAAGGGCTATATACTGCTGGTGGAAGCGGGCCGGATTGACCATGCCCACCATGCCGGGAACGCCCGCCGCGCGCTGGAAGACACGATCGCGCTCGATGAGGCGGTGAAGGTCGCGATGGACATGACCAATCGCGCCGATACGCTGGTGCTGGTCACGGCCGACCATAGCCACACGTTCGCGATGAGCGGCTATCCCGGCCGGGGCAACCCTATCCTGGGCGCGGTGACCAATGGCGGTCAGGCGCTCAAGGCCAAGGATGGCAAGGGCTATACGACATTGGGCTATGCCAATGGGCCCGGCGCGACGATCGACATGCCGCGCGCCGATCCGCTCCAGACCGACACCACCGCGCTTGATTATCGCCAGCAGGCGTTGGTGCCGCTGGGGTCGGAAACCCATGGCGGCGACGATGTCCTCGCCCGTGCGTCAGGGCCGATGGCGCATCTGGTCAAGGGCACGATCGAGCAGCACAGCCTCTATTATATCATGCGCGAGGCGCTCGCCGGGCCGACCGCCGAATAAGGGACAGGGCATTCGTGCCAGCAACAGGTTGCACGATGGATCATGCACGATAGAAGGCGTGCATGACCCTTGATCATGACGACGCCGCCACGGCGCAATCACAGCCGGCACCGGCGTCTTCCGCAACATCCTACAGCCCCGGCCGGGTTGCCAATGCCGCATTGGTGGTCGTGGGCATCGTCGGCCTGGCATGGATCATGGTCGAACTGACCCGCTTCCTGATGCTGGTGTTCGCGGCGATCGTGATCGGTGCGGTGTTCGACACGATCGCCAACTGGCTGTGCCGCATCACCGGCATGAAGCGGTCGATGGCGCTCGCTTTGTCGGTCATCGGCATGATCACCCTATTCGTGGGTGCGTTCGCGCTGTTCGGGTCGCAACTGGCGCAGGAATTCGACACGATCCGCGAAACCGTCCCCCGCGCGCTGCAAAGCGTGGAGGGGCTGCTCGACCGCTATGGCCTTGGCGAACGGGCGCGGCAATTGGTCGAGGGTGGCGGCAAGGATGTGTCGCAACTGGTGTCGCAGGCGGGCGGCTATGCCCTGGCAGCGGGCAGCGGCCTTGCCGATTTCGTGCTGGTCCTGGTCGGCGCGATTTTCCTGGCGGGCGATCCCGCCACCTATCGCCGGGGCCTGCTGCTGCTGATCCCGAAGAGGGCCGAGGAGACGGTCGCGCTGGCGCTGGACGATGCGTCGGGCGGCCTGCGCGGATGGATGGTGGGTCAGGCGGTGTCCTCGCTGGTCGTCGCTGCGTTCACCTGGGCGGGGCTTGCCTTGCTGGGCGTGCCTGCTGCGGGCGGCCTTGGCGTCATCGCTGGCCTGCTCGACATCATTCCGATGATCGGACCCGTCATTTCCGGCGTGCCCGCCGTGCTGCTGGCCTTCACCGTATCGCCGATGACCGCGCTATGGACCCTGTTGCTCTTCCTGGTGATCCAGCAATTGCAGGGCAATTTCCTGCAGCCGATGATCCAGAAACATGCCGTCGACGTGCCTCCTGCGGTGCTGCTGTTCGCGGTGTTCGCCGCCGGTCTGTTGTTCGGCTTCCTCGGCGTCCTGCTCGCCGCGCCCCTGACGGTCGTCGTGTTCGTCGCGGTGCAGCGCCTCTATGTGCAATCGATGCTGGGTAAAGAGATCAAGGTCGCCGGGGCCGACTGAGCCGACGGCCCTCTTTCCTTAGTGCCCCTCGATCCCCATAGAGATCAGCCATGACCGACAGCCCGCCCCCCGCCCCGCCCCCCGCCATCGCCATTCGCAACCTCACCAAAGTCTATAAGGGCGGCAAGCGCGCGCTGGACGGGATCAACCTGTCGATCCCGCGCGGGCAGGTATACGGGCTGCTCGGCCCCAATGGCGCGGGCAAGTCAACCACGATCAACATCTTGGCGGGGATGGTGAACAAGACATCAGGGTCGGTCAGCATCTGGGGCTTCGACATCGACGCCAATCCGCGCAATGCGAAGAACAGCATCGGCATCGTGCCGCAGGAAATCGTGTTCGACCCCTTCTTTACCCCGTTCGAGACGCTGGAAAATCAGGCGGGCTTCTATGGCGTGCCCAAGGACAAGCGCCGGTCGATGGAATTGCTGCGCGCCGTCCATCTGGAGGACAAGGCCACCGCCTATGCCCGCACGCTTTCGGGCGGCATGAAACGCCGCCTGCTGGTGGCCAAGGCGATGGTGCATAGTCCGCCGATCCTGGTGCTGGACGAACCGACCGCAGGCGTTGACGTGCAATTGCGCCAGCAATTGTGGGAATATGTTCGTGAACTCAACGCCCTGGGCGTAACGATCGTGCTGACGACCCATTATCTCGAAGAAGCCGAGCAACTGTGCGACCGCATCGGCATCATCAACCATGGCCAGCTCATCACCGACAAACCCACCCGCGAATTGCTGGCGATGGCGCAGGAAAAGGTGGTGCAGGTCACGGTCGATCGCGACGTGACCCTGGTGCCGGATGCCCCCTGCTTCGAAAAGATCGAACTGACGGGCGAGCGCACGCTGACCATCACCTATCTCAAGGACCGCGCCAATGCGGGCCAGGTACTGAGCGCCGTGCAGGCGAGCGGGCTGGCGATCGTCGACGTGGTGACCCGCGACCCGGATCTGGAAGATGTGTTCTTGAATTTGACGGCGGCGGCGTGATGGGTGAGGCACCTTCTGTCCCCCCTCCCGCAGGCGGGAGGGGGCTAGGGGGTGGGCCAGCGCCGACATTCAAACGACGCGACACGGCCCGCGCAAAAGGCCTCCGCAACGCCGCCCCAACACCCGAACGCTTATTGTGGCAACAGCTACGCAACCGAAAACTTGGTTATAAATTCAGCCGCCAGATGCCGATCGGTCCTTATTTCGCCGACTTCCTATGTCGAGAAGTAAAGCTCATCATCGAACTCGACGGCGGAAGTCATGATCAAACCGTTGAGTATGATGTACGTCGAGATGATTATTGCCATTCCCAAGGCTATCAAATCTTGCGCTTTTCCAAAGCCGATGTGATGGAAAATCTCGAAGGCGTCGTAACGCATATCCATACCACCCTTGCGCAGGCCCACCCCCGGCCCCTCCCGCAAGCGGGAGGGGAGCAGAAGTAGAATGCCCATCACCACCTACGACGTCGTCATCATCGGTTCGGGCGCGGCGGGCCTGACGGCCGCCATCAACCTGGCGCAGGACCGCAAGGTGCTGGTGCTGGCCAAGGGCGCGCTGGATGGCGGGTCGACCAACTGGGCGCAGGGCGGCATTGCTGCGGTACTCGACGCCGGTGACAGTTTCGAGGCGCATGTCCATGACACGATGGTCGCGGGCGCGGGCCTCAATGATCGGGCAACGGTCGAGTTCGTCGTGTCCGAAGCGCCTGCCGCGATCGACCGGCTGGCGGCGCTGGGCGTGCCCTTCAACGGTGGCGAGGAATTTGGCGAGCGCTGGCATTTGACGCGCGAAGGCGGGCATAGCCACCGTCGCATCATCCATGTCGACGACGCCACCGGCCATGCGGTGCAGGTCGCCTTGCTCAAGGCCGCGCGGGCCAATCCCAACATCACGCTGATGGAGGATATGGTCGCGATCGACCTGATCACCTCCCGCCATGGCGAGCGTTATTCGGGGGCCGGCCATGTCTGGGGCGTCTATGCGTTCAACAAGCGGACGGGGCATGTCGATGCGCTACTCGGTCGCGCGACGATCCTATGCACGGGTGGCGCGGGGCGCACCTATCTCTTCTCCACCGCGCCGCGCGGCGCGACCGGCGACGGCATCGCCATGGCCTGGCGCGCGGGATGCCGCGTGTCGAACATGGAGATGAACCAGTTTCATCCCACCTGCCTCTACAACTTGGAGGTCAAGAATTTCCTGATCACCGAAGCTGTGCGCGGCGAAGGCGGGCATTTGAAGCTGCCCCCCGGCGTGCCGGGCGGCGGCGAGCGCTTCATGCCGCGGTTCGATCCGCGCGAGGAACTGGCCCCGCGCGACGTGGTGGCCCGCGCCATCGACCATGAGATCAAGCGGCTCGGTCTCGACTATGTCCATCTCGACATCAGCCACAAGCCGCCGGAATTTGTGAAGCATCACTTCCCGACCATCTATGCCCGGTTGCTGGACCTGGACATCGACATCACCAAGGAGCCGATCCCGGTCGTGCCCGCGCAACATTATACCTGTGGTGGCGTGGTGATCGACCTGGACGGCCGCACCGACCTGCCCGGCCTTTATGCGGCGGGCGAAGTCAGCGAGAGCGGGCTGCACGGGGCCAACCGCCTCGCCTCCAACTCGCTGCTCGAATGTTTCGTGTTCGGCGAAGCGGCGGCCAAGCATATCCGCGCGAATTGGGACGAGCTGCCCGCCCCGCCGCCGATCCGCCCATGGGACGAAAGCCGCGTCACCAATGGTGACGAGGAAGTCATCGTCCAGCACAACTGGAAGGAAATCCGCCGCTTCATGTGGGATTATGTCGGCATCGTCCGCACCACCAAGCGGCTGGAACGCGCCCAGCACCGCATCGACCTGCTGGCTCGGGAAGTGGACGATTATTACGGCAATTTCCGCGTCACCCCCGATCTGATCGAACTGCGCAACCTGCTGGAAGTCGCGCGGCTAGTGGTGCGGTCGGCGCTACATCGCAAGGAAAGCCGCGGCCTTCATTATACGCTCGACTATCCCGACATGCTGGACGCGGCGGTCGATACGGTGCTGGCGCCGTAAAAAAGCGGCGCGGTCGCCGGGGGGGCGCCGCGCCTTGAGGGGGAGGGGAACATGCTGAAAGCCTGTCCGGGGCCTTCGGTGTACGTCCAAGCACCATCATCGGCTTTGACGCTCGTCAAATGCGCTTCAAAAAATCGCCCAGCGCCGCGTGGAAGCGTGCAGGCTGGTCGGCCATCAGCATATGACCGCTGGGACCGATGGCGCGCAGCAGCGCATCCTTCTTGGGGGCATAGGCGGCGCGGAAGCGGCTGGCGATGGCGGCGGCCTGTTCGCGATCCGACCCGATCGCATAGACGACCTCCAACGGCACGGTCAGGCGCGGCAATTGCGGGCCGAGATCGGTGTTGGCCAGGTCGCGCAGCGCCTGGGCGATGACATCGGGATCGCTGCCTTTGGCCCCCGGCATCTGCGCCACCATCTGCCCCAGATAGCGCCGCCCCGCCGCCGTGCCGGTCAGATAGCCGCCGATCTGGTCGGCGAGATAGCCAAGCCCGCTGGCGGTCCCGCCGACCATGGCGGCCCCGGCAGGCAGCATGTCCACCACCATGACCCTGCTCGCCAGCCCCTTGAGGCCCAGCAGCATCGCCAGCGTGCCGCCCATCGAATGGCCGACGATCGCGGGACGTTTCAATCCCGTGGCGCCGGCATAGCGCGCAATTTCATCGGCGATCGGCCGGAGCAGAGCGTCGCCGCCTGCATTGGCCTCGCCCGCCAATCCGGCAAAGCCGCGCACATGGACCAGGTGAAAGCGATAGCCGGGAACCGCCGCCAGCACGCCGTTCCAGATGCCGGGGCCGCTGGCGAGACCGGGGATGAGCAGCACGTCACGACCCGTACCCCGCACCGTCACGGCGATCCGGCGCGAGGCAAAGGGGGCGGCCTGCGCAACCCCCGCCCGGAGCAATCCGCCGGTCGCCATCGCGCCGAGCAGCCAAGCACGTCTGTTCATAAGTCTCTGTGTCATCCGCCCGCTATTGCCCGCCACTCGCTGAACCGCAACTGAGCGATGACGCTGTCGATCAAAGGGTTGCATCCGTCCGGCTCCTATCATCGCATTTGTGGACTCATTCGTCGCATCGTCCTTGCCCGTCCGGGCGGGGGCCGCCCCTATGTTCGCTCAAAGTGCGGGGATTATATGGCATCGAATGACAACCGGGGCGGGGTCGCGCGCCTGGTCCTTCTGGTTATGGCCCTGTCGGCCTGTGTGAGCGCGCCCAATCCGCGCCCGGCGCAGGCCGCCGCGAGCGCGCCGCAGACATCGCGCCCGGCGACCAATAGCTGGCCGATCCGCCAGGCACCCAATCCGCCGCTACCCTATCGCGCGGTCAGCCAGAATGATGCGCCATCGCCGACGCTGGTCAGCGCGATCCGCAATCTGGGTCAGGGATTTCGCGGCAAGGTCGGCATCGCGGTCCGCCGGATCGATGCCGACTGGACCGTCGCGTGGAACGGCACCGCCCTTTTCCCGCAGCAGAGCGTATCGAAATTCTGGGTGGCGCTGACGTTTCTGGACGCAGTGGACCGGGGCAAGCTGCGCCTGACCGATACGACCACGATCACGAAAAACGACCTGACCCTGTTCCATCAGCCCTCCGCCGCGATGGTGAAGGCGGGCGGTTGGACCACCAGCTATTCCGACCTGATGCGCCGGGCGATGACGCAAAGCGACAATACCGCCAACGACACGCTGTTGCGCGCGGTGGGCGGCCCCGACGCGGTGCGCAGCTATCTGGCGCGGCGGATGATCAAGGATGTTCGCTTCGGCCCTGGCGAGCGGCTGTTGCAGGCGACGACGGCGGGTCTCGACTGGCGGCAGGATTATTCGATCGGGCGCAATTTCTACACCGCGCGATCACGGCTGCCGATGGCGGCGCGGGTCAAGGCGCTCGACAATTATCTCGCCAATCCGCCGGACGGTGCCGCCCCCACCGCGATCGTCGGCGCGCTCGCCAAGCTCAAGCAGGGCGACATGCTGTCGGCCGAATCCACCCGCTTGTTGCTGACCGTCATGGCCGAAGCGAAGACAGGGCCGCAGCGGATCAAGGGCGGCGTACCGCCGGGCTGGTCCTATCTGCACAAGACCGGCACGGGGCAGGATCTCGCCCCGCGCTCGACCGGCTATAACGACATCGGCATCATGACCGCGCCCGATGGCACCAGCTATGCCGTCGCCGTGCTGATCGGATCGACCACCGTGTCGATCCCCGAACGTTGGGCCTTGATGCAGGGCGTGGCGAAGGCGGTGGCGGCAAACCATCAGCGCTGATTGTGTTCGATCGGTAAGGGATGGTGTGTTTGTGCTATCGCGGGATAGGTTGGCTATGACGCGCTTGCAGGCGGAGCGATGCCGATGGTCAACGCGATCCGCAGTGTCGCTAGGAGTGGACCTTTCGCAAACGAGCACAAATTGCCGTTCGGCGGTTCTCGCTAGAGCTCCGAAAGCGGACGATATTCCATGAAACGTCGTTGCTAAAGAACGATGCACCTTATAGCGATTTATCAAATAGGATTCCGCTGGTGACCGTCGCTATTCCACAGATGCCTGAGCCTTCGCAAAGTGCGCTAATGCTTTTGGAAGATATCTTAGGCCGAAAACTACCCCCAGAATACATAGATTTTATCGGCATCCATGACGGCGCCACGCCTGAGGATAACGCAATTGCTGTCGGGAATTATAACGAGTCTGGGGTCAGGCGCTTTATTTCCGTCGCTGATGCACTGGCGGTAATTGCTGAAGTTGAGGGATTTCCGATTGCCATCCCGCTGGCCGAAGACGGTTGCGGAAACTTCTTCTTTATCGATCAAGGCAACGGTGGCGTGTTCTTCTGGGATCATGAAATCGATGATGAACACGCCCTAGTCGCGCCCAATTTGAACCTATTCCTTGAGGCTCTTATGCCCTTCGATAGTTCGGTCGTGAAACTGGCACCGGAACAGGTGAAATACGCTTGGATCGACCCCTCATTCAAACCTGAGTTCGACTGACGTCCGATATCCTCTGTCTGATCACCAAAAGCCGCCAGTCCGCTAACCACCCCTTGCCGTCATGCCGGGCTTTACCCGGCATCCATTGGCTCAACCGTTTGGCGTTACTGAGAGGGGGAGGCTCATGAGCCCCGGATCAAGCCCGTCCTGAGCCTGTCGAAGGGTCCGAGGTGACGACCTTTGAGGAGCATCTTCTTACCACCCCTTCCCACCGCCGGGGAGAAGGATATGCAGCCCTAGTGCCGAAGGCACTTAGGCGCAGTTGGATGAGGGGGGGCGACGCTGAGGCAGCGCGACTCACCGATGGTTCGACACCCTCACCCAGCTACGACTAGGCAGCAAGCTGCCAAGTCTGCGCAGCCCTCTCCCTCAAGGGAGAGGGGTAAGAAAGGCCGCCAGGTAATGGCTCGGTTACGAATAGAGCGGGCACCGCGCTACTGGAGCGGGGCAGCGTTACCGGCTATCCCCTGCCCCATGACCCAGAATCACCTCTATCTCGTCGATGGCAGCGGCTATATCTTCCGCGCCTATCATCAGTTGCCGCCGCTCACCAACCAGCATGGCCAGCCGGTCGGCGCGGTCTATGGCTATACGACGATGTTGTGGAAGCTGGCCGAGGAATTGGGCAAGGCGGAAGGGCCGACCCATATGGCGGTGATCCTCGACAAGGGATCGCATACCTTCCGCAACGACATGTATGACCAGTATAAGGCGAACCGTCCGCCTGCGCCCGAAGATCTGGTCCCGCAATTCCCCATGATCCGCGACGCAACCCGCGCCTTCTCGCTCCCCTGTATCGAGGAGGCGGGCTATGAGGCGGACGATCTGATCGCCAGCTATACCAGGGCGGCGGTCGCGGCGGGTTGGCACGTCACCATCGTCAGTTCCGACAAGGATCTTATGCAGCTGATCCAGCCCGGCGTCGACATGTACGACACGATGAAGAATGAGCGGCGCGGGGCCGACTATGTCGTCGGCAAGTTCGGCGTGCAGCCTGAACAGTTGGGTGATGTCCTCGCACTGATGGGCGACAGCGTCGACAATGTGCCGGGCGTGCCGGGCATCGGCCCCAAGACGGCGGCCAAGCTGATCATCGAACATGGCGGGCTGGAAGCGGCGCTGGACGCCGCGCCGTCGATGAAGAAATCGAAGATGCAGGAAAATCTGATCGCCCATGCCGACATGGCGCGGCTGTCGCGGCGGCTAGTGGCGTTGCACGACAGTATGGACCTGCCCGAACCGCTTGAAGATTTGGCGTTGAAGGGCATTCCCAAGGAACCGTTGCAGGACTTTCTGACGCATCATGGCTTCAAGACGCTGCTCAATCGGCTGGGTGCGCCTGCGGCTGCGGTGGCCGTTGCTGCTGCCGCTGCGGGCGTGGCCGAACCGATCGCCGCGCCGGTCGCGCCGCAAGCGCCGCCGATCGATCGCAGCCTCTACGAAACGGTGGTTAGCGAAGAGGCGCTCGACCGCTGGATCGCGCAGGCGCGGGCCGAAGGGGTCTTCGCGGTGGATACCGAAACCGACATGCTCGATTGCGTGTCCTGCCAGTTGGTCGGCATCAGCCTCGCCACCGGCCCCAACCAGGCCTGCTATATTCCGGTCGGCCATGGCGGGCGCGACATGTTCGCGGAAAAGCCGGTGCAGCTCGACAAGGCGCTGGTGCTGGCGAAGCTCAAGCCGCTGCTGGAGGATGATGCCGTCCTCAAAGTCGGCCAGAACCTCAAATATGACATGACCGTGCTGCGCCGCCACGCAATAAAGATCACCCCTTATGACGATACGATCGTCATGAGCTTCGACCTCGATGCGGGACAGAGCCTGTCAGGCCATGGCATGGACGAGGCCGCGCGAACGCATCTTGGCCATGACTGTATCAGCTTCAAGGAGGTGGTCGGCACCGGCAAGAACCAGATTACCTTCGGCGAAGTGCCGCTGGACAAGGCGACCGCCTATGCCGCCGAGGATGCGGACGTGACGCTGCGGCTGTGGCGCCTGTTCAAGACTCGCGTGGCGAATGAAGGCGCAAACCGCGTCTACGAACTGGTCGATCGGCCACTGGTATCGGTGATCGCCCGGATGGAGCATCGCGGGATCAAGGTGGATCGCGAGCATCTGGCGCGGCTGTCGGGCGAGTTTACCGCTGGCATCGCGGCGCTGGAGACCGAGATTCACGAATTGGCGGGGCAGCCTTTCGCGATCGGATCGACACAGCAGCTGGGCGCGATCCTGTTCGACAAGATGGGCTATAAGGGCGGCAAGAAGGGCAAGTCCGGTGCCTATTCGACCGACGTCACCATATTGGAGCAGTTGCAGGCCCAGGGCGCGCCGATCGCTGCCAAGATATTGGAATGGCGGCAATTATCGAAGTTGAAGTCCACTTATACCGATGCGTTGCAGGCGCAGATCAATAAGGATACGGGCCGCGTCCATACCAGCTATTCGCTGACCGGGGCGCAGACCGGGCGACTGTCCTCGACCGATCCGAACCTCCAGAATATCCCGATCCGCACCGAAGTCGGGCGGCAGATCCGCCATGCCTTTGTCGCCGAACCCGGCAATGTCATATTGGCGGCGGACTATAGCCAGATCGAATTGCGGCTGGCCGCGCATATGGCCGATGTGCCAGCGCTGCGTGACGCCTTCGCGGCGGGCGAGGATATTCACGCCGCGACCGCCAAGGAGCTGTTCGGCGAGGTCAACCGCGACACGCGCGGCCGGGCGAAGACGATCAACTTCGCCATCCTCTACGGCATTTCGCGCTGGGGTCTGGCCGGACGGCTGGAGATCAGTGCAGATGAGGCGCAGGACATGATCGCCAAATATTATGAGCGCTTCCCCGGCATCAGCATTTACATCAACGAGACGATCGAGAAGGCCCGCGCCTGCGGCTATACCGAGACGCTGTTCGGGCGAAAGACATGGTTCCCGCGCATCAAGGCATCGGTCCAGCATGAACGGCAAGGGGCCGAACGCGCCGCGATCAACGCGCCGATCCAAGGGACGAGCGCCGACATCATCAAGCGGGCGATGACGCGCATGGAACCGGCGCTGGACGCGGCGGGACTATCGGGCGTGAAGATGCTGTTGCAGGTGCATGACGAACTGGTGTTCGAGGTGCCCGAGGGAGACGTGGACGCGGTGAGCGCGGTGATCCGGCGCGTGATGGAGAGTGCGGCCGAGCCGATCGTGAAACTGAGCGTGCCGTTGGGGGTGGAGATCGGCACGGGGGCGAGTTGGGGTGCGGCGCATTGAGGGCTGTTTGAAGAAGAAGAAGAGAGATCCCAGCTTTCGCCGGGATGACGGACGCGAAATTCTAGCCGTCATGCCAGCGAACGCTGGCATCTCCCTGCCTTTTGACGCAACCATGCAACCATGGCGGGCGGTTGGCTCCATATCATGACGAACCGCGCTTACGGGGTGCTGTATATCGGCGTGACCTCCAGCCTGCCGCACCGCGCCATGCAGCATCGCGACGGCACTGGCTCGGATTTCTGTCGTCGCTATCGGCTCGACCGGCTGGTCTATGCGGAGCGACACGAGACGATCATGGACGCGATCACGCGGGAGAAAGCGGTGAAGGCGTGGAAGCGCGCTTGGAAGGTCAAGTTGATCGAGAGCATCAATCCCAAATGGGTTGATCTGTTCGATACGCTACATCTGGACTGAGGGGCAGCGAGAAGAAGGGAGATGCCAGCGTTCGCTGGCATGACGGGGAGGCAAGGTCCGCCCCAATTTCACGTCATCCCAGCGAACGCTGGGATCTCGCTTGTTTATACCGCGAGGAAACGGCCAGCCCCACCGGACCGGCCTTCCCTCAATCGAACAATTCTTCCAGAAAGCTCTTCTTCCGCTTTTGTGGATAGCCTCGCCCGTCGTCGCGAAAGTCGCGGTCGGGGCGGTAGCTTGGCCGTGCCGCGGGGGCCGCCGCGACATTGCTCGGCCCCGACCGCTCGATGATCTTGTCCAGTTCGCCCCGGTCCAGCCACACGCCCCGGCATTGCGGGCAATAGTCGATTTCGACCCCCTGCCGGTCCGTCATCGCCAGTCCGACATGACAGACCGGGCAGAGCATGGCGGAGACCGCCGCTTGATCACGCATAGATTTACTCCCGCTCGCCGGTCAGGCTGAGCAACATCTGGAACAGGTTGACGAAATTGAGGTACAGCGACAGCGCGCCCATGACCTGCATCTTGGCGGCCATTTCATGGCCCGCATAGGCGAAATAGTCCGACTTGATGCGCTGCGTATCCCAGGCGGTCAGGCCGGTGAAGATGATGACGCCCAGGATCGAGATGACCATCTGCATCGCCGACGAGCCGATGAACAGGTTAATGAGGCTGGCGACGATGATGCCGATCAGGCCCATGATCAGGAAGCTGCCCATCTTCGTCAGGTCGCGCTGCGTGGTGTAGCCCCACAGCGCCATGGCGAGGAACATGACCGCGGCCGAGAAGAAGGCCTGCGCGATGCTGCCGCCGGTGAAGACCAGGAAAATGCTGGCCAGCGATACGCCCATCACGGCGGAGAAGGCGAAGAACGCCATCCGCGCGCCCGCCGTCGTCATCTTGTCGATGCGGAAGCTGAAAAAGAACACAAAGGCCAGCGGCGCGAAGATCGCTACCCATTTGAGCGGCGTGCCAAAGATCGCGGCGGCCAGCACCGGCGTATTGCCGATGAACGCGGCGACCAGGCCGGTGATTACCAGCCCCAGGCCCATATTATGGAAAACGCCCAGCATATGCGCGCGCAGCCCGGCGTCGGTCTGCGCCGTCCGGCTCGCGCCATAGCCCGGCATACGAACGGGATTATTCACGGCTACTCTTACTCCATCAAGACGGTGGATCGAGTGGCCCGGTGCGGTCTCTTGCGACATTGAGGGGGCAACTGCCGCAAAACCTGCACCGGGCGCACCCGATGCGGTCCGACATCACGACATGGACAAGGGGGGAAATCCAGATCGTCAGAGGGGCCCGGCCCGCATCAAGCATATTGGTGGAGGAACGCGCCGGTGCAAGGGCCGGGCGCAGATGCAACATTTTATTACAAATATTCAAATCCTCCCCTGGCAGGGGAGGTGGCAGGGCGCAGCCCTGACAGAGGGGTTCGATCAGGTTCAACGGCCCCTGGCAGTTGAAGGTCATGCCGGGGGCATGACCGACCTGATCGACGCTATCGATAGGGTGACACCCCTCCACCATTTGCTGCGCAAATGGTCCCCCTCCCCCGCCGGGGGAGGATTTCTTGTTGTTGACCCCCGCGCCGCTTCGCGCCATCGCTTTGCGCCATGTCCGACGACCAGCATATCACCGCGCCGCTGCGCCTGTTCAACAGCCTGACCCGCACGATCGCGCCGTTCGCGCCGATCGAGGACAGCCATGCGCGCATCTATAGCTGCGGGCCGACCGTCTATAATTATGCGCATCTGGGAAATTTGCGCGCCTATGTCTTCACCGACACGCTGCGCCGCACCTTGTTGTGGAAGGGCCTGTCGGTCACCCACATCATCAACATCACCGATGTCGGCCATCTGACGTCGGACGCCGATGCGGGCGACGACAAGATGGAGGCGGCCGCGCGCGCCAGTGCCAAGAGCATTTGGGACATCGCGGCCCATTATACCCAGGCGTTCAAGCAGAATATCGCCGACCTCAACATCCTCGCCCCCAGCGAGTGGACGGTCGCGACCGACTATGTGCCGCAGATGATCGAATTTGCGCAAAAGATCGCGCCGACCCATTGCTATGAGCTAGACAGCGGCCTCTATTTCGACAGTTCGACGGTGCCGGATTATGGCGCGCTGGCGGGCGGCCGCGACGATGCCGCGCATGCGCGGATCGATCCGGTCGCGGGCAAGCGCAACGCATCCGACTTCGCCATCTGGCGCAAATCGCCGCCGGGCGAGCAGCGGCAGATGGAATGGGACAGCCCATGGGGCAAGGGCGCGCCGGGCTGGCATCTGGAATGTTCGGTGATGAGTCAAGCGCGCCTCGGCCATCCGTTCGACATCCACACCGGCGGCATTGACCATCGCGAAATCCATCATCCCAATGAGATCGCCCAGAACCAGGCGTTCCACGCCTGCTGCGGCGGCGATGTCGGCGCGGCGGAGGCGGGCTTCACCGGCGCGCGCTGGTGGATGCATAACAATTTCCTGGTCGATCGCAGCGGCAAGATGAGCAAGTCGAAGGGCGGCTTCACCACCCTCTTCTCGCTGATCGACGCAGGCGTGCATCCGCTGGCCTATCGCCTGCTGTGCCTGGGTGCCCATTATCGCAGCGAATTAGAGTTCAGCGCCGAGGGCGTGGCCGCTGCGTTGACGCGCCTCAAGCGGCTGGTGAAATCGATTGGGGATTTGAAAAGTCGGGCACTAGGTCAATGGGAGATGGTACCCAGCCACTTGCTCACTCAGCAGCTTCATCCAAAGCTGCAACCCCTCTTAAGCCAGTTTGATGCAGCTATCTCGGAAGACCTGCTAACTCCCAAAGCGCTTCCTTTGCTTGATGAAGTCATCGGCATCAAGAAGGTTCCAGCTGATGATAAGTTGATGCTTATTAGTAAGATGGATGAAATTCTTGGGTTAAATCTCATCAGACTAAGCCGTGAAGCACTTAGGATCACTCCAAAAAATGCGTTGATCGACATCAGATTAATTGAAGAGACGATCGACGAACGTGAAGCCGCGCGTACAGAACGCAATTTTGCTGCTTCGGATGCCATCCGCGATGCGCTGATCGCGCAGGGCGTCGATGTGATGGATGGCGATCCGCTGCGCTGGGACTGGCGTCTGACGCTGGCGCAAGGATCGTAACGGCTGCGGTTGTGACTTGACGCGGCACTGCGCCGCGCGCCTATGCTGACGCCGGGGAATCCTTGGGGGCATGGGCATGAGGCTTTCGACGCGCGCAATCAGTCTGCTCCTGGCGCTGGCCGCGCCACAGGCGTTGGCCGCGCCGGACGCGATGCGCGGTTTCCAGCGCGACGATGCCCGCTATGCCAATCTGCGCGCGATGGAGACACGCGGCACGGCCCTGTTCGAAAATGACGATTTCGACAAGGCGATGGGTCCGGCGACGCGCGACGCTTGGCACAAGCTGGTTGCGGCAGCCAGCCGAGTCAAGGTGAACGGCCTGCCCCATCCGCTGGCGGCGGTGGCGACGATCAACCTGGCGTCGATGGACCAGATCGAGGGCAAGAATCCGCAGGCGCTGGCGATGGCCGAAAAGGGGTTGGCGCTGCTCGCCCCCTTCCGCGACGCCTATCCGATCCCCTGGATGCAGGGCCTATCGATCAAAGGCTATATCCAGTCCGTGAACGGCGACGTCGCGACCGGCGCGCAGACATTGGCGGAGGGCAGCGCCTATGCCGACCGCCATTTCGCGCAGGTCGATCCGAAGACGCTGGACAAGGGCGACTATATGCTCAAATCCAACATCGCTTTCTCGCTGGCGCAAGCCTATTCGCGCCTTGGCCGCAACAGCGATGCGGTGGAGGCGCAGAAGCGCAGCATGGAGGCGCGGATCACCGGGCTTGGGCCGCATGATCCCGACACGGTCGCTTCCTATTATACCTATGCGCAAATGCTGCTTCGCGCCGACCGCAATGCCGAGGCGGAACGCTATGCGCGCCAGGCGGTGGAGGTCGCGACCGCCCATATCGATACCAAACATCCAAGCTATGCCCGGGCGCTGGAAATGCTGGGCATCCTCCTGTCGCGCACCGGGCGACGGGTGGAAAGCCTGGCCTATCTGCAGCGCGCGATTGCGATCAAGCGCGAGACGGTGGGGACTAAGAGCCTTTATTTCCACTATGGCCTCTATAATCTGGGCGGCATATTGCTGCCACTGGAACGCTATGCCGATGCCGCGCCGCTCTATGTCGAAGCGGAAAAGGGGTTTCGCGCAGTGGAGGGCGAAGCCAGCCCGCAGGCGGCGCGATCGCTCGCTTTACTGGGCCTGATCGACCAGGCCAGCGGACGGCCGGACGAGGCCGCAACGAAGCTGGAAACCGCTCTCGCCCGCGTGCGCGCGGCCACGACGCAGGACCGCGACATGGGCCAGCGCGTCTATCCGCATCTCATCCCGGTGCTGCTCGATCTGCAACAGCGGGACAAGGCGGCGGCGGCGGCGCGCGACTATGCCGCCGAAACCGCCGCACTCGACAACAGCCCTGCCTTCGCGCTGGCCAATGCCGCGATGATGCAGCGCTGGGCCGATGGCGATCTGGCCCGCACCGCCGCTGCGGCCCAGCTTGCCGCCTTGCTGCGCGACGAGCAGAATCTGCGCGACGATGGCGAATTGGCCGACGAACAGCGCGCGGCGCTCGATTCGATCCTCGCCATCGCGGCGGACAGCCAGGATGCGGCGCTGGCGCTCGACGCGATGGCGATCCTGGCCGGGTCGAAGATCGCGCAGGCCAACCGGCTCGTCACCGAAAGGCTGGTCGCCGATCCGGCGCTGGGCGAGCGGGTCCGGGCGTTGCAGGACAAGGTGCGCGCGCTGCAGACCGCCGACCGCGCGCTGCTGCGGGCGCTGGCGAGCGCAGGCGATGTCGCCGCCACCCGCAGCGCGCGCGACCGGCTGGATGCCGAAGTGAACGGCCTGCGCGCCGCGATCAGCCGCGACTATCCCCGCTGGGCAGAGGCGCGCGGCGGCGTGAAGCCCGATCTGGCGCAGGTGCAGGCGGGGCTTGGCAAGGATGAAGCGCTGCTGGCCGTGACGCCCGCCTTTGGCCATGTCTATCTGCTGGCGATCAGCCGCACCGGGGCGCGGGTCGAGCGCGCCGCGATGAGCCGCGCCGCCATGGTCGCGCTGGTAGATCGATTGCGCGCAACGATGACGCCGGGCGGCATGGACCTGCCCGCCGCCCATACGCTCTATGGCCAGATCTTCACCCCCGCCATCCGCGCGACGCTGAGCAAGGCACGGTCATTGCGGATCGTACCGACCGGCGCCTTCGCCTCGCTCCCCTTCGCGCTGTTGCCTGAGCGGCCCGTCGCCGCCGTCGAGCGCAACACGCCCTGGCTGATCCGCCGCTATGCGCTGGCGGTGCAGCCCTCCTTCGCAATGGAGGCGGACAAGCGCCCCATGCAGGTCGCCGCATCCCGCTTCTTGGGCATCGGCGCGCCGCTTCCCTTTCCAGCGGCGGCGAACGCCACACCCCGTCCCGCGCTGATGGCCGCGAACCAGTATTTCCGGGGCGGCGCGGCCGATGGCGAAGCGCTCTCGCACCTGCCGCCGCTGCCGGGATCAGCCGACGAAGTGCGCGGCGTCGCCAGCCGCTATGGCGCGCAACGCGCGACCCTGATGCTGGGCGAAGCGGCCAGCGAAAGCGCCCTGCGCGCGCTCGACCTGTCCGACTATGGCGTCATCCTGTTCGCAACGCACGGCCTGGTGAGCGGACAGATGGAGGGCGTGACCGAACCCGCCTTGGTCCTCTCGCCCCCCGCCCCCGGCGCGACCGGCGAGGATGGGCTGCTCACCGCATCCGAAGTCGCCGCGATGCGGATCGGCGCGGACTGGGTGATCCTGTCCGCCTGCAACACAGCCGCGGGTGACAGTGCGCAGGCGCCCGCTTATTCGGGGCTGGCGCAGGCGTTCCGCTATGCGGGCGCTGGTTCGCTACTCG
>MIAK01000030.1:1610-37504 GCA_001829085.1 Sphingomonadales bacterium RIFCSPLOWO2_12_FULL_63_15 | reverse complement strand
CGCGACGATGCCAGTGCCTTCGTCACGCTGGAAACGGTGAAGGGGGCGGAGCGCGGCCTGCCCCGCGCGTTCGCGCTGCAACGGGCGATGCTGAAGCTGATGCGGTCAAAGCGCCCCGGCGCGGCGCAGCCCTATATCTGGGCGCCCTTCATCCTCGTTGGGCGCTGATCACTCGTCATCGTCGATCAGGATGCGCGCCGCCGCGCCATCGCTATCGTCGAACTGGCCGCTGCCTAGCGCCCAAAAAAAGGCGGCGAGGCCCAGCAGGCCGAGCGACAGAGCGATGGGGATGAGGACGGTGAGGCCGGTCATCGCGCCGCCCCCTTGAGCCGCAGCGCATTGGCGATGACGATCAGCGAGCTGGTCGACATGGCGACGGCGGCGACCAGCGGGGTGACATGGCCCGCAATCGCCAGCGGCACGGCAAAGATATTATAGCCGATCGCGAGCGCGAAATTCTGCTTCACCACCCGCACCGTCCGTCGCGCCGCGCGCACCGCCATTGCCACGGGGGCCAGCCGATCGCCCAGGAACACCGCGTCCGCCGCCAACTGGCTGGCATCGCTCGCCGATGCAGGTGCCATGCTGGCATGGCCTGCGGCAAGGGCGGGGCCATCGTTCAGCCCATCGCCCACCATCAGCACCTTATGCCCCGACGCGCGCAGCCGCTCGATCAGGGCCAGCTTGTCCTGCGGGCGCAGATGGCCGATCGCGGTGGTCTCGGTCTGGCGCGCAATCTCGGTCAAAGCTTCGGGCCGGTCGCCGCTGGCGATCAGCGTTTTGAGGCCCATGGCGCGCAGATCAGCGAGCGTTTCGACCGCGTCGGGCCGCAACGCATCGGTAAAGCGCAGTAGGACGGCACGATCGCCGCGCCGATATTCCGCCGCCAGATCGAAAAGGGTAATGAGGCTGCGCGGGCGGCCAAGCGCTACCACCTCATCGCGCAACCGGCCCGTCATCCCCTCGCCAGCCTGTTCGCGCAGGTCGGTCAGCGCCGCCGGGACGACACCCTCGCCCTCCAAAGCCTGACGGAGCGCGACGCTCAACGGATGACGACTGCCCTGCACCAGGGCCAGCAGGACGGCGCGGTCCTCCGCCGCCAGTCCCGCCAAGTCGCGCGGCACCGGTCGGCCGAGCGTCAACGTGCCGGTCTTGTCGAACAATGCCTCGTCCACTTCCGCCAGCCGTTCGAGCGCCGAACCGTCCTTGACCAGCACCCCGCGTTTCATCAGCGCGCCGCACGCCACGATCTGCGCCGCCGGCACAGCCAGCCCCAGCGCACAGGGGCAGGTGATGAGCAGCACAGCGACCGCGATCAGCAGCGATTGATGCACGCCCGCGCCCGCGATCATCCACCCGGCAAAGGATAGCGCCGACAGCAGATGCACGCTCGGCGCATAATAGCGCGCCGCCCGATCAGCGAGGCGGACATAGCGCGACTTGCCCTGCGCCGCTTCCTCCATCAGCCGGGCGATGTCGGCGATCACTGTGTCTGGCCCGGCGGCGGTCACCACGACGCGGATCGGCCCATCGATATTGAGCGCGCCGGCCTGCACCAAATCCCCCGGACGCACGCGCACCGGCGCGCTCTCCCCGGTCAGGAAAGCGATGTCGATGCCGCTGTCGCCCTCCATCACGCGCCCGTCGGCGGCCAGCCTTTCGCCCGCGGCGACCAGCATCATCATGCCCGGCCGCAGCGCGCTCGCCGCCACCCAACGGCTTTGCCCGCTATCGTCCAGCAACATCGCGCCCGGCGCGGATTGTTTGAGCAGCGCGGCAACGCCAGCACGCGCCCGGCCCCGCATCAGGCTGTCGAGGCAGCGCCCGGCGAGCAGGAAGAAGAGCAGCATCACCGCCCCGTCGAACCAGGCGTCTTCGCCGCCGATCAGGGTTTCATAGACGCTCATGCCGGTCGTCAGCAGCACACCGATGCTGATCGGCACGTCCATATTGGTGCGCCCCTGCCGCACCGCCGCCCAGGCCGAGCGGAAGAAGGGCCGCCCCGCATAGGCCACCGTTGGCAGCGCGATCAGCGCCGACAGCCAGTGAAACATCTGCCGCGTGCCGCCTTCCGCGCCGGACCAGACCGAAACGGACAGCAGCATGATGTTCATCGCGGCAAAGCCCGCCACCGCGAGCGCGCGGATCAGCATACGGTTTTCCGCCGCCGCCATATCGACGCCGGGATCGGCCAGCGGCTCCGCCTCAAAGCCAAGCGCGGCGATGGCGGCGCGCAGGTCGGGCGGGCTGAGCGCGGGATCATGCTGGATGGTGACGCGCTTCGCCGAGAGATTGACCCGCGCCGACGCGATGCCGGGGGTGCAGGCCAGGCCATTCTCGATCTTGCCGATACAGCCTGCGCAATGCATCCCCGGCACCGCGAACAGGCTGATCTGGCTCGCGCCGATGGTCGTTTCGGGCGCTGTTTCGGGCAGGATCAGGGCTTGGCTCGCCATCAGTCGATCTCTTGGACGAAGCGATGGTCGGCAGCAGTGAGCGACAACCGCCAGCGCCCGGCAGGCAGTGTCAGGTCGGCGCTATATCGACCAGGTGCCACCTCACGGAACGACAAGGCGATTTCGGGCGCGCGACCTAGTGGATGCGCAGCGGTAGCGGTGACACCCACGTCCGACAGCGGCGCGCCCGTCGCATCGGCAAGGCTGACCTGCCCCCGCCGCTGCGCGTCAACCGCGATCGTCTCGCGCCAGCCCTGCGCCTCCTGCGCCCGCGCCGCCTTCAGCCAGCCGTTGAATTTCTGGCTCGCGACATAGCTGTTGTCGACCACCACCCCGCCAAAGGACCGCACCGCAAGCGTCGCCATCAGCATGTTGACGGCGATGACGACGGCGAAGAAGGCCACCAATATGCCGGTCATATGCCATCCGGTGAAGCGGCGGGGGGTGGAGCTACGCATCATTGGGGCCTTTCGAAACGGGCGGGTTCGCTGGCAGTGCCGCCTTCGCGATCAGTGGCGGTCAGGACGAAGCGGAAATCCTGCCGCTGTGGCCCGGCAGCGGGCACGGCGGCATAGAGGCGCAGCTTGGCCACGCTGTCCGGCGGCACGGTGACGTCCACCGCCGCGCGGGCCTGCTCACGCGCCATCGCATCGGTCCATAGCAGCGCGCCGGGCAAGCCTTCGGCACGCACCGTCATCGGCCGGGGTCGCGTCTCCATATTGCGGATCTTGATGGTATAGGCGTTGCGCACCGCCCCATCGGACAGAGTCACGAAAATGGGGTTGCGGTCCTGCTGCGCGGCGATGTCCAGCCGAGTGCGCGCCCCCAGCGCGAACAGCATTGCCGCGCCGATGCTGCTCCACACCAGCAGATAGGCGATGGTGCGCGGGCGCAGCAATGTCTTGAGCACCGGACGGGGGGCTGCCCCCTGCTTCTCCGCATCGGCATCATCCTGCGTACAATAATCGATCAGGCCGCGTGGCCGCCCGACCTGCGCCATCACCTTGTCGCAGGCGTCGATGCACAAAGCGCAGGTGATGCAGCCGATCTGCGGCCCTTCGCGAATGTCGATGCCGGTCGGGCAGACCGCGACGCACTGGTCGCAATCGATGCAGTCGCCAAATTCGCCCGGATGCGCCGCTGCCTTCTTGACGCTGCCGCGCTTTTCGCCGCGCCAGTCCTTGTACGTCACGACCAGCGATTTCTCGTCGAGCATTGCAGTCTGGATGCGCGGCCACGGGCACATATAGATGCACACCTGTTCGCGCATGAAGCCGCCCAGGACGAAGGTCGTCGCGGTCAGCAGCGCGGTAGTGCCATAAGCGACCGGCGCGGCGGTGCCGCTCCAAAATTCCCGCTGCAACGTCGGCGCATCGGCGAAATAGAAGATCCACGCGCCCCCGGTCAGGAAGGCGATGATCAGCCATACGCTCCATTTGATCAACCGTCGCGCCAGCTTGGACGCGGTCCAGCGGGCCTTGGCCAGCCGCACCTGCGCATTGCGGTCGCCATCGATGAAGCGTTCGACATGCTGGAACAGGTCGGTCCACACCGTCTGCGGACAAGCATAGCCGCACCAGGCGCGGCCCACCGCCGATGTCACCAGGAACAGACCGACGCCCGCCATCACCAATAGCCCGGCGACATAGTAAAATTCATGCGGCCAGATTTCGATATCGAACATGTAGAAACGGCGATTGGCCATATCGACCAGCACGGCCTGATCGGGCGCATAGGGGCCGCGATCCCAGCGTATCCATGGCGTCACCCAATAGATGCCCAGCGTCACCACCATGATCGCCCATTTCAGGCGGCGGTAAAAGCCATCCACCGCCTTGGGAAAGACGCCCTTGCGCTTCTCATAGAGGTCGCCCGTGTCGGTCGGCATCAACATGCGCCCCATCCTCCCCGGCACGGGGAGGTGGCTGACCGCAGGTCAGACGGAGGGGGCAGGCAATGCGTCGCAAGCCTTGCGCTAAAGGCGCACCCCCTCCCCTTCCAGGCAAGGATCGGGGCTTTATTGGGCCACATTGCCTTCAACTCCATTGTCCGCCGCAGCCGCGGCTTCCACCAGCGTTGCTTCGCCACCACCCAGGCTGTGAACATAGACGGCCAGCATGCGGATGGTCGCGGGGCTTAGCTTGTCGTCCCAGCGCGGCATCACGCCCTGGCGGCTGTTCCACACGCTTTGGTGGATGGACTCGGTGTCGCCGCCATAGAGCCAGATGCCATCGGTCAGGTTGGGCGCACCCAGCGCGCGATTGCCCTTGGCATCCGTGCCATGGCAGACCGCGCAATTGTCGGCGAACAGGCCCGCCCCGCGCTGCGCGGCGGCGCTGGGCTTATCCTGTCGGCTGGCGACCCGGACATAGGCGACGACATCATCGACCTGCGGGGCGGTGAGCAACTGGTCGCGGCCAAAGGCAGGCATCATCGACACGCGCGTCGCATCGTGCCCCGGATTGCGGATGCCGTCGATCAGCGTCTTTTCGATCGTGGCGAGGTCGCCACCCCACAGCCAGTCATCATCGTTGAGGTTGGGATAGCCCTTGCCGCCCGCTGCGCCAGAGCCATGGCACTGGACGCAATGGACCTTGAACGCGGCGCGCCCACCCTCGATCGCGGCCTGCATGAGTTGCGGCTGGCCCGCCAGTTTCTCGATCGTGGTCGCGGCGATCGCCTGGTGAATGGGCGCCACCTGATCGGCGCGCGCGGCCAGTTCCTGTTCCAGCGCGCCCCGGCTCGACCAGCCGAGCATCCCGCGCGTATAGTCGTTGAGCATCGGGATCGCTGGATAGGCTATCACATAACCGATCGCGAATAGGATGCTGGCATAGAAGGTCCACAGCCACCAGCGCGGCAGCGGCGTGTCCAGTTCCTGAATACCGTCCCACTCATGCCCTTTGAACTGGGTGCCGGTGGCGGCGTCGATCTTGGGGTTCTTATCGTCAGCCATGGTCGGCCTCCGTCTTTTCCGTGTCTGGCTCGAAGATCATGGTGGCCGCGCGCTTGCTGGCATGGCGGCCGTGCGGCAGAAAATGCCAGCCGATGAGGAGGATGTAGGTCAGGGCCATGAAAACGAGGCCCCAGCTATCGGCGAAATGCCGCAAGGCGTTATAGCTCATCGCGTCCCCTCCTTTGGCTGCGGCTGGCCTTCGAGCGGCTTGGCCGCATCGACATCGACCAGCGTACCGATCATCTGGAGATAGGCGACCAGCGCATCCATCTCGGTCAGCTTGTTCGGATCGCCATCGAAATCGCGCACCTGCGCCTTGGGATAGCGTTTGAGGAGGTCGGCCGTATCGGCGTTGGGATCGGCCTGGGCCTTGAGGTCGTCATTGGCCTTTTCCTTGTCCGTGTCGCTGTACGGAACGCCGACCCGGCTCAGCGCCGTCAGGTCCGCCGTCATGTCGCCCGCCTTCAGCTCGCGCTCGGCGAGGAAGGGATAAGTCGGCATGATCGATTCCGGCACCACGGCGCGGGGATCTTTCAGATGCTGGACATGCCATTCGTCCGAATAGCGCCCACCGACCCGCGCCAGGTCCGGCCCGGTCCGCTTGGACCCCCATTGGAACGGATGGTCATACATGCTTTCGGCTGCCAGGCTGTAATGGCCATAGCGTTCGGTCTCATCGCGGAACGGGCGGATCATCTGGCTATGGCAGTTGTAACAGCCTTCGCGGATGTAGATGTTGCGCCCGGCCAGTTCCAGCGGGGTGTAGGGCCGCATCCCCTCCACCTTCTCGATCGTATTATCGATCCAGAAGAGGGGCGCGATCTCCACGATGCCGCCGATGGCGACGACGATCAGGGATGCGATGCCAAGCAGCGATACATTCCGCTCCAGCTTGCCATGGTCGAAGAATTTGGATGCCATGTCGGCGTCTCCTTATACAGGCTTGGCAGCGAGGAGCGGCTTGTCGGCCACCGGATCGAAGGCGGCGTCGTGCATCGGCTTCTCTTCGCGCAGCTTGCTGCCCGCGATGGTCTTGCCGATGTTCCAGGCCATGATGATCGCCCCGGCCAGGTAGAGCAGGCCACCGGCACCGCGGATCAGATACATGGGGAACATGGCGGTCACGACTTCGGAGAAGGCGTAGACGAGATAGCCATCGGCCCCATATTCGCGCCACATCAAGCCCTGCATGATGCCCGCCACCCACATTGACGAGGCGTAGAGAACAATGCCCAGCGTCGCGAGCCAGAAGTGCCAGTTTACCAGCCGCAGCGAATAGAGGCGTTTTCGGCCCCACAGGCGCGGCGTCATATAATAGAGGCAGGCGAAGGTGATCATGCCGTTCCAGCCCAGCGCGCCGGAGTGGACATGGCCGATCGTCCAGTCGGTATAATGCGACAGGGAATTGACGGCCTTGATCGACATCAGCGGCCCCTCAAAGGTCGACATGCCATAGAAGGCCAGCGCCATCACCATCATGCGGATGATCGGGTCGGTGCGGATCTTGTCCCAGGCGCCGTTGAGCGTCATCAGGCCATTGATCATCCCGCCCCAGCTCGGCATCCACAGCATGACCGAAAAGACCATGCCCAGCGTCTGCGCCCAGTCGGGCAGCGCGGTATAGTGAAGGTGGTGCGGCCCCGCCCAGATGTAGAGGAAGATCAGCGACCAGAAGTGGATGATCGACAGGCGATAGCTGTAGACCGGCCGTTCGGCCTGTTTGGGCACGAAATAATACATCATGGCCAGGAAGCCGGCGGTCAGGAAGAAGCCCACCGCATTATGGCCATACCACCATTGCGTCAGCGCATCCTGTACCCCGGCAAAGGCGCTGTAGCTCTTGGACCCCAGCAGGCTGACCGGCATCGACAGATTATTGACGATGTGCAGCATGGCGATGGTGATGATGAAGGCGAGGTAGAACCAGTTGGCCACATAGATATGCGGCTCGGAGCGCTTGAGGATCGTCCCGCCGAACACCAGCAGGTAGCAGACCCACACGACTGTCAGCCACAGATCGACATACCATTCGGGTTCGGCATATTCCTTGCCCTCGGTAATCCCCATCAGATAGCCGGTCGCGGCGAGCACGATGAACAGCTGATAGCCCCAGAAGACGAAGCGGGCCATGGACGGGAACGCCAGCCGCGCGCGGCAAGTGCGCTGCACCACATAGAAGCTCGTCGCGATCAGCGCGTTGCCGCCAAAGGCGAAGATGACCGCCGATGTGTGCAGCGGCCGCATGCGACCGAAGCTGGTATATTCCAGCCCAAGGTTGAGCGCGGGAAAGGCCAGCTGAAACGCGATGACCAGCCCGACGAGAAAACCCGCCAGACCCCAGAACACGGTCGCGATCACGCCCCAGCGGACCGGGTCATCATCATATTTGCCCTGGTCGGCCGGCATTTTCAGCATGCCGCGCGCCAACCCCGCATAATCCGCGCCGCGCATCGTCAGGATCGCCAGCAGCAGTCCGACCGCGCAGACGATCCCCATATGAACGGCAAACCCGCTGTCCACCGCGCCCAGCATTGCCGCGAAGGCCGCCAGCGCGAGCGCGAACCAGCCGCCCGTCCTCATTAACAATCGGTCCATGATATTCCCCGTCAAAGGCTCGGCGGTCCCTCTGTTCGACAGGCCGCCCCCATGCATTGACCTCTGCCAAACCGCCGGGCGCGGGTCTTTACGGGATAGTGCGTAGAGAGGTGCGAGAGGGTCTGGCGCGACGACCGCGACACTTAAAGCCCCTCCCCTTCAGGTTCAAACGAGGCACGTGACTCGTTTGAAGGGTTGGGGTGGGGGCGTGCGGCGAAATACTACGAAGCCCCCCAAACCTTAACCTCAAACGCCTTCCGCCAACGCCTCCAGCGCCGCACCATCGTTCAGCCGCACGCCGCGTCGCCCGACCAGCGCGATGATCCCGCGCCGCTTGAAATCGCTCATCTGGCGCGACACGGTTTCGATGGTCGTGCCCAGGATATCGGCAATCTGCTGGCGCGAGAGCGGCAGTTCGATCGTCCCCGCCTGATCGGCCTGCAACCGCCGCGCCATGTCGAGCAGGAAGGTCGCCACCTTCTCCCGCGCGGTCTTGCGACCGAGCAGCAGCATCCAGGCGCGGGTCCGGTCGAGATCGTCGAGCGTGCGCTGAAGCAGCCGATGCTGAAGGTCGCCATGATCGCGCGCGAAGCCATCGAAGCGCCCACGCGGAAACAGGCACAGCCGCGCATCGGTCAGTGCGGTGACACTATGGGGCGTGCGCGCACCGAACGGGCGGCCGATAAAGTCGGACGCATAGACCACGCCGACGATTTGCTCGCGCCCGTCGCCGGTGGAAGTCGCCAGTTTGAGCGTCCCTTCGATGACATTGGCGACGACCATGCTGTCGTCCCCCTCCCACATCACCGTCTGCCCGGCATGCAATGTCACCCGCCGCCCGATCCGGCTGAGCGCGTCGCGATCCGGCTCCGACAAATCGGCACAAATCGCCCGATCACGCACCCCGCACTGGTCGCAGGACTGGGGTGCGCAGGCGCGCGTCATCAGCGGAAGGGCACCATTTTGCGCCCCGTCAAATTGCATGTCCATGTCCGCTGCATGACGCGACGGTGGACACCGACCTATGCGTAAATATCCCTAGCCACGCCAAGATGCGGAGGGAGCGCGAGACAGACGGTGGGTCTGTTTCCGTCATGCCAGCGAACGCTGGCATCTCACTTCTTTTTCGGGTGAGCCTCTATAAGAAGGGAGATCCCAGATTTTGCTGGGATGACGGGGAGCGGTGGCAGAGGGAAGATCAGGCGGTCAGTTGATATTTGACGCCCATAGCCTGGGCCAGATGGCGCAAGCGGCGTTCCACGGCTTCGCCGAACAGGTCCGCATCGTCCTTTTGCAGCGACAAGGTGAGCAGGTCGCCTTCGCGTGCCAGCCGCGACAGGTTCAATGGCCCTTCAACACCGCCCGACAGGCGCTGTGCGAGGCGGATCGCGAGGCCCCATAGCGCGGCGTGGTGCAGTGCTTCGGGCGAAGCGAGTTGTTCGACGCCGAGCGGGACGGACAGGCCGCCACCGAAATTGCTGTGGAGCGCTTGCGCCAACATCGCGCGTTCGGCTGCAGTGATGCCGACCCAATTGCTGTGCAGCGCAATCTCCACCCCGCGTTCGGCGCGGAAATCGGGGTTGGCGCGCCAGCCGACATCAGCGAGCAGGCAGGCGGCGCGGCGGATGCGGCGCAGATCGGCGCTGTCGTCCAGAAAGAGCGGTGCGATCCAGCGTTCGATGCGGTCGCCGTGGCCGCGAAAGCGCGACTGGGCCTCGCCTTCCGCTTCAGCCGCGACCAGCAGGGGATCATCCTGCCGAATATCGGCGGGCAAGTCCTCGTAGAGCAGCCCTTCGCGCAGGCCATAGGCCGACACGATAAGGCGGCTCGATCGCAATTGTCGCACCACGACCGACAGCAGGGCAGCGGCATTGGGCAGGGTCGGGATGCGCGATCCGCTCATCGCCGGGATGCTCTTGAGCCGCGCGCGGCCCACATGCGAGACGATGCGGGTCAATTGTTCGGCGCGCGCAGCGGTCATCTCATATTGATGGACCACCGGCAGCGGGAAATTGGTCAATTGCATGTCGAACCGCGCGAGCGCGCGCCAAGATCCACCGACCAGATAGAAGGGCAGGTCCGGTTCGGGCTGCCAGCCCGCCTTTTCCATCATCCCTTTAACCCGCCGTTCCAGCGCGCCCGGCCCCTTGGCGCGGATAGCGGGCAGGCGCAGGACGCCCAGCGGCAGCGAGATGGTCTGTTCGACTGCACCATTACGAATCCGCGCCAATTCCAGGCTGCCGCCGCCGAGATCGCCGACGATGCCATCCGCGCCGGGAATGCCCGACAGCACGCCCATGGCCGCGCCGATCGCTTCCTGCGCGCCGGTCAATATCTCGACGGTCAGGCCCATGGCGGCGGCGCGGGCGATGAATTCGTCGCCATTGGTCGCATCGCGCACCGCCGCCGTGGCGACGCAGCGGATATGGGCGACCTTCATATCCTGGCACAGATGGGCGAAGCGGCCGATCGCGCGCAGGCCGCGTTCCATCGGCTCTTCCTCGATCCGGCCGGTCCGGGCGAGCGAGGCGCCCAGTCCCGCCATTACCTTTTCATTGAACAGGATGAAGGGCAGCCGCCGTGGCCCGTCATAGACGACGAGGCGCACGCTGTTGGAACCGATGTCGATGATCGCCGTGCGCGCGGTGGCGGGCTGCGGCGAGGTCGCCATGGTCTGAGCGGCGGCACGGACCCGGCTGAGCATCGAGTTCATGAGGGTCAAACCCGCCCACGCAGGCGCAAGGTCGGCACCGCTTCATTGTCGAGCGCGGCACCCCGGCCCGACAGCGACGGGTTGGTCATGAAATAGCGGTGCAGGTTGAACGGCTTTTCGCCCGCATCGACGCGCGCATAATGGCCGTCGCTGTCGAGTTCCCAGCTTTGTTCAGTGTCGATGAGGTTGGCGACCATCACCTGGTCGAGAATCTGGTCATGGACGGTGGGATTTTCGATCGGGGCCATGAATTCGACGCGCCGGTCGAAGTTGCGCTGCATCCAGTCGGCCGAGCTGATATAGACTTTCGCGCCATTATTGGGGAGCGCCTTGCCATTGCCGAACACGGCGATGCGGCTATGTTCGAGGAATCGGCCGACGACCGATTTCACCCGGATATTTTCCGACATGCCCGGCACACCGGGACGCAGGCAGCATATGCCGCGCACGATCAGGTCGATCTGCACGCCCGCATTGCTGGCAGCATAGAGTTTTTCAATGATCGCCGGATCGACCAGGCTGTTCATCTTCGCCCAGATAGTGCCCGGCCGGCCGGCACGGCAATGGTCGATCTCGTCATCGATCAGCTGGCACAAGCGATCGCGCAGGTCGCGTGGCGACATGACCAGCTTTTCCAGCCGCTTGGGTTCGACATAGCCTGTGATATAATTGAACAGCGCAGCGGCATCGCGGCTATAGGCCGGATCGGCGGTGAAGAAGCTCAAATCAGTGTAGATGCGCGCGGTGATCGGGTGATAATTGCCGGTGCCGAAATGGCAGTAGCTGCGAAACTGCTCGCCCTCGCGCCGGATCACCATCGAAATCTTGGCGTGGGTCTTCCAGTCGATGAAGCCATAGACGACCTGCACCCCGGCGCGTTCCAGCGCATCGGCCCACAGAATATTCTGTTCCTCATCGAAACGGGCTTTCAGCTCCACCACGGCGGTCACTGACTTGCCCGCCTCCGCCGCGTCGATCAGCGCGCGGATGATCGCCGACTGTTTGCCTGCGCGATAGAGCGTCTGCTTGATCGCTACCACATCGGGGTCGATCGCCGCTTGTTTCAGGAAGGAGACGACGACGTCGAACGCCTCATAGGGGTGGTGGACGACAATGTCCTTGGCGCGGATCGCGGCGAAGCAATCGCCGCCATATTCGCGGATGCGTTCGGGGAAGCGCGGCGCATAGGGTTCGAATTTGAGGTCGGGCCGATCCTCGTCCACAATGCCGGACAGGTCGCCAATGCCGACAAACCCCTCGACCTCGGCGATGATCGCCTCATGCCCCTGGATCATGTCCTGCAGCATTTCCTCGACCGGTTCGGGGATGCGCTCCTCTATCTCCATGCGGATCACGCGGCCACGGCGGCGGCGCTTGATCGCGCTGCGGAAGTGGCGGACCAGATCTTCGGCCTCTTCCTCGATTTCGATGTCGCTGTCGCGGATGATGCGGAACACGCCGCTGTTGCGGACCTGATAGCCGGGGAAGAGATCGCCCGAAAAGCGCCGCACTACGGCTTCCAGCGCGATATAGCGGGCCGTTGGCCCCGGCACGCGCACGAAGCGGTCAAGCGTCGCGGGGATCATCACCAATTCGCGGATCGGCTGCTTGTCCGACAGGCGTTGCAGGTCGAAGACGATCGACAGCCCCTGATTGGGGATGAAGGGGAAGGGATGCGCCGGATCAAGCGCCTGGGGCGTCAGGATCGGGAAGATTTGGGTGAGGAAATGATCGCGCAGCCAGGCTTCGCATAAGGGGTCCATGGGGCTGGACGGGCCGATGACTTCGATGCCGACCTGCCCCAGTTCGCCATGCAATATGCCCCAGACCTTTTGCTGCGCCGCCATCAATCGCGCGGTTTCGGCGGCGATCGCGGCGAGTTGCTGCCCTGCGGTCAACCCGTCGACCGAGCGCAGATCGACATCCTGCAACTGCTGCCCCTTGAGGCCCGCGACACGGACGGAGAAAAATTCGTCCAGGTTGGCGCCGGAGATGGACAGGAAGCGCAGCCGTTCCAGCAAGGGATGGGCGCGGTTCATCGCTTCCTCCAGCACCCGCTGGTTGAAGGCGAGCCAGGACAGTTCGCGGTTGAAATAGCGTTCGCTGTGCAGCGACAGGCTGGGTGTGGGATCGGCTTCGGCCACGGATTACTCGCGGTTGGCGGTGGAAGGATCGGGCGGCACTATTGGCAGAAATCCGGCAGCTTGCAGAGCCTCTTTCGCCAGTGCGGTGGAAATCTTACGACCAGATGACAGCGCCGCCGCGTCGAGCAGACGGGTGACGGCGTCGATCGCGCCATAGCTACGCTCTATCCGGCGCAATAGCCAGTCCGGCAGATCGGCGGCATAGCCCGCCCCGGCGTGGTCGAAGGCGCGGGCGATCAGCGCGCGGGCGAGCGCTTCGTCGGGTTCGGTGATGGCGACATGGGGCACCGCCGCCAGCCGGGAGCGCAGGTCGGGCAAGGCGACGGTCCAGCTTGCGGGCGGGGTCCGCCCCACCATCAGCAGCGGTCGTCGGTCGGTCTGCGCCGCGTTCCAGGCGTGGAACAGGGTGTGTTCGTCCTGCCCCTGCGCATCGTCGATCATCGTGCCGCCGCTCATGCGGACAAAATGGCGGGCGAGCGTCGATCGACCCGATCGCGGCGGGCCGGTCAGGACGCTGACCGACAGCGGCCAGTCGCGCCAGCGTTCCAGATGGGTGACGGCCTGGGCATTGGCCTCGCTGACCAGGAAATCCCCGTCGCGCGCATCGCCATGCCAGTCGAAGGGCAGGCTGATCTGGCTCATTGCGCGGCGGGGGCGGGTCCGGCGGGCGCGGCGCGACGGCTGATCCGCAACGTGGTGCCGGACGCCGCAACGGTATAGCCGCGCGCTTGAAGCCCGGCGCGCAACATCTCGACCGTGCCCTCGAAACTGACCTGCATCACTGACGTGCCGCCCAGCGCCAGGCTGCTGGTGGTGGCTGAGCGGACGCCCGGCACCGCGCGGACCGCCGCTTCGCCTTGCATCACCGATCCGACATCGGGCGTGTCGAACTGGATCGCGAAGCTGGTGCCGGTGGCAGCGGCAGTAGGCAGTTCGGTCGTTTCGACGATGGACTCGGTGATATTCTCCAGTTCCAGCGTAGCCGGATCGACCGGTTCCTCGATGATCAGCGAGGGGTCGGGGCGCAGGCGGCCGTCGTTGAGCGCGCGGATATAGAGTTCATCGAGCCGCCGGGCGCCTTCGTCCAGCATCTTGGGCAAGCCGCTATCGTTGGAAGCGCGCAGCGTGATGCTGCCGATCAGGCTGTTGTCGGGACCATAGCGGGCGG
This sequence comes from Sphingomonadales bacterium RIFCSPLOWO2_12_FULL_63_15, assembly GCA_001829085.1. Classification (GTDB taxonomy): domain Bacteria; phylum Pseudomonadota; class Alphaproteobacteria; order Sphingomonadales; family Sphingomonadaceae; genus Sphingobium. Next base: position 23,472 of record MIAK01000030.1, on the reverse strand, counting down.
TGAAGGTGCCGGTCACGGGGCCACCGGGATAGGCGCGGTCGAGCCGGGCGATCGGGATCACCACATCGGCCGCGCCATATTGGTCGAGCAGCACGCGCCACCATAGCCGCCCGCGCCGTCCGGTCTGTCCGGCGTTCAGCAGGATCGGGTCGGCGATCGACCCGGCGACGCGGACATAATCGATCGCGCTGTCGCCGGTGCGATAGCGGGCCCAGGCCTTCTGCCATTCATTGGTGCGTTCGTAGGAGACCGCAGAGCCGCCATCCCACAACACCGGAATGACGAGCAGAGGCGGCGAGCGCATCGCATTGCCCGACACGCCGAGCAACTGGCCGGTGCGGGCGCGGTCGAACAGGATGCTGAGCGTCGCGACATAGCGCGTCGGCCCGGCCTGTTCATAATCAATCTCGATGCCCGACACCATCGCCTCGATCTGCGAATCGGACAGGGCTGGCTCGCCTGCGCCGCTATGCGTGCGGCTCCACAGCATCCGCCACGCCTGCCGCTGGGCCATGCGCCAGCCGGCATAGCGGGCGGTATCGGCATCCTTGGCGACCACATCGACCTTGACCCCGCGCACTTCGAAATCGCCGCCGCTGGCGATCGGCGGCACGCCGCGCTCCCCCTCCATCTGCGCGAACAGCGCGGCGGCCGCGAGGCCGAGCGCGATGGCGAACAGGATCTGCGCCGGGCGCGACAGGGTACGCAGTACAGCGCCGGGCGACAGAGAAAGGCGGGATAAGGTCTGGGCAAGGCTCACGCGCGCCCTTTTGGCGGGATTTGCCCTATATGCCAAGCGCCAACGCATGCATCCTTCCGTTTTCGCATCGATTGCTCTAGGCGCGTCTCCCATGACCGATACCGAATCCTACAGCTACGCCAAGGCTGGCGTCGACATCGCCGCCGGCAATGCGCTGGTGCGCGCCATCGCTCCTTTGGCCAAGGCCACCCGCCGTCCCGGTGCGGACGCCGAACTGGGCGGCTTTGGCGGCTTTTTCGACCTCAAGGCGGCGGGCTTTACCGATCCACTGCTGGTCGCGGCCAATGATGGCGTGGGCACGAAGCTCAAGCTCGCGATCGACCATGGCCGCCATGACGGCGTGGGCATCGACTTGGTTGCCATGTGCGCCAACGACCTGATCGTGCAGGGCGCCGAACCGCTATTCTTCCTCGATTATTATGCCACCGGCAAGCTGGAGAGCGGCGTGGCCGAGCGCGTCATCGCCGGGATCGCCGAGGGCTGCCGGATCGCGGGCTGCGCGCTGATCGGTGGCGAAACCGCCGAAATGCCGGGCATGTATGCGCCGGGCGACTATGATCTGGCGGGCTTTTGCGTCGGCGCGGTCGAGCGGACCAAGGTGCTGACCGGCAACCGGGTGAAGGCGGGCGACGTGCTGCTGGGCATCGCTTCCTCCGGGGTTCATTCCAACGGCTTCTCGCTGGTGCGCCGCCTGGCCGCCGACAAGGGGTGGAAGCTCGATCGCCCTGCGATCTTCGACAATGAAGTGCTGCTGATCGACGCGCTGATGGCGCCGACGCGCATTTATGTGAAGAGCCTGCTGCCGCTGGTGCGCGCGGGCATGGTCAATGCGCTGGCGCATATCACCGGCGGCGGCTTGCTGGAAAACATCCCCCGCGTGCTGCCCGACGGGTGCCATGCGATGGTCGATGCCGACACCTGGGAACAGCCGCGGCTGATGGCGTTCCTGCAGGCGCAGGGGCATATCGACCCCGCCGAAATGGCGCGCACCTTCAACTGCGGCATCGGCATGGTGCTGGCCGTGGACGAAGCGCATGTCGCGGGCGTCACCACGTCGCTGGCGGCGGCGGGCGAGAGCGTCCACCGCATCGGCGTGGTGCAGGCGGGCGACAAGGGCTGCACCGTGCGCGGATCGACCGAGACATGGAGCGCAAAGGCGGATTGGTCGGCGACGCATTTGGGTTAGTAACGCACCGTTCGCCCTGAGCTTGTCGAAGGGCCGTTCTTTTTGAAGTAAAGAGCAGGGCTTCGACAGGCTCAGCCCGAACGGAGGTTGTGAAAATGCACAAAGCCAAAGTCGGCGTCCTGATTTCCGGTCGCGGGTCCAATATGGCGGCGCTGCTCTACGCGGCGAAGGCCGACGACTGCCCCTATGAAATCGTGCTGGTCGCCGCCAATGATCCGGATGCGCCGGGGCTGAAGCTCGCCGCCGCTGAAGGGATCGCGACCTTTGGCCAGAGCCACAAGGGCTTGAAGCGCGCCGATTTCGACCAGATCATCGATGCGCAGTTGCGCGCGGCGGGTGCCCAATTTGTCGCGCTGGCGGGCTATATGCGGCTGCTGTCGCCCGAATTCGTCGCGGGATGGGAAGAGCGGATGCTCAACATCCACCCCAGTCTGCTGCCCAAATATAAGGGGCTGGACACGCATCAACGCGCGATCGACGCGGGCGACAGCCATACGGGCTGTTCGGTGCATATCGTGACGGCCGCGCTGGATGACGGGCCGGTGCTCGGCCAGACGCCGGTCGCGATCCTGCCCGATGACGATGCCGATACGCTGGCCGCCCGCACACTGATCGCGGAGCATCAGCTCTACAGCCGCACCCTCGCTGCGTTCGTCAGCCGCGAGCGCCACCCGGACTGGCTGCTCAACAAGGTGCGCGAAACTGCGCTGGCCTTGCCGCAGGCGGACGAGATCCTCTCCCACGGCATGCCCTGCTTCGGCATCGTCAAAGGCAAGAAGTTCGCCTATTTCACCCGCGACCATCATGGCGACGGCATCCTCGCCCTGCTGGTCAAGACCACCGCGCCCGAAGAACAGGCGAGCCTGATCGAAGCCGACCCGGAACGCTATTATCGCCCGGCCTATTTCGGCACCGACTGGGTCGGCATCCGCCTGGACCTGGGTGATACCGACTGGGAGCATATCGCAGAACGGCTGCGCGCGAGCTGGCGGCAGGTTGCGCCCAAGAAGCTGCTGGGGCTGATGGATATTGCGGCGGAATTTTAGTGGGTTTGCTTTTTGGGGCGGGCTGGGCAGCGAGACTTGGGGTTGCGCAGCAGTCCTTTGGTCGCAGCGGTGTGGGTAAACGCACCCTCGCGCAAGCCCACCCCCTAACCCCCTCCCGCCGGCGGGAGGGGGGACAAAGTCTGCTTCGGTCGCTACGGAACGGGATACTGCCAACATTGGGTAACTTCACCCGTCATGCCAGCGCAGGCTCGCGCAAGCGCGCTGTATGAGCGTCGCCCCCCTTATCCAACTGCGCCTAGGTGCCTTCGGCACTAAGGCTGCGTATCCTTCTCCCCGACGGGGAGAAGGCGCATTGCAGGTGCCCTATCCCGCCGGTGCCCCTTCGACGGCGTGGAAGGCGATGCGCAACGCTTCGGCCAGGCTTCGGACTTCCAGTTTCTGCATCAGGTTGGCGCGGTGGATTTCGACGGTGCGGGGGCTGATGCCCAGGTCATAGGCGATGGTCTTGTTGGGCAGGCCTTCGACCAGCCCGTCCAGCACTTCGCGTTCGCGGTCGGTCAGGATGTTGAGCCGGGCCTGCGCTTCCTGCGCCCGTGCGCCGACCCCGCGTGTGGCGATCGATTGTTTGCGGGCCGATTCGATGCAGGCGAGCAGGGTCGCCTTTTCGAAGGGCTTTTCGATGAAATCGCTCGCCCCCGCCTTCATCGCCGCGACGGCCATGTCGATGTCACCATGGCCGGTCATGATGATGACCGGCAGCATGATGCCGCGCGCACGCAGTTCGCGCTGCACCTCCAGCCCGTCCATGTCGGGCATCCGCACGTCAAGCAGGACGCAACCCGGTTCCAGCGCGGCAGCGGCCTTCAGGAAGGGCAGTCCGCCTTCGAAGACCTGCACGGCAAAGCCGCTGGTCTTGAGCAGGAAGGAGAGTGAGCGGCGGATCGCATCGTCATCATCCACGACATAGAGGGGATAGGGTTCGCTCATGATAAGTCGTCCGCCCGGTCCAAAGTGAAATGAAAGGCGGTGCCGCCCCATTGCGAGGGCGTAGCCCAGATGCGCCCGCCATGGCCTTCGACGATCGTCTGGCTGATCGACAGGCCGACCCCCATACCATTGGCCTTGGTGGTGGTGAAGGGGGTGAAGAGCGTGCGCGACATGCCGGGGTCAAGGCCGGGGCCGCTGTCGGCGACGACCACCTCCACCTTGCCATCGTCGGCGGGCGCGGCGGTGAGGCGCAGGATGCGGGCCGGGCTATCCTGCATCGCGTCCACCGCATTGCGAACGAGGTTGATGATCACCTGCTGCAACTGCACGCGATTGGCCAGCACCAGATCGACATGGCGATCGACCTGCACGTCCATGTCGATGCCCCGGCTGTCGGTGCCGATGAAGGCCAGCGCTGCGCCTTCGGCCAGCAGGCTGCGCAGCGGTTCGGGCTGGCGCATCGTTTCGCCGCGCTTGATGAATTCGCGCAGCGAGCGGATGATCTCACCCGCGCGCAGCGCCTGGCGCGCGCTTTCGTCCATCGCTTCGCCCAGCATGGCGCGGTCGAGATCGCCGGGGGCGGCGAGCAGGTCGCGGCCTGCCTCCATATAATTGGCGATCGCGGTCAGGGGCTGGTTGAGTTCATGCGCCAGCGCGGAGGCAAGCGTGCCCATCGCCGTCACCCGACCGGCATGGGCAAGTTCGGCCTGCAAATCGGCGACGCGCCGTTCGGCCTGTTGCCGTTCGGTCAGGTCGCGGATGAAGCCGGTGAAGAGGCGCTGGCCCTGATCATTCACTTCCCCCACCGACAATTCGATGGGAAAGGTCGACCCGTCGCGCCGCCGCGCGGCGGTCAGGCGGCCGATGCCGATGATCCGCCTTTCGCCCGTGTCGATATAATGGCCGATATAGCCGTCATGCCGCTCGCGATCGGGCGAGGGCATCAGCATCGAGATATTCTCGCCCAGCACGTCGGCTTCGCTATATTGGAACATGCGTTGCGCCGCGGCGCTGAACGACACGATGCGCCCGCGCATGTCGATGACGATCAGCGCATCGGGAATGGTCGCCAGGATCGAGCCGAGCAAAGCCTGTTCCAGACTGTGCGCGTCGGTCAGCGCATCGCTTTCATCATCCGCTACAGCCATGCGCCGACCATGACCCCCTTTCAGTGCGCCAGCAAGAGGGGCACGCGGGTATCGCGCAGCATGGCACGGGTCACGCCGCCGAACACCAGTTCGCGCCAGCGGCTATGGCCAAACGCGCCCATGACCACCCAGTCCGCCGCCAGCGTGCCGATCGCCTCTCGCAGCGCCACGTCCACCGCCCGGCCCTTGCGCGGCCAGCTATGCAGTTGCGCCTTGATGCCGTGGCGGGCGAGATATTCGGGCGCGGCGGTCGAGGGGAATTCGGCCTTGTCGGCTTCCTCGACGGACACGATCTCCACCGCCTGCGCCAGCCGCAGCAAGGGCACGGCGGCTCGCAGAGCGGCGCAGGATTCGGGCGACCCGTCCCAGGCGACCAGCGCGGTGCCGGTGACGGCAAAACCCTTGCACGCCTGCGGCACGGCCAGCACTGGTGTCCGTCCGCCCAGCGCCAAGTCGGCGACGATCGGCAAGGGATCGGACAGATGGACCCGCCCGCCTTCGGGCAGGGTCGCGACGATCGCGTCGCTCAGCCGCGCGGCGGAGAGCAGGCCTGCGACGCTGTCGCCGTCGATCTGACGCCAGTCCCAGACGATATCTTCCTGCGTCAGCCGCGCCTCCATCTTGGTGCGATAGGCTTCGTCAATCTCATGCAGTTCAGCCGCGATCGAAGGGGCATAGCCCGCGCCGCCATAGACATCGGCCGCGACCAAATCGGGCAGCGGGGTCACCTGGACGCAATGGACATGGGCATCGCAGGCGCGGGCGAGGTCGCAGGCGGCCTGCAATCGGCTGTCCGCGCCGACATCATCATGAATATGCAGCAGGATCGATTTCATCGCACGTCTCCCGGCAGGGTTTATCGCCCCTTGATGGCTAGGCGTCCCCCGGCGCGCGCACCATCAGGGATAGTCCTTATAGAATTTTCTGCGCCTAAATCCGATTCATTCCGGCATGACGTGGACCACGATACGCCTGGAGCTGGCCAGCTCTCCTGCTTTTCCCAAGGGGTCGGTGGCGCGCAGCTATGTGCTGCGGTTGCCGTTGGGAGAGGATGGCGTGATCGACGAGCCAGCCTATCGCGCCCATCCCGAACTGGCGACGGTGCGGCGTTTCTGGCCCAACGAACCCGACCGGCACGGCAGCCTGTTGCGCACGGCCGAAGGCTGGGCGCTGGCCTATGCGCCGGGCAAGGAAGATGACGAACGGCTGTTCCGGCTGGATGCGCAAGCGATCCGGGCGGGCAATATGATCACCCTGATCGAACCCGATGGCGCTGCCCTGCCCTTCCTGGTGAAAGCGTTGGCGGCGGCCTGAATGCAAAAGGATATTGTTGATGATCGCGCTTGAAACCCGGTACGGCTTCCCCTTCACGGTGCGCCCGGCCACCCATGACGACGAGGTGGCGCTGGCCGCCTTCTTCGATGAAGTGTCCGACGAGGACCGGCGTTTCCGCTTCCTGAGCGCGGTGCGTCATGTCAGCCCGGCACAGTTGCATGACATTACGGCGTTCGAGCATCACCGGCATGAAACAGTGTTGGCATTCGAGCCGGGCGGCGCGACGATCATCGCGGCGGCGACGCTGGCGGCGGACAAGGCGGGTGACATTGGCGAGGTCGCCATTTCGATCCTGCCCGAACTCAAGGGCAAGGGGATTGGCTGGACCCTGCTCGACCATATGGCGCAGGAAGCGCGGCATTGGGGCATCAAGAAGCTCCAGTCGATCGAGAGCCGCGACAATCATGCCGCCATCTCGCTGGAACGGGAAATGGGCTTTACTGCCCGCGCCGTCGAGGGCGACCCGGCACTGATGCTGCTGGAGCGGCAATTTTGATCCTGCGGATGGACGTAGCAATTTTTTTACCCTTGCCCGGATAATGTTGCGTCCATGCAATTTGCTGTATCCTTGTTTGCCGGTGCTGTTGTCCTTGGCCTAGCCGGTGGCGTTGTCTTGCGGGAAACGACGCCGGTTGAGCAGGCAGCGCCGCAAAAATCGGATTGGAAACCCCGCAACAGCATAGAGCGCGAAGCAGGAATGAGCGCGGAGGAACTCGACAGTCAGCAACCGGACTCCGTTGCGTTCCATGCCGCGCGGCCATCGAACCGTGGCGCTATTGCCTCCGCCGCTTCAAGTACGGCTTACGGGGGCAGCTATCGCAATTGCCGTGAAGCCAGGGCGGCGGGTGCGACGCCACTCTATCGGGGGCAGCCCGGATATGGCGCCCATATGGACGGGGACAATGACGGCATAGCCTGCGAACCCTTCAGATAGTCAGCTACAGACGTTCGAAGGATCAGCCCGCTTCCAGCGCTGCGCCCGCTTCCATCCACACTTCCTCGGCGGCGGCGAGTTTCTTTTCGATCGCGGCGCGCTGGACCATCAGGTCGCTGGTCTTGACCGTTGCCTTGGCGGGGTTGGCGAGGGCTGCATCGATGCGGGTGCGTTCGGCGGCGAGTGCGGTCATTTCGCGTTCGGCCTTGTTGACCGCGTTCTTGAGCAGCTTCTGCTTTTCGCGCCATTCGGCGGCGGCTTTCTTGTCGGCCTTGCGATCGACCTTGGGCGCGTCGCCGCTGCTGCTGTTGCCGTCGGCCTTGCGCAGGATGATGTCGGTATAATCGTCAAGGCTGCCGTCGAACGGCTGGGCCGTGCCATTGTCGACCAGCACCAGCCGGTCGGCGACCAGTTCGATCATGTGGCGGTCATGGCTGACGATCACCACGGCGCCCGAATAGTCGTTCAAGGCCTGGACCAGGGCTTCGCGGCTGTCGACGTCGAGATGGTTGGTCGGTTCGTCGAGGATCAGCATGTGCGGGGCGTCGCGGGTGATGAGGGCCAGCGCCAGGCGGGCGCGTTCGCCGCCCGACATGGAGCCGACCTTCTGCACCGCGCGCTCGCCGGAAAAGCCGAAGCGGCCGAGTTGGGCGCGCACCGCGCCGGGGGTCGCGCCTTTCATGACGCGGGTCATATGTTCGAGCGGGGTGTCGGTGACGTCCAGTTCCTCCACCTGATATTGGGTGAAATAGCCGACATTCATCTTGGGGCTGCTGGCCATTTCGCCTTCCATCGGCGCGAGTTGCGCGGCGATGAGGCGGGCCAGCGTCGTCTTGCCATTGCCGTTGCGGCCCAGCAGCGCGATCCGGTCATCCGGGTCGATGCGCATGTTGATGCGCTTCAAGATCGGCGTGTCGCCATAGCCGACCGAGGCCATGTCCATGGTGATGAGCGGCGGGCGCAGTTCGGCGGGGCTGGGGAAACCGAAATGCAGCGTCGGATCTTCGATGGCGGCGGCGATCGGCTGCATCCGGGCCAGCGCCTTGGCACGGGACTGGGCCTGTTTCGCGGTCGAGGCACGGGCGGAGTTGCGGGCGACATATTCCTGCAATTTCTCGCGCTCGGCCTGCTGCTTGGTGCGGGCCGATTCGAGCTGGGCCAGGCGTTCGGCGCGCTGCCGTTCGAAGGCATCATAACCGCCGGGATAGAGGGTGACCTTCCCGCCTTCGAGATGCAGGATATAGTCGACCACATTGTTGAGCAGGTCGCGCTCATGGCTGATGACGACCACGGTGCCGCGATAGGCTTTGAGGAAATTTTCGAGCCAGAGCGTGGCTTCGAGATCGAGATGGTTCGAGGGCTCGTCAAGCAGCAGCAGGTCGGGGTTGGAAAAGAGCAAGGAGGCGAGCGCCACGCGCATCTTCCAGCCGCCCGAATAGCTGTCCAGCGGACGGCCCTGCATTTCCTCGTCAAAGCCGAGGCCAACGAGGATGCGGGCGGCGCGTGCCGGGGCGGTATAGGCGTCGATCGTCGTCAGCCGCTCATAGATATGGCCGAGGCGATCGGGGTCTTGGGTATGTTCGGCCTCCTCCATCAGCGCGGCGCGTTCCTTGTCCGCCTCCAGCACGGTTTCGAACGGGGTCGCGGTGCCCGACGGGGCTTCCTGCGCGATATATCCAAGGCGCGTGTCGCGCGGCATGTCGCAACTGCCCTCGTCCGGGTCGAGCTGGCCGATCATCACCTTCATCAGCGTGGACTTGCCAGCGCCATTGCGGCCGATCAGCCCGACGCGCGACCGGGGCGGCAGCGCGGCGGCGGCACGGTCAAGGATGATGCGGCCGCCCAGGCGCACGGTGATGGCATTCAGATTAAGCATGGCGCGCCCCTAGCATGGGCGTGCGGTGCAGCAAAGGCAGGAAGCGGCGTTTTGCAAGGGCTCGGCCGGTTGCGAAGTATACAGTGTCGTGGCCGACGCAAAAGCGTGGGGACAGACGGGTGGCGCGGATTTCGCAATAGGAGAATTTTTGCGAAGTGGGTGGGTGTGCGGAGAGGGAGCCGCAGGGAGAGGGAAGTTGACGGGGAGAAAGAGCGCGGGGGGAGTGTGGCATAAGGTGGGGGATGTAGGACAGGGGAATAAGCCGACCGGCGAATGTGCGGTTTGGAGCAACGGGTTTAGGTTGGCTGCCATGCCACGATGCCAACCGCAGCCGACCACTGGCCGAGATGGTTTAACCGATCGACGCTCAATTCACAGTGTCTGCTTCTTCAATTACGCACTGATCACGCCCCCGGTGTTTTGCCTTGTACAGCGCTGCATCGGCGGCTGCATATAATTGCGCGAACGACAATCTGCCGTGCGCATTAGCGATACCGATGCTGACAGTCATTTGTCCAGCGGCCCCATCTGCGAATATTCGTTTCGTCTTGCCGATGCCAGACCGAAGTCTTTCAGCCACGATGATTGCTTCTTCTGGACCGCTGGTCTCGATCAGCGCCATGAACTCCTCGCCGCCGATCCGGCCAAACAAATCATTATCTCGCAAAAGCGACCGCGCGTCTTGGGCTATCTCGGTCAAGATTCGATCACCAACGAGATGGCCATAGGTGTCGTTCACGCGCTTGAAGTGATCAATATCGATTACCAGCATGTACAGTCGGCGCGGGTTCCGCAGCGCCAACTTTTCTTCCACATCATATAATATCCGTCGGCGGTTCGGGGCGCCGGTGAGAGTATCGCAGTCGGCCAATCGGCTGAGTTCAACGTTGGCGCGATGCAACTCGTCCGTCCGTTGTGCGACCTGCTGCTCCAGGTTGAGATGGGCGCGCGTGAGTTTTTCCGCCATGTCGTCGAAGTCGTGGCCAAGTTGTTCCACTTCGTCGAGCTCTGGCCTCGCGCTTGCGGGAAAATCGACGTCGGACTGGAAGCGTCGGGTCAATATTCTTGTCCGTTCGGTCAGACGCGCAAGCGGCCTTCCGACATAGCGTCGAATCAGCAGGCTGATAGCGATGCCCTGGAGCAAAAGGCAAAGAAACGCCGTTATGGCTACGCGCGCAACGGCACGCAGTGCGCCTGCTTGTATCACGTCCTCATTTTGGATGGTGAGCACATACCAACCGGGCGTTTTGATCGTGCGCATCGATACATGCGCGGCCAACCTTGGCGCATGGCCCAAAAACGTCTTGCCGGCATTACTGCGAATGAACTGCCACAGGGCTTGAAGCTGCGGATCGCGCGTCTGTTTAAGGTCCAACAATTGTTCCGACCCCGCTTCGCTCTGAAGCGTGTAGCGTGGATGCCGGATGAGCATTCCTTCGGCCGATACGAGTACGGTATCCGTTGCACGAAACCCATTCAACTCATCGGCCGACAGCAAATCATTGAGCAGAAGGCTCGTGCCCCAGGTACCAATGTGTCGCCCGTTCCAATCGACAGGGGTCATGCAGCCCGTCGTCCAAGTTCGACCGGATGTATCGTATAGGATATGCACGAGAGGCGTACATCGTGTCCGTCGCGATGGATTCAACGCAGCCGTGCTGATCTTTGCGAACGTTTCCTGTTGGAAATCAAGGTTGCCGGGAGCTTTCTTCCGGTAGAAGCCGAGCTTGTCCTCACGATCCGGTGCGAACATGATGAGCGAATTGTCCGGAGTGAAGAAGTAGAGACTTTTTAGGTCAGGGCGAATGCCTTCTCCGACTGCGTGCGCCACCCGTGTGGCACGGAGAATGAGCGCTCGCTGGTTCGCATCCGGTTCCATCCCGATATAGGCGCCCACACCACGCACATAACCGAATGGTGTCCGGCCACCGTCGAATAGCAGGTCCGAACTTCGCCGTCCCCCGCGACGATCACGCGGAAAAAGCGTGTCGAGGTTACGCGCGTCATCGGGGCTTGGACCTTCAGCAAGTTCTGCCAACAATAGCTGTTTGGCATGTTCATGCGCTGCGCTGAGCCGTGTGAACCGCCCCTCCTGAAGTTCCGCTACTTGCCTGTTCTGGCCATCGAGCCGGATCAGCGCCTCGTCCAGGGCTTGGCGCTTTATATCGAAATATGCAGCCATGCCCGAAACTAAAAACAATAATCCGATCACGAGCGAAAGCGTGACAGCTGCCCTTGTAGGGACAGACATTTTACCGGCAGCAAGCATCTTCATGACGCTCTTTTTTGCCATGCCCAGGTAAACAACGCATAAACTATGTCGGGCGATCGCGGGGCGGGATCGGTGATAGACGATCGGAGAGATGTTCGGTCATAAGAACCGCGCAATAGTGCCATAATGGCGGAAATTGGCGCTGTCCCGCCTCCCCCTCACGCACTCGCGAAAAACTTCGTCCCCACGACGCCCACGACGATCAGCGCCATGAAGCCCATCTGCACGCCGTTCACGCGGTCGCCGAAGAAGAGGATGCCGCCGATGATGACGCCAACGGCACCGAGGCCGGTCCAGACGGCATAGGCGGTGCCGGCGGGGATGCCGCGCATGGCGAGGGCGAGGAGGCCCATGTTGAGGAAGCTGAGTGCGATCGGGACGATCGATGCCTGCCAGGTGGCGACCCCTGCGGCCCATTTGAGGCTCAAGGCCCAGCAGATTTCAGTAAATACGGCAATGCCGAGGATAAGCCACGTCGTGGGCGCTTCCCTTTCGTCTCTCAGCGGGCTCGGTGGGAGGGCGCGCCAGCCGGAAACCCGGAAGAGGCCGCGCGCCGCGGCGCAACGCGCAAGGGTGGTGGACAGGGTTGGGTTCGAACCAACGTAGGGCGTAGCCCGGCAGATTTACAGTCTGCTGCCTTTAACCACTCGGCCACCTGTCCAGTACCCTGTGCGATGACAGAAAACTGCCTTTCATCGCGCTGGAGGCGGCTCAATGGCGAAACGAGGCTTGCCTGTCAATGGGTGGATGTGAAATGAGCGCAATCATGAAAAGAGGTCATCGCTCCGCCAAGCCCAAGGGCGCCTTCCCGCGCTTCTATGGGCGTCATGCCGTTATCGCGGCTCTCGCCAACCCCAATCGCATCGTGCGCAAGATATGGGGCACGCGCGAAGCGCTGGCCCCGCTCGACCTGCCCCCGGTGCTGCCGATCGTCTATGCCGACGTCGCCGACATGGGCCGGATGGTCCCGTCGGATGCGCCGCATCAGGGCATCGTCGCCGAAGTCGAACCGCTGGACGATGTCTGGCTGGACGAAGTGCTGGAACAGGGCCGCGACGACAAGCGCCCGATCCTGGTGCTAGACCAGGTGACGGACCCGCATAATGTCGGCGCGATCCTGCGGTCGGCCGCGGCGTTCGACGCGCTGTGCATCGTCACGCAGGACCGGCATGCGCCGCCCGAATCGGGTGTGCTGGCGCGCGCGGCGTCGGGCGCGCTGGAAATCATGCCGTGGGTGCGGGTGGTGAACCTGGCCCGTGCGCTCGATGAGATTGCCGAGGCAGGCTATTGGCGCATCGGCCTGGATGGCGATGCGGACACGGTGCTGGGCGACGCGATCGGCGAATCGCGCGTGGCGCTAGTGCTGGGGGCCGAGGGCGAAGGCTTGCGGCACAACAGCATGGCGCATTGCGACATATTGGCGAAGCTGCCGATCAGCCCGCGGATGGAGAGTTTGAACGTCTCCAATGCAGCGGCGATTGCGCTCTATGCGGCGGCGAGTCGGTAACAAAAGGGAAAGGGTGTCGCCCACTTGATAGGGTGACACCCTCCGTCTCCCCTTTCAGGGGAGGATTTTTTTGGGGTCAGTCTTCGGGGGCGATGGTGACGCGCAGACCGTCGAGCGCGTCGCTCAGCACGACCTGGCATGACAGGCGGCTGGTGTCGTTGCGGTGGTCGGAACTGTCGAGCAGGTCGTTTTCATCCTCGGTCATCGCGGGCAGGACGTCCGCGAAGTCGGGATCGACATAGACATGGCAAGTGGCGCAGGAGCAGCAACCGCCGCACAGGGCCAGCAACTCGTCAAAGCCGTTGTCGCGGATGACTTCCATCACCGACAGGCCATTGTCGCCTTCGACAGCCTGTTCTTCGCCCGCACGGTTGACCACGATCAGTTTCGGCATCTATCCAGTCCCCTAGGAAATTATCTCCGCTGCTCTGACGGAGGGACGGCCGGAAATCAAGCGCTGCTGAGGGAAACATCATGGTGACGACGGCGCAACAGCTGCGCGACAGCCTAGACGCGATCGCCGCCATCGAGCCGGGTTTCGCCGCCGCGCTGGCGCGGGCGGGCTATCCTGAGCCGCGGGTGCGCGAGCCGGGCTATGAGACATTGCTGCGCACGATCGTCGGGCAGCAGGTCAGCGTGGCGTCAGCGGGTGCGGTGTGGCGCAAGCTGGAGGCGGAACTGGGCGAAGGCTGTGCGCCGGACGTGCTGCTGGCGCGCGACTATGATGCGTTGCGCGTGTGCGGACTGTCGCGGCAGAAGCAGGGCTATGCCCGCAGCCTGGCCGAAATGGTGGTTTCGGGCGCGCTGGACCTCCACGCCCTGCCCGCCGATGACGAGGACGCGATTGCACAACTGGTGCGGATCAAGGGGATTGGGCGCTGGTCGGCGGAAATCTATCTGTTGTTTGCCGAGGGGCGGCCCGATATCTGGCCGGCGGGCGACCTGGCCGTGCAGATCGAGACCGGGCGGATATTGGGATTGCCCGAACGGCCGAGCGAGAAAGCGACCCGCGCTTTGGCCGACGCCTGGCGACCGCATCGCGGCGCGGCGGCGATCATGGCCTGGCACCATTATAATAACGGTATTGATATGCTAAAAACTTGATATAATTGAATTTTATATCAGGCGACCAGTCGTTCATTGTCTTCGTTCTGCACCGCAGCCCGGTTCCGCTGCGCTGCTAGTCGATCAAGCCAGACCTCGCATTGGTCGATATGCGCGACAGGATCATGCAATGGAATATGATCGATACCACCAGCGGCATTGGGCTTAGGCTTACCCCGGAACATGACTTCGACAATGCCGGAGATTGCCTTAGCATCAACCGGCACGCGCCAATTCTCAGGCCCGAAGAAAACATCATGGGCTTGATCATGGGCAGCGACGAAAGCCTGCACATTATGGTGCATCAGCAAATAGGAGCTATCGACGTCCAGCCCCGACTTGTCGCGCTGGCCAGCGATCTTAGCCCTGCTGACGCTCAGGTCCGACATATGCAGCATGTCACCGATATTGCTGTGCGTTGCGATTTTCTCACGTCCAAGGCGATCGGTCTTGCGATCAAGCTTTTGGGTGCAGAAATCATTGACTGACAGCCCAATATCATCGTCTGCAACGGTGGCAATGTTGGCAGTGCGGATAGTCCAACTGTAAGAATCGAGGGTCTGCCCGACAATCATGCCGTTGTTGGCAGCATTGATGAAGGGACTGGCGCTGTCGAAGCTGATCTGAAAATCTTGATAGCCCCAATATTCCCGAACGCATTGCTGCACCTTGGTCAGCAGACATCCTATGTCGAGTGTCGAGACGCCCAGAACATGGACCCAGCCGCACTGTTGCAGAAGGCCGTCCCGATGCAGATCATGGAGGCGGCGTAGTAGCAGGCTAAAATTATTCTGGTGCGCGCCTGCAAAGGCGATGCCCTCGAAGGGGTAATGTTTCACCGCCTCAAACCATGCCTTGCTCTCGGCCTCGTTGCGTCCCTGCAGAACATTGAGAAGCCCGGTCGCGCCTGTGGCGCGTTCCGCGACAAACTGGTCATTGTTGATTTGGGTCTGGAGCAGACAGGCGTTGAAATCGCGCGATTGGCCATTTGCCTTGCACATGGCGTCGATATCATGCCCTTCGGCAACGAGGCGTCCGATATGGGGCTTCATGAAGCCGGGTGCGATGCCGCCGGTGGGAAAATCGAGGACCATGGACCAGTCCGCAACGCCTTCCATCCATTTCAGCATCCGCCGTGCTGTTGTATCTTTCTCAAATTCGATCGTGCCGCGCGATACCTGAAAGCCGCCGCTATCGCCCAGCACGATCGTTTGGCTACGATCCCTTTGTGCGACCATGCAGGCTTTGGGCAATTTGGACGGAGTGCGAATGACCTGGCCCGCACTGTAAAGCGCGAATGGATAGGTGAAATAGCGGTTGGCAGGATCGAGAAAGTCCAGATCGTTCGGCACCAGGTCGGCAACATTGCGCTTGAACGCCCCATTTTTGGCAAAGTCGGCATAGTTGGCGCTGATAGCGGGCAGATAGATTGCGCGGTTGGCGGCCAATAGTCCGGCTTTGGTCAGCATGGGGCAGTCTCCTTGTGTCGCGCTGCCATGCCCCGTCCATGTTGAAAAATAGTAACTGCGAACACGGCAACCCTTTGAAAAGATTTTAGCCGCTAAAGATTCTGCGATCATTATCCGGGGGCCGCATGTCGCTTGCTTTGCTGAAAAATTCTACCGAAGCCCAGTTTGAGGAGGTGAAGATTGCATTCAACACTATCCGCAGAGAGGCGCGGGACTATGAGCGGCATGAGAAGGGCGCAATCGCCATGCTATATGCGACTTTGGCTAAGCTTTACGATTTTGGCGAAAAGACACGCAGCATTTTCGACGAAAAGGGACGGTCGTTAACGCAGCAGTTTATCGAACATCGTAACGGCAAATGGAGCAAGCCGGTGCGCGGCAATCCCTATATTGCGTTACTGCCAGCAGCTTTCACCAATCTGTCCGCACCCCTTAAATCCCAATATGCGCAGGTGCTACATCACGCGCATAGCATGAACATCCTGTTCGCTGATTTCCAGCAGTGGTTACATGACGGCGACGGGATCAAGGGCAGGCTGGAAGAGGCTGCTGAACTAGCCAATGGCACGGCCCGGCAGATTAATGCCAAGGCAAAGCAGTCCCGACTATCCTATGCTGGATCAGTGCTGGCCACTGGCCCGCGTTCTACGACCGTCACCCTGCCAACGGCAACTCAGCATAAGGGCTTCGCCACCGTGCTGGTCGAGATTGACGGCAACAATAACGCCTCAATCCTCCGACTTTTGGATACCGAAAGCGATAAGATCGAGCCGCTTCTGCTGAAACTTGTGCCTGCACAGGCGACGGAACGGGAAAGGTCCGCGGAACGGCCCTTGGGTCGCCTGCATCGCGCCATCGACCTGATCCTGACCCTGATCGACCCCAATAGCCTGAGTGATTTTCATGTGGGGATCGTCAATCGCATGGAACGTGGCAATGCCCGTTGTCATGTGGATGCTATCTCGACCAGTTATAGCTTCATGTGGGCGGGAATGGTTCTCGATGGGCATTTGCCGTTACTGCCGGTTGATCAGGTCGTAGCGCTGAACTTGAAAGCTGCGCTCGATTTTCAGGGCAGTTTCGGGCGGTTCGATGATTGGGACATTGGCCGCGTGTCCGGCGGTGAAGCGCATGACTATGAATTGGTTTCCTCCACGCCGACAGCGAAGGCAATCGCATTATCTGAACTGCCGGAGGGCAAGCTGTTCCGGATCGGCGCGCCCGTGCTGAAAGCAAAGCATGGGGTGGCGGCCAACCACACAATATTGCCACAGATTCTTGCTTTCAACGATTGCTGGCGGGCTGACATCAAGCGCCACAACATCCATAATAAGGCGATGCGCGGCTCGCCCCGACGCCTCGCTCTGCAATTGGATCAGGGCAGGCTCCAGCTCGTCAGGGACGATGCCAGCCATCTCGCCACCGACTTTCTGACGACCAAGCGAAAGGCCGGTTTTGCCGAACCGCGCTGGCTTGCCATTGTCGATGTCGAACGGCTCTGCCGATCCTTTGCTGATTATGAATGTGATGCGACGGGCTGGTTCGTGGACAGCGATGTTGCGGACGCTGCATTGCAGTTGGAAACCATATTCCGAAACAGCGACGGGAGGCAGGATATGCTCAGAATTCTGCTTCCTGCCGTCATCAGCAACGGGATGCACTATGCTCAATGCTGTGAGGATGTAGCAAATATAGTGGAAAAGGCGGCCTGATATGCTGACTGGCTTGCAGCATTTTGATCCGAGCAAATTAGGCACCAAGTTTCGTGCATCGGCTTGGAAGGATGATTTCGTTCACGCGCCGCTGTTCCAGGCATTAGGCGATCAACTCATCCGCCGATCGCATGTGTTTGACGCATATAGGAAAGACGTTGCGCTTGGCGTCGTCTGGACAATTGTCTGGGGCTATCCCAGCGGCAAAATATCCCAGTATGACAAAAAAGGGGGGGATGCGTGTGCAGCCATCGACAAGGCTCCTGAATTTGCTACAGTCATTGATGATCTGCGCAAGCGGCAACCATTGCCAGTGCAAGAGATTATTTCGGCACTGAATAAAGTGAGTTCTGGCGCGGCTACCTCAACCACAAGCAAGATCGCTTACTTTTCTGGCTTGATCGGTAAGGAAGGGCCGTGTCTGATTTTTGACAAACAGGTCGTGCGCGCGATTTTCACATTGAAGGATGCCGCCATCATGCCCCTTCGCAATGCCATAACGCCGACGGGCTTGTCGGCGAGCGCATCGGTCGATGATTTTGTCGGCGCAGTCACTACGCGCGGCAATCAGGAAAAGTTTTATCCCGCTTATTTGGCCGGAATGACCAACTTGTCGTTCAAACTTGGGCGGCGTTATCCACCTGAACTGATCGAGCAATTTCTGTTTGCGCGGCGAAACAAGCCATGAGCAGACCCTTCAAAAAGTTTAGCCGCTAAACTTTTCCGCGATGAATAATGACGCGACCGGGCCAAATTCCATATGCTGATATAACGCAGCGGGACGAGGCCCGGTGCTAAATATTCTGAACGGTGGGTGCTTCGCTGTTCAAGCGAAAAGCCATCGGTTCTGTTTCCTGAAAATCTGGACCTGTCTGGCGACATGCACCCCGCCGGTCAGGTCCATTTTCATTTCGGAGGACAGAATATAATGACGAAAAAATCCTACATGCCCCGCTGGCTCGATTTGCGCGACGAGGTCGCAAAAAGCATCGGCCTGCTCAACGGCCACGTCTCGGACATAAAGACCATCAATGTCCTGAACAGCGTCACCCGCACATTGATGAACAAGCAGGCTTTGCCCGATGGTATGAAAAAGACCTTCATCGAAAATATTAGGCGTCGGACCCAGCGCACCGACTTTGCCTATGATGGCGAGGTCAAGCTGACGGCCAATAAGATCAAATATGCCCGGCAGCACGGACGGGACCAGATCATCGCCATGCCGGGCGCACAGGCAATTTCATCCACATTTCATCCTGAGCATGAAAAGGATGAATTGCTGGCTGCATTCCAACGCCATTTCATCCATATTTCATCCCGCATCCAACCCGATTTCACCCTGCTTTCATCCATTTTGGGGCTGAGAGCCGCACAATTGCTGGATTCTTGGTGGCGCAATGAAATCAAATCAAATGAAATAAATCATGAGAGAGCCATGACTTGTCCTTCGGACGAGATGAAGCTCGCAGGCTCGCCAGAAGCCCATGATCTCGCCCATTTAGGCCATGAGCCTGCGGCGCTCTCAGGACATGCCATGATAGCCCATGAGCCTGCGGCTGCTGGCTTCTCCCAAGCCAGGACGATCATAGAGAATCATAGTGGTGAGGAGATGACGAGGGAGGTGTCGGCGCCGGTCGTGCAAATGCCGGTTCGTAAAACCCGCCGCTCCGAAATCGCGATCAGCTATTTCCATAATGACCCGGACAAGGCACCCAGCGCCATGTTCGAGTTCGGCGACGAAAAGTTCAGCCTGCTCTTTGCCACAGCCGATCATGCCGAAGCAAAGCTCGCCGCTGTATCAGCCCCGGAATGGATGCAGTGGTTTGAGGCTGAGGGCGGCGACGACATCCGCAACGCAAGCCGTTCAGCAACGACCGCCGGGAAGCTTTCCCGTTATGTCATGTCACCCCTGTATGCCGCCGCTGACAAATTCGGCTACAAGGCTCCGGTCGAGTCAGATTGCGTCGTGGTGTTGGGTTGGGAAGGGGATATTCCTACGAATGCGCTGCTTGTCGCTGGCACGAATTTCCATCCTATCACGCTGGAATATTTCTCTAACGGCGATGGCAAGAAGCCCCTGTTCAAGGGACATGCGCCGATAGTCCAGTCGGGGGCACAGCCCGCAATGGCGGCATAACTGCCCTACGGCGCTCGCTGAGGATGTTGGAACTGCTTGGTTACCCCAACAGCCCCAATCCCTTGGCGGCGCTTTACAGGGGTGGAATGTGACGATCAGGCGACGATGATTATTTATGATCAACGGCAAAATCAATAATGACGCGGTTTGGTCCAAGCCGCTATCAAAAGGACAGCAACCTTGTCGGGACAGATCGGACAATTAGGTCCTACAAGGAGAAAACAAATGGCTAACTGGTGCCAGAATATCGCTTACCTCACTGCCCCCGATGAAGACGAAGCAATCGCCGCGCTCATATCCACGGCTAATGAAGCCCTCAATGACAACTTTGGGATAACGGACCGTTATGCGCCTACTCTTGGTGGCGCAGGCATCAACTACATCAAGCGTGCAGGCAGCCGTATCGAAATTGCGAGCCACAGCCGCAACGAGCCTCCTATTGAATTGTATCGTGCAATGGAGGCGCAAGGATGGCAGGTCGATGCCCTATATTGGGAACCCGGTAATCTGTTCTGGGGGTCTTACCGCGACGGTACGGACAACAGGCAGGAATATGCGTTCGATGAAGATGAGGATATGATCCCGCAGTTGCCAGCGGAGGTTATCGCTCAATTTCGTCCGAAAATCAGTCCGTTTGCTGCTGGTTGGACGGTCATGCCCCTTTTCAACTGACTTTCGGCAAATCGCCTCCAGGGCTGCCCCGGCGACAAACCGCCGGGCAGCCATGGAGCCATGCATCCGCTTTTAGGCCGATGGTCGGAACACCAATCCCGGCTACGATGCCCACCCGCCCTATACGGATTTAACAGACTAAAGCCTGCCAAGACGTTGTTCCGATAGCGGAAAGGCGTCTTGGCAGACTTGCTCTCTCCCCAAAAAGACACAATCGCAGCAGGGTCTTGAACCATCCGAAGGAGAAGCCATGCTTGTCGGATATGCCCGTGTATCGACCACCCACCAATCGCTCGACGTGCAGTTGGAGCAACTTGCGGCGCACAGCGTCGAGAAAATATTTCAGGAGCAGTTGAGCGGCAAATCGGCATCCAACCGGCCCCAGCTAAAAGCCGCGCTCGATTTTTGTCGGGAGGGCGACACGTTCGTCGTCACGCGGCTTGATCGCTTTGCCCGGTCAGCGCAGGATTTGCATAATATCGTTGCCAGCCTCACCGCCAAAGGTGTCGGGTTTCGGTGCCTGCAACAAGGCGGCCTTGATACGACCACCAGCCATGGCAAGTTGATGCTGGGCATATTGGCTGCTGTCGCGGAATTTGAACTCGACATACGGCAGGAACGCCAGCGCGAGGGGATCGAAAAGGCCAAGGCGCAGGGAGCCTATCGTGGTGGCAAACAACGCTTCGATGTTGCCGCCATCCAGAATCTTCGTAGTGCTGGCATGAAACCGCGCGCGATTGCCAAGGAAATTCGCTGTAGCCCGGCTACGGTCTATCGTTTGATCGCCGAAAATCCCTGAAATCCATCTTCATGGCGACTGAATTATTTATGGTTATTTTTCTGACTGTTAACGCCAATCTCCAGTCGCTCTTTGGCTAGGCGACGTTATCGCTTGGCTTGTCCGAAACAAGCCAAGGAGTTGCCCATGTCGATCCTCAAGTCCCTCAAGCTTGCCGCTGCCGCCCCGATCAATCCGGGCGCGCTGCAGCATGGCTTCCGCGTAAAACTGCTGCGCTATCTGGAAGAACAGAAGGCGCTGGCAGAGGCCGAAATTGCAGGCACGTCGTTTCAGGCCATGAAGAAGGTCACCAGGACCAATGCCGAGGGTGAGAAGATTCGCGTCGATGCGCCGCGCACCGTTCGCAAGGGCTGGTTCACCGATGCAAGCGGCAAGATGTTTTTTCAGTTGCGCTATGGCTCCAAGCCGCTCGAATTTGCCAAAGGCATGAACGCGGTCGCGGTTGACAGTCTCGCTGACGTGCCGGTCATTATCGGCTCGATCATCGAAGCCATCAATGCTGGCGAACTCGATCCGCAACTCACCGCCGCCATCGCTGAGCGCAAAGCGAATTTCAAGCCCAAGGCCAAGAAGGCTGGTGCGTGAACGACTGCACGGAGAGGCGGGCGATTATCGCCCGCCTCGCTTGTTGCGGGAGGAATATTGACGATGCGGCGCTATGACGTGCGGGATATATCCGAACAGCATTATCGCATACTGCGCCTGCTGCTTAATCTCAACCTTGCAGAGGCTCATATTGTGGTCAAGAGTAGGCACCCTTGGCCACCTCCTATCACGTTTTCGCCCCGGCAGCGGGAACGGTCAATTTCCGGGGATGCAATAAATTAGCATGGCTATCCTTCCAGCCTATCTAATCGCCTTGACATGCGGGTGGCAACCGACGTGCATCAAGGATAAAATCACTCTTCCTGGACATCACGCATAAGAGCAATTAGACCCGCTGCGTTCGTCATTGAG